>CALUGA010000047.1 GCA_944320105.1 uncultured Prevotella sp. | reverse complement strand
CGAGGACGAGATGGAGGAGAAGCAGGCCATGATGGACCGCTACTACCACGACGTGATGCGCGACGCCATGCGCCGCTGCATACTCGACGAGGGCATACGCCTCGACGGACGCAAGACCGACGAGATTCGCCCCATCTGGTGCGAGGTTGGGCCGCTGCCCATGCCCCACGGAAGCTCCATCTTCACCCGCGGCGAAACGCAGAGCCTCACCACCTGCACACTCGGAACGAAGCTCGACGAGAAGCTCGTTGACGACGTGCTCGACAAGAGCTACATGCGCTTCCTGCTCCACTACAACTTCCCGCCGTTCTGCACAGGCGAGGCCAAGGCGCAGCGCGGCGTGGGCCGCCGCGAGATTGGCCACGGCCACCTGGCTTGGCGCGCCCTGAAGGGCCAGATACCAGAGGACTTCCCCTACACCGTGCGCCTCGTGAGCCAGATACTGGAGAGCAACGGCTCGTCGTCGATGGCCACCGTTTGCGCCGGTACGCTCGCACTCATGGACGCCGGCGTGCCTATGAAGAAGCCCGTGAGCGGCATCGCCATGGGCCTTATCAAGAACCCCGGCGAGGACAAGTACGCCGTGCTGAGCGACATCCTCGGCGATGAGGACCACCTCGGCGACATGGACTTCAAGACCACCGGCACCAAGGACGGACTCACCGCCACGCAGATGGACATAAAGTGCGACGGTCTGAGCTTCGACATCCTGGAGAAGGCGCTCATGCAGGCCAAGGCCGGGCGCGAGTACATTCTGGGCAAGCTCACCGACACCATAGCCGAGCCGCGCCCCGAGCTGAAGCCGCAGGTGCCGCGCATCGTGCAGATAGAGATTCCGAAGGAGTTCATCGGCGCCGTGATAGGCCCGGGCGGAAAGATAATACAGCAGATGCAGGAGGAGACCGGCACCACCATCGCCATCGACGAAGTGGACGGCGTGGGCAAGGTGCAGATAAGCGGACCGGGCAAGGAGAGCATCGATGCCGCCTTGGCCAAGATTCGCGCCATAGTGGCCATACCCGAGGTGGGCGAGGTCTACGACGGCACCGTGCGCTCGGTGATGCCTTACGGCTGCTTCGTGGAGATTCTGCCCGGCAAGGACGGACTGCTCCACATCAGCGAGATAGACTGGAAGCGGCTTGAGACCGTTGAGGAGGCCGGCATCCACGAGGGCGACAAGATTAAGGTGAAGCTCATGGAGATTGACCCCAAGACGGGCAAGTACAAGCTCTCCCACCGCGTGCTCATACCGAAGCCCGAGGGCTACGTGGAGCGCCCAACGCGCCGCGAGCGCGGCGAACGACGCCCCAGGCCCGAGCGCAGGCAGGGCAATGAGCGCCGCCACGACCGCATGGGCGAGGAGAACCACGAGCCGCGCGACTTCAACGACTCGCTCGACCACATGGGATTCTGACGCCTGACTCGCACTTTCCTTACGGGCGCAGCCCGCTGCCTTCGCGGCAGCAGGCTGCGCCCGTAAAATTAAAAGTTAAGAATTAAAAGTTAAGAAAATATGCATCGTGGAAGGGCGTGGCTCGCATATTCCCAGTACTCTCAGTACTCCCAGCCCTCCCAGTATTCCCAGCCCTCCCATAGCCCCCAACCCTCCCATTACTCCCAGCCTTCCCTTTTTCACTTAGGGGCTACCCCGTTATGCAGGCCATGAGCTTACCGTTGGCGCGGGCCACGGCGGCCGTGTCGATGGTGGCGAGGTACACCTGCGTGGTGCTAAGGCTCTCGTGGCCCAGCCCGCGGCTCACCAGGGCGAGGTCGAAGCCAAGGTCGCGCATGGCGCTTGCCCACGTGTGGCGCGCCACGTAGGTGGTGAGCGGCAGCCCCACGCCCGCCATCTGGCCCACCCTCTTCAGGTTGCGGTTCACGTTGTGCTCCATGCGCTCGTACTGCCGCCGCTCCGTGCCGTCGCAGCGGGAGATGATGGGCAGCAGGTAGGGGCTGCCCTCGGCCTGCCGAGCCCAGCGGTCCACGATGGCCTGCATAGGCTCGGCCCAGCCCACGGAGAGCGTCTGGCGCGTCTTGCGGCGGTCGTACTGCAGTAGTCTGCCCCTTATGTCGGCCTTGCGCAGGTAGGCCATGTCAACGAAGGCCATGCCCTGTAGGTAGAGGCTGAGCATGAACACGTCGCGGGCAAAGGCCAGGGCTGAGCCTTCCGGCAGGCTTAGCCCACTGATGGCGCGCACAGCCTCAAGGCTTATGGCGCGCTTGCTTGTGCGGGCAAAGCCGGTGAACACGCGCCCGAACACGTCGGCTCCCGTGGCCAGCCCCTGCCCGGCGGCGCGGCGGTAGAGCGTGCGCAGGGTGCGCAGGTAGCACGACGATGAGTTGCGCTTAAGCCCCCTGCTGCGGAGCCACGCCTCGTACATGGCCATGTCGTCGGCCCCTATGTCGTTGATGGCCATGTCGCGCCCGCCCCGGTAGCGGGCGAAGCTGCTCAGCGCGGCGCGGTATGCCTTGGCCGTGCCTGCCCGACCGAGGGCGGCCTTGGTGTCGGCCTGCTCGCCTATGAAGTGAAACCACGACGGCGCCTGCCGCCTTTGCCCCTTTGTTCCGGCCTCGCCTGCGGTGGTCTTGGGGTCGTTTGCATGATGTAGTTTTGTCATTCCTCTTTGCTGTTTTTTGTTGAACGGAGGCAAAGTTACTGCCAAAACTGCCCGCCCCGCCCATGCCGCCCCATGCCTCTCCATACCATTCTCCAACCCGCCGCCGTGCCGCCCGCCGCAACTTTGTGACTTGTTGTCACCTCATTGTCAGGCAGTTATGCCCTCGCATCGCGGAAAAGCCGTAACTTTGCACCCAAAACGCTTGCTTAGCCAACAGGCAAGCCTAACCTCATAGTTGCAAATTAACCATTATATATATTAGGAGGACAAAGCAAAGATAGTGAAACTCGCCCGATTATGGATGGATTCAGGAAAAATAATGTAAACTATTGGGTTTTCAGTAAGATACGTAGCATTAT
>CALUGA010000046.1 GCA_944320105.1 uncultured Prevotella sp. | reverse complement strand
GAGATGAACGGTATTTTAAATTGAGGCTATATGCACTACATGATTGCCGTATCACTCGAAATGTCGGATGAACCAAAATGTTAACGGCAAAACGCTTCGGCCTGTCGCGCATATTGCGCATAGGTTGCTTGCGAACAGTCATTGTTTTTTTACGATTTGCAAAAAAAAGAGATGGAAAAATTTGGCAGTTCCGTTTTTTCTCCGTACTTTTGCACCCGCTTACGACAAGCATCCGGGCGCTTAGCTCAGCTGGTTTAGAGCATCTGCCTTACAAGCAGAGGGTCGGGGGTTCGAATCCCTCAGCGCCCACAACGGATGGAGACATCGCCTTGCGCGGTGTCTCTTTTTTTGTGCCCATTATTTTGCAGAACTCCCTTGGACCTTCGGCGCAATGCGCTGCCTGCAATGCTGTTTGGTCACGAAAATCGTCATGATAACCACAAAGTCGCACATTGTGTTCATATTGTCATGGTTTTGCATTGGTTTTTAATGGTTTTTTGATTAATTTTGCAAACGCAAAGTTGCACAATGTAAAATGACAAAATAATCAAAAAAGGTAAAGACATGAGAAAATTGTTACTTTCGCTCGCCGTGGCACTGGCTTCGCTGACGGGCGCACAGGCCCAGGAAGAGGGCGAGTTTTATGCCCTTGGCAACCGCATCGGCATAGGTGTAGGCGTTGGTACGGAGGGTATCGGCATCGATGCCGCCACCTGCCTTACCAAGTATTGCTCTGTTCGCCTTGGCGTCAACATCATGCCCGACATCAACTTCACCACCGATGTGGACGTGGCAGGAGTAGACCGCTTTGGCTCCGACTTTGAGGGAACGATGGAAGCCAAGGCATCGCTGAAGCGCACCACGGTAGACCTGAAGTTCGACTGCTATCCCTTCCCCGATGCAAGCTCGTTCTTCGTTACTGCTGGATTCTCCTTCGGTGGCAGCAAGATAATAAAGATTACCGGCCACAGCGACGAGTTTGCCCAGATGGCACAGCAGGGTGCAGACATTGGCATCGACATCGACGAGTACCGAATCCCCATTAACGAGAACGGTGACGCCGAGGGCGGGGTGAAGGTAAACGGCTTCCGCCCGTATCTTGGCCTTGGTTTCGGCCGCCTCATCCCCAAGGGGCGTGTGGGCTGCCGCTTTGAGCTTGGTGTGCAGTTCCATGGCAAGCCAGAGGTTTATGCCGAGGGGGTGGACGACCTTCAGGCCATCCTTGAGGAGGAAGCTGGCGACGACATCAGCGAGCTTATGGACAAGCTAACGATTTATCCCGTGCTCAAGTTCAGCATCCGTGGCAGGATTCTCTGAGCATTGCGGCCTATAGGGGTCGGCTGATGGGCCGGCCTTGTGTGCAAAAAGGGCGCGGCCTCGCCATCCGTTAAGGTGGCGGGGCCGCGCTGCTTTGTGGTGGGTGTTGTGTTTGGGGGTGGGTGTTGTAGGTGTGGTAGGTGGGTGTTGTAGGTGTGGTAGGTGGTGTAGGGGAGGCTTATGCGAGCCTTATGCCGTCGTCGGTGATGGTTATCAGCCTGCGGCGGTAGAGGTCGCCCACGGCTTTCTTGAACGTTTTCTTGCTCACCTTGAACGTGTCGGCTATCAGCTCTGCCGGGCTTTTGTCGCCAATGGAGCAATGGCCGTTGTTCTCGTAGAGGTAGTTGAGCAGCGTGTTGGCAAATTCCTCGGTCTGGCGCCGGCCCGATGGCTGCAGTGCCACGTCTATCTTGCCGTCTGGGCGCACGCAGTCGATGAAGCCCCGGAGGCGGTCGCCGGTGTGCAGCGGGCGGAAAATCTGGTTGTCGTACACCAGTCCCGGGTAGCAGTTGTCTATTATCACCTTGAAGCCGAGGTCGGTTTTCTGCCACACCAGCAGGTCTACCTCGTCGCCGTGGATGTACGATGGCGGTTCGGGCAGGAAGTGCCGCTCAATCTTGGCCGTGGCCATGATGCGGTAGCTCTCCTCGTCGAGCGTTACGTAAACGATGTATGAGTTGCCCTTCACCATGCGCATTTTCTGCTCGCGGAACGGGCAGAAGAGGTCCTTCATCAGTCCCCAGTCGAGGAAAGCTCCGTACTCGTTCACCCAGTTCACCTTGAGGTAGGCAAAGTCGCCCACCTTGGCGAGCGGCTTCTCGGTGGTGGCCACGGGGCGTTCGTCCTGGTCGAGGTAAACGAATACGGTCAGCTCGTCGCCCGGCTTGCAGCCCTCAGGCACGTACCTGGCAGGCATCAGTATCTCGCCCTCGTCGCCCCCGTCGAGGTAAATGCCGAAGTCCACCTTCTTCACAACCGTCATCTGGTTGTAGTCTCCAAGTCTTATCCCTTTCATAGCTCAGCGTTGTTTGTTGCGTTGTTGTCATGTTGCGGTTTGGCGGCAGCCTCCTCGTCGCCGGCCAGCAGCCCGTCGTTCATCTTTATGGTGCGGTCGGTGATGGCGGCCAGGTGCTCGTCGTGCGTAACGATTACGAAAGTCTGCCCGAACTTGTCGCGCAGGTCGAAGAAGAGCTGGTGCAGTTCGCCCTTGTTCTTGCTGTCGAGGCTGCCCGACGGCTCGTCGGCCAGTATCACGGCGGGGTTGTTCATCAGTGCGCGCGCCACGGCCACGCGCTGCTTCTCGCCGCCCGAGAGTTCGGCCGGCTTGTGGTTCCCGCGGTTGGCCAGGCCCATGAAGTCGAGCAGTTCGGCGGCCCTCTTGGCGGCTTCCTTGGGAGGTGTGCCGGCGATGTAGGCCGGTATCATCACGTTCTCCTGTGCCGTGAACTCGGGCAACAGCTGGTGGAACTGGAACACGAAGCCCACGTGGCGGTTGCGGAAGTCGGCCAGGCGGTTGCCGCTGAGTGCGGATGTGTCGGTGCCGTCGATGGTTACGGTGCCGCTGTCGGGCTTGTCGAGCGTGCCTATTATTTGCAGCAGCGTGGTCTTGCCGGCCCCGCTGGGGCCCACTATGCTCACTATCTCGCCCTTGCCTATGTGCAGGTCGATGCCCTTTAGCACCTGTAGCGGGCCGAAACTCTTCTTTATGCCTTTTATGTCTATCATAATCTTGGGTCTTGTCTTATGCTTTGTGCCTGCCCAGCGCGGCTACCTTGCGGCCTACCCACTCGCGCAGCGCGGCGTAGGCACTGCGCTCCTCGTGGATCTGCGGCGCGGCGTAAGTCATCATGTTGGCCGCCTCGCCATACTGGTCGGGGTATATTATCATGAGGTTCTTGCCGCTGAAGTTCTGCGCCAGCTCCTCGGGCAGGTGCTCAAGTGCCGCCTTGTACGACACCGTTCCCTTGCGGGCGGTGACCACCACGAACAAGTGGTCGGCGTCTACCGCCGTTGCCAGTTGCGGCAGTTCGTTCCAGTGTTCCATCGGGGTGTACATCGCCCTCACCCCCGGGTGCGAGCCTTGCAGGTAAGCGGCAATGAGTTGCATCGTCTGCTGCCTGCCGTGGAACTGCAGGCGGCACTCAAGGTTGGCGGCAAGGCGCGCCAGACGCTCCAGCCATCGGTAGAAGCCCGGCTCGAACTCGGCCTTCGACGGCACGGCCACCTCAATGCGCCGGAGCGTGTTGAGCGGCTGGGGGCAGCGCACGAGCACTATCTGGCGGCTCAGTCCGCTATAGAGGCTCTGCGCCAGCTCGCCGAGGAACTTGTGCGAGTGGCCGCTGCCCGGACACATGCCGAGCACTATCTCCGAGGCGTTGAACTCCTTGAAGGCGTGCTTAATGCCGTTGGTGATGTTGGTGGCTATGCGCACCTGCGTCTGCACGCGCACGTCGGCGGAGGCCGCCACCTTGGTTATGCGCTCCATGAGCCGCCGCCCCTGCTCCTGCCGTGGCAGCCGGTTGGCGTCGTCGTAAACCACGTTGAGGGCCACAAGCCCGCGGTTCAGCTTCTTGTTGCGCATCATCACGGCTATGGTAACGAGGGTGTCGGCGGTTTGTGGGTCGCGCAGCGGCACCATTATCTTCTCGTCGTCGCCGCCGTCTTCCTGCGGGGTGGTGGCGCGCTTCTCCAGCACCATGCTCTTGGCGGCGCGCTCGGTGGTGAACGAGCTGAACACGCACGTGACGAGAATAAGTATTATCGTGCCGTTGAGCACGTCGTCGTTGAGCA
>CALUGA010000045.1 GCA_944320105.1 uncultured Prevotella sp. | reverse complement strand
GTCAGCTGCTGATACCATTCAGGGTATTTGTGATAGATGACTGTCAATTCCTCAATGGATTTTGCCTTATTGATTTGTTGCCTTATCATTTCCACATTCACCCCATCATTGCACCAATCAAGGATGATTTGCCCTGTAGTTGGTGTGATGGTGAAATCAGGCTTCCCCATAAACAGGTTAGTCCTGTCCTTACTTGCAATGGCTTGATGCTTCATGTTGATGTCAAATACTATGGTAAACTCATAATCTATTCCATCCCTCATCACAGCTTTTAGCCCTACTTTTTCAGGCACCATCTTGCCATTCTTCTCATTGAGGACATAATCCTGCTTGCATCTCATGGTGCAAATGATATGCTTCTCACTTTGCAGTATCTTCTGCATGAAAGCATTGATTCTTGGAGTGACCTTCTGCCAATTAGTAAAGCTGTTGCCTTGCAAGTTGGCATGGTATTCCAATAGATTGTCCCAACATTGGGAAATGGAATCTATGATAATGACTTCCATCCCTGCATCCTCACATATCCCTATGGCTTCCATATAAGTTTCGGGGGTAAAGTTGTCTTGAAGGGACAGCACATTGTAATTGCCTAAGCTGGCATATAAATCAGCACTTCCATTCTCACAGTCAATGATGGCTATTTTGCTCCAATCATTGCATAGTCCATAAGCTAATAATAAGGCTGAGTATGTCTTACCTGACCCTGCACAGCCTTGTAAAGCAAGTTTCCCTGACCCGGTTTCGGGTCAACATCCATGAACTACCAATAAAAACAAAACTCCCATAAGCATTTAACTTATAGGAGTTTGTCGGTGGGCCATCCAGGGCTTGAACCTGGGACCTCCAGATTATGAGTCTGTTGCTCTAACCAACTGAGCTAAAAGCCCTTGAATGCAGCTGTTCGCTTTATTCGGGTGCAAAGGTACGGCAAAATATCCAAACAACCAAATGTTTTTCGCAAAAAGTTATAAAAAACATGGCGCGCATACCCGCATTAGCCCATTTTTAGCTAACTTTGCCCCCGCTTAGCCATCGGCTTGCTTGCGTGCGCCCGCTGTGCGCGCTGCGGCTCGGACGCCATCCCGTGCAGGCACAGCCCCGTGCGCGGTGCAAGTGGCAGGCATTGTTAGTGGGAAACCAAACACATATTTATATATATGGAAACAGAAAACATCACAGAAAACGCACGGCGCGGCCTGTCGTCGGCACAAGCCGAGGAGAGCCGCCGCCAGCATGGCGAGAATGTCCTTACGCCGCCCAAGCGGACGCCCATGTGGCGGCTCTACCTTGAGAAATACAACGACCCCATCATCAAGGTGCTGCTCGTTGCAGCCGCAGTGTCGTTGGTACTGGCCATCATCGAGAATGAGTTCGTGGAGGTGATAGGCATCTTCCTGGCCATCTTCCTTGCCACTACCATCGGTTTTTACTTTGAGCGCGATGCGGCAAAGAAGTTCAACGTGCTCACCGCCATCGGCGAGGAGTCGCCCGTTAAGGTGATGCGCGACGGCAAGGTGCAGGAGATTCCGCGCCGCGATGTGGTTGTGGGCGATGTGGTGCTGCTCGGCGTGGGCGACGAGGTGCCTGCCGACGGAACGCTCTTCGAGGCCACCGACTTGCAGATAGACGAGTCGGCGCTCACCGGCGAGCCGATAATCTCGAAATATACCGACGTGAGGCAGGACGGGGCCACGTATCCTTCGAACCATGCCCTGCGCTCCACGATGGTGATGAACGGCAGCGGGCGCATGGTGGTAACGGCTGTTGGCGATGCCACGGAGATAGGCAAGGTGGCGCGCAAGTCTACCGAGATGACCGCAGTGAAGACCCCGCTCAACCTTCAGCTCGACCGTTTGGCCAAGCTCATAAGCAAGGTTGGCACCGGCGTTGCCGTGGCCGCCTTCGTCATATTCCTTGGCCATGACCTCATGACCAACGACCTCTGGCACTCTGACAACTACCTGCGCATGGCCGAGGTGGTGCTGCAGTACTTCATGGTTTCCGTCACGCTGATTGTCATGGCAGTGCCTGAGGGCCTGCCCATGGCCGTCACCCTGGCCCTTGCGCTCAACATGAGGCGAATGCTGAAGAGCAACAACCTCGTGCGCAAACTGCACGCCTGCGAGACCATGGGCGCCGTGACCGTGATATGCACCGACAAGACCGGCACGCTGACACAGAACAAGATGCAGGTGCAGGAGATGTGGTGCGCCGCCGGTGATGGCGACGGACTGCTGCCGGGCGCCATAGCCGCAAACTCCACTGCCGAGCTTGACGGCGACAAGCCAATAGGCAACCCCACCGAGGGAGCGCTGCTGCTCTGGATGCAGCGCGGCGGCCACGACTACCGCTCGCTGCGCTCGGCCAACAAGGTGGTGTGGCAGTTGCCGTTCTCAACCGAACGCAAGTACATGGCAACCATAGCCGAGGTGGGCGGCAAGCGTTACCTCTTCATGAAGGGCGCGCCCGAGATTGTGGCCACCTACTGCGACATGGCCGACGCAGACCGCGCCGCCCTGCGTGAGCGGCTGCTGGGCTACCAGAACAAGGCCATGCGCACACTGGCCTTTGCCTGCAAGGAGGTGGCCGCCGATATAGACAAGGTGGAGCTGTCGCCTGCCGACGCCCATCTCACGCTTCAGGGCGTGGCTGCCATCAGCGACCCGCTGCGACCCGAGGTACCCGATGCTGTGCGCCACTGCCGTAAGGCCGGCATAGACGTGAAGATAGTGACGGGCGACACCTCGGCCACCGCAATCGAGATTGCACGCCAGATTGGCGCGTGGGACGACTCAACGCCCGCCGAGGCCCAGATAACCGGCCCCGACTTCGAGGCTCTTTCCGATGAGGAGGCTTACAAGCGCGTGGCCAAGCTCCGCGTGATGAGCCGCGCCAGGCCTACCGACAAGCAGCGGCTCGTTAACCTGTTGCAGAAGCGCGGCGAGGTGGTGGCCGTGACGGGCGATGGTACCAACGACGCGCCTGCGCTCAACCACGCCCACGTGGGCCTCTCGCTCGGTTCTGGCACGAGCGTGGCCAAGAACGCCAGCGACATGACCCTCATCGACGACTCCTTCGGCAGCATAGTGCGCGCCGTGGAGTGGGGGCGCTCGCTCTACAAGAACATCCAGCGGTTCATCTTCTTCCAGCTCGTGGTCAACGTGGCTGCGCTGCTGCTCGTGCTTGGCGGCTCGATATTGGGCGTGCCTACAATCGACGGGGTGGTGTCTACGCCGCTTACCATTACGCAGATACTCTGGGTGAACCTTATCATGGACACCTTTGCGGCCATGGCCCTGGCCTCGCTGCCACCGTCGCACGAGGTGATGCGCGAGAAACCGCGCAACCAGTCCGACTTCATCATAGGTCGCCAGATGGGCTGGGCTATCTGTTCGGTGGGCGTACTCTTCTTCGCCGCCCTCATAGGGATGCTCGTATGGTTCAAGGACAACGGTGTGGCCGACGTGAAGCACCTTACCATTTTCTTCACCGTGTTCGTCATGCTGCAATGGTGGAACTTGTTCAACGCCAAGTCGCTCGGCTCGCGCCACTCGGCCTTCCACGGCTTCTTTGCCGACAAGGGCCTGATGCTGGTGCTGCTCATCATACTTGTGGGCCAGTGGGTCATCGTGACATTCGGTGGCAAGATGTTCCGCGTGGAGCCGCTTTCGCTCGAAACGTGGCTGTGGATAATCCTCTGCACGTCGCCTGTGATGATAGTGGGAGAGGCCCTGAGGGCCGTTTCCCGGCTTAGGAAAAGGCAATGAGGACGGTGAGGCTCACATCGGCGGAGGCGGCGGGGCGGCCCTGCGTGGCCACGATAGGCTTCTTCGACGGCGTACACTGCGGCCACCGCTACCTCATTAACCATGTCATCGACACGGCCCGCAGGGAGGGTATGGAGTCTGCCGTGGTGACGTTCGACCGCCATCCGCGCCAGGTGCTCCACTCCGACTACCGCCCGCAGCTGCTCAGCACCACCGAGGAAAAGCTCGCACTGCTTGCCCGGACGGGCATTGACCGGTGCGCCATGTTGCCTTTCGACGCAGGGATGGCCGCCCTGTCTGCCCGCGACTTCATGCGCGAGGTGCTGCTTGGGCGCATGGGCGTGCGCAGGCTTGTAATCGGGTATGACAACCGTTTCGGCCATGACCGCACGGAGGGCTTTGACGACTACGTTCGCCATGGCCGCGAATTGGGCATTGCCGTAGAGCAGTGGCAGCCTATGTCGATAGGTGGCGTCAACGTCAGCTCGTCCATGGTGCGCTCGCTTCTCCTGGCGGGAGAGGTGGAGATGGCCTCGCGCTGCCTTGGCTATGACTATGGCTTGGGCGGCACCGTGGTGCACGGTAGGCACGTAGGGGAGTCGCTCGGCTTCCCCACGGCAAACATACAGCCGTCAGACCCGCTGAAGCTCGTGCCTGCGGGAGGCGTCTATGCCGCAGAGGTGAGCATAGATGGTGAGCCAAACTCTGTGCCAGCCATGCTCAACATAGGCAGCCGCCCTACGTTTGACGATGGCTCTTCGATTACCATCGAGGCCCATCTGATAGGCTTCTCTGGCGACCTTTACGGGCGTGGAGTCAACGTTTCTTTCGTGGCTCGCCTGCGCGACGAGCGCAAGTTCCGCACCGCCGCCGAGCTTGCCTGCCAGTTGCGACGCGACCTTAGTGACGCCGAGCGTGTGATTGCAAAGAAGAATCAACCAAACAAAAATCAATAGTAAGAGCAATGAAGAACGCTATAATTTACCTGCTGGTGTTTCTCGCCGTGCAGATAGGCATAACGAACGGGGTTTGTTACCTCTGGAAAACCATTGCCGGCTCGCCCGACATCACCACGATGATGCTCGTGGTGTCGATGGCGGCGTCGGCCGTGGTCACGCTGGCGGTGTTCCTGCTGGCGCGCTGGTGCGTGGTGTCGCGCAGCTACGTGCGCTCCCGCCCTTGGGGCGCGCTCGTGTGGAGCGTGGTGGCTGCCATCGGGGCCGTGGTGCCGTCGCTTTGGCTGCAAGAGCAGATGCCAGAGTTGCCAAACGTTAGTCTCAATGAGCTTTCGATGATCCTTGGCAACCGCTGGGGTTATTTTGCCGTGGGCTTGCTCGCCCCGGTGGCCGAGGAACTGGTGTTCCGCGGCGCCATCCTGCGCTCGCTGCTCGGCTGGACGGGCCGCCACTGGCTGGCCATAGCCATCTCGGCGGTGCTCTTTGCCCTCGTGCATGGCAACCCGGCGCAGATGCCCCACGCCCTGCTCGTGGGCTTGCTGCTCGGCTGGATGTACTGGCGCACTGACAGTGTGGTGCCTGGCGTGGCCTTCCACTGGGCCAACAACACTATTGCTTACGTGGGTTACAACATCCTGCCCGTACCCGACGCGCCGCTTGCATCCTATTTCGGCGGCAGCCAGCAGACGGTGCTCATGGCCGTAGGCTTCTCGCTCTGCATCTTCATCCCCGCCCTCATACAGCTCAACCTGCGCCTGCGCAAGGCGCAAGGCCCGGGCTTGCGCGGTTGAGTGGCAATGCCAGCCACGGCGCAGGTGCCGCATATTGTAACGGGCCGCCTCCCATGATGTGTCATCGGGGGCGGCCCGTTGCTTTGTTCTTTGCGCTATTTTGCCTGTCTATACTGCCATTGCGTTTGTTGGTAAAAGCCGCTTTTTGGACGTCTTAAGCGCCGGCGGGCGTTGAAGGCGATGCGGCGGTATAGGCAGCGGAATGGCAATACAAAGCAGCGAAGATGTCAAGAAAAGCGTCGTTGCCGCCAGTTCCCGCTGCCATTGTCGGCAGGTGCATAAACTGCTTTTTGTCGTGATTATTGCGCGGATATGCGTGACAATGAGTAATAATTTATTGTAAAATTACATTTTGTTGCGTTTTTTGTTTGGCGGAATGGAAAGAAATGTCTATTTTTGCGAATACTACTACGAGTGGATATATTGTTTTAGTAAATTTGGTATAGGTATGAAAAAGTTATTAATCATGCTGGCTCTTGCCAGCGTCTCTGTGGCCGGAATGGCACAGGACAACGAGTCGGAGGTGCCGCAGATGAAGCACAGCGTGGCCACGAACTCCTTCTGGAGCAACTGGTTCCTGCAGGCTAACCTGGCCGGGAGTGCTTTCTATAGCAACCAGGAGATGGGGGCAGGCTTCTCCAAGAGTCCTTTCAAGGGCTTCCGCAACAACCTTGGCTTCTCGGTAGCCATCGGTAAGTGGTTCACCCCGGGCATAGGTCTGCGCACAAAGTTCCAAGGTATATGGGGCCGCACGGTGGTGTCGGAAGACAAAGACCTCAACGCCAGCAAGTATTGGGTGCTCAACGAGCAGGTGCTCTTCAACTTGAGCAACATGATCTTTGGCTATAATCCAACCCGTGTGTGGAACTTCGTTCCTTACATGGGCGCAGGCTTTGGCCGCAACATGAGCTACAACAGCTACGACATGAACTTCGGCTTTGGCTTGCTCAACACATTCCGCCTCAGCCGCAAGGTGGCCGTCAACCTCGACCTCTCGTGGTACTGCTTCGAGCCGGGCTTCGATGGCGTTCCCGCCTTGAGGCCTGATGTGGACGGCTTCGTGAAGAAACGCGACAACGTGGTGAACGTGGAGGTGGGTCTTACCTACAACCTTGGCAAGGCAACGTGGAACAAGACGCCCGACGTTGAGGCTCTCAAGGCTCTCTCGCAGGGCCAGATTGACGCGCTCAACGCACAGCTGGCCGATGCCCAGTCGGAGAACGACAGGCTGAAGGATATGCTTTCGAAGCAGAAACCGGCCGAGACAAAGGTGGTGAAGGAGGTAGTTGCCGCCCCCGTTTCGGTGTTCTTCAACATCGGCAAGTCGAAGATTGCCTCGAAGAAAGACCTGCAGAACGTGAAAGACCTTGCTGAAGTGGCCAAGGCAAACAACAGCAAGATTGTGGTTACAGGATATGCCGACAGCCAGACCGGTAGCGCAAGCTGGAACAAGACGCTGAGCCAGAGGCGCGCAGAGACCGTTGCCGACGAGCTGGTTGACATGGGCATAAGCCGCGACAACATCGAAATTGTGGCAGCCGGTGGTGTTGACACGCTCTCGCCTGTGTCTTACAACCGCCGCGCAACTGTTGCGATAAAGTAATAATTAACGTTAGGTAAACCGATGAAGGCCGATGGGCGAAATGCCCGTCGGCCTTCTTTCTTTATGTTGAGAGGTGGGATGCAGGCCATGTCCGGCTCGCCGGTGACGGATTGCTGCGGGCGATCATTTCCTTTTTGCTCCATGTATTTTGATGGAAGTCCGTATTTCAACCGTAGTTGCAAATATGCAACCAAAAAGCGTTCTCTTGCATCATGGTTTGCAGCTTGCTGCATATCGCGGCGTGAAACGGCACGTTTGGGCATGCGATATGGCCTGTTTCGCCCTCCGAAACGCACTGTTTTGGAAGCTCAAACGGCACGTTGGCTCTAGTTAATTATACCGTTGCAAACTTGACATTATAATGGTTCATGGAAAGTCCAAGCAGTTCATCTGCC
>CALUGA010000044.1 GCA_944320105.1 uncultured Prevotella sp. | reverse complement strand
TCGGCCAGGCGGTAAACGTTGGCCTCGCGGGCGCGGTAGTCGCCGCCCTTCACGGTGTCGTAGAACAGGCGGTAAACGGAGTCGCCGTCGTTCTGGTAGTTCTTGGCGGCGTTGATGCCTCCCTGCGCGGCTATGGAGTGGGCGCGGCGGGGCGAGTCCTGAATGCAGAAGTTGAGCACGTTGAAGCCCATCTCGCCCAGAGAGGCGGCTGCGCTGGCCCCGGCAAGGCCAGTGCCAACCACGATGACGTCGAGCTTCAGCTTGTTCTTGGGGTTCACCAGGCGCTGGTGAGCTTTATAGTTGGTCCATTTCTCGGCCACGGGGCCTTCGGGAATCCTTGAATCTAATTGCTTTGCCATAACTATTCTTAATTATGAATTGTGAGTTTTGAGTTTTGAATTAGCAGCAGAGGCTGGGGGCAATGCCGAAGGCGAAGGCCAGCACCACCACGAGGAAGCCCAGCATGAGCAGCGTGGTGTAGACGATGCCTATCACCTTCCAGCGGTTGAACCATACCTTGCCGTTCCAGCCCAGGGTCTGCATGGCGCTCCAGAAGCCGTGGGAGAGGTGGAACCACAGGGCCACCAACCACACGATGTAGAGAACTACGTAGAGCGGGTTGGCAAACGTGTCAACGATATAGGCAAAGCCGTCGGCCGGATGGTGAGCCACCTCCATGCCCGTAAGCTCGGCGAACATCATGTTGAACCAGAAGTTGAACAGGTGGAGCAGCAGGCCAAGCAGCACGATGATGCCCAGCACGAGCATGTTCTGCGACGCCCACTCTACCTTCTCCGGGCGAGCCGTAACGGCGTAACGCTCCGTGCCGCGGGCCTTGAGGTTGCGCATCGTCAGCAGGAAAGCGTAGACGATGTGGACCACTGCCAGCGCGGCCAGCGCCAGCGTGGCCACGAGGGCGTACCAGTTGGCGCCCAGGAACTCACAGACCATGTTGTAGCCCTCCTCAGAGAAGAGCGCAACAATGTTCATTGACATGTGGAATGTCAGGAATAGAACGAGCGCGACGCCGGTGAGCGACATCACCACCTTTCTACCGATAGATGAATTGATTAACCACATAAATGATTGAAATTAAATTATTTAACTGTTAGAAATGATTTTGCGGCACACAAACGCAGCGGGCGCACACGCCCGCCCAGGCAGCCGACGGCAGCGCGTCGCTACTTGATAATGGGTAGAACAGCTCCCCGTTCTGTGCGCAAAATTACTATAAATTAATGATTAATCAAAGCATTTCAAGGCAAAAATCGATTTTTATTCTTAATTTTGCGCCGTACTTTAACAGCCGAACAAGGCCGCAACAGCCGCACTCGGTCAGGCAAGGAGAAGCTTTCAGCACAATGACACACAACTACGACGTACTCGTTATAGGGGGCGGACACGCCGGATGCGAGGCCGCCACCGCCGCCGCACGCATGGGGGCAAGGACGTGCCTCGTTACCATGGACATGAACAAGATAGCACAGATGAGCTGCAACCCCGCCATAGGCGGAATAGCCAAGGGGCAGATAGTGCGCGAGGTAGACGCACTGGGCGGGCAGACGGCCATCGTCACCGACGCCACCGCCATACAGTTCCGCATGCTCAACCGAAGCAAGGGGCCGGCCGTGTGGAGCCCAAGGGCGCAGTGCGACCGCGAGAAGTTCATCTGGCAGTGGCGCAGCGCGCTCGACGCCACCCCGCTGCTCGACATCTGGCAGGACCAGGCCACAGAGCTTATAGTGGAGCACGGCCGGGCAAGCGGCGTGCTCACCATCTGGGGCGCAGAGCTGAGGGCGGCCTGCGTGGTAATCACCGCAGGCACCTTCCTCAACGGGCTGATGCACATAGGCAGCCGCCGAGTGGAGGGAGGCCGCATAGCCGAGCCTGCCGCCCACGGCCTTACCGAGAGCCTTACGCGCCACGGACTGCGCTCGGCAAGGATGAAAACCGGCACGCCCGTGAGGATAGACCGCCGCTCCGTACACTTCGACGACATGGAGCAGCAGCAGGGCGAGGCCGACTTCCACCGCTTCAGCTTCATGGACACCGCACGCCCGCTGCCACAACTGCCTTGCTGGACGTGCTACACCAACCCCGAAGTGCACCGCACGCTGCGCCAGGCACTGCCCTACTCCCCACTCTACAACGGACAGATAAAGAGCATAGGCCCGCGCTACTGCCCGTCCATCGAGACAAAGCTCGTAACCTTCCCCGACAAGGAGCAGCACCCGCTGTTCCTCGAACCCGAAGGCACCGACACCAACGAGATGTACCTCAACGGCTTCTCCTCGTCGCTGCCGATGGACGCGCAGATTAACGCCCTGCGCAAAATACCCGCACTGCGCGACGTCAAGGTCTACCGCCCGGGCTACGCCATAGAGTACGACTTCTTCGACCCAACGCAGCTCAAGCACTCGCTCGAATCGAAGGTAATTGGCCACCTGTTCCTCGCCGGGCAGGTAAACGGCACCACGGGCTACGAGGAGGCCGCAGGCCAGGGCCTCGTGGCGGGTGTGAACGCCGCGCTTCTGGCCGCAGGGGGCGAACCGTTCACCATGCGCCGCGACGAAAGCTACATAGGCGTTCTCATCGACGACCTCGTAACAAAGGGCGTTGACGAGCCTTACCGTATGTTCACCTCCAGGGCCGAATACCGCATCCTGCTCCGGCAGGACGATGCCGACGCACGCCTCACCGAGCGGGCCTACGCCCTCGGACTGGCCTCGCGCCAACGCTACGACCGCTGGATGCAGAAGAAAGAGGCCATCGAAGGAATCATAACTTTTTGCAAGCAAACATCGGTGAAACCTCAGGAAATAAACCCCAAGCTCGAAGCAATAGGCACCGCCCCGCTCCGCGAAGGCACCAAGCTCTTCGACCTGCTCGCCCGACCGCAGCTCTCCATGAGCACGCTGGCCTCAATCGTGCCGCCACTGAAAGAGCGCATCGGCAACATCGGCGACCGCACCGAAGAGATAGTGGAAGCTGCCGAGATTCGCATCAAATATAAAGGTTACATCGAGCGCGAGCGGATGGTGGCCGAAAAGATGCACCGACTGGAAGACATAAAGATAAAGGGGCGGTTCAACTACGCAGAGATGCAGCAGCTTTCCACCGAAGCCCGGCAGAAGCTCGCCGCCATAGACCCGGAGACGCTGGCGCAGGCAAGCCGCATCCCGGGCGTGTCGCCGAGCGACATAAACGTGATGCTGGTGCTCATGGGCCGCTGAACGGAGCATCGGGAGCAGCCCGGCAGCTCTCCCAAAGCCTCGCAGTTCTCACAGCCCACACAGTTCTCACAGCCCTCCCAACCATCACATATCTCCCACATCACCCACTGCTCTCTCCCCTATGGCAGTACCAAGTTCCACGTGAAACATTCAAGTAAAGCAAACATACGTAACTCATTGATTATGAACAACAAAACACTATTGGCAAACCTGAGGAGCATTCAGGATTTTCCCAAGGAAGGAATCAACTTCCGCGACGTAACAACTCTGTTCAAAAGCCCCGAATGCTTGCGCATCATGACCGACGAACTCTACGACCTTTACAAGGACCACGGCATCACCAAGATAGTGGGAATTGAGAGCCGGGGCTTCGTCATGGCCTCCGCCCTGGCCGTAAGGCTTGGCGCAGGCGTGGTGCTCTGCCGCAAGCCGGGCAAGCTGCCCGCCGAAACCGTGCAGGAAAGCTACAGCAAGGAGTATGGCACCGACACGATAGAAATCCACAAGGACGCACTGACCGCCGACGACGTGGTGCTGCTGCACGACGACCTGCTGGCCACCGGAGGCACCATGCACGCCGCCTACAACCTCGTGAAGAAGTTTAACCCGAAGAAAATCTACGTAAACTTCATCGTGGAGATAAACGACCGCGGACTCGACGGTCGCGCCACCTTCCCCGAAGGAACGGAGATTACATCGCTCATAAAGGTATAGCGGCCCGCTGGCGGGCAAGCACCAAAAACCGCCGTGGCGGGCCTCAAGGCCATCGCCCGGCGGTTTTTGGTAAGGCAGATGCAGGCATCCACAACCCCCACCCGTAGAGACGATGCGCGCATCGTCTCCACAAAGAAAGCCACAGCACAATCAACGCCACGCAGCATCACTCGCAACGCCAGGCTGCATCACAGGCAAAGCCGAGCAGCCTCACGAACAACGGCAGGCAGCATCACAGGCAAAGCCAAGCAGCAGCAGCCCCAAAGCCCCCTCAGAGAGGCAGCCCGCGTGCCGCCCCGTGGCCGGGCGGGGCTGGCCGGGGCGCGCGGCGGCAGGGGGATACACAAAAGTTTCACGTGAAACCAAGACGTTTTAAAGCACTATAAACAAAGCAGTTTCGGCAGATGACGAAAGAAGAGAACGATAAGCGGCTGGCCTATCTCAAGGGCATTGTGAGCCGCTTGCCTGAGAAACCGGGCAGCTATCAATACTACGACGAGCAAGGCACGATAATCTACGTGGGCAAGGCGAAGAACCTTAAGAGCCGTGTGTCGTCCTACTTCCACACCGAGGTGGACCGCTACAAGACGAAAGTGCTCGTCAGCAAGATCCACGACATATCCTACACGGTGGTGAACACCGAGGAGGACGCGCTGCTCCTGGAGAACAGCTTGATAAAGAAGTATAACCCGCGCTACAACGTCTTGCTCAAGGACGGCAAGACCTACCCGAGCATCTGCGTTACCAACGAGATGTTTCCGCGCATATTCAAGACCCGCACCATAAACAAGCGCTGGGGCACTTACTACGGCCCCTACTCCCACCTCGGCTCCATGAACGCCGTGCTGGAGCTTATAAAGAAGCTCTACCACCCACGCACCTGCCACCAGCCCATAACCAAGGACGGCATAGAGCAGGGCAAATACCGCCTCTGCCTCGACTACCACATAAAGAACTGCGGCGGCCCCTGCTGCGGCAAGCAGACCGTGGAGGACTACCGCCGGGGCATAGAGCAGGCGCGAGAGATACTGAAGGGCAACACGCGCGGACTGCTGCGGATGCTGCGCGGCGACATGGAGCGGCTTGCCGCCGAGCTGCGCTTCGAGGAGGCCGAGGAGGTAAAGCGGCGCTACTTGCTCGTTGAGGGCTTCGTGGCCAAGAGCGAGGTGGTGAGCCACACCATCAGCAACGTTGACGTGTTTTCGATAACCAGCGACGAGCGCGTGGCCTTCATCAACTACATCCACGTAACGGCGGGCAGCATCAACCAGTCGTTCACCTTTGAGTACCGCAAGAAACTCGACGAAACCGACGAGGAGCTGCTCTCGCTCGGCATCGTTGAGATGCGCGAGCGTTTCCGGAGCACGTCGCGCGAGGTGATAGTGCCGTTTGCCATGGAGCTTCAGCTCGACGGCGTTACGCTCACCGTGCCGCAGCGCGGCGACAAGAAAACGCTGCTCGACCTCTCGGAGATGAACTGCCGCCAGTACCGTTTCGACCGCCTCAAGCAGGCCGAGAAGCTCAACCCCGAGCAGAAGGCCGTGCGCCTAATGAAGGAGGTGCAGCAGGCACTGGGCCTGCCCTCGCTGCCCTACCAGATAGAGTGCTTCGACAACTCCAACATCTCCGGCACCGACGCCGTGGCGGCCTGCGTGGTGTTCAAGAAGATGAAGCCCAGCAAGCAAGACTACCGCAAGTACAACATAAAGACAGTGGCCGGCCCCGACGACTACGCCTCGATGAAGGAGGTGGTGCGCCGCCGCTACACGCGCCTCGTGGAGGAAGGGCAGCCCCTGCCCAACCTCATCGTAACCGACGGCGGGCGGGGCCAGATGGAGGTGGTGCGCCAGGTGGTGGAGGGCGAGCTGGGCCTCAAGATCCCCATAGCCGGGCTGGCCAAGGACGACCGCCACCGCACCAACGAGCTGCTCTACGGCTTCCCGCCCATGGTGGTGGGCATGAAGGCCGACAGCGAGCTGTTCCGCCTGCTCACCCGCCTGCAGGACGAGGTTCACCGCTTCGCCATCACCTTCCACCGCGACAAGCGCTCCAAGCACGCCCTCCACTCCGAGCTTGACGACATACAGGGCATAGGCCCGAAGTCGCGCGACGCCCTCCTAAAGGCCATGGGCAGCGTAAAGCGCATACGCGAGGCCACGGCCACAGCCCTCGCCGCAGCCGTAGGCCCGGCCAAGGCCGCCCTCGTATACGCCCACTTCCACCCCGCCGACGACGCCCGGCCCGACACCGCCGCCGGGCATGAAAAAAGCTGACAACCGCCCCACGGCCAAGCCTGCGCCTGCCCACCGCCATGGCAGCAATGCCCGCAAAGGCAGCCCAAGAGGCATCCATATATGCACGTAACCATCTGATTATCAGCCGCTTAACCAAACCAAACGCCCCACTCTGCCCCACCCGCCTGCACCCATCGCCAAAGCGGCTTTGCCAAACGGCCTGTTTCGCGCCCCGAAACCTTTAGATTTGCACCATGGAAACAAAACGTAAGAAAAGAGCGTTATAATATAAAGAACGTTAACCACGGGAGCGGAGGTGAACTATTTCTGAAACAGAGCCATTAAGGACTGTGGCTTGTATTAGACCTTCCGCTCCTTTCTGTGCCAAGGGTCCAGTTAGAATGCAAGCCGTCCCCGGCCGTTCCGATTGGCCGGGGCAAGACCAATAAAGGTTTCAGACGATGGCGCAGTCGTGGTCAACGTTATAAACATGGAGGCAAAGATAATGAAAAAGAAGCATTTTATCGGCATTGACATCGCAAAAAAGACATTCGATGCAGTAATTTACGAGCAGGGCAGCGTGAAAGCTTCGGCCGGTTCTTACCGCCATTTCAGCAATAATGGTGAAGGCTTCGCCCTCTTTCTGTCATGGCTCACGTCAGAGAACGGCTTCAAGTCCGGAGCCGTTGTGGTCGGGATGGAGAATACGGGCATGTACGGCTTCGCCCTCCGCCGCTTTCTTGAGAACAGGGGTGTGGACTATTGTGCATTCAACCCTCTCTCCATGAAAAGGTCTCTCGGACTCGTGCGCGGCAAGGACGACAAGGTGGACGCATTCCGCATAGCCCGATTCACGTATCAGAACAGGGACTGTCTTCGTTTCTCCAGACTCTCCGGCGTGACCGTCCGCAAGCTCAAGGCCCTCGCCTCGGAACGTGCCAGACTGGTTAGGCAGCAGGCGGCCAACAAGGCTTTCGTCACGGATCACAAGTCATTTGAGGAGATGCGCGCTCAGGTCGCCAGGGCTCAGGAGCTGGTCTCCATCATGCAGACATTCATAGACAGGGTCGGGAAAGAGATGGAAGAGACCATCCGCGAGGACACGGAGGTCATGACGAGCTACTCGCTGCTGACAAGCATAAAGGGCATCGGCCCCGTCAATGCCGTGGCCGCTATCGTCTCCACGGACAACTTCAAGGCTTTCGACAATCCCAGACAGTACGCCTGCTACATCGGAGTGGCACCATTCCCAAACACTTCCGGAACATCCGTCAGGGGCAGAACAAAGGTCTCAAAGCTGGCCATGGCCGACATCAAGGCCATGATAACACAAGCTGCACTCTCGGCAGTAACATACGACGATGAGATGTCGGAGTATTACCAACGGAAGACCGCACAGGGAAAACATCCGTGCTCGGTGCTCAACGCCGTCAAGTTCAAGCTCATTTGCAGGATGTTCGCCGTCATAAGGAGGGGGCGGAAATACATCTGCGACGCCGAGGAGTACAGAAAGACCATAGGTCTGACAAATCTGAAGTGTGGCCGTTTTAATCCTTAATTCCGCAACACTTTGATTTAAATTAATTTATAAGTTCCTGAGCAACAAAAAGTTGCCCAGGAACTTAAAAA
>CALUGA010000043.1 GCA_944320105.1 uncultured Prevotella sp. | reverse complement strand
CGGGATGACGCGGGTTGCAAACCCGCAACAGGATGCAGGCGGGTTGCAAACCCGCCTGAACGTGGGAAAGATACGGGGGAGGGAACGTGGGAAAGTTACGTGGGAAAGATACGGGCGGGTTGCAAACCCGCCTGAACGGGGGAGGGAACGTGGGAAAGATACGTGGGAAACAACGGCGCACATCCATAAAGCCAAGGGCGGCGGGCAACACCGTGGTTGCCCGCCGCCCTGCGGATATTTATGTGGCCTGTGGCCAAGTGGTGTTTACTTAACCACTACCTTGCGCGCCTTCACGCTGCCGTCGGCATAAACTTCCTTGATGATGTTAAGGCCCTTGGCGGCACGTGTGAGGCGGGCGCCGCCTGCGCTGTACACCTCGGTGCGCACGGGCTCGCCTGCTGCCTCGCCTGAGGTGGTGATGTCCTCGATGCCTACGTAGTCGGCAGACTCCTCGCCGGCGTTCTTCAGGTAAACGTCGAACACGCGGATGGTGGCGTTGTCGAGTGCTGCGAGCTTAACGAACACCTCGTCGGTGCCTTCGTAGGAGAGGAGGTTCTTCTGCCATGTGCGGCCGTTCTTGTCGCCGAGGTTGGGCGTGTAAACCTCGCCCACCTTCTGCCAGTTGGCCTGCACGAGGGTGTCGGTGCTTACGAACACCTCAACGCGGGCGCTGTCGTTGCCGCCGAGGTAGGCCACGATGTCGAACGGGCCTTGGTACTTCACGGTTGTCTCAAGGCTGGCCGATGCGGGGTCCTTGATGCCTGCAAGGTTGGCGTTGTTGTTGGTAGCAAACTGCACGCAGTTGGCCGTGCATCCGCCGTCGGCGTCGAGTGCGGAAGCGGGGTTGTAGTTGCCCGGGTCGCCCACGAGGTCGGCAATGCCGAGCGACTGGTATATGACGGGCTGGCCGTAGGTCTTAATCTGCCATCCGTTCATCGGGTTGTATGTCCACACGCTGTCCTTGGGCAAGAAGATGGGGTTGCCGCTCTCGTCCTCCTCGGGCTGTCCGTCGCCGTCGGGGTCGAGGAACTCCTCGGTGTAGTAGGCATAGCCGTTGCGGCCCACGTAGTAGTGTGTGCTGGCGCCATCGGGGCTCCACTGGTCGCGGTTGGCGTCGAAGTGGGCGATGACGTCGAGGCGCACCTTCTCGTCCTGCACCTCAACAAACTGCTCCACAAGCTCCGACTGCAGCTGGCCGAGGTCGGCCTTCTCTGCGGTGAAGGCTGTGATGGTGGCGTGCTTGGTGAGCACTATCGGGGTGGTGTAGACGGATGAGCGTGTGGGGTCGGCGCTGCCGGTGATGTTGTAGTAAACCACGTCGCCCTCCTGCGCCGGGATGATGGTAACGGTGCTCTTGCCGCTCTCCTGCGCCACGCTGAAGGTGGGGGCTGTGGCCAGCTCGTAGATGCTGATGGGCTGCTCAACCACGTCGCTCAGGAGGAAACCGTCGCCCAGCGACACTGCCTTTACGGTAACGCCCTTGTCCTTTACGTCGAAGGGCTCGGTGTAGAGCGTGCTCTCGGTGGTTGGGGTGCTGCCGTCGGTGGTGTAGTAGATGGCTGCGCCCGAGGTAGACGGGGTGAGCGTAACTGTGGTGAAGAGGTGGTGGTACTCCTGGCTCACGAGCGGGCGGCCGGTGTTGGCCTGGTCGCGCTTGGTGGCAATGAGGGTAGCCATGGCGTTGGGCAGTATGTCGGCGCTGTTCTCCAACACGCCAATCGGGTCGGCGTATGGCATGAGCAGGTAAGCGTTGCGCGTCATGTTGTGCATGTGTATGGCGGGCGAGCCTTCAACGGTGTAGGCCAGCACGCTGTCGGCGGCGAAGTACGAGCCTGCGGGGGCCGAGTAGCCAATGGCGGTGGAGCCGTCGAACAGCGTGAGCGTGCCGTCCTCAGCTATGTGCGATGGTATGCCTGGGTCAGTGGAGGCGAAGATGGGGCTATTTACGGCCCTGCCCTTAACCACCACGTTGCCCGATGCCGAAGCCACCGGCGAGCCGTAGCCCCATGCGGTGTAGTACTCGGGTGTGAGGTTGAGCACCGGGGTGAAGGCTATGGCCCCCTTCACCTCCTGCAGTATTGGCGCGTCGGCACTGAGGTAGGGGGTAACAATCACGAGGTCGAAGCTCTTGAGCGAGTCGGCCGTAACGAGGCTCACGTCCTGGCTGGCGTCGATGTCAACGCGGCGGAAGTTGCCTATGCGCTGCTGCAGGAACTCGAAGCTGCTGGTGATGGAGCCGCCGCCCGGCTCGCCCTCGTAGTTGGCGGCCCAGCCCTCGTCGGTGGAGTCGTAGATGAGGGCTATCGAAGGCACGGTCTCCACGGCCTGGTCGCCCTCGTCGATGTAAATCTTCTTGATGTCGCAGCCGCCGCCGAGAATCTTGATGGCTACCTCGATGGAGTCGGTGATGTCGGCGCGCACACGCCACACGAGGGTGTAGGTGCCGTCCTCGGCGCGTATGCCCTCGGGATCCTCCACTTCGCCACCGAGGCAGAGACCGCCGGCAGGGCCTTTTTCATAGAGTACAGAGTCCTCGTTGACTGCGGCGAAGCCGCGGTCTGTTTTTGTTGAGTTGGCCGACTTGGCGATGAACGTAACGGTCTGCCCGCCGGTGAGCTTAGGCAGGTACACGATGTTGTTGGCGCGGCTCATGCGGATGCTCGTGGGGTCGAGCAGGTAGTTGCCGCCGGTGTTGCTAAGGCCATCGTTGCTGAAACTGAGGCCGCGCAGCTCCTCGATTACCACGCCATTGGCCTTAAGCTCGCCCGACATCTTCTTAATGTCAGCCCAGCCTGTGGGGATTTTCTTCTCATCATCGGCAAAGCGGTTTGGCTTCCAGTACTCGGTGTCGGCGATGAGGTTCGCCTTCGTCTCCTCGCTGTAGCCCTGGGTGAAGTCCCAAGTCTTGCGCCACTGCGCGTCGGCGTCCAGGGCGAACGCCGCCGAGAGGGCGAAGCATAGAGTAAGAATTTTCTTCATCTTTAATTTGGTTTTAGTTAAGTGTTTATTTTGAAATAATGGATTGTCGTTGGGCATGGTATTGGGCGGGCGCCTTGGCGGCGCGGCTTGCCCCGCCGCAAAGGAAAGGCGGCGATTGGGGCGACAACTGCCTGTGGGATGTGGCGTAGATGCACATTTTCGGGGCAAAGATAGCAAAAAAGCCCGAAACTGCGCTGCCCCAAGAACAGCGAATTATGATAATTGTGCAGTGGTTTTTGGAAGAAAGCTATTAGGCTTATAGGAAAAATAGGCCAGATAGGGCTGATAGGCCCAGATAGGGAGCGCAGTGGGAAGGCGCAGCCCTTTCTTAATTCTTAACTCTTAATTCTTAATTCTTCTTCCTCCTGTTGGCGCGCTGCTGGCGGTACTTGGCTTTCTGGCGGGCTGAGCCGCTGCCGTGGGCGCCGGTGATGTACTGCTTTTTCTTGGCCTTGGTCTTCACCTTGCCGTCGCCGCCGCCCTGCTTCGGGGCCTTGGGGAACACGAGGCCCCCGCCTGCTATTATCTCGTCGATGTCCATGAAATGAGTTTTGGGTATTGAATTTTGAGTTGTTGATTGTCGCGCAAGCGCGATTGGGAGTTAGGAATTTTGAGTTACGAATTACGAGTTAGGAATTACGAATTTTGAGTTACGAATTACGAGTTACGAGTTAGGAATTACGAGTTTTGAATTGTCGCCTGCGGCGATGATGAATTGCCCATTTGTGAATTGAATTGAGTGGGCGGCGTGGCTCCACCCAATTCAAAACTCTTAATTCGTAATTCTCAATCGCGCGCAGCGCGACAATTCAAAATTCAAAATTCAAAATTCGTGATTGCTGATTCATCAGTGGTGGAAGAGGCGCACGCCGGTGAAGGCCATGGCTATGCCGTACTTGTCGCAGGTGTCGATGACGTTGTCGTCGCGCACGGAGCCGCCGGACTGGGCTATGTACTGCACGCCGCTCTTGTGGGCGCGCTCAATGTTGTCGCCGAAGGGGAAGAAGGCGTCGCTGCCGAGGGCCACCCCGCTGAGGCGGCCCAGCCACTCGCGCTTTTCCTGCTCGGTGAGGGGCTCGGGGCGGCTCTTGAAGAAGAGCTGCCAGGCGCCGTCGCGCAGCACGTCGTCGTGCTCGGGGCCTATGTAAACGTCGATGGTGTTGTCGCGGTCGGCGCGGCGTATGCCCTCCACGAAGGGCAGGCCCATCACCTTGGGGTGCTGGCGCAGCCACCACGTGTCGGCCTTGTTGCCTGCCAGGCGCGTGCAGTGCACGCGGCTCTGCTGCCCTGCGCCTATGCCTATGGCCTGCCCGTCCTTGGCGTAGCACACGGAGTTGCTCTGTGTGTACTTGAGGGTGATGAGGGCTATGGTGAGGTCGCGCAGAGCCTCGGGGGTGAAGTTTTTGTTCTCGGTGGGTATGTTCCGGAAGAGCGCGGGGTCGTCGAGGCGCACCTCGTTGCGGCCCTGCTCGAAGGTTATGCCGAACACCTGCTTGCGCTCCAGGGGTGCCGGGCGGTAGGCGGGGTCTATCTGTATCACGTTGTAGGTGCCCTTGCGCTTGGCCTTGAGCACGGCCAGTGCCTCGGGGGTGTAGCCGGGGGCTATCACGCCGTCGCTCACCTCGCGCTTGAGGAGCAGGGCGGTGGCCTCGTCGCACACGTCGCTCAGGGCCACGAAGTCGCCGTAGGAGCTCATGCGGTCGGCGCCGCGGGCGCGGGCGTAGGCCGAGGCGAGGGGCGTAAGCTCGAAGTCAACATCGTCTACGAAGTATATCTTCTTGAGCGTGTCGCTGAGCGGCAGGCCCACGGCTGCCCCTGCGGGCGACACGTGCTTGAACGAGGCTGCCGAGGGCAGACCCGTGGCAGCCTTAAGCTCGCTCACGAGCTGCCAGCTGTTGAGCGCGTCGAGGAAGTTGATGTAGCCCGGTCGGCCGTTGAGCACCTCTATGGGCAGCTCGCCCTCTTCCATGAATATGCGCGACGGCTTCTGGTTGGGGTTGCACCCGTACTTTAGTTGTAGTTCTTTCATGCTGCTTGCTGTGTTTTGTTGTTACGGCTGCAAATATAACACTTTTGCGCGAGATGGCAAAATAATAATCGTGGGAAGCCCCAATGGGAGGGCTGGGAGCAATGGGAGCAATGGGAGAACTGGGAGGGCTGGGAGAACTGGGAGAACTGGGAGTAATGGGAGTAACGGGAGGGCCGTTCGGCCCTGCGAAACAGGCCGTTTGGGGCTGCCGAACGGCCTGTTTGGCAGGGTCAAACGGCCTGTTTCGCAACGCCCTGGCTTCCAGGCTGTTGCGCAGGGCAAAGAAAAAGCCCCGGCGGCTGCCGTGGGGGCAGCGCCGGGGCCTTGGGGCTATGCGCCGTTGTGGGGCGTTGTCAGTCGGCCAGCTTGGCCTTGATGAACTCGCGGTTGAGGCGCGCGATGTTGGCTATCGACTCGTTCTTGGGGCACTCGGCCTCGCAGGCGCGGGTGTTGGTGCAGTTGCCGAAGCCCAGCTCCTCCATCTTCATCACCATGGCCTTGGCGCGCTTGGCTGCCTCGGGGCGTCCCTGTGGCAGCAGTGCGAGCTGGCTCACCTTTGACGATACGAAGAGCATGGCCGAGCCGTTCTTGCAGGCTGCCACGCAGGCTCCGCAGCCTATGCAGGTGGCGCAGTCCATGGCCTCGTCGGCCTTCTCCTTGGGTATGAGTATGGCGTTGGCGTCCTGGGGCTGGCCTGTGCGCACGGTTACGTAGCCTCCGGCCTGGATGATCTTGTCGAAGGCGGAGCGGTCCACCATGCAGTCCTTGATGACGGGGAAGGCAGCCGAGCGCCACGGCTCGACGGTGATTACGTCGCCATCGCGGAACTTGCGCATATAGAGCTGGCAGGTGGTGGCGCCGGTGTTGGGGCCGTGCGGGTGGCCGTTGATGTAGAGCGAGCACATTCCGCAGATGCCCTCGCGGCAGTCGTGGTCGAAGACGAACGGCTCCTTGCCCTCCTCGATGAGCTGCTCGTTGAGGATGTCGAGCATCTCGAGGAAGGATGTGTCGTCGGGTATGTCCTTCATCTCGCGTGTGTCGAAGTGACCCTCGGCCTTGGGGCCGTTCTGGCGCCAGAATCTCAGTGTGAATGAAATGTTTGCCATATCTGTTAGTCCTTATAATTTCTGGTTTGTACTTTTATTGCCTCGTAGTTGAGAGGCTCCTTGATAAGCTCGGGGGCCTTCTCGTCGCTGCCCTGGTACTCCCAGCAGCCCACGTAGAAGTAGTTCTCGTCGTCGCGCTTGGCCTCGCCTTCCTCGGTTTGGTACTCCTCGCGGAAGTGGCCTCCGCACGACTCGTTGCGCGAGAGTGCGTCGTAGGCTATCAGCTCGCCCATGGTGATGAAGTCGCGCAGGTGGATGGCCTTGTCAAGCTCGGTGTTGAGCCCTTCCTTTGAGCCTGGTATGAAGAGGTTGGTCTCGAACTCCTTGCGCAGCTTCTTTATCTTGTCCAGTCCGGTCTTCAGGCCCTCGGCTGTGCGGCCCATGCCCACGTACTCCCACATTACGTGGCCCAGCTCCTTGTGTATGGAGTCTACGGAGCGCTTGCCGTGGATGGCCATGAGGCGGTCGATCTCGGCGTTGACGGCCTTCTCGGCCTCCTCGAACTCGGGCAGGTCGGTGCTCAGGCGGGGCCATATCTTCTGGTCGGCGAGGTAGTTCTGTATGGTGTAAGGCAGCACGAAGTATCCGTCGGCCAGGCCCTGCATGAGGGCGGAGGCTCCGAGGCGGTTGGCTCCGTGGTCGGAGAAGTTGCACTCGCCGATGGCGAAGAGTCCGGGTATGGTGGTCATCAGCTCGTAGTCAACCCAGATGCCGCCCATGGTGTAGTGTATGGCGGGGTAGATCATCATGGGGTTGTAGTACTTCACGCCGTTGATCTCGTTGGCCAGCTGGCCGGGGTTCACGTCGGTTATCTCCTCATACATGTCGAAGAGGTTGCCGTAGCGCTGCAGCACCACGTCGATGCCCAGGCGCTCGATGCTCTCGGAGAAGTCGAGGAACACGGCGCGGCCGGTGTTGTTCACGCCGTAGCCCTTGTCGCAGCGCTCCTTGGCTGCGCGGCTGGCCACGTCGCGCGGCACGAGGTTGCCGAATGCCGGGTAGCGGCGCTCAAGGTAGTAGTCGCGGTCTTCCTCGGGAATGTCGCTGCCCTTCTTGGTGCCGGCCTGCAGGGCCTTGGCGTCCTCGAGCTTCTTGGGCACCCAGATGCGGCCGTCGTTGCGCAGCGACTCTGACATGAGGGTGAGCTTTGACTGCTTGTCGCCGTGCACGGGGATGCAGGTGGGGTGTATCTGCACGTACGAGGGGTTGGCGAAGTAAGCTCCCTTGCGGTAGCAGGCCATGGCGGCGGAGCAGTTGCATCCCATGGCGTTTGTGGAGAGGAAGTAGGTGTTGCCGTAGCCTCCGGTGGCTATGACGACGGCGTTGGCCGAGAAGCGCTCGAGCTTGCCTGTTACGAGGTTCTTGGCTATGATGCCGCGGGCGCGGCCGTCAACAATCACCACGTCCTCCATCTCGTAGCGGGTGTAGAGCTTCACCTTGCCTGCGTTTACCTGGCAGCTCAGGGCCGAGTAGGCTCCGAGCAGGAGCTGCTGGCCGGTCTGGCCCTTGGCGTAGAACGTGCGCGACACCTGCGCGCCGCCGAAGGAGCGGTTGGCCAGCATGCCGCCGTACTCGCGGGCGAAGGGCACTCCCTGGGCCACGCACTGGTCGATGATGTTGTTCGACACCTCGGCCAGGCGGTAAACGTTGGCCTCGCGGGCGCGGTAGTCGCCGCCCTTCACGGTGTCGTAGAACAGGCGGTAAAC
>CALUGA010000042.1 GCA_944320105.1 uncultured Prevotella sp. | reverse complement strand
CGTTGGATTGCGCAGCCCAATTCTTCATTCTTCACTCTTCATTCTTCATTAGTCAGCGTTCTCCCGCGTTGGATTGCGCAGCCCAATTCTTCATTCTTCACTCTTCATTCTTCATTAGTCAGCGTTCTCCCGCGTTGGATTGCGCAGCCCAATTCTTCATTCTTCACTCTTCATTCTTCATTAGTCAGCGTTCTCCCGCGTTGGATTGCGCAGCCCAATTCTTCATTCTTCACTCTTCATTCTTCATTTCATAGGGAGTAGTTCCAATCCTTCAGCGCATAGCCCCAGTTGTCTTCCACGAGGCGCACGGTGCGGTCGTCGTACTTGTAGGCGTTCTTCTTGTAGCCTTTCTTCTTTTCGGTGTAGGCGCGTATGGCGTTGTCGGCCTCCTTGAAGCCCGGCAGCGACAGGGCGTCGTATATTTGGCGCGTCATGCCGTAGGCATCGGCCTCGTAGTCCTCGAACCTCACCTCGATGAGGTTGCCCTCCGGGATAAGCGCCTTGTCGGCCTGGTAACGCTTGTAGAGCTTGGTGTAGATGCTGAGGATGTTCTGCTCAAGCTCCTCGGGGCTGATGTCCTCCAGCTTCAGCGGCAGGATGGTGTTGCAGAAGAAGCTGCGCGTGCTCTCGAACACGGTGTAGGGGTTGCGCATGAGGTAGATGAACTTGGCGTCGGGGAACATCTTCACAAGCTCGCGCACACGCCCCGTGTGGGGCGGGTTCTTCGAGAGGAACTGCGTGCCGTGGGTGTTCCACAGGCTTATCTTTATCAGCTTGGTGAACACTTCCTCAAACACTTTAAGCTCTTCGGGCGTTATCCGCTCGAAGGTGAGGAAGCGGTCGCAATACTCCTGCATATATTTTGGGAAGAACCAGAAGTTGTAGTACGTGTAAGGTATCATATTGGCAAGGGCGAACTCCTCCTCCTGCGGCAGGTCTACGGCCAGCTCCATGTTGTCAGTGGGCCGCTTGTCGGGCATGAGCCACGCCATGTTCTTCTTGAAGAACGCCTGCCCGAACATCATAAGGTGCGGGAAAACGGTCTGGTAAGTGGTGTTATAGCCAAAGTGGCGGTCGCACGACAGCACGTTGTGCATGAACGTAGTGCCGCTGCGCCAGTGGCCCAGGATGAACACGGGCGGGTGCTCCAGCGGCTTGTTGGCCAGCAGGCGGTTGTAGCGTGCGTCCTGTATGGGCGTGAGCATGCTCAGCAGTCGGCACACGCCCTTGGTGAGTATGTACTTGCGGCGGTAGCCATTGTCGATGTCGCGCCCGGCGCACACCTTCTTGAAAGTATCCCAGTCGGCACCCACGAGGGTGTTGATGGGCAGCTTGTTGAATTCGAGTAATCCCATGGTGTTATGCTTCGTTGATTATGTCTTCCACTGCCTGCTGCATCCGCTCGGGGGCAATCGGCCTGCGCCCATCGGGGCATTGGGCCTCGTTGCCTATCCACAGGCAGCAGTCATTTTGGTCGATGGTGGTGCTTGCAGGCTGTGCGCAGCAGGCCACTATTATGCCGCCGTCGGCCAGCCTGCGCGCCACGGCCTTGGCGTCGGCATCGGAGCACGTTCCGGGAGTGATGGCCACGGCATACTGCCCGAGGTCGAACAGGCGGCGTTCGAGCGTGAGGGCGAGCGCGCTCTGCTGCGCGGCGGAGCCACCCTCAATCCAGTACACCCGGCCATGCTGGCCAATGCGCCGCTCGCGCTCGCTGCGACCCACCATTGATTGGCCCTGCTCCATGCTGCGGCGGTCGGCGTCGGAAATGGGCGTGAAGAGCTGCGCGGTGTCAGCCGGGGCCGTTATCATGCCCACTGCCGAGGTGTTGTTGGTCACGGGGTCGATGATGATGAACGACCCGCCGGCCTTGTTCTTCATGTAAGGGTCGAAGAACAGCTCCTTGTTGGTGGCTATCACCACCTTGCCTATCTCGTTGAGCTTCAAGGCAGAGGCATTGCTCTGCTCCATCGTGTTCACGTCAACGCGGTAGCGTATGCCCTCGATGCGGGCGCGGGTGGTGTTGGTTGTTTGCTTGAGGTAGAACTGCTTGGTGGTGTCCATAGGCTCCTCGTCCATCCAAACGAGCATGGCCTCGAAGCAGCGGCCCGTGGTAGGCAGGTTGTCGGGATGCACGAGCATCTCGCCGCGCGACACGTCGATCTCGTCTTCGAGCGTCAGCGTTACGCACTGCGGCGGGAAGGCGTAGTCCAGGCTGCCGTCGAAGGTCACTATCTCCTTCACCCTGCTCTTCTTGCCCGAGGGCAACGCCATCACCTCGTCGCCCTTGCGGACAACCCCCGAGGCCACCTTGCCGCAGAAGCCGCGGAAGTTGAGGTTGGGGCGGAGCACGTATTGCACGGGGAAGCGGAAGTCAGCGAGGTTCTGGTCGGTGCCCACCTGCACACTCTCAAGGAAGTCGAGCAGGGCAGGGCCGTCGTACCACGGCGTGCGCCCGGAGCGTTCCACCACGTTGTCGCCGTCGAGGGCGGAGAGCGGAATGCACTGAATGTCGGGTATGCCGAGCGGCTTGGTGAATGCCATGTAGTCGGCCACGATGCGGTCGAACACCTCCTTGGAGAAGTCCATGAGGTCCATCTTGTTTACGGCCAGCACCACGTGCTTTATGCCCAGAAGCGACACGAGGAACGTGTGGCGGCGGGTTTGGGTTATAACGCCGTTGCGGGCATCAACGAGTATGATGGCCAGCTGCGCCGTAGAGCCGCCGGTGATCATGTTGCGCGTGTACTGCTCGTGGCCCGGAGTGTCGGCAATGATGAACTTGCGTCGGTTGGTTGAGAAGTAGCGGTAGGCCACATCGATGGTTATGCCCTGCTCGCGCTCGGCCTTAAGGCCGTCGAGCAGGAGGGCGTAGTCGATGTGGTCGCCGGCGTTGCCCATGCGCTTGCTGTCGCGTTCGAGCGCGTCGAGCTGGTCCTCGTATATCTTCTTGCTGTCGAAGAGCAGCCGTCCTATTAGCGTAGACTTGCCGTCGTCCACCGACCCGGCGGTGAGCAGGCGCAACAAGTCCTTGCGCTCGTCGTTGTCGAGAAACTCTTCTATCGACATCTTCTTGCCTTTCAGATTGTCGTTGTAGTTGCTTGTCTCTGTCATGATTTTTCGTTTTTGTCGGCCTTTCCGGCCATTGTTTGCAAGGTGTTGAGGCTCAGGCGGTTGCCGCTGTGTGCCGTTTTGGCTTGCAGAACGGCCTGTTTTGCGCTCCCAAACAGCCTGTTTTGTGCTCTCGAACGGCCTGTTTCGCTGCGCTAAACGGCCTCTGCGCGGTTTCGGGTGCGCATCTGTAAAAATGCTTTACCGCTCGCGCCGTGGTATGCCCCTTCCTTTCTTAATTCTTACCTCTTACTTCTTGCTTCAGAGTTTCGAATCCCCAAGCCCGTTGCGCAGCCTTTTCTTACTTCTTAATTTTTAATTCTTAATTCATAAGAAATTAGCCCCAAGCCCGTTGCGCAGCCTTTTCTTAATTCTTAATTTTTACTTCTTAATTCAGCGTTTTGACCCCCCCAAGCCCGTTGCGCAGCCAACTTTTAACTTTTAATTTTAACTTTTAACTTAAAAGTATCCCTCGCGCTTCTTTTGCTCCATGCTGGAGTCCTGGTCGAAGTCGATAACGCGCGTGGTGCGTTCAGACTTGGTGGTGGTCATCATCTCCTCCACAATCTTCTCTATCGTGTCAGCGTTCGACTCCACGGCACCCGTGAGGGGCCAGCAGCCCAGCGTGCGGAAGCGCACCATCTTCATTTCAATCTGGTCGCGGTACTTCTCCGGCAGGCGGTCGTCGTCGGGCATGATGAGCGTGCCGTCGATGTTTACCACGGGCCGCTCCTTGGCGAAGTAGAGCGGCACGATGGGAATCTTCTCAATCCTTATGTACTGCCACACGTCAAGCTCGGTCCAGTTTGACAGCGGGAACACGCGTATGTTCTCGCCCTTGTTCACGCGGGTGTTATATATATCCCACAGCTCCGGGCGCTGGTTCTTGGGATCCCACTGGTGGAACTTGTTGCGGAAGGAGAAGATGCGCTCCTTGGCGCGCGACTTCTCCTCGTCGCGGCGGGCGCCCCCGAAGGCCGCGTCGAACTTGTACTTGTCGAGCGCGTGGAGCAGCGCCTGGGTCTTCATGAGGTCGGTGTGTACCTTGCTGCCGTGGGTGAAGGGACCCACGCCCTCGTGGAAAGCTTTCATGTTAGACTCCACTATGAGCTTCCAGCCATGCTCGCGGGCGTAGTTGTCGCGGAACTGCAGCATCTCCTTGAACTTCCACTTCGAGTCGATGTGCATCAAGGGGAAGGGCGGCTTGCCCGGATAGAAAGCCTTCTCGGCCAGGTGAGCCATCACCGACGAGTCCTTGCCGATGCTGTAGAGCATCACGGGGTTCTCGAATTCGGCCGCCACCTCGCGTATGATGTAGATTGACTCTGCCTCCAGTTGCTTCAGGTGGCTAAGGTTGTAGTCTTCTGCCATATCTTGTTCAGTTTTGCTTGTTTATCAGTGGTAAAATGTGGTTGAGCACCTCCTGCACGCAGTCTTCCAATGGGCGGGCCGACGTGTCGATGGTGAGCGCGGGCGACTGCGGAGCCTCGAACGGTGCCGAGATGCCCGTAAACTCGCGAATCTCGCCCCGCCGCGCCTTGGCGTAGAGGCCCTTAACGTCGCGCTCTTCGCACACGCTGAGCGGCGTGTTTACGTAAACCTCGAAGAAGTCGCCTGCGCCTATGATGCCGGCGGCCATCTGCCGCAGCTCCTCGCTGGGGCTTATGAAGGCCGCTATGGTTACGATGCCCGTGTCAACGAACAGGTGCGCCACCTCGGCTATGCGGCGTATGTTCTCGCGCCTGTCGTCGGGCGAGAAGCCCAGGTTGCTGTTTATGCCCGAGCGGATGTTGTCGCCGTCGAGAATGCGGCACAGTATGCCTCGCCGCTGCAGCTCGCGCTCAAGGGCAATGGCCAGTGTGCTCTTGCCCGAGCCGCTGAGGCCCGTCATCCATACCATGAGGCCGCGCTGGCCCAGCAGTGCCTCCTTGTCGGCGCGGGTGAGCATCTTGTCGAATATGGGATATATGTGTTCCATGCAGTTTCGGTTTTGTCAGGCTGCCGGGGCGAACGGCCATATCAGCGGGATGAGGCCAACTGACACGGCCATGACTATCAAGTCCATAGGCACGCCTATCTTTATGAAGTCGGTGAACTTGTAGTTGCCCGCTCCCTGCACTATCAGGTTGGTCTGGTAGCCTATGGGGGTGGCGAAGCCGGCCGACGCCGCTATGCAGATGGCTATGAAGAAAGGCATGGGGTCTACGCCGAACTTGGCAGCCGTCTCCAGCGCGAGCGGGAAAGCCAGCGCGGCTGCGGCGTTGTTGGTTATAAGCTCGGTGATGAGCAGCGTAACGGCGTAGAGCAGTGCGAGCGCGCCCCACGCGCCGAGGCTTCCGCTGACGCTCTTTATGAAATCGGCTATGAGCGCGGCCAGGCCCGACTCCTCCATGGCCGCGCTTATGGCGAAGGCGCAGGCTATGGTGATGAGTATGTCCCAACTAATGTACTTGGTGTACTTCTTCGGCGGGAATATCTTGAGCCACGCCATGACCACCGCCGTGACGGCGGAGAAGAAGAACATGTCCATCTTTAAGCCGGGGAAGCGCTCCTGCGTGGCGGGAAGCTCGCCGATGGTGGCGCCCACTATCATGACGATGAGCAGGGCCAGGGCCGTCCACTTCTTCCACGCGGGCATAGGCCGCGTGGGTATCTCGCGGCTGTTGGTCATCATCAGGAACACCGAGGAGTCGCCCCATGTGCGCGTAAAGGCGTCGTCGGCCACGAGCACGAGCGTGTCGCCCTGCTGCAGGCGCACCTCGCCAAGGTTCTCGGTGATTACCCGGCCGCCCTGGCGTATCTCCTTCACCTCGGCACCGTAGCGCCGCTTGAAGTCGAAGTTCTTCAGCTTGCGCTTCAGCCCGGGGAAGCGCGACGCCAGCACCACCTCCACCACGTGGCGGCCGGTGGCCTCTTGCACCTCGGCCTCCTCGTCCTCAAGCGCGTCGGGGCGCTCGGCGGGCAGCAGTTTCTTGGAGGTGACGATGATGAAGGCCAGGCCCACGATGGTGATGGGTATGCCGATGAAGGCCAGGTCGAACATCTTCAGGCCCTCCATGCCGCGGTCTATCATCATGCCGTGTATCACGAGGTTGGTAGACGTGCCTATGAGCGTGCAGAGGCCGCCGAGGATGGTGGCGTAAGACAGCGGTATGAGGAACTTGGTGCAGGGCAGGCCCACGCGCTTGGCCCAGTTCTTTATTATCGGGGCGAATATCACCACCACCGGCGTATTGTTGAGGAAAGCCGAAAAGGCGCTCACTATGGGCAGCAGGCGCAGCTGCGCCCGAGTGACCGTTGTGCCGGAGCCGGGCAGCATCTTCTTCACCACAGTGCCGAGGGCGCCGCTCTGGCGTATGCCCTCGCTCACGAGGAAGAGCAGCCCCACGGTGATCATGCCGCGGTTGCTGAAGCCGGCCACCATCTGCTTGGGCGTTATTATGCCTGCCGCCATGAACACCACGACGACGCTGAGCAGCACTATGCCCGGGCGCATCTTGTCGCGGATGAGAGCCACGAGCATGGCCGTGAGGCAGAATATCACGAAGATTATCTCAAAGTTCATGGCTTCATGGTTTTGGGGTCGAGGCCGCTGGGCGGCGCACTATGAACCAGGGGTTGTGCAGGTCGGGCTTGTTGTAGCGGAGCGGCTGGCCGTTGTCGGCGCTCACCACCTCGCACCCTGCGGCCACGGCAATGGCGTGGCCGGCGGCAGTGTCCCACTCCATGGTGGGGGCGAAGCGCGGGTAAACATCGGCCTTGCCCTCGGCCACCATGCAGAGCTTTAGCGAGCTGCCGCGCGAGAGCGTGGCCACGTGGCCGTGCTCGGCGCAGAGGCCGTCGATGCAGGCCTGCGTCTCGGCGTTGAGGTGCGAGCGCGAGGCCACCACGGTGAAGGGCCTTGGGCCGCCTGCCAGCGGCAGCATGGCCGACTTGGCGGCCAACTCCGAGGCCGAGGCGAAGCGTGCCTCGGTGCCTACGGCGGTGAGCTTGCCTGCCCCCATGCCCGGCGCGCCCCAGTAAAGCTCGCGCGTGGCCGGCACATAAATTACGCCCATTGTGGGCCGGCCGCCCTCTGCGAGGGCTATGTTTACGGTGAAGTCGCCGTTCTTCTTTATGAACTCCTTTGTGCCGTCGAGCGGGTCGACTATCCAGAGCCGCTGCCACGAGCTGCGTTCAGGGTAGGGGGCATGGGCGCTCTCCTCGCTCAGGATGCTTATGCCGGTGGGCTTAAGCGCAGCGGCTATGGTGGCGTCGGCGCGGCGGTCGGCCTGCGTGAGGGGCGAGTTGTCGGCCTTCAGCTCAATGCCGAAGTCCTGTGCGGGGTCGGTGTAAACCTCCATTATCTCGCCTCCGGCGGCTATGGCGGCGTTTGCGGCCGCCGTGAGCAGTTGTCCTTTAGTTTCCATCGTTGGTTGTTTGTTTATGCATCGTAGCTTTCCGTGCAGGTTGCAGGCGCGCCGCGCCTGCCTGTTTGTATCCTGCAAGGGCGTCGCCAATGGCCTTGCGCAGGGCGTTTGCGCCGCAGGCAAGGCTCGGCTTGTATCCTGCAAAGGTAACAATTTCTGTTTTTCGGAGCAAAGAATGGCCCGCGAGTTGTTTGAAATTAACATAAAAAGAGTAAAACCCTTGCGCTTTGAACACATTTGGCGGCGTTTAGGACACCTGCGTGGAGGCGGGCGGCTGCCTGCTGATGCAGTTGCAAGGTGGCTGCGGCGGCGTGGCCGATTGTGGAGGGCCGGGGTTTGGTAATGGTGTTGATGGCTTGTTGGCAGCTGTTCTTACATGTGTTTGTGGTGGTGTTAGATAATGTAAATATATACCCGTTGGCGGAATTAATTTAGTGCGTACTTAATTCTTCCGATGGGCTTGTTATTTGTGAAGTTAATGTATTGC
>CALUGA010000041.1 GCA_944320105.1 uncultured Prevotella sp. | reverse complement strand
AGGCACTGCCAGTACACATCGAAAAAACGCCACAACTGGCACTTTTCTAAGTTTTCTTATCCCGAACTCGCGTAAGCAATATACCGATTTGGCTTATTTTCGCCTACCAGTTGCAAAGTTGGATTATTACGACTTGACACCGACACCTCCCACTTTCAAGCATTATGAATACAGTGAGTAGGATTGACAATTTGCGGTATATACTTCGCACTTTACTTGCTGAACGGGAAGAATATGCCGGGTGGCAGATACCCGATACGCTGGAAAGACAACAGTCCATGATGCGGGCTTTGCTCAACGTGCGCCCTCCACTGCCTGTAAGCCCGGAGTTCCTGAAAGCGCAGGATGCCGAACTGAAACAGCAGCTTGCGGACAAGGGTGTTGTAACCTTATCGGACATCCCATTGTGCCAATCTGACAACAGGTTTCGGATATGGCAGGGGGATATAACCCGGTTGCAAGCAGATGTCATCGTCAATGCCGCCAACAATGCCTTGTTGGGATGTTTCGTGCCTCTGCACCGCTGCATTGACAATGCCGTTCATTCGGCGGCTGGCGTACAGTTGCGCTTGGAGTGTGACAAGCAGATGCGGATGCAGGGACACCCGGAACCTACGGGGCGTGCCAAGATAACCAAAGGCTATAACTTGCCTGCTCGATATGTATTGCACACGCTCGGTCCGATAGTCCGTAACGGGAAACCTACCCCTGAACAGGAAAAGGAACTGGCGGATTGTTATCGTTCCTGCCTCATATTGGCAGACACGTATGAGATAAAAAGCGTTGCTTTCTGTTGCATATCCACGGGTGAGTTCGGTTTTCCACAAGAACGGGCGGCACATATAGCTGTAAATACAGTACGTGACTGCCTTGCAACAACCGTTCATATTCAGACCATCATATTCAATGTGTTCAAAGATGAAGATTTATCCATTTATAGACAACTTCTACCGTAAAGCGACCGTTATAGACGGCTATAACACCCGATTATTGAAGTTGTGCCATGCCTTCAAGGAAGCGGAGCATGTTGTCATTGGAGCAGGAGCAGGCTTTTCAGCGGCGGCAGGCCTGGAATATGGAGGCAAACGCTTTACGGACAACTTCCAAGACTTTATCGCCCGATACAATATGACCGATATGTACACTTCCTCATTTTATCCTTTCCAAACGGAGGAGGAGCGATGGGCATATTGGGCAAGGCACATCCTTATCAACCGCTATGATGTGCCTGCAACGGATTTATATCGCCTATTGCTCAATGCCGTAAAGGGAAAAGACTATTTTGTGATAACCACCAATGTGGACGGGCAGTTCGAGAAGTCCGGCTTTGACAAGGAACGCATTTTTGCCGTGCAAGGTGACTATGCCTATCTGCAATGCGCCGACGGATGTCACGAGAAGTTGTACTACAATGAAAATCTCGTCAGGGAAATGGTGCAGCGGACAAAGGATTGCCGCATTCCATCGGAACTTGTGCCACGCTGCCCGGTGTGTGGCGGCAAGATGGATGTGCAAGTACGGAAAGACCGTTATTTTGTGCAGGATAACCAATGGTATGCAAGCTATGAACGCTATGAGGACTATATGGAAAAGGCTTGCGAAGGCAATACGCTTTTGCTGGAACTCGGCGTAGGCTACAACACTCCGACCATTATCCGTTTTCCTTTCGAGCGGCTGGCAGCTCAAAGAAAAAACATCACATTAGCGCGTATCAACCGGGATTACCCCAATGCGCAAAGCCGGATAACCCGTTTCATACCCTTCGGTGAAGACTGTACACAAATTATTCAAGGTCTGTTGCTTCGGCTTCAAACTCCTTACGGTGCTTGAGGATTGCCTTTTTGTGCTTCTCTGCCCATTCTGTCAATTGGACTATGAATGGGATGAGCGAAGCACCCGTTTCTGTCAGCCTGTATTCCACTTTGGGAGGTACGGTCGGATACACTTTCCGCTTTACCAAATCATCCGCTTCCAATGAACGGAGAGTACCGGAAAGTACCCGTGACGATACATCAGGTATCATCCGCCCCAATTCATTGAACCGTAGCACTTCATTCTCGCTCAAAATAAGAAGCACCAGCAATGCCCATTTATTGCCAAATCGCGCAATCACATTCCGTACAGGGCATATCTCGATAATGGCATTTTTCTCATCCTTTTTTCTCATTGTTCCGCTGTTGAAAAGTTACTTAATTCTAAATGCAAAGTTACGAAACACCATTCAAAAACGAGAATAATAAGTGCATTTTTCATCATTATAAAAGTGAAAGGGGCAAATAAAAATGGCTTGCGCATATTTCTTCCGGCTATTTTTTGTACCTTTGCCCAATGACAAGAGTTGTTTGACGGAAAAGAACCGCAAACCACAGAATTTGTGACTGTTGCCAAGTCATTACCTCACTCTTTGAGAAAAGCTCATAAACAGCTCATTTCTAATTTATTCCTATTTATATATCGAATTTCATAGAAAAATGCATTTGTATTGTCAAAGTCAAGCATGCGCTGCATGAAGGGAGAAGCTTTTCTCCCTCTATACAATAAATTGTCAATCCCCCCCTTAGACAATGTGTAACTACCAAACCGTTGTCTATAGATAGCTTTTGTCAGTTCAAAGAATGAAATAAAATTACTTTTACCCGCCCCGTTTGAACCAATCAAAACATTCAGCTTGTTCAAAGGCAACGTCAAGTCTTTTATTGACTTATAGTTTTTAATTATAACTTGCTCTATCATATTTCTTTATTTACTTATACAAAACACTTAGAGGGTCATTATAGCCGTATCCAGTACCAAGGTGTTCGTAATCGGAAGTCGCCAAAAAAATATTGCATGCGGCATCGCCCCTGCTCGTCGTATGGTCTTTGAGCAAGGTGGCCAACAGTTCCGGCGATGCCCGGAGGATGTCGTTCTCCAATATGTCCGCTATGTCCGGCATGTCATATTTGCTTACGCTTGCAAAATTACACTTTTCCGCTGAAAAAGGGATGGCAAAATTATGTAAAATGCCACGCAAAAGCTTTACGGTGCCATCCATCCCATTAAAAACGCTTAATTATTTTGATTTTCGTTTACATTGCATTACCTTTGCATAAATTTGGCGGCACTCGGCGTGGTAGAAACGATGTGCAACATCGTCTCCATGGGGGGAGACCCCTTGCACAAACATTGCAGAAGTTTGGCTGCACTCGGCAAATTGCAGTAGAGACGCGGCGCGCCACGTCTCTACATTGCCCTCGCTTGCACAAACGTTGCATAACTATGGCGGCACTCGGCACAGCCGAGATGATGCGCACAGCGTCTATACGGCCAGTCCGCCGACCCGCCACACATTAATAATATAAACACCTGCGGATAAAGATGGAAAGCGGCAAGAAAACGCTGATGGGCATGACGCTGGCCGAGCTTACGGCCACGGCAAAGGAGCTGGGGATGCCCGGCTTCGTTGGCAAGCAGATGGCAGGTTGGCTCTATGGCAAGCACGTGGCCGAAGTAGGCGACATGGCCAACATATCGAAGGCCAACCGGGCGAGGCTCGATGAATGCTGTGCCGTGGGAGCGATGCCCCCGGCGGAACGCATGGAGTCGGTGGACGGCACTGTGAAGTACCTCTTCCCCACGGCCTCGGGCAAGTTCGTGGAGACGGTGTTCATACCCGACGGCGAGCGGGCCACGCTGTGCGTGTCGTCGCAGGTGGGCTGCAAGATGAACTGCCTGTTCTGCCAGACGGGCAAGCAGGGCTTTGAGGGCAACCTTGCCGCCGCCGACATACTGAACCAGGTGTACTCGCTGCCGGAGCGCGACAGGCTGACGAACATTGTGTTCATGGGCCAGGGCGAGCCGATGGACAACCTCGACAGCGTGCTCAGGGCCACAGAGGTGCTCACCGCCGACTACGGTTGGGCATGGAGCCCGAGGCGCATAACGGTGAGCAGCGTGGGCATAAAGAACAAGCTGAAAAGGTTTCTCGACGAGAGCCAGTGCCACGTGGCCATTAGCCTGCACTCACCCATACCCGCCCAGCGCCGCCAACTGATGCCTGCCGAAGGGCAGATGGGCATAAGGGAGGTGGTGGAGCTGCTGCGGCAATACGACTTCAGCGGGCAGAGGCGGGTGTCGTTCGAATACATAGTGTTCGGCGGCGTGAACGACTCCATGCTGCACGCCCGCGAAACTGTAAAGCTGCTGCGCGGACTGGAGTGCCGCGTGAACCTGATACGCTTCCACCAGATACCGGGCGTGGACTTGCACGGAGCCGACGACGCAAAGATGGAAGAACTGCGCGACTACCTGACTGCCCACGGCGTGTTCACCACCATCAGGGCAAGCCGAGGGCAAGACATCTTCGCCGCCTGCGGACTGCTCTCTACGGCGCACAAGGCAAAGGAGGCAGAATGACGGTCAGGGTGCATGGCGCATGGTTGGCTGCTGCATGGATATCGGCAGCCTGCTCACTGGCGGCCTGCGACGGCGGCCTGCCGCTGAAGCCGCAAAGCGGGGGCGACCCTTACGAGGTGGTGCTCGTGACCGACAACGATACACTGCGCCACCTGCTCGCCTCGGTGCTGCAAACGCCCATGGCGGGCCTGCCGCAGGCCGAGGGCGCTTTCAGCGTAAGGCACGTTGATGCCGCCACGCCCACCAGCCCCATGCGCTACGCGCGCTGCCTCGTAGTGGCGCAAACCGGCTCCGCTCCAAGCATAAAATATGAGCGCGACGCCTACGCAAGGCCGCAGTTGGCCGTTTACATAAGCACTCCCACAGCCGCCACACTGGCTAAAGACGTAGGCAAGGCGGCCAAGCCCATAGCAAGGCTCATCAGCCGATTCGAGGAGCGCGCCGCAATAACCGCACTTAAGCGGCATGCCAGCCAAGAGGGCGCCGAGGCTGTGGCCGAGACCACAGGGTGGCAGATGCTCATACCTGAAGGGCTGCGGGCAATGAAACGGGAACGCAACTTTGTATGGCTCTCCGACAACGGCTCGACGGCCATGCTGAACATCTGCGCATACACCTATCCGGGGCTTGACAACAGCCCCGGGACGGTGGCCAGGATGCGCGACAGCGTGATGAGGGCCAACATACCCGGCGGAAAGCAGGGAGCATTCATGCGGACGGCACCGGGAACTACGCTCTACCACACTACGCTTAGGCGGCGCACTCACACCTTGACAGAGGTGAGGGGACTGTGGGAGATGGCGGGCGACGCCATGGGCGGCCCGTTCGTATGCCACGCGGCCTGCGACAGCCTGCGCGGGCGCACGGTGGTGGCAGAGGCTTTCGTCTACGCCCCGGGAAAGCCTAAACGCAACTTGACAAGACAGTTAGAGGCCGCACTGGCAACTCTGCGGCCATAATGACAAAATAAAACATAAAAAAACATGGACAACAAACTAATACGAGTCGCCATCACGCACGGCGACACCAACGGCATCGGCTACGAGGTGATACTGAAGACTTTTGAGGAACCCGGGATGCTTGAGATATGCACACCTATAATATACGGCTCCCCCAAAGTGGCGGCATACTACCGCAAGATGCTCAACCTGCAAACCAACTTCAGCATTATAAACAAGGCTGAAGAGGCGCGCGACGGCAGGCTGAACCTGCTCACCACGTTTGAGGAGGAAGTGAAGGTGGAAGTGGGCCAGCCGTCAAAGGAGGCCGGCGAAGCCGCCCTCAAGGCTCTCGACAGGGCCATGACCGACTATAGGGCCGACCTTTACGACGTGCTCGTGACGGCTCCCATCAACAAGAAGAACATACAGAGCAAGCTGTTCAAGTTCTGCGGCCACACGGAATACATAGAAGACTGCGTGGGCGAAGGCAACAAGGCTCTCATGATACTGATGAACGGGGGCATGAGGGTGGCTCTCGTAACCACTCACCTGCCACTGAAAGACGTGGCAACGAGCATAACGAAGGAAGCCATAGTGGAGAAAGCCACCATATTCCACAAGAGCCTCAAGCGCGACTTCCGCATATCAAACCCGCGCATTGCCGTGCTGGCACTGAACCCTCACGCCGGCGACGACGGACTGATAGGCACCGATGAGCAGGAGACAATAATCCCGGCCATAGGCGAACTTGAGGCAAAGGGCATACAGGCCTTCGGCCCCTACCCTGCCGACGGTTTCTTCGGGAGCGGGGCTTACAGCAAGTTCGACGGCATACTGGCCATGTATCACGACCAAGGGCTTGCGCCATTCAAGGCGCTCGCCGTGGAAGAAGGCGTGAACTACACCGCCGGACTGCCCATAGTGCGCACCTCGCCCGACCACGGCACAGCCTACGACATAGCGGGCAAGGGCGTGGCAGACATCAGCTCCTTCCGGCAGGCCATATATTCCGCCATCGACATATACCGCAACCGCAAGGCTTTTGACGAGGCCACGGCCAACCCGCTGCCAAAGCTATACCACGAAAAGCGCGACGACAGCGACAAGACCCGCTTTGCCATACCCAAGGCCAAAGACCAGGCAAGGCACGAGGCCAAGCCACAAAAGCAGGATGAAGAGCAGCCCAAGGCGGAATGAAAAAGAAATACCAAAACGCATTCTTCATCTTCGGACTGGCCGTGCTGGCCATCATGGTGACGCAGCTCGACTTTGCACAGGTGTGGGACGGACTGCGGCGGGCAGGCTATTGGTTTGCAGCCGTAGTGGTCTTGTGGTTGTTCCTCTATATGTTCAACACCTCGGCTTGGTACATCATCATCGCCAGCACGGCCGCCAGCCACAAGGGCGAGCGGCTGCGACGGCCACGCGAAGTGGGCTTCTGGTGGCTCTACAAGGTCACGGTGTCGGGCTTTGCCCTCAACTACGCAACACCAGGCGGACTGATGGGCGGCGAGCCATACCGCATAATGGCACTATCGCCGCGCATAGGCACTGAGCGGGCCTCTTCGTCGGTGATACTCTACGCCATGACCCATATCTTCTCCCACTTTTGGTTCTGGCTGCTGTCGTGCCTGCTCTACGTGGCCACGCAGCCCGTGAATGCGTTCATGGCCGCACTGCTGAGCGTCGTCGCAGCCTTCTGCGGCCTCGCCATCTGGTTTTTCATCAAAGGCTACAAAAAAGGGATTGCCGTACGCTGCATGAACCTACTGCGGCGTTTCCCCGGCCTGAAACGCCGTGTGCAGGGCTTCATTGAGCGCCACGAGGAACAGCTCGCCACCATCGACAGCCAGATAGCCGCCTTGCACAACCAAAACCCAAGGGCTTTCGTGTCGGCCGTGGCACTCGAACTGGCATGCCGCGTGGCCTCCGCGCTGGAGATTTACTTCATCCTGTTGGTCATAATGCCGAGTGCCAATTATCTGGAGTGCATCCTCATCCTGGCCTTCACGTCGCTGCTTGCCAACCTGCTGTTCTTCATGCCACTGCAACTCGGGGGTCGCGAGGGCGGCTTCCTCATGTCGGCCAAGGGCCTTGCCCTCTCCGCCAACGCAGGAATCCTTGTTGCGTTGATAGTGCGCATACGCGAACTGATATGGACTGCAATAGGCCTGCTACTGATAAAGTTCGACAAGAGGCGGGGCTGAAGTGCCAGACCGGCAGGCACGCACACTTAATTGCCGATTGGGGCATTTTATATTTTCAAACCCATTCTGTAAGCATTCTCCAGATGCTTCATGGAAATATTGCGTGCCGTCTTTTCGCATCCAGTACAGCCTCCGGCCAAATAAGCTCCTGCTTCATGACCGCCCAACACGCCGCTGACTACATGGAAATATTCCAATGCCTGGGCGAATGTATCGGGTTTGTCATCGCCCGCCGTCATTAGCAAAACGGTGGCTTTCTCTGGGTATTTATCCTCTTTGGATATGGCGTACAACCGTTCTACGAATGCCTTGAGCCGTGCGGTGATTGTCCAGAAATACAAGGGGGAAGCCATTACCAGCGTATCGCAGGCTGCAAACAACGGATACAGCTTTTGCATATCGTCCTGCACCACACAGTGGTTGCCGTTCCTCTGGCATGCACCGCAGCCCCGGCATCCTGCCATCTTCATGCTTCCCAAATAAACCTTCGTAACGGTGTGGCCTTTCTCCACCTGGCCTTGAATGAACGAATCAGTCAGGCGGTCGGTATTGCCGTGCCGTGTACCTGCACTCATCAGCACGAGGATGTTTTTGCCTTTGCCGTGATGGACAGTTTCTATGGTTGGCGGAAACGGATAACCCTTCGGTTCTTTGTTGTTCAAGAAACGGAATACACCCGCACCGCCAACCAACAGTCCGCCAAGTGTCCAAAAACTGTTTCGTAAAAACCTTCTTCTTTCCCTAAAATCCGCAGCGGTCTGCCCATGTCGGTTTATTCACCTTTCATTCCCGTGCTTTCTTGTGTAGCGGCCGTGTT
>CALUGA010000040.1 GCA_944320105.1 uncultured Prevotella sp. | reverse complement strand
CCGATAATGTGGCAGGCTCGTTGCCAGTGTCGGCCTCGTTAAGGGGTTACGCCCGATAATGTGGCAGGCTCGTTGCCAGTGTCGGCCTCGTTAAGGGGTTACGCCCGATAATGTGGCAGGCTCGTTGCCTGTGTCAGCCTCGTTAAGGGGTTACGCCCGATAATGTGGCAGGCTCGTTGCCAGTGTCGGCCTCGTTAAAGGGCGTAGCGGCTCTCTCCCCACGGGGGAGAGGTGGAGAGGGGCTGTTTTTTATATCGACCTAAGGAACTTTACCACTGCGTCGCGGTCGGCCTTAGGCAGCTGGTAGAACTTGTAGGCACTTTCGTAGGCGTGGCTCTTCTTGCTGTAAGCGTGCCACATTATGGCCTCCACCTCGTTGCGCGCGCGGCAGTCGTGCAGACGGTCCTCGGCGCCGGTGTTGATGAGCGACAGGCCGCGGCCCCAGAGCGGGGTGGTGCGGCACCACGAACCGTGGATGTCGTTTATCATGTAGAGCTTGTGCTGCACGAAGTCGGAGTAGGGGTAAATCTTCTGCCTGGGGTACTTGGGCAGCGGCTTGCCCTTAATCACGTCGGGTGTCCAGTAGTTGTCGTCGCCCGTGGTCCACGATGGCCTGTGGCAGGTGGCGCAGCCTATCTCCATGAAGAGCTTCTTGCCGCGCTGCACGGCGGGGTCGTTAAGGTTGCGGGCGCGGGGTATGGAGAGTCCGCGGTGCCACACCATGAAGGCGTAGAAGTTGTCGGTGCTCATGTCGGGCGTGAAGTTGTGCCACTGGTTGTCAAACTGGTTGGTGTTTGGCGAGAGCAGGTTCTTCACGGCTTCGGCTATGCCCTCGTCGGTGCCGTCGGCATAGTAAGGCGATGTTGGGTCGCGCTTGATGGCACTGATCACGTCGGGGTTCATAGCCATGGCATCGGCCCATGCCTGCGTGGTGTAGAGCTTTGGTCGGTCAGGGCGCGACACGTTGGGTATGTTCCACATGGCGTTGGCCCCGGCCCCGTCTTGCAGGCTGGCGCGCGTAAGGGCGTATGTGTACCGCTTAATCATGCCGTTAACCTTGGTGCCGTCGGCCAGCGCGCCCGGGCTTGTCCAGTTGGTGTAGTAGGCCGTAGGCGCCCAGTCGTTGGCAGCCTTGTCCCACATGGCCGGGTTCACGTCCATGTAGCGCGCCGTAAGCTCGTACTGCTTCTTGAGCGAGTCTTCTGGTATGGCGTCGATGAGGCCTGTGCCTATGATGCCTATGGTCGATTCCAGGCGCACGGCGTAGTTGGTAGGCACGGGGTAGGTGTTGAACGCCGAGGGGTCGATGGTCACTTCGGGGTATATCAGCTCATACGAGTCGCCGCCGTTGGGGAAAGTCATGGCCAGGCCGCTCTCCATGGCCGTCACCGTCTTCCACTCAATGTTGGTCTTCGTCTCGTCGACCGGCGGGAGGAAGGGCGACACGGCCTGCGTCTGCGGCATGCCCGTCACCTCGCTGATGTACGGGCCGTCGTTGCTGTTGGCCCCGTCGTCGGGGTGGTAAATCACGAGCAGGTAGCCGTTGCCGAAGCCCGACACGTGGGGGCCGTTGGGCTGGCGCTTGCCGTGGCCGTAGCCTGGGTGGCAGTCTATGCACGACTTGCGCACCGATGCCGGGCCAAGCCCGTTGAAGGGCGGTGTGTCAATCGTTACGTTGCGCTCGAAGAACATCTCGCCCCGGTTGAAGTCGTTGGTCAGCCCGGCGTTGGTAGTGGCCGGGGTCTCGTCTTCGTAGCAGCCCGACGACACGTTGAGCGTGGTGCCGAGCTGTCCGCCGGGATACCACTCGTCGGCGGAGAAGTTGCCAACGGCCTTGCCTATGTACGACACGTCGTCAAGGTTGCCTCCCGTGCTGTCGGCGGGAGCGGCCTCGTCGTCGGAGCAAGCAGCGAGCGACAGGCAGATGCATCCTGCAATCAATGGAATGTTACCTTTGATAAAATTCATGACTTGTATTTTTTTTAGTTTAACAGTGATAGGCTGGCGGCGGCGTTTCCGCCGCTGCCAGCCCTTTTCTTAATCTTTTGACGGAGTCGTCAGTTGGCGGCTATCCACTCGGCGGCGCTGTTCAGCTCATTGTCGAGGGTCTCTATGGCTTCTTGGGCCGCATTCACGTGGGCAGCTTGGGGGTCGTCCACGAAGGCCACGCCAGAGTTTATGCAGGCATCGAGTGCCGTGAGTGCATTGTTGAGGGCAGCCTCGAGCGATGCGGCCTGCGTGGCGTTGTACTGCCGGAGGTAGGCCATTATAGACTTGCTCTCGTCGCGCGAGCCTTCAATGCCTCCGTAGAGTGAGTTCTCTATGCTGATGATGTTGTCCTTGAAGTCGGTGAACGATTTCTTGCTGTAAGGCGATTCAATGTAGTTGGGGTCTGCTCCGGTGAGGGCCTGGCCAATCTTCTGGCCGGCCACCTCGGCAGCGATGTTGGAGCATCCCGCCACGAGTATCTCCACCATCACGCTGCGCCATGTGGCGTAGGTGCTGCCCACCTTTGTTGCCTCAAGCATGTTCTTGCCGTAGGAGTAGTCGTTGCCCGACACGGTGTAGGGCAGCTCGCACTCGTCGGCCACGCGGGCTATGTGGTCGGCGGGGGCGTCCTCGTTCCACGACACCTCAAGCTGCCAGCAGCGGTCGCGCAGGTCGCCTGCCACGGCTGTGGCATATATCAGCTCCTCGCGGCCCGACACCTGCACACCCTTGCTCGTGAAGGCGGGGTCGGTCTCGTTGGCCTGCAGTGCCTCCACGGTGCGGTTGGCGCCGCCCCTGAAGAGTATGAACTCTATGCCGTGGAAGCCGAGCAGCTCCTGCCCCATCTTGTTGGCAGCGTAGGCAATGCCGTCGTCGCCGTTGTCGAGTAGGGCTATCTTCTCGGCGTTGCTAAGCTCGGTCACGAGTCCGTCGAGGTCGAGCGGCCATGTGTCTATGTGCGGGTCGATGCCGAACACCGTGGCTGCGCCGAAGAGGAATGCCTCGGTCTCCTCCCACGACTGTCGGGCCTGCAGGAACTTGGCGCAGATGGCGTCAAGCTCTGCCTGAGTGAGGCTGGCTGGGTTGGCCTTGAACTTCTCCTTGGCCTCCACCAGCATGTCGTACAGTTCGCCGGTCTCGGTGGCCAGGTCGCCGTAGGTGGGGTAAACCACGTGGTTAACGTACTGCGTCGTGATGTCCTTCATCATCTGCTCCTGCTCGGTGAGCTGCCCGGCGGTTGCCCCGCCGTTCTCGTCGTCGTCGCTGCACGAGGTCAGCCCGGCGGCCATCGTCAGGGCCATGGCCACTGCCGATGCGTAGTAAAAAAGTTTTTTCATCTTTGTTTTGTTGTAAAATGTTTGTTGTTGGTTTGTTTTCGTTGGCTTGCCATAAACCCGGCCCGGATAGGCGGGGTCAGAGGAAGAAGCCCTGGTAGGCTATTCCGAGCGATACGGAAGGCTCGTCGTTGTACTGCGACTTGAGGAACCGCTTTGAGAACTCGGCCTTCACCGCCACCTGCGGCACCGGGTAGTAGTTCAGGCCGGCGGCCATGCGTATCTTCTTGGTGTACTCGTACTGCGCCTGGTCCTTGCCCGGCAGGTAGGAGTCGTAGTAGTCGTAGCGGCCGAATACGTAGAGCTTCTGGTTGGTGCGGCGCGTCTTGTGTATCTGCGAGAACACGTCGTAGCCCGCCTCCACGCCCACGGCCACTGCGTTCTTGCCCACGGGCGACTTCTTGTAGGGTGCGTTGGTGGCGTTGATGTTGCGCTTGGCCTCGCTTATGGCAGCCGCGTCGCTCACGTAGCCGTAGTCGGCGTTGCCGCGCACTATCCAATTGTAGTTGTTGTAGGTAAAGTCCACGGCACCTATGGCCACCGTTCCCTTCACCTCCTTGAAGCGGTTGGTGCCCGATTCGAGGTCGTGGGGGTAAGTGTTGTGCATGGAGCGGCCGTAGTATCCGCTCAGGCCTACGCGCAGTCCGGGTACGGTGTAGTTGTCTATGCGGGCGGCAAAGCCATACTTGTTGGCCACCTTGAACTCAAACGGCGAGCCGGCGCCGTTCTGCACCCAGTTGTCGCGGTCGAAGAGGAAACCGTCGAGCCCGGCGATGAACTGTAGCTCGTACCTGAAGTCGCCCGCGCGGCCCCACAGGCTTATGCCCGTGTCGTGCCAGGTGCAGGGCAATATGGTGGCCTCGCCCTCGGGGCGGTAAACGGTGAAGAAGTTCAGCGGCTCGTGGTAGGCGTTGGTAAGGCCCACAGGCACCACGAAGTGGCCCACGCGCACGTTGGCCCAGCGGGCAAACGACTTCTGTATCCAGAACTGCTCAAGCTCCACCTCGCCGCCTTTCTCGGTCTCCTGCTCCCACTCGCCGGCCTCTTCGAACTCCTTCTCCACGGCTCCACCGCCACCTCCGTGCTCAAATTCAATCTCGCTCGACATGGTCCAGCCCTTGCCGAAGTCGTAGCTTATGTATATCACGGCGTGGGGTATGTCGAAGCGGCCGTGGCTCGGGTCGTCCTTGTAGCGCCCGGCCTGGCTGTAGCGGTAAACGTTGTCGCTGTAGAAATTGCGCGACAGGGCCACCTCGCCGTAGCCGCCTATGCTCAGGCGGTTGCCCTTACGGTGGGTAGTGACGCTGTCGAAGGCCGCCTCTTGCGCCCCGGCGGGGGCTGCCGCAGAGAGCGCGGCGATGGCGAGCGCGATTGATGCGATGGTAGTCTTTTTCATCTTTTTCTTTTGGCTTTTGTAAACTTGATGTTGCAAATCGTGGTGCAAAATTACTCGTTTGCCAGCACCTTGGCAATACCTAAAAATCATGAAAAACTGCAACCGAAACCTAACGGAGTGGCGTTTTCCGTCTCTGCATACTCACAAATGTGTATGCCTATGGCCCTAATCATTGGGTGCCTACGGGTGGCTCTGGCTTTTTCCGTGACCGACAGTTTGCTGATTTTTTTGTTTACAAAAGCCATTCCGGCATCCCGTCCTGCCTGCCTTGCGCCGCAAAACGTGCCGTTTGAGGTTGCAAAACGTGCTGTTTCGCACTGCCGAACGGCCTGTTTTGCAACGCAATTCGGCCTGTTTTGCAACGCGCTGATAACCAAGCTGTTGCGCCGGAAACTCTATTGGGAAAATTAATTGACAGTTTGCGCTTCCCTGTGGGCTGCCACCTTGGGGGAAAGAGGAACAAAAACAGGTATATCGCGGGTTGCAAACCCGCCTGAACGTGGGTGTTGCGTGGGAGTTGCGTGAGAGGAGCGTGGGAGTTGCGTGGGAGTTGCGTGGGAGTTGCGTGAGAGTTGCGTGGAAGTTGCGTGGGAGTTGCGTGAGAGTTACGTGAAAGGCACTTGGCTTCTATGCGGGCTCCTACGTAGACTTTCACGGCGACTTCTATACGAAACTCCACGTAGGCTCCAATGGTGACTTATACGCAAAACTCCACGTTGACTCCCACGTTGTGGCGGGTTTGCAACCCGCCGCTATCTGTGGCCGGGTCTCTGACCCGGGTACTGGGGAAGGATTGCGCAAACTCGCGTAATGATTGGGGGTAAACCCAAATCGGTCGTTAGACCGCCAAAACGACATTTCCACTTGATTGTTGGCTCTTCAGCTGTCATCCGCACTGCTGTCGGCATCTTGCTTTCCGATTTTTCTCGATGTAGCCCGCTACATCTTCGATAAAACCGAAAATCAATCTGCCTGACAGCAGCACGAAATCCAACTGAAGTCTAATGACCGATTCGGGTTAAAATGTAAAAATGGTAGGTGTTTCTGTGCTTGTGGTACTTTGTGATTCAGAATTTATTGATAAATTTGCAACTTGAAAAGCCATGCCGCCACAGCTGCGGCTTTGTGGCAGATATTTAGAGGAATAATCATCAAATAAACAAAAGATATATGTTAGGAACACCGGAGATAATACTCATCGTGCTCGTGGTGCTGCTGCTCTTTGGCGGCAAGAAGATTCCCGAGCTTATGAAAGGCTTGGGCAAGGGAGTGAAGAGCTTCAAGGACGGCGTGAACGGCATTGCCGACGAGCCGCAGAAGCCGGAGCAGAAAACCGAAAACTGACGCAGGCAGGGGCTTATGGCTGAGGACATGGCAAACGGCGGCGGCAGCGGGGAGCTTACCTTTTGGGATCACCTCGACGTGCTCCGCGCCAGTCTCATACGCATGATAGTGGCGGCGGCGGTGGCGGCAGTGGCCGCTTTCTGTCTCAAGGAGCCGCTGTTTGCAGTGGTACTCGCCCCGGCCGACGGCCACTTTTTCCTCTACCGCCTCGTAGGGGCTGAGCCGCTGAGCCTCCACCTTGTGAATACGGGCCTCACGGAGCAGTTCATGGTCCACATGAAAGTGGCCCTCGTGGCCGGCCTGCTCGTGGCCTCGCCCTACCTGCTCTATGTGATGTTCCGCTTCGTATCGCCCGCGCTGTATGACAACGAGCGGCGCGTGTCGGTGCGCCTCGTGGGCGCGGCCTACGCCATGTTCCTCGTGGGAGTGGCCGCAAACTACGCCGTTGTGTTTCCGCTCACGGTGCGCTTCCTCGGCACTTACCAGGTAAGCCCCGGCGTTGAGAACCTGCTTACGCTCAGCTCCTACGTAGACACGCTGCTGATGATGAGCCTCGTGTTCGGCATAGTGTTCGAGATGCCGGTGGTGAGCTGGCTCCTGGCGCGCTTCGGCATGCTCAGGGCGGCGTGGATGAGGCGCTTCCGCCGCCATGCGGTGGTGGCGGTGCTCGTGGTGGCGGCTGTCATCACGCCCACGTCTGACCTCTTTACGCTGCTCATCGTGTCGCTGCCCATCTGGCTCCTCTACGAGGCGAGCATCCTCGTGGTGGCCCTTGCCGAGCGGAGATGCGCCGCAGGCGATGATGAAATGACCAACACAAACAACGATAACGATACAGAACCATGCTAAAGAAAGCAAGACAAGTACTGGCGGCAGTGGCGTTCGTGCTCGTCACCCTGCTCTTTGTCGATGTTTCGGGCCTGCTCCACGGGTGGCTCTCGTGGCTGGCTGACATCCAGTTCCTGCCCGCCCTGCTGGCCGTCAACGTCGGCGTGGTGGTGGCGCTCGTGGCGCTCACGCTCATCTTCGGGCGCATATACTGCTCCGTAATCTGCCCGCTGGGCGTCATGCAAGACCTAATATCGCGCCTGCATTCGCGCTTTAAGAAGAACCGCTTCAGCCACTCGCCCGAGCGCAAGGCCCTGCGCTACGGCTTCCTCGCCCTGTTCGTAGTGGCGTTGGCGGCCGGTGTCGGGTCGCTGGCCGCCCTGCTCGCGCCCTACAGCTCATACGGGCGCATGGCCGAAAACCTGCTCCGCCCCGTATGGGCTGCGGGCAACAACGTGCTCGCAGCCATGGCCGAGCGCGCCGACAGCTACACCTTCTACTCCGTTGACGTGTGGGTGAAGAGCCTGCCCACGTTCGTCATTGCCGCCGTTTCGCTCGTAGTCATCGGCTGGCTCGCCTGGCGCGGGGGCCGCACATACTGCAACACGGTATGCCCCGTAGGCACCGCGCTCAGCTGGCTGGCCCGCTTCTCGTGGCTCAAGGTGCGCATCGACACCGCCAAGTGCAACTCCTGCGGACTTTGCGAGCGCAACTGCAAGGCTTCGTGCATCGACTCAAAGACCCACCAAATAGACTATTCGCGCTGCGTGGCCTGCGGCGACTGCATAGGCAAGTGCCACCAAGGGGCGCTGAGCTTTGGCCACGCGCAGCCCAGCCCCTCTCCATCTCTCCCCCGTGGGGAGAGGGACGCAAGCCCCTCAGACGGGCATACGGATTCCATATCAGCGGGCGTAGCGGCCCCCTCTCCACGGGAGAGAGCCGCAAGCTCTTCGTCAACCACCATCTCGGGCGTAGCATCTCCCTCTCCGCGGGAGAGGGCCGCAAGCCCTTTGCCAACCACCATCTTGGGCGTAGCGGCTCCCTCTCCACGGGAGAGGGCGGGGGGAGAGGCTTCTCCTTCTCTTTCCCGCCGCTCGTTCCTGCTGGGCGCGGCCATGGCCACCACGGCAGCCGCCCTGGCCCAGGAGAAGAAGAAAGTGGACGGCGGACTGGCCGCCATCGAAGACAAGCAGCCCGCCGAACGCGCCACGCCGATAATCCCTCCGGGCGCATATTCGGCGCAGCACTTCGCCCGGCACTGCACCGGATGCCAGCTCTGCGTGGCCCAATGCCCCAACGGCGTGCTCCGCCCCTCCACAAGCCTGCTCACGATGATGCAGCCCGTGATGTCGTTCGAGCGCGGCTTCTGCCGCCCGGAGTGTACGCGCTGCTCGGAGGTTTGCCCCACCGAGGCCATCAACCCCATCACGCGGGCCGACAAGTCGGCCATACAGATAGGCCACGCGGTGTGGATACGGAAGAACTGCGTGCCGCTCACCGACGGCGTGGAGTGCGGCAACTGCGCCCGCCACTGCCCCACCGGGGCCATAACCATGGTGCCCTCGGTTGCCGCCGACCCCAAGTCGCCCAAGGTTCCGGTGGTGAACGAGTCGCGCTGCATAGGCTGCGGCTCGTGCGAATACCACTGCCCGGCGCGCCCGTTCAGCGCAATCTACGTTGAAGGGCATGAGCTTCATAGGATAATATAAATAAGGAGTTAGATGGAGTTATCAAGGAGTTAGATGGAGTTAAGGAGATATCAAGGAGTTAAGGAGTTAGAAGGAGTTAACACGTATGTCGGCCACGCCCTGCCACTTCTGCATTTGTATGAGCTCCTCATAGATGGAGTAAAGGAGATATCAAGGATTTAAGGAGTTAGAAGGAGTTAAGGAGTTAAGACGTATGTCGGCCACGCCCTGCCGCTTCTGCATTTGTCTGAACTCCTGCAACTCCTGAACTTCTGAACTCCTTAGGCATGGACATCTGCAACTCCTGAACTACTGAACTCCTCATGTTGACCCTCCTCATGTTAGACCGAAACAAAAAACAATAAGATATGGCAAAGAACATTAGCCGACGCTCGTTCATAAAAGCTCTGGGCGGAGGCGCGGTGGCGGCAGCGCCGCTGTTGGCAGCCTGCATCGACGGCAAGAAATCGTCGGATGCCGAGACCCGCGAGCCGCAGAAGGGCAAGATGACGTATCGAACGAACCACAATACGGGCGACCGCGTGTCTGTGCTGGGCTACGGCATGATGCGACTGCCCGTGGTGGGGCAGGGGTCTGCCCGCGAGCAGAGCGATGCGCCCATTGACCAGGACATGGTTAACCGCGAGGTGGACTACGCGCTGGAGCACGGAGTGAATTATTTCGACACGTCGCCTGCCTACTGCCAGGGCATCTCGGAGCGCGCCACGGGCATAGCCCTGAGCCGGCACGACCGCTCGAAATACTTCGTGGCCACGAAGATGTCGAACTTCTCGCCCGATACGTGGAAGCGCGAGGCTTCGCAGCAGATGTTTGAGAACTCGCTCAAGGAACTGCGGGTGGACTATGTTGACTACCTGCTCCTGCACGGCATAGGCATGGGCAACGACGCCCTGGCGGAGTTCAACGCCCGCTACATGGACAACGGCATACTCGACTGGCTCGTGGAGCAGAAGCGAAAGGGGCGCATACGCAACCTTGGCTTCTCCTACCATGGCGACATAAAGATTTACGACATGCTCCTTAAATGGCACGACGAGGGCCGCTATCACTGGGATTTCGTGCAGATTGAGCTTAATTATCTCGACTGGAACTACGCCGACGAGATAAACCAGCGCAACACCGACGCGGTGTATCTCTACGGCGAACTGCTGAAGCGCAACATACCCGCCGTGATCATGGAGCCGCTGCTGGGGGGCCGCTTGGTGCGGGTGCCCGACTTCGTGGTGGCCAAGATGAAGCAGCGCGAGCCGGAGCTGAGCGTGGCCAGCTGGGCCATACGCTTTGCGGCAACGCCGCCGGGGGTGCTCACTGTGCTCAGCGGCATGACTTACATGGAGCACTTGAAGGACAACCTGCTGTCTACGGCGCCGCTCAAGCCGCTCACCAAGGACGAGGACGCTTTCCTCATGGAGATTGCCGATGACATATACAACCTCAAGACCATACCCTGCAACGAGTGCAACTACTGCATGCCTTGCCCTTACGGCATAGACATACCGGGTGTGCTCTCGCACTATAACAAGTGCATAGCCGACGGCAACCTGCCCAACCGCAGCGCGATGGATCCTGACTACCGCAGCGCGCGCCGCGCGTTCCTCGTGGGATACGACCGCGCCGTGCCGCGCCTGCGCCAGGCTGCCCACTGCATCGGCTGCGCACAATGTGTGGGCCACTGCCCGCAGCGCATCGACATTCCGAAGGAAATGCAACGCATAGACAAGTTCGTGGAGGGGCTGAGGCTGGATGGACAGGCTTAAGCAATATCTCGACGACCCGCAGTGCCGGGGCGTGGTGCGTTCCGCCGGTGGCGGGCTGAAGGTGTTCCGCCGCCGGGGCGTGGCCGACCTCTATGAGCTTTCGGCCTCGGAACCAGGCTTCCTGCGTGGCGCGGCTGCTGCCGACAAGGTGGTGGGCCGTGGCGCGGCTCTGCTCTTCGTGCGCGGCGGCGTGGCCGAGCTTTACGCCCGCGTGGCAAGCACCGGTGCGCTCGCAGTGCTGCGCAGGGGCGGCGTGATGGTGGAGTTTGGCGAGGAGGTGCCTCACATCGTCAACCGTGCTGGCACGGGCATCTGCCCCGTGGAGCAGCTCACGGCAGGCACCGACGACCCCGACGAGGCTTTCAGACTGATAGGACAATTCTTGGAAAACCAAAAACAAAAGCAATGAACATAGCAAAGACAACAACAATCCAATCGCTCTCGCTGAGCGACGCGCGCACCTACGCATGGTCGGCAGCCTTCGTAGTCTGCAACATCGCCCTGCCGCAGCTCTGCCACCTCGTGCCGGGCGGGGGCCTCGTGTGGCTTCCCATCTACCTGTTCACGCTCGTGGCGGCCTATAAGTTCGGCCTTGCGGCAGGCTTGCTTACGGCCATCCTCTCGCCAATAGTTAACAACCTTGGCTTCGGCATGCCGCCCACGGCCATGCTGCCCATAATCCTCTGCAAGTCGGTGCTGCTGGCCGTGGCAGCCGCCGTGATAGCCCGCAAGGTGGGCAAGGTGACGCTCTGGGCCGTGGCCGCCGCCGTGGTGGCCTACCAAGCCGTGGGAACGTTCGCCGAGTGGGCCATGACAGGCTCGCTCGCCGCCGCCCTGCAAGACATCCGCATCGGTTGGCCCGGCCTGCTCACGCAGGTGTTTGGCGGCTGCCTCATCATGAGGCTGATAGGCCGCAGGGGGTGAAAGCCTTGAAATAAGACTATGCCACTGTAAGTGGCAATGTGGTATATGCAAAGTGCCGTTCCGCATTGGCGGGCGGCACTTTGGCGTAGCAGATGTTAAACCCAAATCGGTCGTTAGACCGCCTAACGCTTGTTTTCGTGTATGTGGTCGGCTTTCCAAACGCTTCCATCCTCTTGTCGGCATCTTGCCTGCCGCTTTGTCTCGACGTAGCCCGCTACGCCGTCGATAAAGGCGACTGCCAATCTGCACGACAATAGAATGAAATCGTTTTGCACTCTAACGACCGATTTGGGTTAAATAACGAAGTTTTCACAAGCTAAATTTGGGCATTCGGGAAATAATCGTTTACTTTGCATAAGATTCTCCACGCCTTTCCTGATGTGGCAAAGCGGCAGATGCGTTTGCCGTAGGCCATGTGCAAATATGGGAGGCTGAAGTCCGCGCCGATGCGCAGCTGCGGTATAACGCAGCGATGCGCAAGCAGAATTTCCCAATAGCAAAGGACTCAGTGCTGATAATTTATGGGCGATGAAACGATGGTATTGTTTCTATGCGAACAGTATCCGTAACGAAAAACTTGTACGCTGCGTACAAGAATTATATAATGCTGATGTACAAATAGAGAAATGCGACATCATACCTTTCCCTGATATATTTGGACTCGTGCCTTGGGGGCACCATTTAGACATTATCAGGCTGGCGAGCACACTGCCAGAGGCAATCTTCTATATCAAGCAAACAATTCAAGAAGGGTGGAAACGTCAGGTGCTGCAACGTTGCTTGAAAGCGCGATTGTATGATAAGCAAGGCGGTGCGATAAGCAACTTCAAAGAACAGTTACCTGGAAAACAGGCGGAGCTAGTGCAGGAAATAACTAAGGAGAATTACGACTTTGGTTTCGTGGAACTTCCGGCAGATTATACAGAACTAAGTCTTGAAATGGCCTTGGAAAGGCATATTTCCCGTTTCCTAATGGAACTCGGAAATGGTTTTGCATTTATCGGCAGGCAAAAGGAAATCATCGTGGACGGCGTTAGCAGAAGAATAGATATGTTGTTTTACCATGTTCGCTTGCATTGCTATATCGTCGTTGAACTGAAAGCCGTCAGGTTTGAACCTGAATTTGCAGGGAAATTAAATTTCTATGTTAATGCTGTGAATGATATATTACGCGAGTTCGGGATAAGAAAACTCAGAAAAGTGCCAGTTGTGTAGTTTTTTCGATGTGCACAGGCAGTGCCTC
>CALUGA010000039.1 GCA_944320105.1 uncultured Prevotella sp. | reverse complement strand
AGGGTGTAAATCTCGCAAATGCTTGATTTACACCCTTTATTGCGGAGAGAGAGGGATTCGAACCCCCGGTACCTCTCGGTACGGTAGTTTTCAAGACTACTGTAATCGACCACTCTACCATCTCTCCTTGAGCCGTCAAAGCCAATAAGGCTTTGCCTTGAAAGCGGTTGCAAAGGTAGCACGTTTTTTTCAAACGGCCAAACTTTCATGGCGTTTTTTTGGCAGTGTCTGCCGTTTGCGCTACCTTTGCACCATGATTTACCCAAAGAACTTTGAAGCTAAGATAGGCTTCAACGAGGTTAGGGAGCTGCTCAGGCAGCGGTGCCTAAGCCCGCTGGGCCGCGACATGGTTGACAAGATGGAGGCCACCGACGACGCGGAGACCATCAACGAGTGGATGGAGCAGCTGCGCGAGTTCCGCCGCATACAGGCCGGGGCCGAGCAGCTGCCGCTACAGTATTTCTTCGACGTGCGCCCCGCAGTGGCCCGCCTGCGGATGGAAGGCACCCACATGGACGAGGGCGAGCTGTTCGACCTGCGCCGCTCGCTCGATACCATCTGCGCCATCGTGGGCTTCCTTGGCCGCTCCGACAGCCCTGCCGACGGCGGCGAGCCTGTCTACGCCTACCCCGCCCTCCACCGTCTGGCCGACGGCGTGGCCACCTTCCCGCAGCTCGTGCAGCGCATCGACCAGATACTCGACAAGTTCGGGCGCATAAAGGACAGCGCATCGCCTGCCCTGCAGGACATCCGCCGCGAGCTGGCGCGCACCGAGGGGAGCATATCGCGCACCTTGGCCGGCATCCTCCATTCGGCACAGAGCGAGGGCCTCGTAGACCCCGGCGTGGCGCCCACGCTGCGCGACGGCCGCCTCGTGATACCCGTCGCCCCGGGGTTGAAGCGCAAGATACGCGGCATCGTACACGACGAGTCGGCCTCCGGCAAGACCGTCTACATCGAGCCGGCCGAAGTTGTGGAGGCAAACAACCGCATACGCGAGCTTGAGGCCGAGGAGAGGCGCGAGATAATACGCATCCTTACCGACTTCGCCAAGCTCGTGCGCCCCCATGTGGCCGAGCTGCTCGACTCCTACCGCTTCCTCGCCGCCATCGACCTGATACGCGCCAAGGCCGAGCTGGCTGAGCTTACGCGGGCCTTAGAGCCAAGGGTGGAGGCATCGCCGCTCATCGACTGGGTGCGCGCCGCCCACCCCTTGCTTGCCCTCTCGCTTGCCAAGCAGGGCAAGCAGGTTGTGCCGCTCGACATAACGCTCACCCCGGGCAAGCGCATACTCATCATCTCGGGGCCAAACGCCGGGGGCAAGTCGGTGTGCCTCAAGACCGTGGGCCTGCTGCAGTACATGATGCAGTGCGGCCTGCCGGTGCCCATCGGCGACAGGTCGAAGGCCGGGGTGTTCAGCAACATAATGATCGACATAGGCGACGAGCAGAGCATAGAGAACGACCTGAGCACATACTCCAGCCACTTGGCCAACATGAAGCAGATGATGCGCCACTCCGACGGGCGCACCCTGTTGCTCATCGACGAGTTCGGCAGCGGCACCGAGCCGCAGATTGGCGGCGCAATGGCCGAGGCCGTGCTGAAGCAGTTCTGCCTGAAGGGAGCCTACGGGGTAATCACCACGCACTACCAGAACCTTAAGCATTTTGCCGACTCGCACGAGGGAGTGGCCAACGGGGCCATGCTCTACGACCGCCACGAGATGCGCCCGCTCTTCCAGCTGGCCATAGGGCAGCCCGGAAGCTCGTTTGCCATTGAGATAGCGCGAAAGACCGGCATACCCGACGAGGTGATACGCGACGCCTCCGAGATAGTGGGCTCCGAATACATACAGAGCGACAAGTACTTGCAGGACATAGTGCGCGACAAGCGTTACTGGGAAAACAAGCGCCAGACCGTGCACCAGCACGAGAAGACGCTGGAGCAACGCATAGCCCGCTACGAGGAAGAGATAAAGGAACTGGAGCAGAGCCGCAAGGACATACTGCGTCGGGCGAAGGAGCAGGCCGAGGAGTTGCTGCGCGAGAGCAACCGCCGCATTGAGAACACCATACGCGAGATACGCGAGAGCCAGGCCGAGAAGGAGGAGACAAAGCGCCTGCGCGAGGAGCTGGGAGCCTTCAGGCAGGAGGTGGCCGAGATAGACACCAAGGCCAGCGACGAGCTTATAGCCAAGAAGATGCGGCAGATACAGGAGCGCAAGGAACGCCGCGAGAAGCGCAAGCGCGACAAGGCCGCGGGCGAGCGGCAGAGGCTTGAGCAGGACGAGGCGGCCCGCGAGGCGCAGCGCAAGGCGGCAGAGGCCCGGGCGGTGATTGCCCCCGGCGACACGGTGAGGATAAAGGGCCTCACCTCGGTGGGCCGCGTGGAGGCGGTGGACGGCAAGATGGCCACGGTAATCTTTGGCGACATGCGCACCAAGATGCGCGCCGACAGGCTTGAGCACGCCGATATGCCCAAGCAGGACAGCCCGGCGGCATCGCCTTTCATGGCGGCGAGCCGCAGCACGCGCGAGGCCATCGACCAGCGCAAGCTCAACTTCCGCCAGGACCTCGACGTGCGCGGGATGCGCGGCGACGAGGCCGTCACCGCCGTCACTTACTTCATCGACGACGCCATCCTCGTGGGCATGGGCCGCGTGCGCATCCTCCACGGCACCGGCTCGGGCATCCTGCGCCAGCTCATCCGCCAGTACCTTGCCACCGTGCCGGGCGTAAAGTCGTTCCGCGACGAGCACGTGCAGTTTGGCGGGGCGGGCATCACGGTGGTCGACTTGGAATGATTTAAAGGCACCAAAGGCGGCTTTAAAGGCACACAAGGCACAAGAAGCAAAAAGGCAAAAGGGCAGGAAGGCTTTGCACAGTATGTGGATTACACATCAGCAAAGCCTTCCTGCCCTTTTACCTTTTTGCTTCTTTACTCTTGCTTACCCTCAGGCCGAGGGTGAGGCTGAAGGCTACGGGGTTGTCGGAATAGAACGTGCTTACGTCGCTGCCGCTGTCGAAGTGGTAAGTGATGCCCGGTTCGGCGTAAAGGCCAAGGCCATTGGCGAAGTGCCATTCAGCCCCGAGGGCTGCCGTGGCCGACAGTTGCAGCGGGCCGATGGCAACGTGGCGGCTCCTGCCGGTGCTGCTCTCGCCGCCCACGGTGGTGCTCGTCTGTGCGCGCCCGCCCACCATCTTCTCCGCCATGGCGCCCGCCTTGGCGTAGAGGCTCAGCCGCCTGTTGCCCCAAGCCGTGTAGATGGCGGCCACGGGCAGGCCTATGTAGTGCAGCCGCTGGCTGGTGGTTATGGAGTAGTTTGCGCCCTCCGTCTCGGTTTCGGAGCGCAGGTAGCTGTAAGCCAGGCCCGCCTCCACGGCCCAGCGCGGGCTTATGCGGTAGGCGGCGGTAAGGGCCAGGCGCAGCGGCTGGCGGTGGTGGGTGTGCGTACGCGCCGGGGTAGAGTGGGCCGGCGTGTCCTGCGTATATGCCCCGTCCATGGTGCTGGGATATGGGCCTATGGGGTCTGCCTCCCGCAGCATGGCCGTTTGTGACAGCGTGGACGGCTCGGCTCCCGTAAGCGCGCCCGATACTGAGATGGCGGCGAGCAGTCGGCTGCCGTTGCCGCGCCCCTCGCCGGCTGCCGCCAAGAGCCTGCCGCCGCCTCGCGCGCCTGCTTGCGGGGCGGCAGGCAGGCTGCGCGCCTGCCTTGCAGGGGCGGTGACTGGGGTGGCGGACTGCGCCTCGGTGGTGTCGGCACAGGGTGCAGGCGCGGCGCAGGCAGGCCGGGCGGCTGCCACGGCGGCTGTGGCGGGACGGCGAGTAGGCAGATAGGCAACATCTGCCGATGGCCGGGCAACCAACTGTTGCGCAAGGGCATCGGTGCGTGCCGGCCGAGGTCTGTCGGGCAGCAGGGTGCGCGTGGCCGGCAGGACTATGGCGGCCGCGACTGCGGCCGCCGCCAGCCGCCTTGTCCACAGGGCAACCATGCGCCGCCTCCTTGCCTCAGCCGCCGCCCGCTCCATGCGCTCCAGCAGTGCGGCAGCATCGGCCATGGGCGGTTTTTCGGCATAGTCGGCCATCATCTTCCTTACGTCGGCTTGCCATTTAGGTTCCATAGGCGTTTTCATAAGTCGTTTTTCCTCCTGTATTCTTCAATCTTGCGGGCCAGCATCCGGCGCGCGCGAAGGAGCTGCGAGGCCGACGATGCCTCCTTTATGCCCAGCAGGCGGGCTATCTCGCGGTGGCTCTTGCCCTCAATGGCATAAAGGTTGAACACCGTGCGGTAGCCGTCGGGCAGCTGCCTTATCATGGCGTGGATGGCCTCCGGCGCAATGCCCTCAACGTCGGCATCGTCGGCAGCCATGTCGCCTGCGCCGCCATCCTCTGGCAGCTCGGCAAAGGCATCCCTGCGGCGGCTGCGCAAGTGGCTCACGGCCTCGTTGGCCGCTATGCGCGAGGCCCAGGCCAGCAGCGAGCCGGGGCCTCGGTAGTCAAAGCGCGGTGCGTTCTGCACTATTTTCACCATGGCCTCCTGAAACACGTCCTTGGCCTCATCGTCGTTGGCCACGTAGCGCGAGCACACGGCGGCCAAGCGGCCTGCGTACAGGTCGTAGAAACGGTGCAACGCCGAGGTGTCGCCCCGGCGAAGCTCCGTGGCGAGAAGCCTCTCGCCGCCGTCGTCAGTGATGTGCTTTGCCACGTGCTGCCGTATGGTGTCAGTCCTTGCGCGGGCGGTACTTGAAAGTGTGCGTCTTCGTGCCGCTGTACGATTGCCACTTCAGCATGACGGTGATGGCCGTGTCGGGGCGGTTGAACTCATCGCCGAGGCGGAAGGCCACGATGTCGTCGGCCACCTGGCCCTGCCCGGGCCTGTCGCCCGCGTCGTGGTATAGCTGCACGAGATAGGCGGTGTCGGCCTCGGCCCTATGCACGAGGTTAAGGCGATGGATGCTGCCCTGCAGCCAGTGGGTGCGGAAGCGCAGGGTGAGGTAGCCGTCCTCGGCCACGGTTTCCCAGCTGTCCACTATCTCCAAGGGGTCGTTGCCGTAGGCCGAGTCGTTCTTGGCCATGAAGTTGGCGGCCAGGGGCTTCGTGAGCACGCTGTCGATCCAGCTCACGGCCACGGGCTTGCCCTCCATGCTGGCCGGGCCGTGGGCTGGCAGGTAGTTTACGAGCGCCCTCACCTCCTTGCGGCCGAAGGGCGAAACCCTCATGTTCATAGGCACGAGCTTGGTGGTGTCGTCCAGTTGCAGGTAGAACGACGAGTTGTCCTGATTGGGCTTCACGGTCACGATGGCCGTGGGCAGGTTGCTTGGCGGGTAATAGTAATACTCCTCGTCGTCGTTGCACGACTGCAGCGTGGCGGCCACTGCCATGAGCCACGCCATGATGGCGATGATGTTTGCTTTCTTCATGTCCAGTCCTTTCTTTGTTGTTTGTGCGTTGCTTTCTGCCAAGAAAACGACGCGCAGGGCCTGACCTTGCGCGCCGAGGGGTTAAAGTAAGTTAAGCCGACGCGGTAATGTATGTTTACAAAAGCCGCAGTGCCGGGCCGCCGCAACCGTCTTGCCTTGCCAAACGGGCTGTTTCGCCCTGCAAAACGGCCTGTTTGAGGCTGCGAAACGTGCCGTTCCGCAAGGCAAAACAGCCTGTTGCGCAACCATCTGGGCATCAGGCAATTGCCTAACGCCACCCGTTTTTGCGATAAAAATTTACAAACGCCGTGCTCCAGAGGCGGCGGCAGGCATGGGCGCAGGCCAAAGCCCCCAATGCCGTGCAGGCCCAAGACCACAGCTTTTCATCCCTGCTCAAAGCTTTTTATATACGAGCTGTAGCTTTGTGTACTTGCGCTCCTTGGGATTGTTGCAGTGCTCCATGAGTCCGAGCGGGCCGCTTAGGGGCTGCCCGTCTTGCTCGGGGTCGTAGCGCGTGCCGCTCACAGGGGCGGGTATGGTGGCCGCCTCGCGCAGGTACTCGTCGCAGTAGTTGAAGCTGCCAAACTCCGGCCACTCGCCTATGAGCAGGTCCATGCCCACGGCATCGCAGGCCAGGGGGTCTTGCGAAGCTATGAGCGAGCAGCACCAGTCGCCGTTGAATGGCGGTTTCTGCCACTTGGGGTTGGGCTTGCCGTTCACGTCGCGCGATCCGTAGGTGCCGTCGATGAGGAAGAGCAGGCACTTTTGCCCCAAGTCCTTGTGGCCTATGAAGTCAACAAACGTCTTGTACGATGGCTTGCCGTGCTTCTTGTCGGGGCTGAAACCGTTGTGCGCGTTCTTGCGCCACTGCAGGTTTATGTCGGTTGCGCCATACCAGTTCTTGGCCGTGAGCGTTACGCCCGGCCCCTTGTGGGTCTTGAGCAGCGCGCTGTTTATGAGGTAGTCGGCGTCTACTATGCACTTGGCCAGCCCCCGGGCCAGCCGCCCCGTGGGTGCCGAATACTTTATCTGCTCCCTGTAGTACTCGCACTTCTGGCGGCCGTCGCCCCCTATGTTGTCTACGAACACCACGCCGGGAAACTCCCTGTGGCACTTATTGTAGATGCTGTCGGTGATGGCCCGGCTCGGCTCGCACACCACTATGTCGGCCTCACGCACGCCGCCGTCGCGCACGAGCGAGCGCACAAGGGCAAGCGTGACGAAAGGCGACGAGTTAAGCTCGATGGTGTCGCGGTGCGTGAGGGCGTTGTTCATGTTGAGCTTTATGGCTATGCGCTCGCCCTTGCGGTAGCCGCGGTTGCCTCGCCCGCGGGTGCTGTTGAAGTGGCGGAAGAGGGCCGCCCACGCCTTCTTGGCCGAACGCTCGCCCGTAAGCTGCACGACGGCCTCGCGCACCATGGCGTCGGCCTTGCGCTGGTCGTTCCAGCGGTCTTCCACCCAGAGGCCCGTCTGCCCGTCCCACGAGGCCACCCCGGGACTGTGAATCCACGCCACGCGGCCGGGGTGGATGCCCACGCCGCGGCCCAGCGGCTCGTTTGGCCCCACGAAGAGGCGCGGCTGCGCCTTGGCGCACAGGCCGGCCAGGGCCATGAAGAGGGTCATGGCCGAAACAATGAGATAGTTGTTGCGTTTCATATCATGAAATATTTATTGGTTGCGCCTTGCTTGCAGACAGCCACTGCGGGTGGCCTGCCCGCTGCAAAGGTACTGAAATCCGGGCAGAAAAGAGGGTCTTGGCGCTACAATATTTCGCTTTCGTGGCATTGCGGAGCCACCGCCTGGGCGAGGCTCCGGCCTTGCATGGCGGCAGCCGCGCAGCAAACTGACTGCCAACGCATTGCAAAACGGCCTGTATCCGCGGTTGCGAATACAGGCCGTTTGCAGACGGTTGGGGCGAGGCTCGGCTCAGTTCACCGTGGCCTTTATCACACTCTTGGTGCCGGGTGTGCCCGAGTCCTTGCCGTGCAGCGGCGAGTACTTGCCGGCAGGCATGTCGGACAGCACGACGGCGTTGCACTTCCTGCCGGCCACAATCTTGTCTGTCGCAGCAGTGTTTATGGCCGTGGAAATCAGCTGGCCGATGAAACTCAAGCCTCCGTTGTCATCGCTCACGCTTGTGTCCACGCTTACTTCGCCTTCCTTGTGGTAGAGCGTCAGCCCGGTCTTTGTTGACCTCAGTATGTACTCTATGTCCACCGAAAGTACGCCCAGGATGTTGTTGCGCCTCCACTCCTTGATTATAGTGAACATGGCGGCGTCGGCCCCGAGCACCGTGCGGAACTTGGAGAGGTCGGCCTCGAGGAACAGTTCGGCATCGTATGCGCTTTCCTGCTGGAACATCTCCATCGTAAGGTAAGGCGAATATACGTAGTAACCTTTCTCGCAGAGGGGCTGGTACAGTGTGGTGTAAAAGTAGTCCTTGGCCTCTACGTGGGTGGTGCGGTTGATGGGAGGCATTATGGCTATGGTCAGCGGCTTCTCCTCATACATTGCGGGGTAAAGCTCGCCGAGCGTCTTTGGCGTTGAGCAGGATACCAGTGCCGCCAGCACGATGCACAAAGGCATTATGTTCTTCATTTCTCCAGTTGCTTGATAATCCTCGATATGTATTTTTCCGACTCGGGGTAAAGCTCCATTTCCTTCTTCATAAGGGCAAGGCCCTCGTCGCGCTTGCCCGTCATGTAGAGCATATAGCCGTATTCGGCGTTGAGGCCCGGAGGCACAACGCCGCGCGTTCCCTTTTGCTTGTCGGTGAGGAGCTTGTACTCCTCAAGCACCTTGAGCTTAAGCTCGTCGGTGCGCTTCTTGCTGTATTGGTAGGTGGCGTCCTCGTAGTCATACCACGAGTAAAGCGGCTGCTGGGTCGTGCATGAGGCCAGCGACATTGCTGCCGCTGCAATTACCATAAGCTTTTTCATCATGGCAGGATTATTTGTTTTACTTCTTGTGCCGACAGGAACACTTTCTTTTGGTAGAGGGTTTTGCCCCCGCAAGTCACCTTGAGTGTCCTTGCGCCGGTCGCCACACCGTATTGCGTGCCTTTGCGGCCCGACTTCTTTTGCTTCACCACCTCGGCGGTGAACTCCTTGCCGCCGTCGACAGTCACGCTGACATCCTTGCCCGCGTATTCGCCCGGGCTGACGAAAAGCAGGAAAGCCATGTCCTCCTTGCCACCTTGCTGAGCCACCGGGAGATTTGCCTTGCAGCCAAGCAGCAGCAAGGGCAATGCGAATAGCAACAGATGTTTCTTCATTTTGCTTCTTCTATTATGTAGTTAGCCATGTTCGCCGCGCTGATAGGCTCTTGCGCCGACACTTCTACGAACGAATATTCAGTCTCGGGAGTGTCGCCTCCGCACGAAAGCACTTTGGCCTCGCCCACTTTCTTGCCGGGCAGGGTTATCATGATGCCGGTCTGCGGGTTCTTCACTTTCTTGCCCTTGGTCTTCACTGCGAACGTCATGCCCTCCTTTATGCCTTGGCTCTTGCCCCCGGCAATGAGTATGCCATCGGCATCGTAAGAGAGGAAATAGGTTTTCCATGGGCTGTTGGTACACTTGTTGATGATGTTCTCCACCAGCTGCCCAATGGCCTCCGATATGGCCTTGTCGCTCAGGGTGGCGTCGAAGCCGGCCTGCCCGCCCACGCCAAGCTTTGTCTTCGTGGTCAGCTCGGCGGAGCCTTTGGCCTCGTCGGAATAGATTATAAGGCCGGTAGATACGTCAACGAGGCGCATGGACACCGCCGCCTCCACCGTCTGCGTCTTCTCCGACGAGAACACCCGGTTCTTGCCTGTGTTCTTCCGGCCGTATTCGGTTATTGAGCCGATGATCATGTAGTCGGCACCCAGCGTGGAAGCTACGTTCCCTCCCTTCTGGCATTCTTCGAGGAGCGACTGGAGGTCGCTACGCTCAAGCAGGAAGAACTTGCCCGAGGCGGCCAGCTTGGCAGAAAGGATGTCGAGGGCCTGCTTGCCCATGGGGTCGTTTTCGCGGTCGTAGAAGATGCCCTTGGCATACTGCGTCTCGTTGGAGAAGCGGCCAATGGCGACCTTTCTCTTCAGCACCATGCCTTCGTCTTGCACCTGTGTGGGTGTCTCAACAATCTCGGTCTTGCGCTGCGCCGCTGACGGCAATGCAAGCGATAAAATCAATGCAAGTAAGATAAGCCTTTTCATAAGCCAAGTATTTTAACTATAAATTCATTGCTGCGGAAAATGCACCGGCTGCCGTGAGCAGCGCTGCCACGAGGCGGCATTAGGGTTTGAGGAAGCGGGCCACACGGCTTACGGCCTCCCGGCGCGCCTTGCCGCCGAAGCCGTGGCCTGCGCCCTTGATGACGTGCAGGCACGCATCGGGGTAAACGGCCTCGGCCCGGCGCGAATAGTGGAGCGGCACTACGGCGTCGCGGTCGCCGTGGAGCAAGAGCACGGGGCCACGGTAGCGGCCAATGGTGGCGTAAACGTTGATGGCGCGCGCCTCGGTGAAGAAGCGGCGGCCCAGCGGCACGCCCCATACGAGCGTTGTGTCGGGTATGTCGGCCTCGGCCTTGTAGGCTGCGTTCCAGTTGTCGGGTATGCAGAGCGCGGGGTAGATAAGCGCCATGCGGCTCACCGCCCGTTGCAGGCGGGCGGCGGCAAGGGCCGAGGCCAGTCCGCCCTGGCTCTCGCCTATGAGGGCGATGGCGGCCGTGTCGGTGTCGGCGCGCGAGCGAAAGTGGGCAACGATGGCCTCAATGTCGGCGGCCTCGTCGAGTACAGACATATTCATGGTGTTGCTGTCGCTGCGGCTTTTCAGCGAGCCGCAGGGAAAGTCGAACGCATAGCAGCGGTAGCCCATGGCGCAGAGTGTGTCGAAGTAGGCGCGGGCAAAGTGGTGGGTGCCGTTGAAACCGTGGGCGATGATGGCCACAGGCCGCCGCCCCTCGGCACCGTCGGGGCTGGCCATTATGCCGTATATGCGGCGCAGGCCGTTGCTGAGCCACAGCTCCTCGGTATGGTATCCGCCTGCCGTGGCGGTGAGCGCGGCGCAGGCAAGCGCGAGCAGGGCTATTGCCGCAGGCAGCAACCGCGCCGGCATCATGCCCACAAGGCGCAGCGGGCATACGAGGCGGATGGGGTTTCGTTGACTTTCCATGATAGGTTTGGTGTATGGTTGATATTGCAAAAATACAGAAAAATCCCGTTCCGGGGCAATCCTGCGCCTACTTTGTGCGGCCTTGCCCGCTGTTTTCACATCCTTTTCATTGGTGTTAAGACTTCAGTTCGGCATATTTTGCGTAACTTTGCACACCGCAGGCAGCATCTGGGCTACCGCAGCTGTAGAGACGATGCGCGCATCGTCTCGGCATCTCCGCCCGCTTTCATGCCCAGCCTGCGCCGCCAAGCAGCCGGACAGCAGGCGGCAGCCACATTAACAAGGATTACATGAAGTCACTACGCGAGATATACAGGATTGGTAAAGGGCCGTCGAGCAGCCACACCATGGGGCCGCAGCGGGCTGCGAGGATGTTTGCCGGGCGCAACCCCGGGGCAAGGTCGTTCACCGTTACGCTCTACGGCAGCCTCGCTGCCACCGGGCGCGGCCACATGACCGACGTGGCTGTAATGGGCGAACTGGAACCGGTGGCGCCGGTGAGCATAGTGTGGCAGCCGCAGGTGTTCCTGCCGTTCCACCCCAACGGGATGAAACTTGAGGCCCACGACGCCGAGGGCTGCACCACGGACGAGTGGACTGTGTACAGTGTAGGTGGCGGCGCGCTGTCGGAAGGCGACGTGGCCGGAAGCGTGCTCGACACGCCCGAGGTGTACGACATGAACACCATGACAGAGATAATGGAGTGGTGCGACGCCACCGGGCGCAGCTACTGGGAGTACGTGGGAATGTGCGAGGACAGCGGCGTATGGGATTACCTGCGCGAGGTGTGGGCCACCATGCAGGCCGCCGTGGAGCGAGGCATCAACACGGAGGGCCGCCTGCCCGGCCCGCTCAACCTCATGCGCAAGGCTCCGATATACTACGTTAAGGCGTCGGGCTACAAGCAGTCGCTCCAAACGCGCGGCCTCGTGTATTCCTATGCGCTGGCCGTGAGCGAGGAAAACGCCTCGGGAGGCACCATAGTCACCGCGCCAACGTGCGGGGCCTGCGGCGTGCTGCCCGCCGTGCTCTACCATATATACAAGGGCCACCAGTTTTCCGAGGAGCGCATACTGCACGCCCTGGCCACCGCCGGGCTGATAGGCAACATCGTGAAGCACAATGCCTCCATATCCGGGGCCGACGTAGGCTGCCAGGGAGAGGTGGGCGTGGCCTGCGCCATGGCCTCCGGGGCTGCCTGCCAGCTCTTCGGCGGCAGCCCGTCGCAGATAGAGTATGCTGCCGAAATGGGCCTGGAGCACCACCTGGGCATGACGTGCGACCCCGTGTGCGGCCTTGTGCAGATTCCTTGCATAGAGCGCAACGCCTTCGCCGCCACGCGCGCCCTCGACGCCAACCTGTACGCCTCGTTCTCCGACGGCACCCACCGCGTGTCGTTCGACAAGGTGGTGGCGGTGATGAAGCAGACCGGCCACGACATACCGTCGCTCTACAAGGAAACCAGCGAGGGCGGTCTGGCCAAGGACTTCGGCGCCTGACAGCCGTAGGTGGCACCGCCCTGCCCCACACCACCCAATGCCCCACCCATGCCTCCGCGCCACGTTGCCACACCCATCGCCAAGGCAAGGCGGCAAATCAGACTTCTGCTCATTCGGCGTTCATGTCGTGCCTGAAAGAGTTGTATCGCCTGAAAGATTCATCGCATTCGATAGAGAAACACGATTCATCGCGTTGAAACAAAATGACTGCAAGGAATGCATGAAAAAACGAAGAGCACCGAAACAATTTGCGGTCTCGCCAACCGGAAAATCCGCTGACCCTATATGGGTTATGGATGCAACCGGGTTTTCGGACTGACCCGTTTTCAGACTGCCCCTTAACCTTACTGATTCTTAACGGACAGAATAAATAAAAAGGCGAGAACCGAATTGCTCCGTTCCTCGCCTTCTTGTCGGGATGAGGCGACTCGAACGCCCGACCCCTACGTCCCGAACGTAGTGCGCTACCAACTGCGCTACATCCCGATGCCTTAAAAGCGAGTGCAAAGGTACTGCATTTTTTTGAAACTCGTGCAATTTTTCGGGTAAAAATTTGCCAATGCCGAAAAAAAAGCCTACCTTTGCACCCGCAAACAGCAATCAATGGTGCCATAGCTCAGTTGGTAGAGCAAAGGACTGAAAATCCTTGTGTCCCCGGTTCGATTCCTGGTGGCACCACCCAAGAAACTCCGAAGTACTTAATAATCAAGTGTTTCGGAGTTTTTCTATTTACTGCAAAATGAGAAGTTACCTATAAAGTTACCTATGAACTGCTCGGTTGAATGCTTATAAACGCATTTAAACAGCTTTGATTAAATGCCATTAAACAAATACTTTTAATCCTCAATTTGATTTATTGCTGTCCGGTAAAACTTTTTTGTCATCAAAAAAATTGGGCTGACTTCCAAGCGAGGAAATCAGCCCTTTTCGTTACCTTTGTTTCTATCACAAAACGTTAATAACGATGGGCAAAGGTACACATTTTCTCGGACAGCCGATGTTCGGACAGTTGATAAGTTTACTGTCCAAGTCAGAAATTCTCAAATTCAGCCGTGAAAACGGCGGCGAACGCTATGTAAAGCGTTTCGATGCGTGGCAACACCTGGTAGTAATGCTCTATGCCGTCATCAAACGTTTCGATTCCCTGCGCGAAATCACCGACTCGATGTTCCCCGAGGCTCGTAAGTTGGCACATCTTGGGATAAACATGATGCCGCGGCGCAGTACGCTCTCCGACGCCAACGCCCGCAGGCCGGAGCATGTTTTCGGCCTCCTTTACCGCAGCCTCTATGACAGGTACAAGGGCGGGCTTTCCTCGGACAGCCGCAGGCGGCAGGTGCCATCATGGCTCAAACGCCTGCAAATCATCGATTCCACCACGATAACACTGTTCTCCAACCTCGTATTCAAGGGCGTTGGCCGCCATCCGAAGACGGGAAGGAAGAAAGGCGGCTTGAAAGTCCACATGAACATCCACGCCAACGAAGGTGTGCCCTCGGACATACGATTCACCTCGGCGGCGACCAACGACAGCTTCATGCTCGTTCCGTCCAACTACACTGCCGGTGATATTGTCGCGATGGACAGGGCTTATGTTGACTACTCGAAGTTCGAGGAACTGACCCGGCGGGGGGTCATATATGCCACAAAAATGAAGAAGAACCTTGTCTATAGACCCGTCTCGGACACGATGTACATGTTTCCTGAAGGAGTCATGGAGGTCAGGGGCATGCTCATGTATTATGTCAACTGTTACACTTTCTTTGAAAGCCCCGAAAAAGACCGGGCAAAAATACTCGAAGATGCAAGGGGGCTGCCTCCGGAACCTTCACTCTTTGACTGAAGGGGCTTGGTTTTCAAAAAAACATCCGCAACGCCTATTTATGGGCATTGCGGACATGGATTTTATGTCTTTCTGAGTTTTAGCGGACACCAATAAATTCTTATGCCAAATTCATTTTTCAAAGACTGATTGAGATTTAAATATGACGCTTATCCCGAAATCGAGTCACCATAATAGCCTGTAACTTCTGTAGAGTCAAGATTATAATGGAAATGCGTAATGCGTACCTTGCCTTTTATATAGGATTTATATACAATCTGAGTAGGTTGATATATGCCTCGGAAAAGTATTGCCACATTAGTATCTGTCAAATCATCAGGTCGGATTTCCCTTAAACCATTGCCAATGCGATTGACTTGGCTCAAAGCAATAATCGGAATATCCAACTCTCTTGTGCCGTTTTACCGTGCGAAAGAGCCTCTTCCGGCCTGCGAAACGGCCTGTTTTGCAGGCCGGAACGGCACCTTTTGAAACTGTAACCATTACCGTGAGCAGACATAACAATTACGCCAACGGGCTCGATGCTGCAAAGTTATAATGCCTGAGTGCAAAATAGGCCGTTCGTTTGCAAGAAAGACATTGACTGGCACGCGCTTAATGGGTTCATCCTCCATAACGTTCCGTCGGGCCGCAACCACCGCACCGGCGACTACGCCGCCCTACCCGACAAGTACATGGATACCAAACAAAACAGAAGCGGCAGATAATCAAGCGATTACCTGCCGCTTTGCGTACCCAGACCCGGTACAAGGCATAGAAATTATAGGAAAATAAAAGAATTTATCTTCCTTATTATCAATTATTTGC
>CALUGA010000038.1 GCA_944320105.1 uncultured Prevotella sp. | reverse complement strand
AAACTCCATCTGCACAGGCATTTGGACGCATTGGTGATGAAAAAGTCTTGCGGCAGGTTCGATTGCGGCGGTCTGCTATCGCCCTTCCGGACTTGACATCCCACAGGTCGGGAATGGCATACACCTTGGTGCTGAACTGCACCATTGACTTGCCGATGCGGATTCGTCTTAAGATGAGCATTGTCCCGTCGGCTCTTTCCTCGTTCTTCTTGAGGTAAAATGTTACTTTCAGTGCGTTCATAATCAGCTCTTTTTTTGTTCGCAAAATTACATTGTACAGAGCTAATCATCTGTTTGCAAAACACTGCGGACGGGTGCAGGAGAATCCGTCAGACCATTATTTTCACCTGTTCGTCACAAACATCTGACATATTTAAGTCAAACCACTGTTTGATAGTTCGTTATCAGAGTAAAAAGAACACTCTCTGTTAGAGTAAACAGGTAATGTATTCGTAACGGAAAACCTGCGTACATCCGCTATATTTTGCATTTTTGCCACTTGGCAGCGAACTGAGGAATAGGGAAGTTTACACGTGTGGTTCAGAGAGTTACGCCAGTTGTTACAATCTTGCATTTGAAATGCTCGATTTGGTAACGCAATTCCGGTTCAAGTTGGCATTTTCACGGTTTCAGTTGGCACCCGTCCTAATCACCAAAATCTCATAAATCATTAACTTTCAATCATATTTCCGTGATTTGCTCAGTATCTCACTTTTTTGTATTATCTTTGCAGAAAATAAGCTGCGCTCGGGAAATTGTGAGCAAGCTCACTTTCCGCCCGCTTGCATTGCCCATGCCGCTCCTTGCTGCCCTGACGGCGCTGAGCTAACATCGCAACAGCCGAGCCAACGGGCCGCACAGCGCGATTCCTAAAACTGACTAAACAAATACTTGCGATGAAAATCGGACTTTTCATACCTTGCTACGTCGATGCGCTCTACCCCAACGTGGGCGTGCAGACGTACAAACTGCTAAAGAGCCTCGGGCTTGACGTTGACTACCCGCTCGGGCAGACGTGCTGCGGGCAGCCCATGGCCAACGCCGGCTTCGAGCGGATGGCCGAGGGTCTGGCCACGAAGATGGACGAGCTGTTCGCCCGCTTCGACTACGTGGTGGCTCCGTCGGCCAGCTGCGCCGCCTTCATAAGGGTGAACTACCCCCACGTGCTCAAAGGAAAGCACGAGTGCCAGACGGCAAAGAAAACCACCGACGTGGTGGAGTTCCTGCACGACGTGCTAAAGGTGAAGGAACTGCCCGCGCGCTTCCCCCACGTGGTCAGCGTACACAACTCGTGCCACGGGGTGCGCGAGCTGGGCCTCTCGTCGCCCAGCGAGCTGGCCGTAGACAGGTACTCAAAGATAAAGGACTTGCTACAGCTCGTTGACGGCATCACCGTGCGCGAGCCTGAACGCCCCGACGAGTGCTGCGGCTTCGGCGGGATGTTCTCGGTAGAGGAGCCGGAAGTGTCGGTGAGGATGGGTACGGAGAAGATTGAGAGGCACATGGCCACCGGGGCGGAATACGTAACCGGGCCCGACAGCTCGTGCCTCATGCACATGGAGGGCATAGCCCGAAGGCTGGGCAAGCCAATCAAGTTCGTTCACGTAGTGGAAATATTATCAGCAGGACTATGAGCACAAAGCATTCATTGGCGGCGAGGGCTTTCCTCGCCGACGCCGACAAGGTGACGTGGCACGACGCCACGTTCTGGTCATTGCGCGCCAAGCGCGACGGCATGGCCCAGGGCTTGCCCGAGTGGGAACGGCTGCGCGAGGCCGCCAGCGCGATAAAGAAGCACACGCTGAGCCACCTGGACACATACCTGGAACGCTTCGCCGGCAACGCCGAGCGGAACGGCGTAACCGTACACTGGGCCAAGGACGCCGAGGAGTTCAACTCCATCGTGCTCGGCATACTGAAGGAACACGGCGTGAGGAAGATGGTGAAGAGCAAGTCGATGCTTACCGAGGAGTGCGAGATGAACCCCTACCTCGAACGCCACGGCATCGACGTGGTGGAGACCGACCTCGGCGAACGCATACTGCAACTGATGCACCAGAAGCCGAGCCACATCGTGATGCCGGCCATACACATAAAGCAAGAGGAGGTGGGCCAGCTGTTCGAGAGGGTGCTGGGCAGCGAGCCGGGCAACTACGACCCCACTTACCTTACCTACCAGGCGCGCCTGAGCCTGCGCAACGAGTTCCTTACGGCCGACGCAGGCATGACCGGGGCCAACTTCGGAGTGGCCGAAACGGGCGAGATAGTGGTATGCACCAACGAGGGAAACGCCGATATGTCAACCTCGGTGCCTAAGCTCCACATAGCCGCCATGGGCATAGAGAAGGTGATACCCAACCGCCGCTCGCTCGCCGTGTTCCAGCGGCTGCTATGCCGCAGCGCCACGGGCCAGCCCACAACCACCTTCACCTCGCACTTCGCCAAGCCGCGACCGGGCGGCGAGATGCACATCGTCCTCGTAGACAACGGACGCTCCGACATTCTGGCCAACGCCGACCACTGGCAGACATTGAAGTGCATACGCTGCGGGGCCTGCATGAACACCTGCCCCGTTTACCGCCGCTCGGGTGGCTATTCGTACACGTACTTCATCCCCGGACCCATAGGCATAAACCTCGGCATGGGCCACGGCCCGCGCCAGTATGCCGACAACGTGAGCGCCTGCTCGCTGTGCTGCTCTTGCGACAACGTTTGCCCGGCCAAGGTGAACCTGTCGGAACAGATTTACCTATGGCGCCAGCAGCTCGACTCATTGGGCAAGGCCAACAAGGAAAAGAAGCTGATGAGCCAAGGCATGAAGGTGGTGTTCGACCACAACGCACTCTACAACACCGCGCTCAAGTTTGCCCCGCTGGCCAACCACGCGCCGCGCTTCGCCCTTTACAACAAGCTCAACGCCTGGGGCAAGGGCCGCGAGCTGCCGGTGTTCGCCAAGGAATCGTTCCAAACAATGTGGAAGAAAGGAAAAGTGAAATGAGCAACAAAGAAGACATACTCGCAAAGATAAGGGCGGCAAAGCCGCAAAGCCACGACATGCCCGACCTCGGCGCACTGCGCCCACTGGCATACGCCGACCCGCTGAAGGAGTTTGTGGAGGCCTGTGCCGCCACCGGGGCCAGCGTGATAGAGGCCGCGCCGGGCGACAGCATCGACGAGCTTGTGAGCCGGGCATACCCCGAGGCCAAGACCATAGCATCAAACGCCGAGGGCGTGACCATAGCCACAAAGAACCCCGACACCGTGGCCGAAGCCGCCGAGCTGAACGGAACCGACGTGGGAGTGGTGCGCGGCGAGCTGGGCGTGGCCGAAAACGGCTGCGTATGGATTCCCCAGACCATGAAGGAACGGGCCGTGTGCTTCATCTCCGAACAGCTCGTGATACTGCTCGACCGCCGCAACGTGGTAAGCAACATGCACGAGGCTTACGCCCGCATCACCACGGGCGACTACGGCTACGGCTGCTTCATAAGCGGCCCGTCGAAGACGGCTGACATCGCCCAGGCTCTCGTCATGGGCGCGCAGGCGGCAAGGGCCGTAACCGTGGTGCTGCTGTGAGGCCGAGACCTGCGGTGCGGCTGCCCATTGACCGCCGCACCGCAGGCATTTAGCCCCAGTTGCGCCTTCAGGCCGCACGTTCTGCCTTGCCTTTTGTTTCCTTGCCCTCCGCATTCTTTTTCACTCCTGACGCCAGCCTCTGCCATTCCGCTTCAAACTCAACGACCCGCGCCTCAACAAATGCAACCCACGGCGCCTGCAGCAGCCTCACTTATGTTAAATTAGCAAAACGCACCGCTCGTAATGTTAAAATACCCACACTTTTCGTTAACCTTGCCGAAAAACTTTCAGCCGCGATATATTTTTGCAGTATCTTTGTTGGCCTGAAATAGTGCTTTTTAATCCTCATCCAATGAAAATTTACCATATTGCCCTGCCTCTATTGGCGAGTTGTGCCTTGTCGTCTTGCATCAAGGACGAGCCGGCCAACGCCGAGTGCGACATCGAGGCGGCATGGGTTCACTTCAACAATCCGGCGGAGTGCGTGTGGAACCTCAGCGACACCATGAAACTGGTTCCCTCCAACATCACGGATATAGTCTTTGAAGTGCGCGCCGGAACAGACCGTACCGCAATAGCCCCGCAGTTCAAGATAACCCCCGGGGCCACCATCTCGCCGGCCAGCGGCACGCCGATGGACTTCAGCTCCGCACCTATATTATATACGGTGACCTCTGAAGACAAGGCGTGGCAGCGCCAATATCGCGTGAGCGTGGTGGAGCGACTGCGCACCACCCAAGACACCATAAAGCACGACTTCGAACGGTATTACCTATACCAAGAGCCTGGCAGCGTGGCAAAGTATTACCGCTGGAGCGACTACCAGAACGAAGACGGCACAGAAGCAAACAACTGGGCATCGGGCAACGGCGGCTTCAAGATCCAGAACACCTCAGCCCACTACGACGACTACCCCACCCTGCCACTGCTCGAAGGCACGGTGAGCGGCAACGCCGTGAAGCTCATCACGCGCAAGACCGGCCCAATAGCCATCGCCGTGAAGAAGCCGATAGCCGCCGGTAACCTGTTCCTGGGCTCGTTCGTGTCCGACAATGCACTTACAGACGCGCTCCACGCCACCCACTTCGGGCTGCCGTTCGACCGCAAGCCGGTGAAGTTCACAGGCTACTACCAATACACCCCGGGCGAAAAATTCACCAACCAAGACAACAACGTGGTTGACGGCAAAGTAGACGCGGGCGACATCTACGCCGTGCTCTACATAAACCACGACGAGCAGGGCAACCCCTACACTCTCTACGGCGACAATGTACTGTCGAGCGAGAACATCGTGCTCAAGGCGCGTGTACCAAACGTAGAGAGGACCGACGGATGGACTTACTTCGAGCTTGACTTCGAACCGTGCAACGATAAAGAGGTAGACCTTAACTTGCTCAACAACTTTGGCTACAACCTTGCCATTGTATTCACGTCGAGCATCGACGGGGCTTATTTCCAAGGAGCCGAAAACAGTACATTGCTAATTGACCAAGTAAGGATAGTATGCGAAAAGACGGAATAATGAGGAGGGCTGCCATCACCATGGCATTGGTGGCCGCAGCAGCAAGCGCAAGCGCGGAAAACAAGCTCGTGGAAAACATGAACTACGTAATCCGCCTTGGCTACAACATCGGAGGCACGGCCCCCGTAGGCATGCCAGCCACCATAAGGAGCATGAACAAATTCGACATACAGCCTAACTTCACGCTGTCGTTCGAGGCGCAAAAGGACTTTTGGGGGCGCTGGGGCCTGCTCATGGGAGTGCGCCTGGAAGACAAGGGCATGAAGGTTGACGCCACAGTGAAGAACTACCACATGGCCATGGTCAAGGGAGGCGACCGCATAGAGGGATATTACACGGGCAACATCGTCACCGACGTGGAGCTGGGAATGTTCACAATACCGGTGATGGCAACATACAGGATAAACAACAAGTTCATGCTGAAGCTCGGCCCGTATGTGTCGTATGTAACTACGCGGAAGTTTACGGGATATGCCTACGACGGCTACCTGCGCCACATCAACCCCAAGGGAGACAAAATCGACATAGGGAACACCGACGACAAACGGGGCGATTACGACTTCAGCGAGGACATGCGCAAGTTCCACTGGGGACTCGACGCGGGCATCGACTGGCAGATTTACCGCCGCTGGGGTGCCTACGCCGACCTGCAGTGGGGCCTCAACGGAATACACAAGAGTTCTTTCAAGACCATTGAGCAAACGTTGTTCCCCATATATGGCACTTTCGGAATCATTTTCAAATTGAACAACTAAACATAAATTTAACCAAGCGAATGAAGAAAATTTTTACCCTTATGATGCTGGCCGCAAGCACGGCCAGCGCAATGGCCACCGACTACTACGACCAGCTGGTGGTCGTAATGAACGGCGAGGAGATTGCCAACAAGCAATCCACAATCTCCGTGGAGCAGAACGAAGACAAGACTTACAAGCTCTCTATCAACAACTTTGTACTCACTCCGGGAATGAATGTGGGCAACATCGTGGTTGACAACGTTAAAGGCGTAGATGGCAATGGCGCAACCTACCTTGCCACCAACCAGACAATACAGATTACTCCTGGCGACCTTGAGGGCGTTGGCGAGAAAGATTGGATGGGTCCGGGCCTTGGCGATGTTCCAGTGGAGGTAAAGGCCGAGGTACGCGGCGATAAACTCACAGCAAACATCGACATCAGCATGCAGATGGGTGACAGTCCTCTAACCATCAACGTAAACTTCGGCAGCGGCTACCAGATAAAGAACTCTGGATTTGAGGAATTCCACAAGGCCAACTTGTATGATGCCGACGGAGTGACTGTGACTACATCGAGCGACGAGCCAAACGCATGGCACTCGTTCATGAGCTGCACGGGGGAAATGGCAAGCTTTGTAAACAGCCTGCCGCACACATTCATAAGCGACTCAGTCCGTCCGGGGAGCAACGGTGAAAAAAGCGTGCTCATCACTTCGAGCGGAGTGCAGCTGTTTCCTGGCGTAGTTCTCCCCATTGCCGCAAACGGTACACTGACTACGGGCCAGCTGCAAGCAGGCTCTGCCGATGCAACAAACACGCTCAACAATGCTTTCCTCGACCTTACCAACGAGGCTGTCGACGGCAATGGCGACCCGTTCTACTCTATGCTTAACGCCCGCCCTGACAGCGTGGCCGTATGGGTGAAGTTCAAGCAAGGCGAAGCAGACGAGGAGGATCCCTACGCAACGCTGAGCGCCGTAGTGACCGATGGCACATATTACCAAGACCCTGAAGACAAGGAATACTCCAACATCGTGGCCAAGGCGCAAGACAAGGAGATTGCCACAAACGGCTACGCATGGCAGCGCCTGGCGATACCGTTCGACTATGAGACCTATGCAGCAAACAACGCTGAGGCAAAGGCAATACTCGTGACCATCTCTACAAACGCCACTCCCGGCGGCGGCAGCACCACTGACTCTATATTTGTAGATGATTTTGAGCTGATATACAACTCAACGGTGACGGGCATCAACGTAAAGGGCGAGGCCATCAAGGGCTTCGACAACGCAACATCTGATTATGTGGTTGGCATAGCAGGCGACAACGCTGACATCACTGCCGACGACATAGAGGTGCTGACCGACGCCAACGGCGCAAAGGTGTTCGTTGACGTTGCCGACATTGACGAGGCTGGCGCAGGGAGCGTGGCCACCATTACCGTGCTCTCAGCCGACTTGAAGAACAGCTCCACCTACACCGTGAAGACCTACACCGAGGACTACCTCACCGGCGTAACCAACGTGACAACCGACAGCAACGAGGTGGAAGCCATCTACAACCTCAACGGACAGCGCGTTTACACGCCCGCCAAGGGTCAGGTTTACATCACAAAGTATGCCAACGGCAAGACGGTGAAGACCGTAAAGAAGTAAAACAAGACTATCTACAACTATAAAAAGGGGAGACGGCACACCGTCTCCCCTTTTGCTTTTCATTATATTATACCTCAAAGATGCCCATACGGCACAGGCATTCCGGCATCAGCTGCATCGCAAACACCAAGGCTTGTAGTCAGCACTGTCACCGCCCAAAGCTGTTAAGGAGGCCTATGACCGTAAGCACATCTTTCTTGTTCATGGCTTGGTGGCACGGTATGCTCAGCTCCTCGGCATGTATGCGTTCTGTCACCGGCAGCGAGAGCTGCCCCCACTCGGCATAGCACTGCTGGCGGTGTGGCGGTATGGGGTAGTGAATCATGGTCTGCACACCGCCCGCAGCAAGGTAATCGTGCAGTTCGTCGCGCCTGCAGCACATCACAGGGAATATGTGGAACACGCTGTTGCGCCAGTAGTCGAGCGATGGCACTTGCAACAAAGGGTTGTTTACGTTCTCTATATAGTCGAGGGCCACGCTGCGGCGAATCATGTTCTCCTCGTCGAGATGGCGCAACTTCACGCCGAGCACGGCTGCCTGCAGCTCGTCCATGCGGCTGTTGCGCCCCTTGTAGCGGAACACGTACTTGCGCTCTGAGCCATAGTTGGCCAGCGCGCGCACCGTTTGCGCCAGCTCGGCATCATCCGTAGTAACAGCCCCGGCATCGCCCAATGCCCCGAGGTTCTTGCCGGGATAGAAGCTGTGGGCCGCCGCATCGCCCAATGAGCCAGTGCGCCTGGAGCCGCACCTCAACCCGTGAGCCTGTGCGTTGTCCTCTATGAGGCGGAGGCCGTAAGCCCTGCACAGCTCGCCTATACGCTCTGTGTAAGCCAGCCTGCCGTAGAGGTGGACAACCATCACGGCGCGCGTCCTTGCCGTGATGGCTTGCTCCAGCAGTGAGTCGTCAATCTGGTACGTATCCCACCGAGGCTCCACCAACACCGGCTTCAGCCCATTTTCCGTTATGGCCAATATGGTTGCGATGTATGTGTTGGCCGGCACTATCACCTCGTCGCCCGGCTCCATTACGCCCATCTCGATGTAAGCGCGGAGGCTTAGCATCAAGGCATCAAGCCCGTTGCCGCAAGTAACGCAGTGGCTTGTGCCGATGAAATCGGCATAATCGCGCTCAAAGCGGCCCGTGGCCTCGCCTTGCAGGAACCATCCGCTATCGACAACGCTGCCGATGGCCGACTTTATCTCTTCGGAATGAAGTGCGGTTATCTTCTTTAAGTCAAGGTAACTAATCATGGTCGATAACATTCCACTCGTAAGTATCGTAGCAAACGCCGCGCCCGCCAAAGCCTTCTTTCTGGTAGATGAGCGACTCGTTGAGCACCAGCCCGCCGTCTTCGGTAGACTTGCCGAAGTCGAAGTAAAGCCCGTCGGCAAAGTCTTCGTTGAGAATCTTGTTGTAAATGGCATCGATGACGCGCAGCGACTTGCCCTCGGGCGAGGCAGAGATATACTGCGCATGGACTACCTGCGGCGTGAGGTAGAGCACCGTTCCGCCCAGCACCACGCCTTCGCGGCGCGCCACGTAGAGCACGATGTTGCGCGGGAAACGCTCCTTGAGCAGCTGCATCTCGGCGAGCGTGTGTACAGGATGCACCCCGTAGCAGCGCATGAGGTTGTCGTCGAGCAACGGCCAGAACGCCCCGAAGTCCTCGCTCTGCCCCACCTCAACGCCGTTGTTGCGGCAACGGTTGATGCCGTAGCGGCGGTCGCGGTGCCACTTAAGGCGGTGCGGCAGGATGATGGCCGACGATATCTCGCGCGCCACGAGCCTCGCCCCGCACACACGGAACAGCGCATAGAGGTCTTCCTCGGCCGGCACACGGTGGTAAATCCACGGTATGGCCTTGTAAGTTACGGTCTCTATGCCCTCTGAGCGCAGGAAACGATTGATTGCCTCGAACGCCTCAATCACCGCCCGGGCCGAAGCCTCGGGGCCGGTAATCAGTCCGCCGTAAGTCAGTCCGCCGTGGGAACAAAGCCTCTTGCCCGCCCTGTTGGCTGGCAAGAGAGCGAAGAGCCTCCCATCGCGATAGACCATGAGCGACGAATCGGCAAAGCGGTCGCTATGGTAGTCCATGTAGCGGCGGTCGAAGAGAAACGTACCGTTCTTCGACTGCGCCACGAAAGCGTTCCACTCGCCCTCGCACCGCCCATCGTAAAGAGTCACTTCAACCATCGCTCGGCTGCGTATTTCTTGAATTCATCGTAGTCGCGGATATAGTCTTCCTCACTGAACGGGTCGGAAGCCAGCACGAGGCACACCGCCCCCGACGAGAAATCGTCGAGCGTGCGCCATACGCCAGTATCCACGAGCAACCCCTGGTAAGGATGGTTGAGCAGGAAAGTATGCCGCTCACGCCCGTCATCGAGCGTCACGGTAAAGCTCCCGCTCACGGCTATTATGAACGACCGGCAATGCTTGTGGGCGTGTCCGCCACGGCATTCCCCGGCCGGCACATCGTAGACCCAGTAAGCCCTCGCTATGCTGAAAGGCACGTCTTTCATGCCCTCAGCCACGGTAAGGTTGCCTCGCGGGTCGGTTATCCTTATGAGGTCGATTATCTTTCCTTCTTTGTTCTGCATTTTTTGCTTTCGTGCTATTGGCTTATAAGACAATAAACCAGATAGGTCTTATAGGCCATATAGGGTTTATCGGAACACTGCGGAGCACCATGCCACATCACCTTATCACCGTGGCTGCCAGCCGCTTGGCCTTGTCGCGCAAGGCTGTGGTGTCAGCATCGGCAGGGCCGTAGCAAAGCACCACCCCCATGCGGCGGCCCGGATGCTGCTCGGGCTTGCCGAAGATGCGCACGCGGGTATAGTCCTCGCTAAGGGCGTCTGTCAGATTATACTCAGGCACACCACCCTCCTCCTTTGCCAGCACCACTGCGCTCGCCCCGGCGTGCTCAAGGTGGATTCCGGCTATGGGCAACCCCATCACGGCACGGAAGTGCAGCTCAAACTCGCTCAAGTTGGTGGTATGGCCGAGCGTCACCATGCCCGTGTCGTGCGGCCTTGGCGACAGCTCGGAGAAGATTACCTCGCCTTGCTTTGTAAGGAAGAACTCCACGCCCCACAAGCCTGCACCAGTAAGCGCGGCGGTCACCTTGCCGGCTATGTGCTGAGCCGCAGCCAAAGCCTCATCCGAAATCTTGTACGGCTGCCAACTCTCGCGGTAGTCGCCACCTTTCTGCACATGGCCAATGGGCGGGCAGAAGAGCGTAGGGCCGTTTTTCTGCGTGACGGTGAGCAGGGTGAACTCGCTGTCGAAGTCGATGAACTCCTCCACAATCACCTCCTTCACGTCGCCACGGCTTCCTTCCATCGCTTCGCCGAAAGCCTTTTCCAGCTCGGCGTCGTTGTGTACGTAGCTTTGCCCGTGGCCCGACGACGACATGAGGGGCTTCACCACGCAAGGATAACCTATGTCCTCGGCGGCAGCTTTCATCTCGCCGAACGTCTTGGCATAATGGTAGCGCGCTGTGCGCAAGCCCAGCTCCTTGGCGGCAAGGTCGCGTATGGCGCGGCGGTTCATGGTGTAGTTTACGGCGCGGGCGCTCGGCACCACCTGTATGCCGCGCTCTTCGTAGCCAAACAGGCGCTCGGTGCGTATGGCCTCTATCTCCGGCACTATCATGTCAGGCTTGTGCTTCGCCACCGCAGCGTCGAGGGCATCACCGTCGAGCATACTGAACACCTCGCACTCGTCGGCCACCTGCATCGCCGGTGCGCCTGCATAGCGGTCGCAGGCCACCACATACTGCCCAGCCCGCTTGGCTGCTATCACGAACTCACGGCCCAGTTCGCCTGAGCCAAGCAATAATATCTTCTTCATAACCAAAGTTTTTAAACAATCATGCCAAGCTGCCATAAGCAAGAGTGCAATATCACCGCACCCCGCCACGCGCAGACTATGCATACGAGCGGAAATGCAGAGACAATGTGCAGGCAGCTTGTATTATGCAAAGGTAGTAATTATTTCGTACCAATCAAAACTTATCGAGAGAAATGTCCTTACAGATGGCAACCTCACATACTACGCGCTTGTCGCACTCGAAGTTGGCGATGAAATCACCTTCCCCATCTCCCGACTGAAAAGCGTCCGAACCCAAGCCTCAGAACTTGGCGCCATCTATAACCGTCAGTTCAAGACTCGGACGGACAGGGAAAAACAGACCATAACCGTAATGCGTACCTTGTAAATCCTGGGGTTATGCAGTTCCTTCAGTTTTTTAGACCGTCTAATCCCTTATGATACATTCCTGAACGACCTTGCGGCAAGGATTGTCAAGTACCTGAAATCCGACAATGCGGATCCGGAATTTATTAGTCAAAGGAAGGCTTACGAGATGTTCGGCCGTCGGAATGTCGAAAGATGGAAACGACAAGGGAAAGTGGTATGCTACAAGAGACCGGGCAAAGTGGAATACAGGACGGCAGACCTCCGCCTCCTGCAACGCACGGTTCAGGACTATTTCGACAACACATCTTCTGATGTAAACAGAAATAGTTTAGATATAAAGAAATAAGGAAATAATATAAGGATATGCCTGTACTGTAATTCATGAGACATACGGAACAGACATACGATAAAACATTACAGCGGATGAGAGAATTAGTGCCAACATGTGACCCGGAAGGGGTTTATTCGGTCAAGCGTACTTGCGCGGAACTGGGTGTCAGTTACAAGACGCTTAGAAAATATAAGGAAAGCGGCTATATCAAGCCGCTTAATCCCGATAATGCCAGCCGGCCTAAATACTCCGGCCAGTCCATAATTGACTGTTGGAAACTCCTGACCACCTTATGATAAGCGAGTCAACAATCAACAAGGTCAGGGAGCTTGCCATCGAGGATGTATTGGAGCCGTATGTCAGGCTGTCAAGGAAAGGCTCGACCCTGATGGGCATTTGTCCGTTCCATGAGGAGCGGACAGGCTCTTTTTCTGTCAGTCCGGGAAAGAATCTGTTCCACTGTTTCAGCTGCAACCGTGGAGGCGATGCCATCACATTCATCATGGAGAAAGAAAACCTTTCCTTCATGGAAGCCATCGAGTTCTTGGCCAGACACCACAATATTCCCATTGAGTATGTGGAAGGACAGGACAAGGAGCAAACAGCAAAAATTCGGCATAAGGAAACGCTTCTTGCCACGCTCGGCCATGTACAGGACTTCTTTGTAGGCAGCCTGCTGATGCCGGATAGTGATGAAAGCCGCCTTGCCCGTGAATATGCTTACGGAAGATGGCCGGAGGAGTTCTGTTCGGTCGCTGGTATTGGGTACGCGCCGTGTGACGGAGGCGCGTTCATGGAGTTCTGTCGGGCAAAAGGACTGGACGAGGATACGCTTTTCGTGCTGGGTTTGCTCCGGCGCGGAGATGACGGCCATGTATATGCCATGTTCAGACACCGGATAATGATTCCCATACGCAACAGGTGGGGACGCATCATCGCTTATACCGCACGTTATATTGGGAACAACCCGAAAGCACCGAAATACATCAACTCGCCAAACAGTGCGGTCTATGCCAAGGGAGAATGTCTGTTCGGTATAGACAGGGCAAGTCGGGAACGCAATGCTGAATACTTCATCGTTGTAGAAGGTGCGCCTGACGTGTTGCGTATGCAGTCCGTAGGCTATGACAATACCGTGGCCGCACTGGGTACAGCATGGACAGACAGTCAGTTTGAACGACTGAAAAAGTACACCTCTTCATTATGCTTCATCCCCGACTCCGATATCAGTGAAGGCAAAACCTTCGGGCCTGGGTTTGAGGCGGTCATGGCAAACGGGACAGCCGCAGTCAGGAAAGGCTTCCATGTAACCGTCAGGGAACTGCCGTTTGCCGAAATCCCTGATGGCAGAAACGGCTGGGATGTGAAACCCGGAAAGAACGATGCCGACAGCTTCATTCATTGCCGGGAGGATTATACTTCATTGAAAGAGAAGCTGTTTATAGTTTGGCTGGCACAGAAACGCTTTCTTGTCGCGGATTCTTTGGTAGAAGAACGGAAATGCGTGTCGGAAATTGCCGATCTGATGCGCTATGTATAAGACCAGCTGGTGTTTAACCAGTGTATTGATGAACTGGCCAAAATCTACGGGAAGGCCAAATTATGGCGTGACGCCGTAACACAAGCCCGTGGCGAGGCACGAAAAAAAACAGGACAAACTCACACCGATGGATGAAAGACAGCGTGAAGCGGAACTGCTTCGTCAGCACGGACTGTTCATCCGGGAAAACTGTTATTACGCCACCGGGGATGACGACGAGGAACCGTCGAGGATTTCTAATTTCATCATGGAACCACTGTTCCACATCGAGGACGAGAACAATGGTACACGCATCTTCCGTATGCGTAATACCTATAATATATGCCGTGTCATTGAGTTGAGGGAGTCCGAATTGTGTTCGCTGAACAGCTTCCAGCAGAAGGTCGGCTCCGTGGGCAACTATGTGTGGCTGGCCAAGATAGACAAACTCAACCGTGTCAAGGAGTACCTGTACTCCAAGACCGATACGGCGGAACGGGTACGCAAATTAGGATGGAACTCCGCAGAAGGCTTCTTCGCTTTTGGAAACGGGATATTGATAGACGGCACTTTCCGGAAAGTCGATGACCTTGGCATTGTTCGTGGCATCAACGGAAAGGCATACTACATTCCTGCCATGTCCAAAATCTACATCCACAATCCGGAGATTTTCCAGTTCGAGCGGCTGATGGTGCATGAAAACCGCAGCGGCTTGAAACTGTACGACTATGTGGAACAACTGATGGAGGTATTCGGCGAGAACGCTACCGTTGCTTTCTGTTATCTGCTGTCCACCTTGTTCCGGGATATAATCTTCCGCCGTACAAGGCATTTTCCTATTCTAAACCTCTTCGGCGAGAAAGGAACAGGAAAGACCACGCTTGCCACCTCATTGCAAGCGTTTTTCCTGTATGGCGTTGACCCTCCCAACCTCGGTGTCACTTCCGTACTGGCCATGAACGACCGGGTTTCACAGGCGGTCAATACGCTCGTGGTACTTGACGAATACAAAAACGACCTTGATATCCGTAAGATAGCCTATTTGAAAGGGCTTTGGGGAGGCGGTGGCCAGACGAAGAAAAACACGGGTACGGACGGCATGGCGGCGCAGACCATCGTCAGTACGGGCGTGGTGCTTTGTGGACAAGACAAACCCACGCAGGATATGGCACTCTACACCCGTGTCCTGTTCCTCGCCTTTTGCAAGACCTCGTTCAGTCAAAAGGAGAAAAGCCGCTATGAGGATTTGGTAGCCCTGTGCAACTTGGGACTGACGCATTTGCCATAGAAATACTGAATCACAGGGAGTTATTCGAGAAGAACTTTCCTGACACTTATTCCATCGTGAAGCGTGAGTTAGCCGTCAAGATGGAAGACGAGACGATACATGACCGCATTTTCGGCAACTGGGTGATTCCTTTGACCACGTTCCGCACGTTGGAAACCGTGCTGGATGTGCCATTTAACTATACCACCCTCTTTGATACCGCCGTCAAGGGAATGCGTGTCCAGAACGAGCTTGCTCAGGAAAGTTCCGAGGTTGCCGACTTCTGGAATATGCTGCAAGGTTTCCAGACGATGGGTAAATGTGTAGAGAAAGTGCATTACCGCATTCATTACCTAAAGAGTTTCCGTCCATTAGGGGGCAAGGAAGAAGTCGAGTTCATGGAAGCACGTCCCATTCTTTACGCGAGTTCGGGATAAGAAAACTTAGAAAAGTGCCAGTTGTGGCGTTTTTTCGATGTGTACTGGCAGTG
>CALUGA010000037.1 GCA_944320105.1 uncultured Prevotella sp. | reverse complement strand
CTTTCAACTATAAAGGTACAAAATATTTGCGAGATTACCAACTTTTTTGGATACTTTCTTATCCCGAACTCGCGTATCAATTCGCAAATATCCATTAACTTTCTCATACCCCATCCTCCTCCAATTCTTTTCTAAAACCTTTAGATGCCTGCAAAAATTCGCCACAGATAACAGATTTGGCAAGTGTTGCTTGCCAAATTGCCCCTCCTCGTAATTGTGCAAGTCCGACTTTCCCAATTGTTTCTATGGGTGTCATAATTTTGTGTGGCGGCATCGTACATTTTTCAGATAACCGCCAGCTTATCGGGTCAAGCGAGGAATTTATCGGGTCAGTTGCGCCGTTTATCGGGTCAAGTTTTAAAGATTTCTTGTACGTGGCTTTGTCCGTCATGCTCATTTCAGTGCCTCCCAATTCTGTTGTATTTTAGTCATCAACCGGTTTGCCTCAGTTTGTAACTTGGCAAGTTCTGCATGTATTTCGTCCATGCGCTGTGTGAAATCCACGCCGTCATCTTCCGTTTCTGCCACTCCAACGTAAGCACCCGGCGTTAGGCTATAATCCTTTTCGGCTATTTGCGAGGTGGTTGCTATGCGGCACAAGCCAGGTATGTCTTGGTAAGCGCCGTCGTAGCCGAATTTTGAAGTGAGCCATACAGCTTCCTCCGCCACGGCCACAGCTTCCCTCAATTCGGTCACTTGAGCTTCCAATTCCGCCACGGTCGCTTTCAGTTCCGCCTTCTCGTTGCGCTTCTTGGTGGCTTTCATGACTTCTTGGAGTTTTTTAAGGTCATCGGCAAAAACCCCTTCGAGGGCTTTCACCACTTGAAGCACATCCTCAAAAGTCATGTTTTCCGTATGCCAAGCCGCGTTGTCATATTTCTCGGCTATCTGCGAGAAATACCTCCAATAGTCTTGTATCAGCCTTTTGTAGTTTTCGGTCTCTCCCCGGTAAAGCCAGACGATGGCACTGAGGTTGCGCAGTTGCCATTCGCTCCATTCGTTCAGTGTGCGGTCAACCACGGTATAGTAGTTCCGCGCGTCAATGAACAGCACTTTGTCTTTCAGGTTCTCGGCCTTTCCTTTGTTGAAAAACCAAAGCGAGCATGGCAAAGACAGTGTATAGAAAAAGTTGTTGCCTACGCTGACCATTACATCCACATGGCCGGTCTCCACAAGCTTTTGCCGGATGTCTTTCTCCTTGCGGGAAGAGTCAGTGGCCGAGGAAGCCATGACAAACCCTGCGCGACCGTTCTCGTTTAGGTAGGAATAGAAATAGGAAATCCAAAGGTAGTTGGCATTGCTGAACGACTTGCCCGACTTGTCAACACCGGGAATGCCGAAAGGCAAGCGACCCGCGTTCATGGCATTCTCCTCATTCACCTTGTCCACGTTGAAAGGCGGATTGGCCATCACATAGTCGCAGCAGCCGTCGAGGTTGTGGGCGTCGTGATAGAAAGAGTTTGCTTCATCGCCCGACTTGATGACACCCGTCAAACCATGTACGGCCATGTTCATCAGGCAGAGCTGGGCGTTGTATTCCACTTTTTCTTGTCCGTAGAAAGTCATCTTGCTATTGGCCGCCATGCCCGATTGCTCCACGAAGTCGCCCGTTTGCACAAACATTCCGCCAGAGCCACATGCCGGGTCGAGCAGTATGCCTTCCTTGGGTTCGAGCACGTTGACAATCATCTTGACCAGTGACTTTGGAGTGAAAAATACGCCGTCATCGCTTGCCACATTTTTGGCAAACTTGTTCAGGAAATACTCATAAATGCGGCCTATGATGTCGCCCCCGACCTCGGAAAGCGCACTGTTGTTGAATATGCGAAGCAATTCGGAAAGCAATTCAGGGGCAAAAATGGTATAGTTCTTGGGCAAGACTCCATGCAACTGTTCCGATTGTTGCTCAATCAGTTCCATTGCATTGTTGACCACCTCACCGATACTTCCCAGTGTGTTCCCGTTTAGGCCGGTCAACTGCAATGATGCCACATTTGCTGGCAGGTTCACCAAATAATCATATTGTGCTTCTTTGGGCAGGAATATAGCGGATTTGGCTTTGAAATCGCTTGCTTCAACAGGTAATTTCCGCCCGTTTCTCATGGGGCGGTTGGCAAGGATTTCCTGCTCGACCCGCTTAAAACGGCTAAACGCATAGCGCAAAAAGATTAGTCCCAACACAGGCATACAGTATTGGTTTGATGTTAATTTTGACCCACTTCGCAGCATGTCTGCCGATTCCCAAAGTTCCGCTTCCAGTTTCCGTATGTTTACCATATTGCTATTGTCTTTTCTCCGTACTGTTTAATAAGTCTTTAACATCCACTTCGAGCAATCTTGCGATTTGGTCAAGTGTGCGTAAGTCTGGCTGTGCTGTGTTAGAGCACCACTTGCTGACCGTGCAGGAACTTTTACCCAATTCGCCAGCCAACCATTTGCCTGTTCTTTTCAACAAGAATGACCTTGATGCGATTTAAGTCCGCCATTTCCAATGGTTTTGATTTGAATGCAAAGATAATGCAAGCGAGGGCTATGTAGATACGCGGTGCGCCACGTCTCTACTACTGCGGTTTGCCGAGCGCAGCTTGTCTTATGCAAAGATAATAAACTTATCTGAAAAACTGTGTGATGAATTTGCATTTCTTCCGTTTTTCTCCATTGCCGGTTTTGGGTGCCAAATTTCTCCATGTATGCCTTTGCACATGCTTGGCTGAAGCGATGCAGCCCTGTCCAAAACGCCATGCCGCCGCACCTCTACAGCGACAACGTATAATAACGCGCGATTAATTTGGGGCATACGCTTAAAATTCGTAACTTTGCACGACATTTTAAAGATTGTATGGAAAATAACAAGGCTACTTTGGAACTGGGAACGAAGCCCGTTGGCTCCCTGCTCATGCAGTATGCCTTGCCCGCCATCATCGCCATGACAGCCTCTTCGCTGTATAACATGGTCGACAGCATCTTCATCGGGCAAGGCGTGGGCGCAATGGCCATTTCAGGATTGGCGTTGACGTTCCCCTTCATGAATCTCGCAGCGGCCTTTGGAGCCGCCGTCGGCGTGGGCGCTTCCACGTGCATCTCCGTGCGCCTCGGGCAGAAGGACTACGAGGCCGCTGAGCACGTGCTTGGCAACACGGTTACGCTCAACGTGATCATTGGGCTTGCCTTCAGCGTGGTGTCGCTGCTCTTCCTCGACCCCATCCTCTATTTCTTCGGGGCGAGCGAGCAGACATTGCCTTACGCGCGCGACTATATGATCGTTATCTTGGCCGGAAACGTGTTCTCGCACATGTACTTCGCCATGAACGCCGTGCTGCGTGCGGCAGGCAAGCCGCGCCAGGCCATGTATGCCACGATGTTCACCGTGGTGATGAACACCATCCTTGCCCCCATCTTCATCTACCCGCTGCAGCTCGGCATACGCGGCGCGGCCTACGCAACCATCATCGCCCAAGTGATGGCCTTGGTGTGGCAGATGAGGCTTTTCAGCAACAAGGACGAGCTGCTCCACCTCAAGCGTGGCATCTACAAGCTGCAAGGCCGCATAGTGAAGGCCATCATCGCCATCGGCATGTCGCCGTTTGCAATGAACGTTTGCGCCTGCGTGGTGGTGATATTCATAAACAACGGCCTGCAGCGGCATGGCGGCGACCTTGCCGTGGGCGCCTACGGCATAGCCAACAAGGTGTGCTTCATCTTCGTGATGATAACCATGGGCATCAACCAGGGCCTACAGCCCATAGCCGGCTATAACTACGGTGCGCAGCGTTTCGACCGCCTCATGAAAGTGGTGAAGTATGCCATCTGGGCCGGCACGGTGGTCACCACGGTGGGCTTTGCCATCGCCGAGCTTCTGCCCGGGCCGTGCGCGCGCCTCTTCACCACCGACGAGACGCTTATAAAGCTTTCGGTTGAAGGCCTGCGCATAGAGATGCTGGCCTTCCCAATAGTGGGCTACCAGATGGTGGTAACCAGCTTTTTCCAGAGCATAGGTAAGGCAAAGGTGAGCATGTTCCTCTCGCTCTCGCGCCAGCTCATATTCCTGCTGCCGCTGCTTGCGGTGCTGCCGGGATACTACGGCGTTGATGGCGTGTGGTGGGCCATGCCAATATCTGACGTGATAGCCGCCGTCGTTACGTTCTTTATGATGACGGCCTATATGCGGAAATTCAAGAAACAAACATTAACAACCACAGGGATATGAGCGACAAGAAGATAATCATAAACGTGGGAAGGCAGCTCGGCAGCGGCGGGCGCGTAATAGCCAAGATGCTCGCCGAGCGTTTCGGCTGCAAGTATTACGACCGCGAGCTGCTCAACCTGGCCGCCAAGGAGAGTGGTTTCAGCGAGAAGTTCTTCGAGCAGAACGACGAGCAGAAGGGGTTCTTCAAGTCGTTGTTCCACCTCAACGTGCCGTTCATGGGCAGCGCCAACTTCTACCGCAACGAGCTTTCGCAGGAGAGCCTGTTCAAGTTCCAGAGCGACGCCATCAGGCGGGCTGCCGACGAAGGCTCGTGCGTGTTTGTGGGAAGGTGCGCCGACTATGTGCTGCGCGACTACCCCAACCGCGTGGACGTGTTCATCACGGCCAACCTTGCCGACCGCATAGCACAAGTGAGCAGCCGCCTGGGCTGCGACGAGGCCGCCGCCCGCAAGAAGATAGCCTCCGGCGAGAGCGAACGCTCCACCTATTATAATTATTATACGGGCAAGGAGTGGGGCCACAGTGCGTCTTACGACCTATGCATCAACTCCAGCCTGCTGGGCCTTGAAGGTACGGCCCGGTTCATAGAGGACTTCGTATGCCGCAGGCTCGGGCTGTGACAGGCTGCCGCTTGCCGCGGCCCGCGCTGCATTAAACCCAAATCGGTCATTATACTTCAGTTGGATTTCGTGCTGCTGTCAGGGCAGATTGATTTTCGGTTTTATCGAAGATGTAGCGGGCTACATCGAGAAAAATCGGAAAGCAAGATGCCGACAGCAGTGCGGATGACAGCTGAAGAGCCAACAATCAAGTGGAAATGTCGTTTTGGCGGTCTAACGACCGATTTGGGTTAAAGGAGACGAGGATGAAGAAGATAGGCATCATCAGCGACACCCATGCTTACTGGGACGACCGCTACTTGAAGTATTTCGAGCCGTGCGACGAGATATGGCACGCCGGCGACATTGGCTCGCTTGAGGTGGCCGAGCGGCTGGGGGCTTTCCGCCCGCTGCGCGCCGTCTGCGGCAATTGCGACGGCGGCGACCTGAGGCTGATGTTCCGCGAGACGCTGCGCTTCCGCTGCGAAGACGTGGACGTGCTCATGAAGCACATCGGGGGCTACCCCGGCAACTACGACCCGTCAGTGCGGGGGCAGATTTACGCCTCGCCGCCACAGCTGTTCATCAGCGGGCACTCGCACATCTTGAAGATAAAGTACGACCGCACGCTGCGCTTGCTGCACGTCAACCCCGGGGCCGCAGGGCTGCAAGGCTGGCAGAAGGAGCGCACACTTGTGCGACTAACGGTTGACGGAAGCCGCTTCACCGACTGTGAGGTGGTTACGCTGGCGTGAAGGGAAAGAAGCCCCTCTCCATCTCTCCCCGGTGGGGAGAGGGCTTGGATATCTTTTAGGGATTAAGCAAACATAGCCCTCTCCCCACCGGGGAGAGATGGAGAGGGGCTTCTTTTTTAACGCAATGAAGAGTATAATCATCACCGGCGGGGCCGGATTCATAGGCAGCCATGTAGTGCGCCTGTTCGTGAACAAATATCCCGAGTGCCGCATTGTAAACGTTGACAAGTTGACGTATGCCGGCAACCTTGCCAACCTCAAGGACATTGAGGGCAAGGAGAACTATGTGTTCGTAAAGGCCGACATCTGCGACTACGAGGCCATGCTCGCGCTGATGCGGCAGCATGGGGTGGAGGGCATAATCCACCTCGCCGCCGAGAGCCACGTAGACCGCAGCATCAAGGATCCATTTACCTTTGCCCGCACAAACGTGCTCGGCACGCTCTCGCTCCTGCAGGCGGCCAAGACTTACTGGGAATCGCTGCCCGAGGGCTACGAGGGCAAGCGCTTTTACCACATCTCCACCGACGAGGTGTATGGCGCGCTGGAGCTTACTAACCCCGAGGGAATAGAGTCGCCGTTCACCACAAAGGCGTCTTCGGAGCACCACCACGCCTACGGCACGGAGTTCTTCATCGAGCAGACGAAGTACAACCCGCACTCCCCTTACTCGGCATCGAAGGCAAGTTCCGACCACTTTGTGCGCGCCTTCCACGACACTTACGGCATGCCTACCATCGTGACCAACTGCTCCAACAACTACGGGCCGTACCAGTTTCCTGAAAAGCTCATCCCGCTGTTCATCAACAACATACGCCACAAGAAACCGCTGCCCGTCTACGGAAAGGGCGAGAACGTGCGCGACTGGCTCTACGTGGAGGATCACGCACGCGCCATCGACCTCATCTTCCACAAGGGTAAGGTGGCCGACACGTACAACATCGGCGGCTTCAACGAGTGGAAGAACATCGATATAATAAAGGTTGTCATCAAGACGGTTGACCGCCTGCTCGGTCGCAAGGAGGGCGAGGACATGGACTTGATAACCTACGTTACTGACCGCAAGGGCCACGATATGCGCTATGCCATCGACTCGCGCAAGCTTCAGCGTGAGCTTGGCTGGGAGCCGAGCCTGCAGTTTGAGGAGGGCATCGAGAAGACCGTGCGTTGGTATCTTGACAACCAGGAGTGGATGGACAACGTTACGAGCGGCGACTACCAACGTTATTACGACGAGATGTACAAGAACCGCTGACAAACAAGTTGCCAAACCATCGATGGATGCACTTACAGCCAGCCTTAACACTTTCCTCGTTCGCCTTGCGCTGCAGCCCGCGAGCGTGCCGCATGAGGCCGCACACCACGCCGAGCACCTGCTGCGACTGCTCCCGCCTGACGACGAGGAGGCCATAGTGGCTTACTACGGCTTGTTTGGCGCCGACCAACTTTCGCTTGCCGAGATAGCCCGCAGCCGCTCGCTGGCCGATGAGGACATGATGGCGCGCATCGACAGTTGCCTGCGCCGCCTGGCCGTAACGCCCGAGTGGCAGGTAATACGGGCCGAAGCTCCGAAGCTGGGGGAGTGAGCTGGTGCTCAGTCAGAAGCATTTCAACCCGAATCGTCATTAGACCGCCAAACCTACATTTTCACTTGAATGTTGGCTCTTCAGCCGTCTTCCGCACTGCTGCCGCCATTTTGCTTTCCGGTTTTTCTCGATGTAGAGACGATGTGCACATCGTCTCTACCACAGTGCCTTATACAAAACCGAGCTTCTCCCATTATGGGGAGACGGGAGAGGGGCTGACAGCAGCACAAAATCCGGCTAAAATCTAATGACGATCCGGGTTCAATGCGCGAGTTCGGGATAGGCAAGGGGCAAAACGCTTGCTTATCCCGAACTTGTGTATTATTGCCAGGAACAAAAGAAGGTTACAAGGAAAGGCACGGAGAAGTCGGTCGCCATGCCGCAATAAATAGAAACAGGCACGTAATGTGGGCCGCACGTGCGGCTTATTATGGGCAATGTGGTGTCCATGGCGGTCGCGCCACCGGCTGCAATGGGCGCCAGCGTGCCGAACAACCTTGCCAACAGCGGCGCGCCAAGGAGCGTTATCATTTCCCTTACGATGTTCGACAACAAGGCAATAGCCCCTAACAAAGGGCCTTTCGACTCCGTTATGATTACGCTCGACAGCGAGTAGTAACCCATGCCGCTGCCTACCGCCAGCCATTCGGTGGGGCTGTAGTTGCCGAGCATCAACGCCGTGGTAAGGCTCCCGGCCATAGTTCCGAGCACCGACATGAGCGGCAGGAGCGCAAGCCCGGGGCTAAGGCTGCGCAGACGGGCGAGGATTGCGGTGTCGTTGCCGATGCTGAACCCAACAAAAAAGATTAAGGCGCAGAGCGCGTATAGGCTCAATGCGCCTAAGTCAAGGCCGACAGGCGCGGCTTGCAGGCGGCCTGCGACGATTCCGCCGACGAAAAACGCAATGATGATGAAGTTGGATTTCATTGGTTGTCTTTCCTTATGTATCTCCATAAAAGCCATGAGGCGGCTGCGCTCCCGATGGCTGTGGCAGTGCCAATGACCATGGCTTGGCCTCCTATGGAGGGCAGGGAGCGGAACAGGCTGTCGTCGGCCCCGATGCCAAGTCCGAGCATGAAGAGGAGAATCCAGATGAGGCAGGTTATGGTTTTCTGCACCCATGCGGCTTTGTGCCGCTTGAACAAATACCCGACGGCCACCCCGGCAAACATCGATGAAACGATTTCTATCATGTTTAAGTGCTATTCTTTAATGTCCGGCGTAGATGAAGCCGTCTTCCTGGAAAATGTACTCTTCGCTTATGAGGTATTGCAGTGCGGCGTCAACTACTTCCGGCCGTTGCCTTATTGAGTGCAACTCGGTGATGTGGTGGCGGTTGCCGTCGCTGAGAATCTTGTCTATCGCTTCTTTCACGGCTGCCATGCCATCGGCCGTCACCAGCTCCTCGCGGCGGTCGAGGCATACGTCGCAATGGCCGCAGTTTGCCGCGCCGTCGTCGCCGAAATAGTGGAGGAGCTGCCGACTTCTGCATATCGTGTCAGTGGTTGCATAGCGTAGCATCGACTCAATGCGGCTTGCGTACTGCTGGCGGCGCTCTTCGTAGACCTCGTCGGGAAACACCAGGCGTTCAGGATCCTCGCGCCTTTGCGTGTATCTTATCATCGGCGTCACCTTGCGGGGGATGAAGTTGAGTATGCGCTTGCGGCTAAGCGCCTTCAATGCCTCGTGGACCTGCGCGCTTGTAGTGTCGGCATTTTGTGCGATATAGCTTTCATCGATGTAAGCATAGTCGTTGAACAGTCCGCCGTAATTGCGCAGCAGGGTGATCACAACCTTGTCTTCCAGCGGCGAGTTGTTGTGCAGCCGGTACAGCTCGTCGCGCGTAACGGTGAACATCACCCGCGCGGCGTTGTCCTGTTCCTCGGTATATTCAATGTAGCCGGCGCGGTCGAGGATTTTCAGTGCCGACGAAGCCCGCAGCGGATGGTGGTTGAACGTATGGCAGAACTTTTCGATGTTGAAGTCGAAAGAGATGTTGTAGCCGCTGCCTACGGCCACTTGGAAAAAGTAAGCAATGTGTTCGTAGACCTGGCGGATGTATTCCTTGTCGGGAAAGGTGTCGGCAATGCGCTTGTGGAGCTTGCGCTGGTCGGAGTCGTTGTAAAGCAGCACGGCATAAGCCTTGTTGCCGTCGCGCCCGGCGCGGCCTGCCTCCTGGAAGTAAGCCTCTATGCTGTCGGGGCAGTCCACGTGGATTACCACCCGCACGTCGGGCTTGTCGATGCCCATGCCAAAGGCGTTGGTGGCCACTATCACGCGTGTCTTGTCGCCCACCCACGCTTTTTGCCGTGTGTCCTTGACGGCGTTTTCAAGGCCGGCATGAAAGTAATCCGCGCTGAGGCCACATTGGTTGAGGTAGTCGGCCATCTCCTTAGCCCTGCGCCTGCTGCGCACGTAGACGATGGCGCTGCCGCTCACCCGTTGCAGTATGTGCAGCATCTCGCTGCGCTTGTCGGCAGTGCGCCTCACTATGTACCACAGGTTCTTGCGCTCGAAGCTCATGCGGAAAACGTTCCGCTCCTTGAAGGCCAGCTTCTCTTGTATGTCGTCCACCACGGCGGGTGTGGCCGTGGCGGTGAGTGCAAGCACGGGTATGCCGGGTAGGATGGCGCGTATGTCGGCTATGCGGAGGTAAGAAGGGCGGAAGTCGTAGCCCCATTGGCTTATGCAGTGAGCCTCGTCAACGGTTATGAAGCTCACCTCCATGTGCCTTAGCTTGGTGCGGAACAGGTCGGACGAGAGCCTTTCGGGCGACACATACAGTATCTTTACGGCGCCGAACACACAGTTTTCGAGCGTGGCTAATATGTCGTCGTGGCTCATTCCCGAAAAAATGGCGGCGGCCCTTATGCCCCGCCGCCGCAAGTTCATCACCTGGTCCTTCATCAGCGCTATCAGCGGCGTTATGACCACGCACACTCCGTCCATGGCGAGGGCCGGCACCTGGAACGTGAGCGACTTGCCGCCACCCGTGGGCATGAGGCCCAGGGTGTCGCGCCCGCTGCCTATGCTCTCGATGATCTCCCGCTGTATGCCACGGAAGTCGGCGTAGCCCCAATACTCTTTCAGTATGCTTTTATACTTGTCTTGCATGGCCATGGCAAAGTTTCACGACGGTGTGGATGCGGCGTCACGCCGGCTCTTCCGAGGGCTTTATGTCTTCAATCTGCAGCTGCGCCTCGCTGCGTTTGTACACGTTTTCCTCTATGGTGTACACGATGTCGAAGCTGCGCTTGCTCTTTATGTAGCGTGCGGCGGCGCTCTGCCCGAAGGCGATGCCGTTCATCACGTTGCTCGACTTACTGTCCACCAGCTCAAGCTTTATGTGCTCTTGGTTGCGCCCCACCACCTTGCTCGTGCCGTAGTCGTACACATTGCGCGTGCAGAACAGCGGCTTGGGGTTGCCCGGGCCGTAAGGCGCAAACTTCTTCAGGTCGGCGTGCATCTTCTTTGTGATGTCCTTGAAGTCTATCACCTCCTCTATGTCGAGTATGGCCTGCGTCTGCTCCGGCGTTATGTGCTCATCGACATATTTCTGGAAACGCCTCCTGAACTCAGGTATGTTGCCGGTCTTCATCGAAAGGCCGGCGGCGTAGGTGTGGCCGCCGAAGTTTTCGAGCAAGTCGCGGCAGCTCTTTATGGCCTCGTAGATGTCGAATCCCGCCACGCTCCGTGCCGACCCCGTTGCCATGCCGTTGCTCAGCGTCATGACCACGGTGGGGCGGAAGTAAAGCTCGGTGAGCCTCGATGCCACGATGCCCACCACGCCTTTCTTCCAGTTCTCGCCGTAGAGCACTATCGACGAGAGGTGCTGCTGGTTTTCCAGTTTCTCCACTATGAGGTTGGCCTCCTCGGTCATTTGCTTGTCAACGTCCTTGCGTTGCTCGTTGTATTCGTTTATGTGGCCTGCCTCCATCAAGGCGCGTTTCTGGTCTTTCTCCACGAGCAGCTCCACGGCTTCGCGCCCGTTTTGCATGCGCCCGGAAGCGTTTATGCGCGGGCCTATCTTGAAAACGATGTCGCTCATGGTAAGCTCGCGCCCCGCAAGGCCGCACACTTCGATTATGGCCTTGAGGCCAACCGACGGGTTCTGGTTGAGCTGCTTTAGCCCGTGGTAGGCCAGTATGCGGTTTTCGCCCATCACAGGCACTATGTCAGAGGCTATGCTTACGGCGCAGAAGTCGAGCATGGGTATGAGCCTTGAAAAGGGTATGCCGTTGTTCTTGGCGAAAGCCTGCATGAGCTTGAAGCCGACGCCGCAGCCCGACAGGTGGGAGTAGGGGTAGGTGGAGTCGGGCCGCTTGGGGTTGAGGATGGCCACGGCCGGCGGCATCACCTCGTCTGGCACGTGGTGGTCGCAGATGATGAAGTCTATTCCCAGGCTCTTGGCATAGGCTATCTCGTCTACGGCCTTAATCCCGCAGTCGAGCACTATTATCAGCTTCACGCCGGTTTCCTTGGCGTGGTCGATGCCTTTGCGGCTCACCCCGTAGCCTTCTTCGTAGCGGTTGGGGATGTAGTAGTCTATGTTCGAGTAGAATTGCTGCAGGAACTTGTATACAAGGGCCACGGCAGTGCATCCGTCCACGTCGTAGTCGCCATACACCATAATGCGCTCCTTGCGTCCCATGGCATCGTTGAGCCTGTCTACGGCCACGTCCATGTCGTTCATCAGGAATGGGTCGTTAAGCTCGTTGAGCATTGGGCGGAAAAACCTTTTCGCCGCTGACTCGGTCCTGATGCCTCTCTGTAACAGCAAATCGGCTAAGATAGGGGACATCCCCACCTTTTCAGCCAGCTCCTTTGCAGCCTCCGTTCTCTCGGGTGTCGGTGTTTTGTAATTCCATTTAAAATGCATTATATATGTTCTTTTTCTTTCTTTCTTCGGGTTGCCATGCTGCTTTGCTTGTGCAAATGGCTTGTAAAGTTACGAATAAAAATCAAGAATTGGCAGCATTCCGCTAAGTTTTTGTGTTTTTTACCCAAAAACGGTGATTGGCGAATGCCGTTGTGAGCCAGTCCGGCATGGCCGTTGGCGTGGCTTTGCCTGGGGGCTGCGCGTGGTTCGGAACAATCCCCGTGGGTGGTCTTGGGCATGGTTGTGCGCCCAGGCATGGTGGTTTTACGCCTGCACCGGCAGGCTGAAGGCGCGTTGCGGGCAGGGTGATGCCTCCATGGTTTGTAAAGAAATATTGCATCATGCCTGTGGTTTTGTTAACTGTCTGGTTAACAGGTACTTGTCCATACGTGCCGTTTTGCCTTGCCAAACGGCACGTTTCAGGCTGCAATATGGCCTGTTTGGCAGTGCGAAACGGCACGTTTTGCAAGTCCAAATCGCCGGGGACGCTTTCCAATGGCCTTTTGTCGTGTTTTTTCGATGCCGTGGTTGCCCTTGTCGAAGGGCGGCATGGCCCTGGCTGGCACAGGCCAACGCATAAGTCGGCCCAACCCTCTCGTGAAAAGTTTACCCCTCTCCCAAAAGTCATTGTGCTTCCGCATTATCCCGGATCGCATTCGGTTCCAAGACGCTTTCATCCTATTGTCGTGCAGATGGGCTGCCGCCTTTGTTGGAGGCTCTGCGGGTTACGTCGGGCCAAAGCGTAAAAACACACAATCAGCCCGAAGTCTATTGATTAGGCTTAAACCCAAATCGCATTAGAATCCAAAACGATTCCATTCTATTGCCGTGCAGATTGGCAGTCGCCTTTGTCGATGGCGCTATTGTAGAGACGATGTGCACATCGTCTCTACGTCGAGACAAAGCGGCAGACAAGATGTCGGCAAGAGGATGGAAGCGTTTGGAAAGCCGACCACTGGCACAAAAACATGTGTTAGGCGGTCTAATGCGATTTGGGTTAAAATTAGTTCAAAATGTAGAAAGAACGGCCGCAGACGCGCAAAAAGCAAAAATGCAAGTTTCGCATTGCAATTTTTTTATGTATTTTCTTGCTACATATCCATAAATAGATTATATTTGCAAAAGTAATTACAGTACAAAAGCATGTTAATCATAAATACCGCTAACTTATGAATGAAAAAAGAGTTTACACCTTCGGCAATGGTAAGGCCGAGGGCAGGGCAGACATGAGGAATCTGCTTGGAGGCAAAGGTGCCAATCTCGCTGAAATGAATTTGATTGGCGTTCCCGTGCCGCCGGGATTCACCATTACCACCGATGTGTGCAACGAATACTTCGAGAAAGGCAAGGAAGACGTGGTTGCGCTCCTGAAAGACGATGTGGCTAAGGCCGTAAACCATATAGAGGTACTGATGAACAGCAAGTTTGGCGACGTGGAAAACCCGCTGCTCGTCAGCGTCCGTTCAGGCGCGCGCGCCTCAATGCCGGGCATGATGGACACCATACTCAACCTCGGACTCAACGACGAGGTGGTTGAGGGGCTTGCCCGCAAGACCGGCAACGAGCGCTTTGCCTACGACAGCTACCGCCGCTTCGTGCAGATGTACGGCGACGTGGTGCTGGGCATGAAGCCTGCCAACAAGGAAGACATCGACCCCTTTGAGGCCATCATACAGAGCGTAAAGGCGCAGCGCGGCATCTCGCTCGACAACGAGATGAACGTTGACGAGCTTAAGCAGCTCGTAAGGCTGTTCAAGGCTGCCATAAAGAGCCAGACGGGCAAGGAATTCCCCACTGACCCCATGGAGCAGCTCTGGGGGGCTATATGCGCCGTGTTCGACTCTTGGATGAACGAGCGCGCCATACTCTACCGCAAGATGGAGGGCATACCCGCAGAGTGGGGAACGGCTGTGACGGTGATGGCCATGGTGTTCGGAAACATGGGCAACACCTCGGCTACGGGTGTGTGCTTCAGCCGTGACGCCGCCACTGGCGAGAATGTGTTCAACGGCGAGTATCTCGTTAACGCGCAGGGTGAGGACGTCGTTGCCGGCATACGCACCCCGCAGCAAATCACCATCGAGGGGTCGCGCCGCTGGGCTGCGCAGCAAGGCATCGAGGAGTCTGTGCGCGCAAGCAAGTATCCGTCGATGGAAGAGGCCATGCCCGAAATCTATGCACAGCTCAATGCGCTGCAGGACAAGCTCGAAAAGCACTACCACGATATGCAGGACATGGAGTTCACCGTGCAGGAGGGCAAGCTCTGGTTCTTGCAGACGCGCAACGGAAAGCGCACCGGAACGGCCATGGTGAAGATTGCCATGGACTTGCTGCGCGAGGGCGAGATAGACGAGAAGACCGCCTTGCTCCGCTGCGAGCCTAATAAGCTCGATGAACTGCTGCACCCCGTGTTCGACAAGGAGGCGCTGAAGAAGGCACGTGTGCTCACCCGCGGACTCCCGGCTTCGCCCGGAGCTGCCTGTGGGCAGATAGTGTTCTTTGCCGACGACGCCGAAGAGTGGCACGCCAACGGACACCAGGTGGTGATGGTGCGCATCGAGACAAGCCCCGAAGACCTTGCAGGCATGTCGGCGGCTGAGGGCATCCTCACCGCCCGCGGCGGCATGACGTCGCACGCCGCTGTGGTGGCCCGTGGCATGGGCAAGTGCTGTGTGTCGGGAGCCGGCGCGATAAACGTTGACTACAAGGCACGCACGGTGGAGATTGACGGGGTTGTGCTGAAGGAGGGCGACTACCTTTCGCTTAACGGCTCTACCGGTGAGGTGTACTACGGCGAGGTAAGGACGAAGCCCGCCGAGGTTACAGGCGACTTTGCCGCGCTCATGGATCTCTGCAACAAGTACACAAGGCTGGTGGTGCGCACAAACGCCGACACTCCCCACGATGCGGAGGTGGCGCGCAACTTCGGAGCTGTGGGCATAGGACTTTGCCGCACTGAGCACATGTTCTTCGAGAATGAGAAGATAAAGGCAATGCGCGAGATGATCCTTGCTGACAGCGTGGAGGGACGCGAGAAAGCACTCGAAAAGCTGCTGCCCTACCAGCGGCAGGATTTCTACGGCATCCTCAAGGCCATGGATGGCTTCCCCGTAAACATCAGGCTGCTCGACCCGCCGCTGCACGAATTCGTGCCGCACGACCTCGCCGGGCAGGAAACCATGGCCAAGGAAATGGGCGTTTCCGTGCAGGAAATTCAGCACAGGGTCAACAGCCTGAGCGAGCATAACCCCATGCTCGGCCACCGCGGTTGTCGTCTGGGCAACACATACCCCGAAATCACGGCCATGCAGACCAAAGCCATATTGGGCGCCGCCATCCAGCTGAAGAAGGAAGGCTACGACCCGCATCCCGAAATAATGGTGCCGCTCATCGGCATCGTAAATGAGTTCGATGCGCAGGAAAAGGTAATCCGCAACACGGCCAAGGAGCTGTTCGAGGATGAGGGAGTGGAAATCCCGTTCCGCGTAGGCACCATGATCGAGATACCGCGCGCCGCCCTCACCGCCGACTACATCGCAAAGAAGGCCGAGTACTTCAGCTTCGGCACCAACGACCTTACGCAGATGACTTTCGGCTACAGCCGCGACGATATCGCAAGCTTCCTGCCGGTATACCTCGACAAGAAGATTCTGAACGTTGACCCGTTCCAGGTGCTCGACCAGAATGGCGTGGGCCAGCTCATCAAGATGGCCGTGGAGAAAGGCCGCATGACGCGCCCCGAGCTTACCTGCGGCATCTGCGGCGAGCACGGCGGCGAGCCATCGTCAGTCAAGTTCTGCCACAGGGTTGGCCTTAACTACGTTAGCTGCTCCCCGTTCCGCGTGCCGATTGCAAGGTTGGCTGCGGCGCAGGCTGCGGTAGAGGATACTCTCTAAGTTTAGAAGCCCTCGGACAGAATAGCAATTAAAATTTGTATCAGGCTGTAATCTACCGATTTATACGGTGATTACAGCCTGAGTTGTGTTAAGA
>CALUGA010000036.1 GCA_944320105.1 uncultured Prevotella sp. | reverse complement strand
CATGGGCTTGTCGTACTCGTCTACAAGTATCACCACGCGCCGCCCCGACTGCTCGCAGGCGCGCCGCACCACGCCCTTGAAGCGCAACTCCGGCGTAACCTCCGTGGGCGACGCGCCGTAGCAAGCCTCCCAGCCGGCCAGCGCATCGTTGAGCACATTGCGCAAACTGTCTGGCTCGCGGTAGTTGGCCGTGTTGAGGTCGAGGTGCAATATGGGGTATTTGGCCCACTCGCTCTCCATCTTTTCGATGGCGAGGCCCCTGAACAGCTCGCGCTTGCCGCTGAAATACGCTTCGAGCGTTGACAGCAGGAGGCTCTTGCCAAAGCGGCGGGGGCGGCTCAGGAAGTAGTAGCTGCCCTCGGAGGCCAGCTTGTAGACAAGGGCTGTCTTGTCAACATACACGTAGCCGCTGTCGCGCAGCTTCTCGAAGTCTTGTATGCCTATGGGGTATATCATCGTCAGTTCCTTTCCCTTTTGTGTCAGTCTTTCTTCGGGGCGAGCAGTGCGCGGTAAGCATCGGCGTCGCCCAGCAACCGTTCGGCCTCGCGCAGCTGCTTGTCGTGGCCCAGCGCGGACTTGATGGCCCCGGCCTGGTAGTAGTAAGCCGTAACGATGTCCTGCTCCAAGAGCCGCTTTATGTCTTCCTTGTTGCGCTCAAGGTCGCGCTCCACGTTGTGGCTGAGCTTGGCGCGGAGACTGTCGAACTCGGCCTTGGCGTCGTCGTAGTAGCCCTCAAACTTGGCCAGCTTCACCAGCTCGTCGAGCTTCTTGCCGCTCATGGGGTCGTATGAAAAGCCGCTTGCCAGCACGCGCTTCTTGAAGTTGGCGAACTCGGCGTCGGTTATGGCAAACTGTTCCGGCGGCGCTATCGTCTTGTGCGAGGCTATGTAGTCGATCTCATAGTTGAGCATCACCTCGGTTGAGTCTATGCGGTCAAGGTAAAGCACGATGTTGGGCAGCGTGTCGGGGCGCACCTCCACGTCGGGCTTGATGCCTCCGCCGTCGCGCACCTCGCGCCCGGCGCGTGTGCGGAACACGTGGGTAAGGCTGTCGGCAATGCGCTCAGTGTAGCCCCCGCCGCCATGCTTGTAGTTGATGGCCTGTATGCAGCGGCCACTGGGAATGTAGTACTTGCTTGTGGTGAGCTTAAGCATAGAGTTGTAGGGCAAGTCCATCGGCACCTGCACGAGGCCCTTGCCGTAGGTGCGTGTGCCGAGCACCACGCCGCGGTCGAGGTCTTGCAGCGAGCCTGCCGTTATCTCGCTGGCGCTGGCCGTCTCGTCGTTTACGAGCACCACTATTGGCATTATCGTGTCAACAGGCTCCAGCTTCGTTTTGTACTCGCGGTTGGCCTGGCGCAGCTTGCCCCGTGTTTCAACGAGCGTAAGCCCCTTTGGCACCCACATATTAATAATGTCAACGGCCTCGGCCAGCGAGCCGCCGCCGTTGCCCCTGAGGTCGAGCACGAGCTTGGTGGCACCCTGCCCCTTGAGGTCAACGAAGGCGCGGCGCATCTCCTTGGCGCAGCCCTCGGTGAAGCTGCTCAGGCAGATGTAGCCCACGCCGCCCGGGCGCATCCCGTAGTAAGGTATCGTGGGCAGCTTTATGTTGCGCCGCGTCACCTTGAAGGTCATCTCCTTGCCCGTAGAGGGGCGGCGCACCCGCAGGGCAAACGTAGTTCCCGGCTCGCCGCGCAGCCTCTCGCTCACGTAGCTCACCGTCTTGCCCACCATCGACGAGTCGTCTATGGCCAGTATCTCGTCGCCGCGCATCAGCCCTGCCTCGGCGGCGGGCATGCCCTCGTAAGGCTCGTCTATGACGATGTTGCCCAGCTTGAGGTTCTTGCGTATGATGGAGCCTATGCCGGCGTACTTGCCCGTGAGCATCATCTCCAAGTCCTTGTTCTTGTCCTCGGGGTAATACTCGGTGTAGGGGTCAAGGCTGCGCAGCATGGCGTTGATGCCGTTGCCTATCACCTCGCCCGGGTTGAGCGTGTCCACATACATCAAGTCGAGGTTCTTGTATATGGTGTTGAAGATGTCGAGGTTCTTTGCCACCTCAAAGTTGTGGCTCTTTTGTTTCTGCGCCCATGCGCCTCCCACGGTCAGGCAGGCTGCCAGCAGGATGAAGATGCGTCGTTTCATTGTCGTTCTTTCAGCTTTCGGTCCGCCTTGGGGCGCAGCGCGGCAGGCCAAAGCCCGCGGTGCCTCCATACCTTACGGCGCACGCTTGTGAATATTGTCGTTTTAGCTGCAAAATTAAATGATTATGCTCTAATTCCGCCCTCATCGCTTGTTTTTTTGAGAAAAATTTATGTTTCCGAGCATTTTTCCGCCGAAAAATTTGCAGGTTTCGCAAAAACGCATTACCTTTGCATCGCAATTCAGAAATGAGGCGCAACAAATGCTTCAATAGCTCAGTTGGTTAGAGCACCTGACTGTTAATCAGGGGGTCGTTGGTTCAAGCCCATCTTGAAGCGCAAAAAACGGAAATGCTGATTGCTTAGGAAACAAGCAGTCGGCATTTTTCTTTTGTCTGAGTTGGAGGGCGTGGCGGGTGCGGCCCCAAAGTCCTTTGTCTTTGGGGCGGCTGATTTTGTTTTGGGGCGGCCAGGAAACCCAGTTGCGTTCTTTTTTGACGATCCTATGAATTTCCATGTCAAAGTTACTGTTTCCGAAAAAGAACAATCTGTGGCGTGGAACGGCATGGAACACGGCACGGAACGTGGCGTTTTGCATTCTGAAACGGCCTGTTTTGAATCGCAAAACAAGCCGTATTGCCCGCCAAAACAGGCTGTTTCAGTTTGAAAGAAAACGGCGCCCGGGTTGTCGTAATCAACAGAAAGGCCATGGTCTTTCGTCGTGGTTGCAATTTAAACCCAAATCGGTCGTTAGACCGCCAAAACGACATTTCCACTTGATTGTTGGCTCTTCAGCTGTCATCCGCACTGCTGTCGGCATCTTGCTTTCCGATTTTTCTCGATGTAGCCCGCTACATCTTCGATAAAACCGAAAATCAATCTGCCTGACAGCAGCACGAAATCCAACTGAAGTCTAATGACGATTTGGGTTAAAACGCCTGATAGCTTACGGTTTTCCGGTGCAGCCTCAATGAGCAAAAGCGTGACGCTTGGTTCTTGTGTTCCGATTTCGAACAATTTGGTGCAACAAGAAATCATGGCATTCCCTTTGTCTTTATGCGCCTCTGTTGCCCCCGGTTGTGCTCTGCCGGATTCGTTCCGACAGTTTTTTGATGGGCAGTCTTACGGTGGCGGACAACAGCTGCTGCTGCCCATGCCTTATTCCTGACTCGCCTTAGGTGCGCCGCTACAGCCAGCCTGAGGGTCGGGCAGCAGTCCTTGGCGGCGCAGCTCGTCGGCCACGGCCAGCAGTTCGGCGTACCATTGCGCGCCGAAGCGGCGCGTTAGCGGCCCTTTGAGGAACTTGTAGAGCGGCAGGCCGAGCTGCCGCCCCATCTCCACAGCCGGGCGGCAGATGGCCCAGCGGTTGTAGTTGAGGCCCACCAAGCCTCCTGCGAAGGTTTTCTCGCGCAGCGGGTAGAGTGCGCAGCTTATTGGCTTCATGAACCCGGAGCGGCCCTCGCGGCAGGCTTTTTCGAGCGCGCAGAGGCAACAGTCGCCCTCATGTACGGTGAACACGCAGTCGCGCTCGCCCACTATCGATGTGACAAGCTCGCCCTCGGGGTCGGTGGTGGCCACGCCCTGGCGGTCTATCACGGCCTGCGCCCCGGCAGCGAGGGATGCCCACACGGCATCGAGCGAGTCTTCGATGGCTGCTATCTCGTCGAGGGTTACGGGCGCGCCGGCGTCGCCCTCCACGCAGCAGGCCCCGTGGCAGGCATCGAGGTCGCAGCAGAAGCACTCTGTGAATATGTCGGGCGACATGAGCACATCGCCCACTTGTATTATCGGTGGCAGTTCCGCCGTGCTGTTGTTGGTCATTGGTGTGCGGTTTTGTTTTGGGGAAATTTGGTGGGTAGTTGGACAGATTGGCCATTTAGGCCGGATGGGTGGCCGTGCAGGTGCTGCCGCTCACCACTTTATGGGTGCCTCTCCTTGGGCCTCCAAGTAAGCGTTTGCGCGCGAGAAGTGGTGGTTGCCGAACCATCCGCCGCGGTTGGCCGATAGCGGCGAGGGGTGCACCGACTGCAGCACGAGGTGGCGCGAGGCGTCTATCAGTGCCGCCTTGGATCGGGCGTAGCCGCCCCAGAGTATGAACACGAGGTGGTCGCGGTCGGCATTGAGGGCGCGTATGGCCGCATCGGTAAATTCCTCCCAGCCGTGCCGCTGGTGACTGGCGGCCTGGTGGGCGCGCACTGTGAGCGTGGCGTTGAGCAGCAGCACGCCCTGTTTGGCCCAGCGCGTGAGGTCGCCGCTTGCGGGCATCGGTGTGCCGAGGTCGAGCTGTATTTCCTTGAATATGTTCACGAGCGATGGCGGCAGCGTCACGCCCTCGCCCACCGAGAAGCTGAGGCCGTGGGCCTGTCCCGGCTCGTGGTAAGGGTCTTGCCCTATTATCACCACCTTCACTTGGTCGAACGGGCAAAGGTTGAAGGCGTTGAAGATGAGCCGTCCGGGCGGATAGCACGTATGTTGGGTGTACTCCCGGCGCACAAATTCGGCCAGGTCGATGAAGTACTGCTTGTCGAATTCGGCGCCTATGTGCCTGCGCCACGATTCCTCTATCTTTACGTCCATGGTCAGCTGTTCTTGTCGTTACCGGGCGCAAAAGTAGTTATTTTCCCGCTAACGGCAAAGGGCTGCGCCCGCATTTCTTGCCTGCGGGCCGGGCAAAGGCGCGCTGCGTCAGCTGTTTTTCCTGTAGCTCAGCACGGCCCAGGCGTTGAAAGCCACGGCGAAGGCGGCAAGGGCGGCGAGGCACGGCGCCATGTCGGCGGGCGAGCTTCCCTTGAGGTAAGCCATGCGCATGGCCCGGGCGAAGTAAGTCATGGGGTTTATCGATGTGGCGGCCTGCGCCCATTGTGGCATGCTCTCCACGGGGGTGAACAGTCCGCAGGTGAGCATCATGATGATGATGAAGAAAAACATCACGAACATGGCCTGCTGCATGGTGTCTGAGTAGTTGGATATCACCATGCCCATGGCCGATGCCGCGAGGATGAACAGGGCGGCGGGCAGCAGCACCGTGGCCACCCCGGCTGCCGGGGTAATGCCGTGCACGGCCCAGGCGAAGGCCATGCCGAAAGCCAGTGCCACCAAGCCTATGGCCCAGTTGGGCATGAGCTTGGCCAAGATGAAGAGCCTTCGCGGCACGGGCGAGACGTTTATCTGCTCTATGGTTCCGGCTTCCTTCTCGCCCACTATGTTGAGGGCGGTGAGCGCGCAGCACAGCAGCGTGATGAGCACGGCTATCAGTCCCGGCACCATGAACACCCGGTAGTCGAGTGTGGGGTTGTAGCGGTAGAGCAGGCTCGGCTCCGCCGCTGCCCCGACGGTGGCGGCCAGTCCGCTTTCGGCGCGCGCCTCGGCGGCCAGCGCGCCTACGATGCTGCCCAAGTACTGCGCCCCGAGCGCGCCGCGCACCCCGTTCACCGAGTTGGCGGCCACCATCACGCGCGGCTCCATGCCCTTGGCGGCATCGCGGGCAAAGCCCTGCGGGATCTCCATCACAATGTCGGCCCGGCCCCGCTCCACGCTTTCGAGGGCGCGGCTGTACGTAGGCTCGCTTCCTGCGAGGGCGAAGCAGCGCGACGCCGCCACCTTCATGGCCAGTCGCGCCGATGCCTGCGAGCGGTCGTTGTCCACTATGCACACCTTCACGTCGGTCACTTCCTGGCTCGTGACGTAGGGGAACACCACTATCATCATGAGCGGGAAGGCAACCAGCATCTTCTTCAGGAACTTGTTGCGCAGTATCTGTTTGAATTCCTTTTCGAGCAGGTATCTAAGCATGGCTTGCTGTTTTGCGGTTAGTTTGCGCGGCAGGCGCGGGCCACGGCAGGGTGGCCGCCATCGTGCTGGCGGCAGTGCGGCCTTGGCGTCAGAGCCTCACCTTGAAGTTCTTGAGCGCGGCAGCCATGAGCGCCACGGCCATCAGGGCCGTTATGCACAGCTCCGGGGCGAAGCTCTCCGGGCCTGCGCCCTCAATCATTATCTTGCGCATGGCCGATATGTACCACCGTGCGGGTATGAGGTTGGATATCCAGCCAAGGGCTGCGGGCATGCTCTCTATGGGGAATATCAGCCCCGAGAACACCAGCGTGGGCATCATCAGCCCTATGCCCGATGCGAGCAGGGCCTCCATCTGCCTGCTCACGAGCGTTGATATGAGCAGGCCCAGGGCCAGCGCCACCACTATGAACAGCACCGACACCACTGCCAGCCACCCCATGCTGCCCCTTATAGGCACCCCCATCACCTGCGTGGCCAGCAGGAGCACCGTTACGATGTTGACCACCGACAGCGTGAAGTAAGGCGCGATCTTCGACAATATTATCTGCATCGGGCTGAGCGGCGAGGCCAGCAGCACCTCCATGGTGCCCGTCTCCTTTTCCCTCACTATGGCCACCGAGGTCATCATGGCGCAGATGAGCATCAGCACGAGGCCCATCACGCCCGGCACGAAGTTGTACGAGCTTTGCTGCTGCGGGTTGTAGAGCATCCGCGTCTCCACTGGCAGTGCCTCGGCGGCTGCGCTCCCGGCAGCCATCACTCCCTGGGCGTAGCCCGTGAGCAGCGCGGCCTGGTTTGGGTCGGTGCCGTCGGCAATGAGTTGCACGGTGGCCTCGCGCCCACCCCGTGCGCCGCTTTCGGCAAAGTCGGGCGCGAACACCAGCGCGAGGCTTATGTCGCCCCGGCGGAACAGCTCATCGATGCGGGCGCGGCTCTCGGTCTCCTCCACCACGGTGAAGTACTGGCTGGCGCGGAACCGCTCCTTTATGCGCAGCGTCTCGGCATCCTTCGAGGGGTCGAGCACGGCCATGCGGGCGTTGTTCAGCTCGGTCTTTATGGCGTAGCCGAGCATCAGCACCAGCATGAGCGGCATCACGAGCAGTATGAGCAGCGTGCGCCTGTCGCGGAAAATCTGCAGGAATTCCTTCCTGACGAACGAACGGAACTGTTTCATCCCCTGTGCCTGCATTGTCGTTGTTGTAAGTCTGTCATTGCCTTTTGGCCTGCCGTCAGCTGCCGGGGCGGGTGGCGCGGCGCGCCAGCTGCTGGAACACTCCGTCCATCGAGCTTGCCCCGTAGCGTTGCTTCAGCCCGGCGGGCGAGTCGAGAGCCTCTATGCGCCCATCGACCATGATGCTCACCCGGTCGCAATATTCGGCCTCGTCCATGTAGTGCGTGGTTACGAACACGGTTATGCCGCGGTCGGCGGCGTCGTATATCAGTTCCCAGAAGCGGCGCCGCGTGGCCGGGTCAACGCCACCTGTAGGCTCGTCGAGGAACACCACGCTCGGCTCGTGGAGCACTGCCACGGAGAAGGCCAGCTTCTGCTTCCATCCCAGCGGCAGCGAGCTTACGTAGCTGCCCCGCTCGGCGGAGAAGCCCAGGCGGGCCAGCAGCTCGTCAGTCTTGCGGCTTATCTCGTCGGCGTCCATGCCGTAGATGCCACCAAAGAGGCGCAAGTTCTCCCACACCTTCAGGTCGTCGTAGAGCGAGAACCGCTGGCTCATGTAGCCTATGCGCCGCTTGACCTGCTCCGGCTGGGCCGCCACGTCGAAGCCGGCCACGCTGGCGCGGCCCTCCGTGGGCAGGCTCAGGCCGCACAGCATGCGCATGGCCGTGGTCTTGCCCGCGCCGTTGGCTCCGAGGAAGCCGAATATCTCGCCCTGCCTCACGCTGAACGTTATGTGGTCAACGGCGGTGAACGTGCCGAACCGCTTGGTCAGTCCGTCGGCTTGTATTACAGTCTCAGTCATGTCGTAAGTTTCGTTTCGCCGCCCAGCAGCATGAAGAAATCCTCCACCGTAGGCTCTATCGGGGCTACGGCCACGTCGGCATGGCCCTGCCGCGCGAGGCTTTCGGCCAGTTTGCCGGGGCTGCCGCCGGGCTGCAGCGTTACGTGGTATGCATCGCCGAACGAGAATGCCGAGGCCACGGCGGGGCAGGCTGCGAGGTCGTGGCGCAGGCGGTGCATCTGGCCGGAGCGCACGGCAAAGAGCGCGGTGGGGTAGCGGTTTGTGATGCCCCGTGGCGTGTCGGCGCCGAGGAAACGCCCCTGCTGCATGAGCGCTATGCGGTCGCAGAGCTTGGCCTCGTCCATGTAGGGCGTAGATACGAGGATGGTTATGCCCTCGCGGCGCAGTTTGAGCAGCATGGCCCAGAACTCCTTGCGCGACACGGGGTCCACTCCGGTGGTAGGCTCGTCGAGCAGCAGCACCTCGGGCTTGTGTATCAGCGCGCAGCACAGGGCCAGCTTCTGCTTCATGCCGCCCGATAGCTTGCCCGCCGGGCGGCTGCGGAACGGCTCTATCTGTCGGTAGATGTCGTCCACGAGGTGGCGGTTGGCGCTTATGGTGGTGCCGAACACGGTGGCGAAGAACTGCAGGTTCTCCTCCACCGTGAGGTCTTGGTAGAGCGAGAAGCGGCCCGGCATGTAGCCTATGAGCCTGCGTATGTCGCGGTACCGGGCCACCACGTCGAGCCCGGCGAGGCTCGCCCGTCCCGCGTCGGGCAGCAGCAGCGTTGCCAGTATGCGCAGCAGCGTGGTCTTGCCAGCCCCGTCGGGGCCTATTATGCCGTACAGCTCGCCCCTCTCCACGGTAAGGCTCACGCCCCTGAGGGCCTCCACCTTGCCGTAGCTCCTGGCCAGTGCCTCGGCTGAAACTGCTGCGTTGCTGTCCATGCTGCGTTCTCCTTTAGCGGCCTTCCGGCTTGCGTCAGTTGTCGGTTACCTTCATCTCGCCATACATCCCCCGCTTTATGAAGCCATCGTTCTGCACGGCCACCTTCACGGCATACACGAGATTGGCCCGCTCGTCGCGCGTCTGTATGGTCTTTGGGGTAAACTCCGCCTTGTCCGAAATCCACTCTATGCGCCCCCGGTACTCCCGCCTGCCGTCCTCGCCGTCGTCGGCGTAAACCATTACTTGCTGCCCTATCTTGAGCCGCGTCAGCGTTGGGGCGTCAACGTATGCCCTTAGCCGCATCCTCTTCAGGTCGCCCACGAGCAGCAGGCTGCGCCCCTCGGCGGCCAGCTCGCCCCGCTCGGCATACTTGGCCAGCACCGTTCCGCCCACGGGGCTTGTTATGGCGCACTTGGCGAGGCGGTCGTCTACCTGCGCGAGCTGCGCCTCAAGGGCCTCCACCTGCGCGCTCACGCCTTGGTTGCCCTTGGTCAGCGTCTCCATCTGGGCGTCGAGCTGCCTGGTGAGCGTGGCTATGGCGGCGTCGATGTCGTCTATTTGCTTGGCCGTGGCGGCGTTGGCCGCAGCAAGCTTCTCGAAGCGGCTGCGCTCTCGCCTCTGCGTGGCTATCTGCTGGCGCAGTGCCGCCACCTGCCTGGCCACGTCGTAGCGGCGGCTGCCGGTGGCACGTAGCGAGGCCAAGAGTTCGGCCCGCTTGAGGCTCAGCTGCACGGTGTCGATGAGTCCAATGGTCTGTCCGGCCTTGACGTCGGAGCCTTCGTCAACATCGAGGCGCACTATTTCGCCCGCAGCCCGTGCCGAGATGGTCACCTCGGTGGTTTCGAACACACCCGAGGCATCGTAGTTGCCGTCGCCCTTGCCGCAGGCCGAGGCCACGGCGGCGAGGCATAGCGCAAGTATCGTTGATGGTTTCATGGGCATTGTTGGTTAGTTGTTCATGACATATTTCAGGTTGTAAAAGGCTTCGAGCAGCTCAATCTCATGCACCATCTTGGCCTTTATGGCCTGCTGCTCGGCATCGATGTCGCGCGCCAGGTCGGTGCCGTCGATGGTTCCGCCGGCCATCTTGGCCTCCGAGGCGAGGCGCACATTGCGGCGCAGGCGAATTATTTCGTCGTCGTAGCCTATCTGGTCTTCAAGCCGCCTTATTGTCTCGCGCTGCCCGGTGGCCTCCATCCGCGTGTCCAAGAGGAACGCCCGGCGGCTGTTCTCCACCCGCTCCATGTCGGCGGCTATGCGCCTGCGGCTGTCGCGCATGGTGTAGAGGCTGCCTATGTTCCACTGCAGGCGTATGCCCGCCACTCCGTACAGGCGGAAGCGGTCCTCCAGCATGTTCAGCCCGGGCTTGCCGTATCCGCCCGTGGCGAAGAGGCTCAGGCGCGGCATCAGCCCTGCGGTGACGCCCTCGTTCTCGGCCCTGAGGCTGCCCATCTGCGCCTCGTACAGGGCCAGTTCGGGGCGGCCTGGGACAGTGGCTGCCCCGGCAGTGGCTGCCTCGGGGCGCGCAAGACGTGTGCTGTCGGCAATGTCAATTCCCGTAAGCTGGCCAAGCATGGCGGCGTAGGCGCGGCGCGAGTGCTTGAGCTGCGCCTCGTCCTGCCGCGCCTTCAGCAGTTCCACGCTGAGCGCGTCGAGGTCTGCGTCGCTGGCCACGCCCCCGCCGATGTAAGCCTCAGTGCGCTTGCAGTTGCGTTGCAGCACTCCCTGCAGCAGTCCGTTTTGCTCTATCTGCGCCTCAATGAGCAGGATGCCGAAGAAGAGCTGGTTTACGCGGGCGCGCAGCCTATAGAGGCTCACGTCGGTCTGTCGGCGCTCGGCCTCTGCCCCGGCGCGCGTGGCTTTCTGCCTGGCGCGTATGCCGCCCCCGTCCCAGATGGTCTGGCTCATGTCGAGCGTCACCTTGTACTGGTCTTTGCTCAGAGTGGGTATGCTTATGCCCATCGGCGCGAGCAAGCTCTCGTCGAAGGGCAGCTTAGTGACGTCGCTCTGGTAGGTGGCCTGCGCCGCCAGGGCTATCTGCGGCAGGTAGCCCTTGGCGGCGTTGCTTATGTTGTAAGCCTCCGCCTTGTCTATCAGCCCGTATTGCTTTGCCGTTGGGTAGTTGTCGCGAGCCTTGGCGTAGCACTCCTCTATGGTGAGCTGTGCGGCGCAGTGGCAGCAGGCCAGCAGCGCGAGCAGTGTTGAGGCAAGTCTTGTTGCCATGGTGCAGTTGTTTTAGGTTCGTGGCGGCTGCGGCTTGGTGGCCAGCCCGCCTTACTATAACACAAAGATAGCGAAAAGATGTTTCATCGCAAACCTATTAACGCAGTTTAACTTTCGCGGCATTTGGTTTGGGTCCGTGGCTGTTTGCCGTTGGCTAAAACATCACGTGTTTCTTGCCCGTGTGGAAATTAATCGCTATCTTTGCGGCGGACAAACATATATAATAAGGAGAACGTAACATGAGCACTATCAGTCTGCAACAGAGCGTAATAAAGGAAGTGGCGTCGCTCTTCGACAACGAGGACGCGCTGCGCAAGGTGCTCACCTTCGTAAAGAAGGTGAAGCGCGCGGGCAAGGCCGAGAGCCAGGAGCTTACCCCCGCAGAGAAGAAAGAGGTGATGGACGACCTCAGGGAGGCATTAAGAGAGGTAAAGCTGGCCAAGGAAGGCAAGCTGGAACTTAAGACATGGGAGGAATTCAAGCATGAGCTACACTGTTAAACTCGCAACGAGCTTCAAGAAAGCGTTTAAGAAGCTCAGCAAGAAATACCGCTCGCTTGAAAGTGATGTAGATGCTCTCGCCGCCCAACTCAGCCAAGACCCACACGCGGGAGCCGACCTCGGGGGCGGCGTCCGCAAGGTGCGCATGGCCATAAGCGACAAGGGCAGGGGCAAGAGCGGCGGCGCGCGCGTGATAACCTACACCGTGGAGGTGGACGAGGAGAGCGGCACCGTTACGCTGCTCACCATCTACGACAAGGGCGAGCGCGAGTCGATAACTTCGGCCGAGGTGGCTTCGCTGCTCGCCGAGATGCAATGACGGGGCCGCACTGTGATGCCGCTGAGAGGCACATTGCGCCGTCCTAACCGGCCATGCGCCAGAGGCGGCTTTCTGAAACAGGCCGTTTGGCGGTGCGAAACAGGCCGTTTGGCAGCCTGAAACAGGCCGTTTTGGAACGCAAAACGGCACGTATTGCCAACCAACTGACCATCAATGAGTTACACGCGGACGAAAACGAGCCTAAGGGAAGGCTACAGCGGACGTAAAAAAGATATGTAGCTGTTCAAAATTAATCGATATAATATTCCATGCAGATGTTCTCTATATCTTTGCCACCATCTTGTGCGCTCTTTCGGGCTGCACGCCAAAGTCTCATCGGTCGCGTAGCGGGCTACGCGACCGATGAGACTTTGCCCATGCATCTCCAAAATAGCACACAATTTGATGGCAATTAATTTTGAACATCTACTTACTGACTAAAACAAAAACATACATGAATCACAACATCAAAAATGCGCTTGCGGTGGCGGCAGTGTCCCTCGCCGCTACTCCAATTTGTGCGCAATACCCGCAGCTCACGCCCGAGGCAAAGCTCAAGGCCGACTCCTTGGAGGCGGCATGGCAGGCACACTCCGACTCGGCGTGGCGCGCAGCCCTGCCCACGGTGATGGCCGAGGCCCGGCAGGGCCGCCCCTACGTGCCTTGGGCCTCGCGCCCCTACGACCTGCCGCAGGCCTCAATACCGGCATTCCCCGGGGCTGAGGGCGGCGGTATGTACACCCCGGGCGGGCGCGGAGGCCGCGTGCTCACCGTAACGACCCTGGCCGACAGCGGCCCCGGCTCGCTGCGCTGGGCCTGCGAGCAGGGCGGGGCGCGCACGGTGGTGTTCAACGTGAGCGGGGTAATCCGCCTCGCCTCGCCCATCAGCGTGCGCGCACCTTACATCACCATAGCCGGGCAAACGGCACCGGGCGACGGTGTGTGCGTAACGGGTGAGTCGTTCCTAATCGACACGCACGACGTCATCATCCGCCACATGCGCTTCCGCCGGGGCATCACCTCGCTGCTGCGCCGCGATGACGCGCTCGGGGGCAACCCCGTGGGAAACATCATCATAGACCACTGCTCGTGCCAGTGGGGGCTCGACGAGAACCTCTCCGTGTACCGCCACACGTGGCCGCTGAGGGGCGACAAGCGCGAAAAGCTGCCCACCGTAAACGTAACCGTGCAGGACTGCATATCGGCCAAGGCACTCGACACGTGGAACCACGCCTTCGGAAGCACCCTCGGGGGCGAGAACTGCACCTTTGTGCGCAACCTCTGGGCCAGCAACACGGGCCGCAACCCGAGCATAGGGTGGAACGGGGTGTTCAACTTCGTGAACAACGTGGTGTTCAACTGGCGACACCGCACGGCCGACGGGGGCGACTACCGGGCCATGTACAACATGCTGAACAACTACTTCAAGCCCGGGCCGGCCACGCCACGCAGCGGCTCGGTGGCCTGCCGCATACTGAAGGCCGACGCCTCTACGCTGCCCGACGGGCAGGTGCGCCACGGCAGGGTGTACGCCAAGGGCAACGTGGTTGAGGGCAACAGCCGCGTAACGGCCGATAACTGGGACGGCGGGGTGCAGCCGGAGGGCGGCGCGCCCGACTCGGTAGTGGCCTTGATGCGCACCAGCGAGCCTTTCCCCATGCCCGATGTGAAGGTAATGGAGGCCGCAGAGGCGTATAAATATGTGCTGGCCAACGCCGGGGCCACGCGCCCACGCCGCGACCGCATTGACAGCATAGTGGTGGCCGAGGTGCGCACGGGCATAATCTACGTGCCTGAGGGCATCCCCGCCGATGCGCAGGGCGATATGTGGGGACTGGCCCCCGAGTCGCAGGACAGCACGGGGCACTTCCGCTACCGCCGCCTTGGAGCCGACTCTTACCGTCTGGGCATCATCACCGACCCCGCACAGATGGGTGGCCTGCCGCTGTACCACGGGCAGCCGCGCACCGACACTGACGGCGACGGGATGCCCGATGACTGGGAGCGCGCCCACGGACTGAACCCCGCCAACCCTGCCGACGCCGCGCTCAGCCCCACTGCCGGAGGCTACACCAACATAGAGACATACATAAACGGGCTGGCCGACGGCAAGTGGTGAGCCGCCGCCCGCCCTGCAACGGGAACACAACAAAATATGCAGCCGTGGCCAACACTGCCACGGCTGCATATTTTCTTAATTCTTATCTCTTAATTCTTAATTCCCCTCTGCATATTTTCTTAATTTTTAATTCTTAATTCTTAACTTCCTACTGCCACGTGAGGATAAAGTCCTTGGTTTCCTTGCCGTCCACGAACACGTGGAAGCCGGGGCCTGCGTGGTAGCGCGAGCCGTCCTCATCCCACAGTATGCAGAGGCGGCGGCCATGGTACGGCACGTTGTCGAGGCAGAACCAGGGCCACGTACCCCTTGGCACGAGCGGTCGCAGCTCTATCTTCCCGTCGGCCCTGGGTCGGAGTCCGCACACGCCGGTGATTATCAGGTCGCAGTAAGTGGAATGGTTGTAGTATCGGCTGCGCTCCCTGTCGCCCATCAGCCAGTAGCCCGTGGTCTCGTCGAGGTACTCGCCTATGTAGGGCCTGCCGCGGTGGCTGTGGCTCTCGGTGTACTTCTTCATCTCGCTGAAGAAGAGGCTGTCGCCCACGGTGGGGTTAGGGTAGTAGCAGATGTAGTTGGCCATGGCCGTGAGGGTTTGGCTCGTGGCAAACGGCCATACGGCCCCATCCCACTCACAGCGGCCCGTGCCGTGCGTGCGGAACTGCGGGTGGCGGCGTTCGGCGGTGGTAAGTCCGCGCGGCGCGCTGAAGCCCTCGGGGTGTGCGGCCTGCAGCCATGCCAGCCCGTAGTGGCCCTCGGCGGGCGGCAGGCAGAAGTACCATGGCAGGAAGCCGATGGCCTCGCGCACGGCGGCGAGCGTGTCGCCACGCCTTGTTTCGAAGAAGTTGGCTCCGGCGTTCCACAGCAAGCCGGTGACGAGGCGGCGCAGCGTGTCGGCCTTGGCATCGTAGCAGGCGGCCAAGGCCGTGTCGGCGGCAAGCCGCGCCATGGCCGCCAAGGCCCTGGCATTGCCGTACATATAGCTGTTTATCGACGGGCGGGCGTAGCGCTTGTTGCGCCCGCCGCTTATGCTCTCCTCCATGGCGTCCTGCACGTCGGCCTGCCAGTAGAGGCCCGAGGGCAGCCTGTGGGTGCTCTCCCACCAACGGTAGTCCTCGCTGAGGTCGCCCAGCAAGCCCACGACGCTTGCCTTGCGCCCGTCGGCCTTGTAGCGTTCCCACAGGGCGGCGGCCGTCCACGAGCTGTAGTTGTGGAGCTTGGCCATGGGTCGCCCGCCGTTGCCGTGGTACCATGTGTCCACAATGGCGTCCACGAGTGCCGTGTCGCGCAGCCAGCGGCTCTCCATTATGTGGTGGCCCAGCGCCGAGGCTATGAGGTTGTGGCGGTCGGCGTATGAGCGCGGCACGAGGAACTCGGTCATGGCCCAGCCCCCGTCGGTGCGTCGTATGTGCTTGCGCAGCGTCCACCAGCGGTAATAGTACGTAAGCTCCATCTGTTTGTCGGGGCATTCGAAGAGCGGTATCCGGCTGCTGAGCCACTGCCACGAGCTGTCGTTAGGCACGGCCTGGACTATGCCCTCCGGTTCCATCGAGTTGAAGTAGTCTATGTAGTGCCTGAAGCTCCCTGCCCTGAGGAATGCCGCCCCAGCGTCGGCGTCGGCCGAAGTGGTGCGCAGCCGGGCTATGGAGAAGCGCGCCGTGGCCACGGTGTCGGCCGTACCGGGCAGCGTTCCGAAGAAGTCGGCGGGCGTGTCGGGCGTGGGATGGGTGCGGCGCGGGCCGGTGCGCAGCGTTATCCGCTCTATGGCGGCCACGGGGCTGAACAGCATGCGCCTGCCGCGGCTGCGCCCGTCGATGAGCACCTCGGCGGTGCGGTCTGTGGCGGAGAGTAGCACTGTTATGTGGTACGTGCGCCCCGGCTCGTAGCGGCACAGCTGCTTGTAGCGCGCCCCGCCCTTGAGCATCATGGTGCCGTCGGGGTTGAGGTCGATGCGCGAGCACACCGTGCCTTGCCCGTCGGCGAACTCAATCTGCAAGGTGCCGTGGGTGGCCTGCCCGGCGCGCAGGTCGAAGTCGGCGCGCAGGCTGCGGCAGGGCGGCACCATGCGCTCGGCCACAGCGTGGTCGAAGGCGTCGCCATCGGCCAGCGTAAGCCACCGGTCCTCCACGCTCACCGGCGCGGCCAGCGGCGAGTAAATGTTCCACTGCGTAAGCTCGGCAAGGCTGCCGCAGCGGGCGAAGTCGTCGTCGGCATGGGCGTGGGCCTGTATCTGCACCGGCACGGGTATGCGGGCCACCCAGATGTCTTCCTTGTTCATGCTGTAGGCCACCCACAGGTTGCTGTCGCGGGGCGTTCCGTTGCCCTCCTGTATGCCCCTCGGGTACTGCGGGCCGTATGATTTGTAGTTGCCGCCGTAGCGCATGGGCGGCACCTCGCCGCACACGAGGTTGAGCGTGGTGTAGTCGAGGCCGTCGCTGCTGAGCGAGATGGCCAGCGGCCATCGGTATTCCGAGGGGTTGTACACCGTGGCATAGGTGCCGTCGGCCAGCCGCTGTCCCCATATCTTGGCGTTGCTGTTCACGAAGCCGCGCGCCCTTGCTATCGGCTCGGCCCACGTGCGCCCGCCGTCGGGGCTTACGGAGGTGAGCGCGTGCTTCCATAGGCAGGCCAGGCTGCCGTCGGGCAATGTGTAGTCGCAGTATGCCTTGTAGGGCCGTGGCAGCGGCACGATGGTGTCGCCGCGGTCGGCCTCCTCGGCCCACTGCATCCTCTGGCGCGGGCTTGCCAGCAGTTCCTCGCAGGCTTGGCGCAGTCGGCGCGGTGCCTTGGTGTAGTGGGGGTAGGCCGTGTTGTGCGGGCCGAAGGCGTGGTTGTAGTAAATGAAGTATATGGGGCCGAGCGAGCCGTCGTCGCGAATCTCCCTCACCACTCGGCCTATGCCGTTGCCATCGTTGGGGTCGTCCTTGGGATGGAGTGCCACGCCGTAGTTGCCCGTGGCCAGGAGCAAACCGCCTTTCGACACGAAGAAGCCCACCCGTTGGTGCATTATGGCAGTAAGGTTGTGGGCTTTTGCCGCCTGCCCCGGCTTGGAGTAGCCCTCCGGCACTTGGTATTCGGGGAAGAGCACGCGCGGGGCCGACCAGTGGTAGCCGTCGTCGGAGGTCTGTAGCATGGTGCGCGAGGGCGGCACGTGCTCGTCCTTGGGGTCGGAGAGGTAGTGCATATAGAAGCGTCCGTGCCAGTAGGCCATCATGGGCTGGTGGTTGTAAGTCCACCCCCTGCCGTTGGCCTCGGCGGGCCGCTCGCGCCACGCCCTCATGGTTTGGATGTTGTGCACGCCAATGGCCGGGCGCAGCCCGCCGTCGTGGCGCGCCGGGGCGCTGAGCATGGTGCCGCTGTAGTGGATGCGCTGCTGTGCAAATGCGCAGGTTGCGGCCAGCGCCATCGCCGCCGCAGCAATGAAGGTGATTGTCCTTTTGGCCATAGTTCAGTTAGCAATGAGTTATGCGCAAAGCTTGCCTGTGTGCGCTTGCGTTGCAAAGTTAGCGATAAAATTGTGAATTGCGGCATCTCGCATGGTTTTGTTTGGGTGCGCTCCTCTTCATTGCGCATTCCTGCCGCAGGCCAAGCAATACGCGAGTTCGGGATAAGAAAGTATCCAAAAAAGTTGGTAATCTCGCAAATATTTTGTACCTTTATAGTTGAAAG
>CALUGA010000035.1 GCA_944320105.1 uncultured Prevotella sp. | reverse complement strand
ATCTCCTTGTCGGCCCAGAAGGCGGCGTCGTAGCCAAGGCGGTCTATCTGCCGGCGCAGGTCCACGGCGGGGCGGGCCTTGCTCTTCTTGCCCACGTCGAGGTCGCCCACGCAATACATCAGCGAGCGGAAGCGCACGCTGTCGTTGCCGTTGCGGTAGCCCACCGACACATACACCGACTGCACCTCGCTGTAGCCCTTGGCGGTGTCGTAGACAACCGTCACCCGCTCGTCGGCGGGGGTTGCCCCTGCATTGTCAGATTGCGAGTTGGTGATTATGTATACGTTCTCTACACTGCCCTCCATCTTCACCGGCAGGAGCGTGGAAGCGTCTACGAAGAGCGTTCCGTTGAACATCCTGCGCCCGGCGCGGAGCTTTGGGGTGAAGCGGATGGAGTAGAGCATCCGCCCGCCGTCGTCAACCACGCTGCAGTCGGTGGCGAAGTGAACGTCCCAATGAGCCGAGAGCGGCGGCATAAGCTCGTTGAAGGGTATGTAGTCAACCATGTTCACCACCTCCACCTGCGACAAGGGGTATAGGTTGGCAAGGTGCGAGTAATTGCCCGCGCCGTCGCGGTCGATGGAGGAATAGCGCCCCGCGAGAAGCCTCAGCCTGCGCAGCGAGAAGGCCGACCGAGCCTCGAAGAACGCCTCAACCATGCTCGTGGTAGCGCCGCCCACCTCGGTGGTCTGGCGGTAGAGGTAGTTGGCCTTGGCGTTCCTGTGGCTGAACGCCGACTTGGAGGCGCGCCTCGCAATCTCGCCGATGCGCCTGCCCCACGGCACCACCGTGACCTCGCCGAGCACCACGCCGGCTGGCCGGAGCCTAACCTCGCCGCCCAGCGAGCCTGCCTTGCCTACGTAAGGCCGATAGCCCACAGACGACACGCGGACTTCAGCACCGGAAGATGCCTCCAACTCGAAGCAGCCCTCAGCGTTGGCAATGGTGGCAGCACCGCCTTGCACCCTCACCGTGGCAAACGGCACAGGCTCGCCCGTATCTGCGTCTACAACACACGAGACAAGTGCTTTTTCCTGCGCAACACAGGCAAAAGCAAAAGAAAGGAACAAGGCAAACAAGCATGCTAATCGCTTCATGACATTCAGACAGCCTCCTTGCTGCATTATAAGGTTCATCTTCTTTTTACAAATGCAAAAATACGGATAAATAGGCACAAGGACAAATCCGCCCGACTTTTTTGCAAATGTTTGTTTTTGGGCAAGCCCCCCTTGCCGTGGCCTACGGCAGGGTGATTTCCTGGCCGTCGTAAGCCATCTCGAAACCTGGGGGCAGCAGGCTATTGGCCTCATCGTGGGGGCCTATGTGGTGGCACGAATGCGTGAGCAGGGTGCGCCGCGCGCCTATACGGCGAGCAAAGGCCACGGCGTCGGCCACGAGCTGGTGGGAGTGATGAGGGCGGCTGAAGCGCAGGGCGTTGACCACCAACACCTCTATCCCATCGAGATAGGGCAGTTCAGCCTCGTCGATTATCTTCATGTCGGTTATGTAGGCTAGCGGGCCAAACCTATAGCCGAGTATCGGCAGGCTGTCGTGCATCACCCTTATGGGCATTATGCTGATGTCGCCTATGCAGAACTGCATGTGCGGCTCTATGACGTTGAGGTGGATGTCAGGCACTCCGGGGTACTTGTCCTTGTCGAAGCAATATGGCATGGAATGCCTCAGGTGGTCTGCGGCTATGCTGTCGGCATAGAGGTCTATTCCGCCAAACTTGCAGAAAGGCCGCAGGTCGTCTATCCCTCCCACGTGGTCGTAATGCGAATGGGTTATAAGCACACCATCGATGCGTCTGAAAGGTATGCCCAATGCCTGCTGCCTGAAATCAGGGCCGCAGTCTATGAGCAGGCGCGTGGAGTCGGTTTCAAGCAAGGCCGAGCTGCGCAAGCGGCGGTCCTTGGGGTTTGCGCTTGTGCACACTGAGCACCGGCAGCCCACCACGGGGGTGCCAAAGCTGCCGCCGGTGCCAAGGAACGTCAGCCTCATATTACGTTTACCTCCGGCTTCAAGGTTATGCCGAACTTAGCGGCCACGTCGCCCTGTATCGCCTCACAGAGGCGCAATATGTCTTTCCCGGTGGCACCGCCAAGATTGACGAGCACAAGAGCCTGCTTAGGGTGAACCCCTGCTGCACCCAGCGAGCCGCCTTTCCACCCGCACTGCTCTATAAGCCAGCCAGCAGGCACCTTTACGTGGCTTTCGTCTACATCGTAATGAGGCATTACAGGATAGCGTGCCGCAAGCTCATCATACTTCTCCCTGCTCACGATGGGGTTAGTGAAAAAGCTCCCGGCATTGCCAGTAACCTTTGGGTCGGGCAGCTTGGCATTGCGTATGTCGATTATCGTTTGCCTGAGCTGCGCTGCAGTAGGCTCGCATATACCGCGCTTTTGCAGCTCCGAGCGTATGTTGCCATAATCGAGGCGTGGATTGAACAGCTTGTCAAGACGGTAGGTGACATGAGTCACGACATAGCGGCCTGCCCACTCCGACTTAAAGCGGCTCTGCCTGTAAGCATAGCCGCAATCGCCATTTTCTATTGTAACTACACCCCCAGAGACAATGTCCACAGCCTCCACACTGCTTATCAAGTCCTTCGCCTCCACGCCGTATGCCCCGATGTTCTGCACCGCGCTTGCGCCCACCTCGCCCGGAATGAGCGACAGGTTCTCCGCCCCATGCCAGCCACGGGCAACGCACAGAGCCACGAAATCATCCCAAACCTCGCCGCTGCCAACACGCACAAGCACATCGTCGCCATCTTCCAGCACGCTCACCCCCTTTATTGCAGAATGGAGCACCGTGCCTGCAAAGTCGCCGGTAAGCAGCAAGTTGCTGCCCCCGCCGAGCATGAGCAGTGGTCTGTCGGCGGCAGTAAGCATCCGCAGTGCCTCCTGCAACTCAGCCACGGAGGCAAACTCAATGAACCGCCTGCATCTGGCCTTTATGCCGAAAGTGTTGTGACCGGAAAGGTCGTAGTTTGAAATGTCTTTCATAAGCGTCTTCGTTTAAAACTATGTGGCCAGTTCCGTGAGCAGCCACTTGCCGTTGCTTCGCTCGAAGGTCATCTCCACCTCAAGCCCATTGGATATGCCGCGGATTACGAATATCTTGTGGTCGCTCTCCGTATAAGTCTGCCCGTAAATGATGTTGTATATCATCTCCGACGGCAACTCGGAGGCGAAAGCCGGCCATGTGTCAGCAGTTATCACTCCTTCCATCTGGCTGAAGTCGTCGTCAGGGTCGGGGCCGGTAAACTTCACGGGGTCATGCAGGCTCTCTATCTGGAAGGCCGAGTCGCGAGAAAATCGCTGGTAGAACTTCAGGAAAGAGGCGTTCATGTTTTCGTACAAGGGCTTGAACTTGATGCCGCAAAGCATCCAAAGCCCATCCACCCTGTCGAATACATACTGCTTTACGGTCTTTTCACCAAAAAACACTTTCTCCACGACCACGTGGCCGATGGAAGTGTCCTTTACGAGCGACATCTGCCGCTCGTTGTCAAAGATGAGGGTGTAATACCCTTGCCGCATGAAGAAATGATCCATCTGCCAGTCTTCCCTGGCGATGTACTCCGTATGGTTTCCGTCGGTGACTGGCAGCGGAAACTTGATGCGCTTTTGCTGCAACTTTCGGTTGGCCGCGAAATTAAAGAAAAAGTCGTCGAACAGCTCGTCGGCAGCCTTTGGCATAGGCGTGGCCGAAATAAGCTGTTCCATGGTGTCGAGCGGAACCGTGTCGGCCACGCAAGTGTCCGAAGAATCGGCCACCGCCTCCTCAACCACCTCTGGAGCCTTGCTTCCCTTGCAGGAAAACATCAGCAAGACCATTGCGAATACCGCAATCAAAAACCTTCTCATTTTATCTCACCGGATTTTATCCGCCTCTCAAATTTCGGCAAAAGTACAACTTTATTTTGATATCCTGCTCCATTTTGACGCAAAAATATTACCTTTGCAGCAAAAATATGGCCGGGAGTGCCACGCGCCGCTGCTTTTGGCGCACCGCGCCACACAGCAAGGCACAGTGGCGGCTGCCATGGCGGCCACCGGCAAAAGCATTGCAGAAAGCAAAGTGACTAACATAAACCTATATGATACTTGAAAAGATAGAGCAACTTCTTGAAGAAGTGAAGGGCATCAGCGCGGCAAACGCTGACGACATCGAGGTCCTGAGGCTGAAATACCTCAGCAAGAAAGGGGCTATAAACAACTTGATGGCCGACTTTCGCAACGTGCCTGCCGACCAGAAAAAGGCCATAGGCATGAAGCTCAACGAGCTGAAGCAGACCGCCACGGAGCGCATCAACGCCCTCAGGGAGCAAATCGGCGGAGAGGAAGCCGCAGGCAGCGGCATGGATCTCACCCGTTCGCCATACCCTATTGCCCTCGGTACGCGCCACCCGCTCACCATCGTGACCAACGAGATAATCGACATATTCTCACGCATGGGCTTCATTCTGGCCGACGGCCCAGAGGTGGAAGACGACCTTCATGTATTCACGAAGATGAACTTCGCCGCCGACCATCCAGCACGCGATATGCAGGACACTTTCTTCGTGGAGCAAAACACCGAGGACGTTACCAAGAACATCATTCTGAGGAGCCACACAAGCTCGGTGCAGGCAAGGGTAATGGAGACCACACAGCCGCCAATACGCGTGATATGCCCCGGCCGCGTTTACCGCAACGAGGCCATCACGGCCCGCGCCCACTGCTTCTTCCACCAGGTTGAAGGCCTCTACATCGACAAGAATGTATCGTTCACCGACCTCAAGCAAGTATTGCTCTCGTTTGCGCGCGAGATGTTCGGCCCCGACACAAAGATACGCCTGCGCCCAAGCTACTTCCCCTTTACCGAGCCAAGTGCCGAGATGGACATATCGTGCCACATCTGCGGCGGCAAGGGCTGCGGCTTCTGCAAGCATACGGGCTGGGTGGAAATACTCGGTTGCGGCATGGTTGACCCCAACGTGCTCGAACTGTGCGGCATAGACAGCAGCGTGTACAGCGGCTACGCTTTCGGCATGGGCGTGGAGCGCATCACCAACCTGAAGTACCAGGTGAGCGACCTGCGAATGTTCTCGGAGAACGACGTTCGCTTCCTCAAGGAATTCGAGGCCGCAAACTGACACATACCTTACCCGCTCGGGAGCGGCCGGACGAGGATGCTGCCACTACGCCATCCCCAACCAGCCGCTCCCGGGCGTTTCATGACTGAAACCAAACAAACACATGGCTCACGACAAGCTCTTCACCCGAAGCTACATCAGCATACTGGCAGCCAACTTTTTGCTGTTCTTCGGTTTTTGGCTGCTGATACCCATCCTGCCGTTTTACCTCAAGGAAAACTTCCACTGCCCCGAGGCCATGCTGGGTCTCATACTATGTTGCTACACGGTGAGTGCACTCTGCGTGCGCCCCTTCTCGGGCTTCATGATGGACAAGTTCCCGCGCAAACCCATCTACATCCTGTGCTACTCTATCTGTATCTGCATGTTCCTCGGCTATATCCTCACCGCCACGCTGGCTTGGTTCATAGTGCTGCGCGCACTGCACGGCGTGGCCTTCGGCAGCGTCACCGTGGGCGGCAACACGCTGTGCGTAGACATCACGCCAAGCTCCAGGCGAGGCGAGGCCCTGGGCTACTACGGCCTTACCAACAACACGGCCATGGCCCTCGGCCCAATGACGGGCCTCTTCATGCACAGCCATATAACTTACCAGGGCATATTCCTCACGGCCATGCTCGTGAGCCTCTGCGGACTAGCCTGCGCCTGCACCGTTAAAGCGCGCATGCCCGAGACTGTGCGCAAGCGGATAGAGGCGGCCAAGAGCGGCCAAAAGCTGCCCGACGCACTGGCGGGGCAGCGAAGGAAAGTGTCGCTCGACCGCTTCATCCTGCTCAAGGGTATACCCGTAAGCATATCGCTGCTGCTGCTCTCCATACCTTACGGAGCCACGACCAACTTCGTTGCCATGTATGCCGGCGAGATACACATAACCGCCCCGAGCGGATTCTTCTTCACGCTCATGGCCGCCGGCATGGGTGCCTCGCGCATCTTCGCAGGCAAGCTGGTTGACAAGGGTTACATAACGCAGTGCATCCACTACGGTTACTACCCCGTGATACTAGCTTTCCTCTGCCTCGGCTCGTGCAGGTTCGTGGCTGAAGCCAGCCCCGCAGCCACCACTGCGCTCTTCTTCACCGTGCCTGTGCTGCTCGGCGTGGGCTTCGGCGTGATGTTCCCAGCCATGAACTCGCTCTACGTTAACCTGGCACCAAACAACCAACGGGCAACGGCCACGAGCACTTACCTCACGGCCTGGGACGTGGGCATAGGAATAGGCATTCTCACAAGCGGCTTCATCGCCCACATATTCACTTTCTACATGGTCTACCTCGCAGGCTCCGTGCTGTGCGTGGTATCGCTGGTATACTTCGTGAGAAAGGTGACGCCACACTACAACATGAACAAACTAAGGTAAGCCCCACCTGCCCAATGGCAATGCCAACAATCCAAACAGCACACACAGACTGACGCATGGACAAAACCGAAACAAGGAAACGCTGCCGGTGGTGCAACCTTGCCAACCCGGCCTACGTTGCCTACCACGACCACGAGTGGGGAGTGCCTGTACACGACGACAGCATGCTCTACGAAATGTTACTGCTCGAAACATTCCAGGCCGGACTCTCGTGGGAATGCATACTCAACAAGCGCGAGGCGTTCAGAAAGGCGTTCGACGACTTCGATTACAGCCGCATAGCCCTCTACGACGAAAGCAAGATAAACCTGCTAACGCAAAACAAGGACATAGTGCGCAACCGCTTGAAAATAAAGGCTGCCGTGACCAACGCACGGGCATTCATGGAAATACAAGGCGAGTGCGGCTCGTTCGACCACTACATCTGGGGATTTACAAGCGGCAGCACAATTGTGGAGCGTGGGCTTGCCACATCTCCGCTCTCCGATGCCATATCCAGGGATCTCCGCCACAGGGGGATGAAGTTTGTTGGCAGCACGATAGTCTACGCCTACCTACAGGCCATCGGCGTGATAAACTCGCACGAAGAAGATTGCTGGCTCTGCAAACAATGACATAAAAAAAACGATGCTGATGCATATCAAAGGCCAATGCATCGGGAAAGCTAATGCCAATTTGTATTTAACACATTTATGTTAAACCCAAATCGGTCATTAGACCGCCTAACACATGTTTTTGTGCCAGTGGTCGGCTTTCCAAACGCTTCCATCCTCTTGCCGACATCTTGTCTGCCGCTTTGTCTCGACGTAGCCCGCTACGCCATCGACAAAGGCGACAGCCAATCTGCACGGCAATAGAATGGAATCGTTTTGGATTCTAACGACCGATTTGGGTTAAAGGATGCAGACGGGCAATCATGAGATAACAGCCTGGCTGCCAGACCGTTACGAAACGTGCCGTTTGAGTTTCTGAAACGTGCCGTTTCAGAAAGCGAAAAGGCCTGTTTGGCGATGCCAAACAGGCCTTTTTGCAATGCTGAACGCCCACAGCTGGCAGGCAGCATGCACCGTAGGCATTTTTAGTTGCATATTTGCAAGCATCCGCCAAGTCCAGCCGTGCCTTGGCTGAAAGGCTTTTGCGCGGAGCGCATTACAAGTCGTTCTTATATATTTCGGCCATCACGCCCTGATATTGGCGCACTATTTCGTTGTAGGCCTGCAGGTTGCGGTAAATAGCGTCGGCCTCGGCATAATATTCGATGGTGGTCACCTGTCCGCCCTCCACGGCCTTGCGCAGCAGGCCAAGCGTTTGGTTCATCAAGCCAACGTCGTAGGCTGCCTTGGCTTTCTCAAGCTCCTGCAACTGGCGCACTTGCGCCTTCAGCCGCGCTTCGGTCTCTATGCGGGCATTTTCAGCCCGCAGTTGGGCGCCGTCGTGCTGCGCCTTGGCCACCTTGACTCCGCTGCGGGCCGAGAAAAGCGGGAACGACGCACCCACCATGAAGCCGTGGCTGGCATCTCGCCCGTCAGTGTTGCGCCGATAGCCAACCTCTAACTTGGGCGCCCAACCATGCCTGCTGGCCTTTAAGTCCTGCGCCAGGGCCTGCTCCGAAGCCTGCGATGCGCGCACATCGTAGTCCTGCGCCATGACCTTGCCGAGCATGGCTGCATAGTCATCGGCGGGAGCCTGCCACTCGTAATCGGTGGCACTGAAGCTTACAGGCACGTTGCCGTTGAGGGCTGCGAGCGATTGCAGGGCATCGTGACGCGCAGACTCGAGCGCAGCCTCCTCGCGGCGTATTGCCATGATGTCCATCTTGACCTTGTTCACATCGAGTATCGTGGCATCGCCGCTCGCCAGCCGTTTCTCAAAGAGGGCAAGCAATGCCTCGGCATCGGCGCGCCGCTTGTCGAGCAAAGCCCCGTCCTGGGCGCACTTCACGAGGTCGAGGCAAAGCAGCTTGGCCTGCAGGAGTATGTCGCGGCGCGCCGATAGATACTGCAAGCCGAGAGCCTCGCGATGCAGCCTGCCCGACTTGCGGCGGGCGGCATACAGGGTTGGGAAGTCGAAGCCCTGCGACACCACAAGCTCAGAACTGGCCACGCCGCCCTCACCTTTGCGGAAAAAGGGACTGTACTCTACCGAGGGGTCTTCAAGGTTGTTGCGCGCCGCCACTTCTTCAGCGGCCGCCTCGTTGTCTTTCCTAAGGGCTTGCAGCTCCTTGTTGTTCTGCTCCACGCCCTGCAGTATGCTCTCCACGCCCTGCGCGCCAACAGACAACACGGCCATGTGGGCAAGCAGTATGGCAAATGTCTTCTTCATCATCGTTCGTTTACGTTTTTTCCTTGTTTCAAAATATGCTTCCGCCCCATCCACTCATACACTATTGGTATGATGAACGCGTTGAGGAAAGTGGACGTGAGCAGTCCGCCGAGTATCACCTTGGCCATGGGGCTTTGTATCTCGTTGCCCGGCAGGCCGCCGCGTAGGGCCAGTGGAATGAGCGCCAAGGCCGAGCACAGGGCGGTCATGAGTATGGGATTGAGGCGGTCGAGCGAGCCATTCACGATGCACTGGCGCAGCGGCAGCCCCTCGTCGCGCAGCGCGTTGTAGCGGCTAATAAGCAGCATGCCGTTGCGGGTGGCTATGCCGAAGAGCGATATGAAACCGATGATGGCCGGTATGCTTACCTCGCCCGTGGTGAAGAACAGGGCAAACACGCCGCCGATGAGGGCCAGGGGCAGGTTGAGCAGCACCACCCCGCTCTCGCCGGCGTTCCTGAACTGCATGTAAAGCAACAGGAAAATGACGGCTATGCTCACGAGCGAAGCAACGAGCAGGGTGCGGCTGGCGCTCTGTTCACTCTCGAACTGTCCGCCATATTCTATATGGTAGCCCTCAGGCAGACTCACCTCAGCATCGATGCGGGCCTGTATGTCGGTGACGACGCTGCGCAGGTCGCGCCCGCTGGCGTTGGCCGAGATTACGATCTTACGCTTTACGTTCTCGCGGTTGATGGTGTTTGGCCCGACAGACGACCTCACCTCGGCCACGTTGGCCAGCGGGATCTTTTCACCACTGGGGCCGTCGATCATCAAGTTGCGTATGCGCTCCATCACGCCTCGGTCTTCCTCTGCGGCGCGGACAACGAGGTTGAAGCTGTTCTGCCCCTCATAGACCTGCGAAACCACCTCTCCGGCCATGTTTACCCGCACGAACTCGTTGAAGGCAGAAAGCGGTATGCCATACTTGGCGAGCATCTCGCGCCTCGGAACGATGGCAAGCTCGGGGCGTTCCACCTGCAGCTCCACGTTAAGGTCGGCAATTCCGTCAACCGTCCCTATTGCCTGCTTTATCTGGTTGCCTATGGCGAACATCTTGCCAAGGTCGTCGCCAAAGAGCTTGATGGCTATGCTGGCCTGCGTTCCGCTCAGCATCGCGTCGATGCGGTGGCTTATGGGCTGCCCAATCTCTATGTTCGCGCCAACGATTGCGGAGAGCTTGTGCCTCACATCGTTAAGCAACTCCTCGTGCGAACGGTCTTTCAGCTCGAAAGGAGCCTCTATCTCCGACACGTTAACGCCCAAGGCGTGCTCGTCAAGCTCGGCACGGCCCGTCTTCCTGGCCACGGTCTGTATCTCTGGTATAGACAGCAGCAACTCCTCGGCCTGCCGCCCTATCTTGTCGGACTCTTCGAGCGAAATGCCCGGCATGGAGCTAATGTTTACCGTGAACGAGCCTTCGTTGAACGGCGGCAGGAAGCTGCGGCCAAGAGTGAAGAACAAGCCCAGAGCCACACAGAACAGCACTGCCGTGATGGCCAGTACGCCCCTCCTGTGGTTCAAGGCCCAAAGCAGGCCGTTCGTGTAATGCTTCTTCAGCCACACGGCAACGAAAGCCTCCTTAGGAACGCCGCCCCCTTTGGAGCCATGACCCAAGAGGTAGCTGCACAGCACGGGCGTAAGCGTAAGGGCCACGACCGTGGAAGCAAGCAAGGCCACTATGAACGCTATGCCCAGTGGGATGAGCATGCGCCCCTCCATGCCGCTGAGGAAGAACAACGGCAGGAAGCTTACGATGATGATCATGGTAGAATTGAGTATTGGCATTCGCACTTCGCGTGAAGCCCCGAATACCACCTCAAGCACAGGCTTGCGCTCACCATCGGGCAGCAGGCGGTTCTGGCGCAGGTGCTTCCACACGTTCTCCACATCCACTATGGCGTCGTCTACAAGCGAGCCTATGGCTATGGCCAGTCCGCCAAGGCTCATTGTGTTGACACTCAGGCCAAGGGAGTGGAGCACCAACAGCGACACAAGCAGCGACAAGGGCAGCGTAACGAGCGAGATGACGGTGGTGCGGACGTTGGCAAGAAAGAGGAACAACACGACGACTACAAATATTGCGCCTTCGTAAAGCGACTCCTGAACATTGTCTATCGATGCCTCGATGAAGCGCGACTGCCTGAACACATCGGTGGATATCTTCACGTCAGCCGGCAAGTTCTTGCGCAGGTCGGCCAGCGCGGTCTCCAGACGTTCGGTAAGCTCTATCGTCCCAGTGGCAGGCTGCTTCGTAACAGTGAGCAGCACGGCTGGCTTTCCTTTTTCCGAAGCCAAACCCAGCTTAGGCTGCTGCGCGCCTACCTTTACATCAGCCACGTCGGCCAGCGTCACGCTGAGGCCTCCCTCCGACTTTACCACTGCCTTGGCCATCTCTTCCACATCGCTGGTAGACACCACGCCGCGCACTATATACTCATTGCCGTATTGGTAAATAACTCCGCCATTGGCATTCTGGTTCATCCCCCTCGTGACGGCAAGCACCTCCGACAAGGTAACTCCGAAGTGCTTCATCTTGGCGGGATGCAACAACACCTGATATTCCTTGATGTCTCCGCCCAACACGGCCACCTGCGCCACGCCGCCCGTTGAGAGCAGGCGCGGGCGGATAGTCCAGTCGGCCAGGGTGCGCAAGTCGAGCATCGAGGTGCTGTCGGCTGTAAGACCCACTATCAGCACCTCGCCAAGTATCGACGACTGCGGGCCTAAGGTAGGCTTGCCCACATTGTCGGGCAGGTCGTCGGCCACGGTGGCCAACTTTTCCGAAACTATCTGCCGGGCAAGGTATATGTCGGTATCCCAGTCGAACTCCACCCACACCACGGAAAACCCGGCCGTTGACGACGAGCGCACCCGGCGCACGTGGGTGGCACCGTTCACCGCCGTCTCTATGGGGAAGGTGACGAGCTGCTCCACTTCCTCCGCCGCCATTCCGCCGGCTTCGGTCATCACGGCCACGGTAGGCGCGTTCAGGTCGGGGAAAACATCCACTTCAGCATGGTAGGCCGTGTATGCCCCGCCTACCATGAGCAATACCGACGCCACAAGCACCAGCAGCCGGTTTTGCAACGAGAAACGTATTATCTTGTTTAGCATGGCTACTCCCCTATTGTTAATGACTGTGCGTGTGCGCAGGGATTGCGTTGCCGACCGAAGCCAGCTTGACATGGATGGCTCCCGCCACCACTACCGGCTCGCCGCCCTTGAGGCCCCGGCATACTTCCACGGCCTCGCCGTCAGTTTCTCCCAACGTCACTTCCTGCTTGCGGTAGCAGTCGGCATCGGTCTGTATGTAAACGAAATGCGCACCTTGCTCCTCGGTTATGGCATCCACTGGCAGGCTAATTACGCCGCTGCGCTTGTCCGTAATCAGGTAAACCTCGGCAAAGGCTCCGGGCAATATGCCGCTGCTATTATTGAACTCGAATGTCACGGGTATGTAGGGCGAGGCATCGGCCGAAGCCTTGCCTATGGCTACCAATCTGCCACCAAGGGCGCGTATGTCGTATGTCTCGTCGCCGTAGGATGTCCTGAACTTAGCCGATGAAATATGGCCGAGCTGCTCGTAGTACCTTTCAGGCACGTCGGCCTTAAGGTATAGGTGGCGGTTCTGCGTGATGGTGGCCAGCGGTTGGCCAACCGCTACGTAGTCGCCCTCCTTTACGAGACACGACTTAACGTAGCCGGAAAGAGGCGCAGCCACCCTCGTTCCCTTTTCCTTGCTGCGCGATATGGCCTCGTAGGCAATGCGGGCATTCTCGTAATCGGCTTTGGCCGCGCTGTACTCCTTGTCCGACACTATCTTGTCGGCCACCAACTTGCCCATGCGTTCATACTCGCGCTTGGCCGTCTGGTATGCTATGCGGGCGCGCTCAGCCGGGTCACCGTCCTGCAAACGCTCGCCGGAAATGGCAAACAGGGGCTTGCCTGCGCTAACGCTCGCGCCCTCTGCCATGGGCGCAAGCAGCGAGACTACGCCCGACACACTGGCCACCACGGTGGCCTCGCGCCCCGTTGCCTCCATCACCTTGCCGCCAACGGGTATCACCCCGTAAAACTCACCGGGGCCAACTTTCCTTACCACCACTCCCACTGCCTTAGCCTTACCATGAGGCAGCACGATTTCATCGGCACGAGCCTGCGTCTGCGCACTTTCGGCCTGCGCCTCTTCGACATGGGCATCGGGCTGCCCGCCCTTGCCGTGGCATGAGGCCAAGATGGCCAGCCCCACGGCCCCTAACACTAAAAAGCTCTTTCTCATCATGCAATATCTGTCATTATCTTTATGTCGCACTTACGTTTCACGCCACAAAATTATGACAAGTTTGTTGCAACTTAGATGCAAATGTTGCGCAAGGGCTAATTTTCCAGCTAGCGCACTTGCTTGTTCTTCGCTTTATTTGCTATCTTTGCAACGAACGAACAACAAACAACAGAACTATGATAAAGATTTACGGAATGAGCACCTGCCCCGACTGCACATACGTGGACGGGCAAGTGGAAGGCAACGAAAACTATGAAGTGATAGACATCGGGCTGCATGTGAGGAACCTGAAGGAATTCCTTAAGCTGCGCGACACCAACCCGGCGTTCGACGCCGTGAAGCGCAAAGGCACGGTGGGCATACCCTGCTTCGTGCTCGACGACGGCACCGTGACCCTCCGTCCTGAGGATGCGGGCCTGCGCCGCCGCCCAAAGGACGAGCCTGCACCATCGTGCAGCATCGACGGCACCGGCTGCTAAATAGCCGTAAAGAAGCCCTAACAAACAAAACATCCCCGCCACCTTGAGGTAGCGAGGATGTTTTGTTTGTTATTTCTTAAATCAATTAAGACTTAGAATGTATAGAGAACGCCGAACGTAAGGTTCTCGCCGTCAACATCAAGACCAAAGCGTGAACCGTTGTTCATGTCTTCGCCATCAGGCATCCTGCACTCATAGCCTAGCCATCCTACCCTTGTCATCAAGGCTACATGGTCGGTAAGGTCAACACGAAGACCAGGCTTTACGCCAATCTTGAAGTAAGAATCCTTCTTCTCCACGGTTTCTGTCTTGTTGCCACTGGGTATATCCTCCTTCTCCTTATTGAATCCATATGCAAGACCACCCTCAAGGAAGAGGCTAACCCTATTCCACTTTACGAACGTCCAACGGGCATAGGGAGCTATCTCGAAGTCAAAATACTTAATGTCGTCATTTGGCTTCGTTGTAGTGAAATTAAGTCCAAGACCTACTGCCAACTTGTCACTAAGATTGTAGCCAATTTCTGGAGTGAAGTGGAACTTCGTTGCAGCATCCGGCTCCTCGTCTCCATTTGCATAACCCTCCTTCTCTGAGCTGAAGCCAATGCCTCCACCGATGTAAACCTGTGCGCTGGCTGCAACTGTTGCAACCATGAACGCAACCATTAACATAACTTTCTTCATAATTTCAATCTGTTTTAATGTAACACTAAAGTTTATGTGCTGCAAAGGTATGAAACATTATTGTAATTCGCAAATTATTCATAAACTTTTTTCACAAAACGGGTTTATTCGTTGCGTTTTCCTTTAATGAATGTTTAAAAAGTAATGTAAACTCTCCCTTTTCGGAAATAATGCTTACCTTTGGATACAGAAAAAGCGAGCGCAAACACATTAATATAATATATAACGATGAACAAACACCAACTCTTACTGGCCGCCGCCTTGATGCTGGCGGCCACAGCCGGGGCGCAGACAAAGGCCGGAGGCATATCGCAGGCCATGCTCAGCGAGATACGCAGCAGCCAAATGATGACCGCCGCCGACCGCGCCATAGCCAACGCCATAGCCGCCAACCCAATAGACGCACTGGCGCAGAACCGCACCAACGCTGGCGCCGTGGACACTCACTTCAGCATTGAGACGCCCACGCAGAGCATAACCGACCAGCAGCAGTCGGGCCGTTGCTGGATGTTCAGCGGCATGAACGTGCTCCGCTCGGCCTTCGCCCAGCGCACCGACTCGCTGCGCGTGGACTTCTCGCAGGCTTACCTGTTCTTCTACGACCAGTTAGAAAAGGCCAACCTCTTCCTCCAGGGTGTCATCGAGACGGCCGGCAAGCCCATCGACGACCAGCGCGTGCAGTTCTTCTTCAAGCACCCCATAAGCGATGGAGGCACCTTCTGCGGCGTGGCCGACCTTGCCGATAAGTACGGACTCGTGCCGAAGGAGGTGATGGCCGAGACTTATTCAAGCGACAACACGACCCGCATGGCATCCCTCGTAAGCTCCAAACTGCGCGAGCAGGGCCTGCAGCTGCGCCAGATGGTGGCCGAAAAGAAAGACGCCAAGGCCATAGCCGAGGCCAAGACCGCCATGCTCGCCACCATCTACCGTATGCTCGCGCTCACCATAGGCGAGCCGCCACAGAGCTTCAGCTACGCTTTCAAGACCAAGGATGGGCGCCCCGCAGGCCCGGCAAAGACCTACACGCCCATGGAGTTCTACAAAGAAGTGGTGGGCGGCCCCATCAATGGCACGTTCATCATGGCCATGAACGACCCGCGCCGCCCCTACTACAAGACCTACGAGGTGGAGTACGACCGCCACACTTACGACGGCCACAACTGGAAATACATCAACCTGCCCATGGACGACATAGAGCAGATGGCCATAGCGTCGCTCAAAGACGGCCGCAAGCTGTACAGCTCGTATGACGTGGGAAAATTCCTCGACCGCAAGCGGGGCTACGTAGACACGGAGAACTACGACTACGCATCGCTCTTTGGCACTACCTTCGGCATGGACAAGGCTGCCCGCATAAGCACCTACGACAGCGGCTCGACCCACGCCATGACGCTCACCGCCGTTGACCTCGATGCCGAGGGCAAGGCCACGAAATGGAAGGTGGAGAACAGTTGGGGCGCGGAGTGGAGCCAGCAGCGGGGCTACCTCATCATGTCAGATCGCTGGCTGCGCGAGTATATGTTCCGCCTGGTGGTCAACAAGAAGTATGTTCCGGCCAAGATACTGAAGCTCAGCGAGCAAGAACCCATAATGGTGATGCCCGAGGATCCGCTCTTCGCCGAGGACAAATAAGCAGGATGAGATATTTAAAGGAGTTCAGGAGTTCAGGAGTTGCAGGAGTTCAGACGAATGCAAAGTGTATGTGCGTGACAGGCTATAGTCTGAACTCCTGCAACTACTGAACTCCTGAACTCCCAGATAAACCGAACAACAATGTTGAAAAAGATACTTTTGGCTACGGCAATAGCAACAGCTTCCGGGGCGGCAGAAGCAAAGGAAGTGACTGGCGCGCCCGCCGAGCCGATGCTCCACAACGCTTACCCCGCCGAGCTTGCCGCCGCCCCAATGGAACTGGCCGACACGCTCGCGCTGCCCCGGCTTACCGAGCGCGGCACGATAGCGCGCTACTCGCTGTGGGGTCCGTTCGGCACATGGAACGACTGGGGGCTGCATAGCGGGCTCAACGCCTCGCTGTCGCTATCGGCCACAGTGGGTTTGGGCAGCAACCGAGGCTCGGGCTTCGCCCAAAGCGTTGCCATGATGTATGCAGCCGAGCTGGCGCCGCGTCTCTCGATAGCCGTGGGCGGCTACTACTCTCACTTCAACTGGGGCGCGGCACAATTCAACGACGCAGGCCTCACCGCCGTGCTCGGCTACCGCTTCAACGAGCATTGGGAGGCATACCTGTTTGGCCAAAAGTCAATAATGACGCCGAAGATGCCCATGCCACTGTATTACATGGGCGACTTCGGCGACAAGATTGGGGCAGAGCTGCGCTACAACGTAAGCCCCTCACTAAGCATCGGCGTAAGCGTATGGCACCAGAGTGTGCCGGCAAGAGGCCACTTCGTGCCTACGCCACGTACTTCAGGCGCAAGCTATTGAGCACAACGCTCACGCTGCTCATGGCCATGAGCGCGCTTGCCCACATCGGCGTTATCTGGAAATCGGCCACGGGGCTTAGCACCCCGGCGGCAAGCGGTATGCACACTACATTATATATAAAGGCCCAGAAGAGGTTCTGGCGAATCATGCCCACCGTCTTGCGCGACAACCTTATGGCCTCGGGTATGCGGCGGAGGTCGGTACCCATGAGCGTTACCTGCGCCACGTCCATGGCAATGTCAGTTCCCTTACCCATGGCAATGCTCACGTCGGCGGCTGCCAGGGCCTGACTGTCGTTTATGCCGTCGCCCACCATGGCCACGCGGTGGCCTTCGGCTTGCAGCTTCCTCACCAAGTCTTCCTTGTCCTGCGGCATCACCTTGCTTTGGTAATGCCCTATGCCCGCCTTGGCAGCCCAGTAGGCGGCGGCCTCCTCGGTGTCACCGCTCATCATGTAGATGCTTACCCCCTCATCCTTAAGTTCATCCATGGCCTCACGGGCATGGGGCTTCAGGGTCTCGCGACGCTCCAACTGCTCGTTGAAGTGCGCAGGCAGCGGCGCAACAGAGCCAGCATCTGCAGTGGCGGCTTCTCCGTCGGCATTCGGAATGGTCAGCGTTCCGGTCTTGTCTATCACCATAGCACTCACCTTGCGCAGGTTTTCAAGAGCGGTGGCATCCTTGATGAGTATGCCCAGGTTGGCCGCCTTGCCTATGCCCACCATGAGGGCAGTAGGCGTGGCCAGCCCCATGGCGCAGGGGCAGGCTATCACCAGCACCGACACAGCCGAGATGACGGCGCGCGGCATGGCCTCGATGCCGCCCACGGCGAGCCACACCACAAACGTGAAGACGGCCATGGCGAGTACCGCAGGCACGAAGATGAGGGCTATGCGGTCCACCACTCGCTGCACGGGAGCCTTCGACCCTTGCGCCTCCTGCACCATCCTGATGATGCCGGCAAGCACCGTCTTGGAACCAACGGCCTCGGCCTTGAAGCGCAGCTGCCCTTCGCGCGCCAGCGTGCCGGCCAACACCCTTGTTCCCTTCTCCTTGGCCACAGGCTCCGGTTCGCCGCTTATCATGCTCTCGTCTATGCGCGCCGAGCCGCTCACCACTGTGCCGTCCACAGGCACCTTCTCGCCTGCGCGCACCTCGATTGTGTCGCCTGGCTGCAGGGCCGAGATGGGGGCATCTGTCACCATGCCGCCGTCCACGAGGTGAGCCGTCTTTGGCGCAAGGCCCATGAGGCCCCTTATGGCCGAGGCCGTGCCTTTCTTGGCGCGCACCTCCATGAGCCGCCCGCTGAGCACAAAGGTGATGATCATCACCGAGGCATCATAGTATGTGTGCCACTCAATGTCGCGCGAGCCCCACACGGCATCGCCCCAGAACGTGTTGAACACGCTGAGCAGGAACGAAACGCAGGTGCTCATGGCCACAAGGGTGTCCATGCCGGCCGATGCGTGGAGTGCCTGGCGCACTGCGGTGGCATAGAACTGGCGGCCACAGTAAACGAGGTTGAGCAGTGCGAGGATGAGCATAGTCTGGTTGGCTGCATCGCGACTGCCCACGCTCACCCACCCCATTGAGAGGCACATGGTGGCCACAGCAAACAGCCACGAGGCAGCCACGCGGCGGCGCAGCCTTACGTAAGCCCTTCGCTCAATGGCCTCCACGTTGCGGTCTTCCTCTATCACCATGTCGTAGCCTATGGCGGCCAGCTCCTCCTTCATCTTCTGGAGCGACGTCAGCGCGGGGTCGAACTCCACGAGAGCCGTGCGCGAGGGCAGGCTCACCGCCGCCGAGGCCACCCCGTCGAGCGAGTTGAGCTTGCGCTCAACATTGGCCGAGCACCCGGCGCACATCATGCCAAGTATGGCAACTGTCTTCTTTTCCATCTTTATCCTTTCGTTTTGTAATATGTCTGCAAAGTTACTGAAAAACGCGCCTTGCCCCGTTACGGAATGATGGAAAAGAATTACAAGTTTATGGCAAGGGCAACACCGCCCCGCTCGGCAGCAATCACTCCCGCGCTCGGCAGCTAACCATCCCACGTTCGGCAACCAACCATCCCACGTTCGGCAACCAACCATCCCACGTTCGGCAACTAACCCGTCCTCGCTCCCCACGTTCGGCCGGGTTTGCAACCCGGCCGCATAAGGTCGCGGGTTTGCAACCCGCCATAATCCATTATAC
>CALUGA010000034.1 GCA_944320105.1 uncultured Prevotella sp. | reverse complement strand
CCATTGCCCGTTCTCGTGCGAGTTTTATCCAATCTGTTGATAGTCAAATAAAACCTACCTGATTACAACAAATATACGCAAAGGTGAGCGCAATGGCAAGAAAAAACAAGTTTTTTGCGTGCCATTGCCAAGCCGCCTACCATCTTTGTGAAGCAAGGATAATCCCAAATCGCATTCGCCGGCTTAACGCTTGTATTGTGGTCTGTGGCCGGCTTTTGCGCTTCGGAAGCCTAAAAAAGCCCAAACATTTGGATAAAGGCACAAAATGTTGTATCTTTGCGCGAAATAAGCTGCGTTCGGGATTTTCCGCTCGCTTGCATTATCTTTGGTCATGAATAGGCTGCGCAGCCTGCCGTGGTGGGGTGGGGCAGCCGCCACTTGGCACAATACCGATGTAAGAAACAATACATAATAATATATATAAAGGCATGATACTTTTTTTCAGAACTCCGCAACAGAGCGTAATAGCTACCGAGACTGACCACCAGCTTGGTCAGGACGAAATCAAGGAATTGTGTTGGCTGTATGGCGACGCCACTCCCATAGATGCCGAACGGCTCGACGGTTACTTCGTTGGCCCGCGCCGCGAGATGGTCACCCCGTGGAGCACCAACGCGGTGGAGATAACCCAGAACATGAACCTCAGCGGCATAACGCGCATAGAGGAGTACTTCCCCGTAAGCTCGCCCGATGCCGACCACGACCCGATGCTACAGCGTATGTACGACGCTTTGGACCAGACGGTGTTTACCGTGGCCCACGAGCCGGAGCCGATAAAGCACGTTGAGAACCTCGAAGAGTACAACGAGCAGGAGGGCCTTGCCCTGTCGAAGGAGGAAATAGAGTATCTGCACAAGATAGAGGGCGAGCTAGGCCGCCCGCTCACCGACTCCGAGATATTCGGCTTCGCCCAGATTAACAGTGAGCACTGCCGCCACAAGATATTCGGAGGCACGTTCGTAATAGACGGCAAGGAGATGGAATCGAGTCTCTTTGCCATGATAAAGAAAACCACCAAGGAGAACCCGAACAAGATTCTCTCTGCATACAAGGACAACGTGGCCTTTGCCCAAGGCCCCGTTGTGGAGCAGTTCGCGCCAAAGGACCAGTCCACGAGCGACTACTTCGCCGTGAAGGACATAGAGAGCGTAATCTCGCTGAAGGCCGAGACCCACAACTTCCCAACCACGGTGGAGCCGTTCAACGGGGCTGCCACCGGCACCGGAGGCGAGATACGCGACCGCATGGGCGGCGGCACAGGCTCGTGGCCCATCGCCGGCACGGCCGTCTACATGACTGCCTATCCGCGCCTACAGGGCGACGCAGAGGCAACGGAAGCTGAGGCCGAGCGCAGTTGGGAGCAGATTCTGCCCGTGCGCAAGTGGCTCTACCAGACCCCGGAGCAGATACTCATCAAGGCATCGAACGGCGCGAGCGACTTTGGCAACAAGTTTGGCCAGCCGCTCATCTGCGGCAGTGTGCTCACCTTTGAGCACAAGGAGGGCGACGAGAAGTATGCCTACGACAAGGTGATAATGCTCGCCGGAGGCGTGGGCTACGGCACCAAGCGCGACTGTCTGAAGAAAGAGCCGCAAAAGGGCAACAAGATAGTTGTGGTTGGCGGCGACAATTACCGCATCGGCCTGGGCGGAGGCTCAGTGTCGTCGGTAGACACCGGCCGCTACAGCAACGGCATTGAGCTTAACGCCGTGCAGCGGGCCAACCCCGAAATGCAGAAGCGCGCCTACAACCTTGTGCGCGCCCTCTGCGAGGAAGACGTGAACCCCGTGGTGAGCATCCACGACCACGGCTCGGCAGGCCACCTCAACTGCCTGTCAGAGCTGGTGGAGGAATGTGGCGGCAGCATCGACATGACAAAGCTGCCCATAGGCGACAAGACACTCAGTTCCAAGGAGATAATAGCCAACGAGAGCCAGGAGCGCATGGGCCTGCTCATCGACGAGAAGCATATCGACCATGTGCGCCGTATAGCAGAGCGCGAGCGCGCCCCGATGTATGTCGTGGGCGAGACCACGGGCGACGCCCACTTCTCGTTTGTGCAGGGCGACGGCGTGAAGCCGTTCGACCTCGATGTGGCGCAGATGTTTGGCCACTCGCCAAAGACGGTGATGACCGATGAGACCGTGGAGCGCCACTATGCCGACGTGGACTACACCAGGCAGGGCGCCACCGGGGCCGAGATAGAGCAGGGCCTTGAGCGTGTGCTCCGTCTGGAGGCCGTGGCCTGCAAGGACTGGCTAACCAACAAGGTAGACCGCTCCGTGACTGGCAAGATAGCGCGCCAGCAATGCGTGGGCGAGCTGCAGCTGCCGCTTAGCGACTGCGGCGTGGTGGCGCTCGACTACCGCGGACGCCACGGCATAGCCACCGCCTTGGGTCACGCCCCGCAGGCCGGGCTTGCCTCGCCCGAGGCGGGCAGCGTGCTCTCCGTTGCCGAGGCTCTGACCAACATCGTGTGGGCACCGCTGGCCGACGGCATGAAGAGCCTGAGCCTCTCGGCCAACTGGATGTGGCCTTGCCGCTCGCAAAAAGGTGAGGACGCGCGCCTCTACGCTGCCGTGAAGGCTCTCTCCGATTTCTGCTGCGACATCCACGTCAACGTGCCTACGGGCAAGGACTCGCTCTCAATGAGCCAGCAGTATCCCGACGGCACCAAGGTGATAGCCCCGGGTACGGTAATTGTCTCAGCAGGTGGCGAGGTCAGCGACGTGCGCAAGGTGGTGTCGCCCGTGCTCGTGAATGACAAGAACGCATCGCTCTACCATATCGACTTCTCGTTCGACAAGCAGCGGCTCGGCGGCAGTGCCTTTGCCCAGAGCCTTGGCCGGGTGGGCGACGATGTGCCTACGGTGAAGAACCCCGACTACTTCTGCGACGCTTTCAACGCCGTGCAGGAGCTGATGCGCCGCGGGTGGGTGATGGCCGGCCACGACATCTCGGCCGGCGGACTCATCACCACGCTGCTCGAAATGTGCTTCGCCAACACTACCGGCGGCCTGCACATCAACCTGCACGACCTCTGCCAGGACGGAGACATAGTGAAGACGCTCTTCGCCGAGAACCCGGGAGTGGTAATAGAGGTACACGACGACCATAAGTTTGAGTTCAAGGAACTGATGGAGGAGCTTGGCGTGGGCTATGCCAAGATAGGCTACCCCATGCCCAAGGAGCGCAAGCTCACCGTGGTGTGCGGCGACTTCAGCCATGATTTCGACATCGATGCGCTGCGCGACGTTTGGTACGAAACGTCGTACCTGCTCGACCGCGACCAAAGCAAGAACGGCTGTGCCTCCCTGCGCCATGCCAACTACAAGCAGCAGCCGCTGCAGCTGCGCTTTGGCCGCAGCTTCACGGGTCAGCTTTCTTCTTACGGCATCAGCCCCGACCGCCGTACTCCGAGCGGCGTGAAGGCAGCCATAATACGCGAGAAGGGAACCAACGGCGAGCGCGAGATGGCCTATTCGCTCTACCTTGCGGGCTTCGACGTGAAGGACGTGATGATGACCGACCTCATCACGGGGCGCGAGACGCTCGACGACATAAACATGATTGTGTTCTGCGGAGGTTTCTCCAATAGCGACGTGCTCGGCTCGGCCAAGGGTTGGGCAGGCGCGTTCCTCTTCAACCCCAAGGCCAAGGAGGCACTCGACCGCTTCTATGCGCGCCCCGACACCCTGTCGCTCGGCGTATGCAACGGCTGCCAGCTGATGATGGAGCTGGGGCTCATCACCCCCACGGACGAGAAGAAAGGCCGTATGCTCCACAACGATTCGCACAAGTTCGAGTCGGCTTTCCTCGGGGTGGACGTGCCTCAGAACGACAGCGTTATGTTTGGCTCGCTCAGCGGCTCGAAGCTCGGCATCTGGGTGGCCCACGGCGAAGGCAAGTTCTCGCTGCCTTACCATGAGGATCACTACAACGTGGTGCTGAAGTATGCTTACGCCGATTATCCGGGCAACCCCAACGGGTCTGACTATGCCGTGGCCGGCATCGCTTCTGCCGATGGGCGCCATTTGGCCATGATGCCCCACTTGGAGCGCGCCATCTTCCCTTGGCAGACCGCTTTCTATCCGCAGGGCCGCCGCGAGCGCGACGAGGTTACACCGTGGATTGAGGCGTTTGTCAACGCCCGCAAGTGGGTTGAGGCCAACAGGAAATAAGGCAGTTATCCCATTGAGGCTCAGGGGACTCGGGCGCCGCAAGGCTCCTACGGCTCCTGGGCCTCATATATTTTATGACACAGATGCGCAACATTTACATAGAGAGTTTTGCCACTTTCTTCAAGATCGGGATGTTTACCTTGGGCGGGGGCTACGCCATGATACCGCTCATAGAGCAGGAGGTGGTGGGCCGCAAGGGGTGGGTGAGCAAGGAAGAGCTTGTAGACCTCATTGCCATCTCGCAGAGCTGCCCGGGCGTGTTTGCCATCAACCTGAGCACGTTCATAGGCTACAAGCTGCGCAAGACGCGCGGCGCGCTCTGCACGTCGGTAGGTACGGCCATGCCGTCGTTCCTCTGCATCCTGCTCATAGCAATGTTCTTCCACCAGTTTGAGGACAATCCCGTGGTGGCGGCCATCTTCCGCGGCATACGCCCGGCGGTGGTGGCACTCATCGCAGTGCCTACCTTCGAGCTGGCGCGCAGCGCAAAGGTAGGGTGGGCCAACTGCTGGATACCCATTGCCGGGGCGCTGGCCATTTGGGCGTTTGGCGTGTCTCCCATACTTATAATAATATTGGCGGCCCTTGGCGGCTATGTATACGGCAAGTACATCAAACCCACTGAGTGATGATATTCTTCCATCTGTTCGTTACATTCTTCTTCATCGGCCTCTTCGGCTTCGGCGGAGGTTACGGCATGCTGTCGCTGATACAGGGCGAGGTGGTTCACCACTGGCACTGGATGACCACAAGCGAGTTTACCGACATTGTGGCCATAAGCCAGATGACGCCCGGCCCCATCGGCATAAACAGCGCCACCTACTGTGGCTTCACCGCCGTACATAATGCCGGCTACGGCTACACGATGTCGGTGCTGGGCAGTGCCTTGGCTACCTTTTCGCTCATGCTGCCGTCAATCATCCTCATGATCCTTGTCAGCCGCCTGTTCATCAAGTATATGAACACGCAGGCGGTTCAGTCCGTGTTCCTCGGCCTGCGCCCGGCTGTGGTGGGCTTGCTCGGTGCGGCCACGCTGCTCTTGATGACCAGGGAAAACTTTTCCGCCCCCTCGGAGAACCCGTGGCAGTTCTGGATAAGCGTAGCTCTGTTTGTGGCCACGTTCGTCGGAACAAAGTTCCTGCACATCAATCCGATACGGCTGATAATATACAGCGCGTTCGCTGGCTTGGTGCTGCTGTATTGAAATTATGAATTAAGGAGTAAGAATTAAGAAAATGGCGAGCCACGCGCCTCGGTCATGCTCAATGATGTTCTTTCAGGGCATCTTGCGTATTATGTTTCTGAAGCGATTCATGCTCGATAAAGGCATTGATGAGCTTATCGTATAACCCAACCAAACCATCTGCATCATGAGACTTTATGTAGTCATGGCCATTGCGCTGCTTTCGCTGTCGGCAGTGGCGCAAGGGCGCAAGCCGCAAGACCGGTGCACGTTCGTTACCGACACTGTGATGGTTCACGACCCTGTGATGGCCGTTGAGGACGGCCTTTGCCACCTGTTCAGCACGGGCAACGGCCTGCAGCATGCCACCTCGGCCGACCGCCGCACGTGGACGGTACACGGAGAGCCTGTGTTGGCCGATATTCCGGCGTGGACCCGCGACTCTGTGCCGGGCTTCAACCGCCACGTGTGGGCTCCCGACGTGATACGCTTCCGCGACCGCTGGTGGCTGGCTTACAGCTGCTCCACGTTCGGCAAGAACACCTCTGCCATAGGTTTGGCTTCGTCGGCCACGCTCGCAGTGGGCGCCCGTTGGCGCGATGACGGCCCGTTGGTATGCTCGCGCGCGGGTCGCGACAACTGGAATGCCATCGACCCAAACTTCGTCATCGACGCCGACGGGCAGCCGTGGCTGGCGTTCGGGTCGTTCTGGGATGGCATACAGCTCGTGCGCCTCGATTCCACAATGCACGTCGCCGCAGGCGAGAAGCCACGCACCATAGCCCGCCGCAAGGTCACGGGGCGCGCCAACCCTATCGAGGCACCGTTCGTATTCCGCCGGGGCGGTTGGTTTTACCTCTTTGTTTCGTGGGATTACTGCTGTCGGGGCATGGAGAGTACCTACTGCGTGGCGGTGGGGCGTAGCCGTAGCGTGGCCGGGCCTTACCTCGACCGTGACGGGCGCGATATGTTGCATGGCGGCGGAACGCTCGTGTTTGAGGGCGACAAAAAGGAGTTTGAGGCGGCTGGCCACAGCGCGGCCTACAGCTTAGGCGGCGAGGATATCTTTGTCTGCCACGGTTACTGCATCCCCCATGGTGGCGCGTCGGTGCTCGTGCAGCTTCCGATGGAGTGGACTGCCGACGGCTGGCCGGTGGTTGTAAGGCAAAAATGAAACCTCTGCAAGCCGGAAACATTGTGGTACTTTCATTTTTCCGTAAAATTGTTACAAATAACGATGATATGTCTATTCCCTCGTGTCATATATAGCTGTATCTTTGTAACCGTAAAACGGAGGAAGGAGACATGAACAGGCTAGTCATGATTGCAATTCTGGCGTTGTCCGCCATTGGCGTGGCGGCTCAGACAGGTCATAAAGCTCCAGACAATCAATACAAGGCGAATATGGAAAGTAACACTATCAAAATTGCCATCGAGGGCGGCAGGACATTCACCGCCACATTGGTGGACAACTCGTCCACGCAGGCACTGAGGGAGCTGCTTGCCAAAGGAAGCATCACTGTGGAAATGGAAGACTACGCCAACATGGAAAAGGTTGGTTCGCTCGGCGTCCGCCTGCCGCGCAACGACAAGCAAACCACGACCGGCCCGGGCGACATCATACTTTACCAAGGGCATAACCTCGTCATCTACTACGAAACCAACTCGTGGAGCTTCACCAGGTTGGGAAAGATAAACAACGCATCGCAGGCCGACCTGAAAGCGGCTTTGGGGCGAGGCGACGTTACCGTGACACTTCCATTGGAATGACAAACTTTTATACATAAAGCGCATGAAGAAGATTCTGTTTTTATTATTGATGGCAACGACTAACATTCAAGGAATTATGGCACAAGGAAAGATTACGCAGACTGCCGGACACGTGCATTTGGGAGAATTTGCCCCGAAATTTGCCGAGCTTAACGACGACGTGCTTTTCGGGGAGGTATGGAACCGTCCGGGGCTTAGCCCCCACGACAGGAGCATGATAACCATCGCGACGCTTGTAGGCAAGGGCATCATCGACTCGTCGCTGACGCATCATCTCCAGTTTGCCAAGCAGAACGGCATCACCCGCACCGAGATATCGGAAATGCTTACGCACATCGCCTTTTATGCAGGCTGGCCCAATGCATGGGGCGCTTTCCGCCTGGCCAAAGACGTGTGGGCTGACGATGCCGCCGGAGCTGACGCCAAGGCCGCTTTCCAGCGCGAGATGATATTCCCAATAGGAGAACCGAACACCGCATACGCCAAGTATTTCATTGGCAACAGTTACCTCGCACGGGTTTCCAAGGAGCAGATACCGTTCTCAAACGTGACGTTCGAACCGGGTTGCCGCAACAACTGGCATATCCACCATGCCACCAAGGGCGGCGGTCAGATGCTCGTATGCGTGGCCGGCAAGGGCTGGTATCAAGAGGAAGGCAAGCCCGCAGTGCAGATGCTCCCGGGCGATGTCATCCACATTCCTGCAAATGTGAAGCACTGGCACGGTGCGGCTGCCGACAGCTGGTTTGCCCACCTCGCCTTTGAGATTCCGGGCGAGAACGCATCCAACGAATGGCTGGAGCCTGTTACAGACGAAGAGTACGGGAAACTGGGCAAATGAGACCGACAGACGCATCTGCCTGAACTTACAACAAAAAAAGATATGTGAGCTTGTCACATTGGCAGGCTCACATATCTTTTTTTGCTAATCAGTGGTGTAATCACAACTGTCAATGAAGCTGTTGCCAGGTCATTGCATGATATTTCACAGACGAAAAAGGCACGACAGTAAGAAAATATGTTAAATGTTTTCAGTGCAAAGGACTGCATTCAAATAAAAACATTACATTTGCCTAAAATTTATGTACAAAAAGACAAAGGCAAGCCATGACGCCGAAAGCCACTGCGCGGCTAATGCCCGCTATGTGCCGACCACGTGCCGAGGGCGAAACGGGAACTTAACCCAACAATAAAAAACCTGAAACATACATGGCATAACTTTGCAAAAATTTAAACTACAAACTACCAAGTACTCCGATGATACAACGCTTAAAGCATACACTGTTGACATTAATTTCTGTGGTCATCAGCTCGATAGCTGCGGGGCAAGAGGTGATCTACGAGACAGGATTTGAGTCAGGCGAGGGATTCTCGGCCAGCACCAGCTACACCAACACCGACTTAAAACTTTGCGGGCCATACAGCGGACTTAAATGGGGAACGATATGCGGTACTGCCACAAAAACAAAAAAACTTGTCATAAGCGGCAACCAGTCAATGCATATAAGGTATGGCTCGCCACAGCTTACTCCCTATTGCATGATGGACTTCTCTTTAAACAATGTCGCGAGCATAGAGTTTGAAGCTAAGGGAACTCAGGCAGGCAGCATAAAAGTAGAATACTCAACAGACGACGGTACTTCATGGGCAGGCGGAGAGGTTTATGAGATAAGCACATCTTCAAGCCACATAACATACACCATCGCCCCAACAAACAACGTTCGCTTCAAGATTTCCTCATTGATAAAGAAAAGCGGCGGGGGAGTAAGCTTCGACGATGTTGTGATAAAAAGCGGCGGGAGTGCCAAGACAAGCACAAACGTCAGCTTCGGGGAGGCTGTCGACGGCACAACGATAGTGGTTACAGAAGGCGAAGAGGCAGGATTCACCGCCCCCACGGCCACTCTCACCCCTGCCGAAGCCGGCGCGGTAAGCTACGAAAGCAGCAACACAAGCGTGGCCACGGTTGACCCGGAAACCGGCGTTGTGGAATTAATGTCCGCGCCCGGCGAAACAACCATCACCGCCACATTTGCCGGAAACGACAGCTACGAGGCATCATCGGCACATTATAAGCTCCTGTACAAGAAAGATACAGGAGACACCGTGTTCTATGAGAGCTTTGACAAGAATAACTTTACTGGTGGAAACGATGGGCGGTGGAGCAACAGCATCGCAAATGGGGAAAACATAATTTGCGACAATACAGGATGGACTCTTCTCAATGAATATGGCGCAAACAAATGCCTAAAATTAGGCACGACTTCAGCCCAGGGCAGTGCCGAGACCCCCGCACTTAGCGGGCTGGACGGCGACGCAACCTTGACATTCAACGCGGGGGCATGGGATAGTACCAAAGAAAAGACAACCATCAACATCAGCATCTCGGGAGGAGGCACACTGAGCCAAAACAGCGCTGAGCTTAAAAAAGGTGCTTGGCAAAAATACACGATAGCCATAAGCGATGGAACACCGGAAACAAAAATAAAGTTCCGGGCATCATCCGCCAGCAACAACCGCTTCTTCCTCGACGAAGTTACCGTAGTAGCCGCGCCGCAAGTCGCCAAACCTACAGCTTCGGTTGCCGGAGGGTTCTACGCAGAAGAGCAGAGCGTCGCCCTCACCGCCGCCGACGGTTGCACAATATATTATACCCTCGACGGCGAAGCCCCCGGCAAGGACAGCCAGGCATACACAGCCCCGATAGCCATCAGCACCACGACGACGCTCAAGGCCATGGCCTGCGATGCCGATGGCAACGCCAGCGCGGTGGGCGAATGGCATTACCAGCTCCCCGAAGTGTGCAACAACATTGCCTCGGCCAAAGCCCAGGAGGCAGGCACGGCAGTAAGACTCACGCTGCGCGGCGCGCAAGTGCTGTACGCCAAGGGCGACGACGCCATGGTGCGCGATGCCAGCGGGGCAATGCCATTCCGCGAGCTTGGCCTTAACCTTGCGGCCAACGACACCATCAACGGCAGCATCGTGGCAACGGTGGATACCACCGGAAACCTGCCCAAGCTCACAAAACTTGACAATTACACCAACGGCGACAACCTTACCGTCACCAACGGCGAGCCTGCCCGCCCCGTGGAGGCAGCCACCCTGGCCGAGGCAGTCGCCAACACCTGCAACCTCGTAACCGTGACATGCCGCGTAGCCACAAGCGACAACAACGGGCAGCCCTGCCATTACCTCACTCAAGGCGACACCAGAATACTGCTTTCCGACAAGTTCGGCGCAGGCTTTGCCATGCCATACGATGGAGCCTTGGTAGAGGCAACGGGCATCATCGTTCCCGGCGACGGCACCGTGGCGATATGCCCCATTGCCGACGACGGCCTCACCTACTACATATCTGAAACCGAGAACAACACACTGGGCGAAGCCGCCAATGCCAGCGTGAAGCTAAAGCGGAAGCTCGTGAGCGGCTGCTGGAACTCGTTCTGCGTGCCGTTCGCCATCGATCCCGACCAGTTGGCTGCCGTTTTCGGCGATGGAACCAAGGTCAGCGTGTTCACCGGCGAGGCCGACGGCACGGTGATGCAGTTCCGCCGCACTGACCGCATAGAAGCCGCCACGCCATGCCTCATAATGCCCGCGCAGACCACGGCCGACCCAACATTCACCGGCGTGACGCTGGCGGCAACCGAAGCAAAGAGCATCAGCACTGCCGACGGCAGCTACAAGTTCACCGGAACATATTCACCCAAGACCTTGGCCACCGACGGAACAGACCTCTTCATAACCCAGGACGGCAGCCTGAAGAAGCCAAGCGGCACAACGGGCAACGCCAACCTCATGAAAGGCATGCGCGCCTACATCACCATTCCCGGCGGCGCCAGTGCCACAGCCGTGAGGCTCAACATCAGCCCGACCCCTACGGCCATGCGCGCTGCCGCCACCGACGGCAGCCACTCGCCATCCACCTTCAACCTCGCCGGGCAAAAGGTGGACGCGCCGGGCAAAGGCATATACATCCGCAACGGAAAGAAATTCATAATGAAATAACCCTCAAACAAAATACTGCTACATGGAAAAGAAGCACTACCAGAAACCGGCCATCACCACAATCGACATCGAGACCGCCCCATTCATGGCCGGGAGCATCAACGGCGATGCAACACAGATAGACACCGACGGGCCGCAAGAGTCGGGCAATGCCTTCGACGAGGCTTTCTCCAGGAAGCCCAAAGACATCTGGTCGTTTGGCGACGAATGACCCACCGCCACGCGCCACGATGCACCACCCCCAGCAAATGCTACCGCCTGGGCCGCCCCATGGCAGGCACAAGAGCAAGCCGAGGCTGGCGGATGCAGACCACAAGCCCCCCCAACCACCAATCACAGCAAACAACAATTTAAGGTAAAAGATATGAAGAAAGGAATGACAAAGAGGCACATGGCAGCCATGGTGGCAGCCATGGCCGCCGCAACGGCAGCGGCCCAGATACCCGCCGGCTACTATGACAACCTGAAGGGCAAGAGCGGCGCAGAGCTTAAAACAGCCGTACACGAAACCATAAAAGAGGCCGACGTGCTAAGCTACGGCAGCGGAGCAGGCCACACATGGGAGGGATTCTACTCTACCGACCGCCTTGCAGACGGCCAGGTGGTAGACCGCTACAGTAACGACGTAAGGTATTTCACCAGCAAAGGCAGTGTGATAAGCGGCATGAACATCGAGCACTCGTTCCCCAAGAGCTGGTGGGGAGGCTCCGAGAACCAGGCTTACAAGGACCTTTACAACCTCATGCCGAGCGAGCAGAAGATAAACTCAGCCAAGTCGAACTACCCCATGGGCGAGGTCACAGGCTCGGTGAGCACCGACAACGGCTGCACCAAGGTGGGCACGGGCCACAACGGCTACAGGCTCTGGGAGCCGGCCGACAAGTGGAAAGGCGACTTTGCGCGCTCGTACATGTACATGGCCACCGCCTACCAAAACTTTACATGGAGCACCAAGAGCCCGCAAGCGCTCCATATACTCGAACAGAACGATTATCCCACCCTGCAGCCGTGGGCCTATGAACTTTACATCAGCTGGGCAAAGGCCGACGTTCCCGATGAGGTTGAGACCAACCGCAACAACGCCGTGAGCGAGATACAGGGCAACCGCAACCCGTTTGTAGACTTCCCCAACCTCATGGAGTACATCTGGGGCGACAGCACCGACTATGCCTTCGACCCGGAGAACACCGTATGTACAGCGGAATACACCGGCAGCGGCGACACCCCAACCCCGCCCACAGGCGACGAGACGATATATTCCGCCACGTTCACCGCCAGCGACGGCAATTGCACCATACACAACGCCACCGTGCCTTACGACGGCTTCAGCGTGTGGCAGCGCGACAGCAAGTACGGATGGAAAGGCACGGGCTTCCTTAACTACACCGACTATGCCTGCGATGCCTCGCTCCTGACGCCAGAGATAGACCTCACCGGCTATGCCTCGGCCACGCTAACCTTCAGCCACGCCGCCAACTACTTCGCCTCACCGGCCGAAGTTCTCGCCGTAGAGGTAGTATGCGACGGACAGACATCCGCGCTCGACGGCATCAACTGGCCGCGCGGTAACAACTGGACGTTCGTGGAGTCTGGCGAGATAAGCCTCAACGAGTTTGCCGGCAAGAAGATACGCATAGCCTTCCACTACACCAGCACCACCGAGGAGGCCGGCACGTGGGAGATAAAGAACATGACCGTAAAGGGAAAGAAAGTGGCCAGCGGCATATCCGCCACCGATGCCGGAAGCCAAGGCTTCGACCCGTCGAAACCTTACGAGACCTACACGCTCGACGGCAAGAGGATAAGCAACGCCAATGCCAAGGGCATAATGATAATAAAGCAAGGAAGCAGAAGGCTAAAAGTTAAAAATTAAAAGGTAAAAATTAAAAGTTGGGGCTGCGCCATTCAACTGGGGTGAAACTTCCCAGTTGGCGGCGCAGCCCCCAACTTTTAACTTTTAATTTTTAATTCTTAATTTCCATTGTGGCGCAGCCCCAACTTTTACCTTTTAATTTTTACCTTTTAATTTTTACCTTTAAACCTTAATCATTCATTTACCTCAGGGGCCTGTCCGATGAGATCCATGAACTGGTCGAGCTTCGGGGTGATGATGATCTGTGTGCGGCGGTTGCGCTGCTTGCCCACCTCAGTGTCGTTGCCGGTCACGGGGTTATACTCGCCGCGGCCGCCTGCGGTGAGGCGCTTCGGGTCTACTCCATACTCGTTCTGCAGGGCCTGCACCACGCTCGATGCGCGGAGGCAAGAGAGGTCCCAGTTGTTGCGTATGTTCTTCATCGAAGCCGCCGAGGCGTTCACAGGCACATTGTCGGTGTTGCCCTCTATGAGCACGTCGTAGTCCTTGTAGTCCTTTATAATCTTGGCTATCTTGCTAAGGGTTTCTGCAGCGCGGTCGTTTATCTCGTAGCTTCCGCTCTTGTAGAGCATGTTGTCGGCCAGCGATATGTACACCACTCCCTTGAGCACCTGCACGTCAACCTCCTTCATCTCCTCCTTGCTGAGCGAGCGGGTGAGGTTGTTGGTGAGCACGAGGTTGAGCGAGTCGCTCTTGCTCTTCACCTCCACGAGGTGGCGAATGTACTGGTTCGACTCGTTAATCTGGTCTACAAGCTTCTCGATGCTGATGTTGTTCTGCCCGGCGTTGGCGAGGCTCTTGTCGAGCGAGCCTTGCAGTGCAGCGTAGTCCTTCTTCTGCTGTTCGAGCTGGTCCTGCAGCGTGGTAGAGCGCGCGTTGGCGGCAGCCAGCTGCTCCTTGGCGTCCTGGTAGTTCTTGGCCATGTCGCGGAAGTTCTGCGTCAGTTCGTTGTTCTCGTTCTGGCAGTTTTCGAGCGCTTTCTTGCTCACGCAGCTGCTCGTGAGCAGGCAGCCTGCGATGAGAGAGTACATCACTAAGTTCTTTTTCATATTCGTTACTGTTTTGATTGATAATCGTTGCAAAGTTACCTATATGACACAAAAGGCAGCTGAAAGTGACATTTGGTTAAGTTATTTTAACCCTCTCGCCACGCTCTTTGAAGTTATTTCATAAACAAAAGCCTGCGCAGGCCGCCACATAGGCTTCCTGCACAGGCAAGTAATCCTTTAACCCTGCACGGTGGCAAGGCGCCCCAAGCCCTCAGTACTGGAATATCATGCGCACCTTGGCAATCGTCTTAGAGTGCTTTATCTTCCACGTACCATAAAGCTGGCGCACACTTTGCGGCAGCAGATTCATGTCGCGCAGCCTGCCGAGCAACGCCTCAAGCGGTCTCCCCGGATGAGTCTGGTCATCTTCCAACAGGCCTTTACGATCCAACTCACGATTGGCTTCGATCGAATCTATCTCCAATCTTCCTGTGCTAAGCATGTAATCATCCAGATCACTGAATATAGCACCTACGTTGAAGCTAAGATAATTAGTCATAAGCCCTGTGTTTTGAGGATTAATGAATGGATGGATTAAGTTATATCTCACCCACAAAGATAAGAATTTCGCCGATACTTTGTTACAAAAAAGCAAGGTTTTTTCTTCGATTTAACACATTTAAAGTTAGGTAAACGAAATCTCATGGTTTGCCGCCCGCAAACCGCACAAACCGCCGTTTTTGTGCATCTCCGCGCGCCCCGCCGGCCGTCCTGTGGCAGGATGCCCCATGGCGCGGGCAGGATGCAAGCCTACGTTTTGTAATAATATTTTCCGTTTGGCCGCTTTTCGCGCAACCCACTGGCAGCCAGCGGGTTGCGAAAGTGGCCATTTGGCAACGCGAAACAGCCTGTTTTGCACTCCCAAACAGCCCGTTTGGCAGCGCGAAAGAGGCCGTCCGGCAACGAGGCGAGGCAGCCACTGCCATGCAGGGCACACTTTGTAAGCATTTGCGATGAGCGCCGCGGGGGCGCCAGCCGCGGCCTTCAGGCGAAAATCATTGGCGCGAAGCAGCCATAATCCGGATTTTTTTGTTACATTTGCAGCACCAACGGCCACCGCGCCGCGCCCGGCCCCGCCACGCGCAGGCCGGCGCGCCGCAATGGCCGCCCCACCTTAGCAGACAGCCATGAGAGTACTGATAGTGAACACAAGCGAGAAGACCGGCGGGGCCGCCGTGGCCGCCAACCGCCTGATGGAAGCTCTGAAGAACAACGGTGTGAAAGCCAAGATGCTGGTGCGCGACAAGGAGACCGACCAGATAACCGTCGTAGGCCTGCCCGGCGCGCTCCGTATGCAGTGGCGCTTCCTCTGGGAGCGGCTTTCCATATTCGTGAGCACGCGCTTCTCGCGCGCTCACCTCTTTGAAATTGACATAGCCAACGCGGGAGCCGACATAACGCAGCTGCGCGAATTTAAGGAAGCCGACGTGATACATCTTAGCTGGGTAAACCAGGGAATGCTCTCGCTGCAGGGCATCAGGAAGATACTCGACACCGACAAGCCCGTGGTGTGGACCATGCACGACGCATGGCCCGCCACAGCCATCTGCCACTACACGCGCGACTGCGACAAATACAAGAGCCACTGCCACAACTGTCCGCTGCTGCCGGGCAAAGGCGGGGCGCACGACCTGGCCGCCCGCACCTGGGCGCGCAAGAAGCGCATGATGGCCAACCGCAGCATCCACTTCGTGGCCTGCAGCCGCTGGTTGGCTGGTGTGGCCGCGCAGAGCGCGCTGCTTACGGGCCAAAGCGTTACGAGCATCCCCAACCCCATAGACACCCGCGTGTTCTGCCCAGCCGACAAGCGCGAGGCCCGCATGGCCGCCGGGCTGCCGCTCGAAGGGCGCGTGGTGCTCTTCGTGTCGCAGCGCGTAACCGACGCGCGCAAGGGCATGGACTACTTCACTGCGGCCATGGCCATGATAGCTGAGCTGTCGCCCGAACTGGGGCGCACCACCTGCGTGGCCATACTTGGCGGCCACGCCGAGGAGGTGGCCGCCGGGCTGCGTCTGCCTGCCTATCCGCTGGGCTACGTAAGCGACGAGCGGCGCATAGCCTCTATATACAACGCGGCCGACGTGTTCGTGCTGCCGTCGCTCGAAGACAACCTGCCCAACACCATCATGGAGGCCATGGCCTGTGGGGTGCCGTGCGTGGGCTTCAGGGTTGGCGGCATACCCGAGATGATAGACCACAAGAAAAACGGCTACGTGGCCGCCCCGCGCGACGCCGCCGACCTCGCCGCAGGCATCAAGTGGGTGCTCAGCGAGGCCGACCACAGCGAGCTTAGCCGCGAGGCTCAGCGCAAGGTGGCACTGAACTACTCGCAGCACGCCGTGGCCATGAAGTACATCGACGTGTACAACCAGGCCCTCACTTTCAAGCGTTACCGCCTATGACCAGCTTCACAATAGTAACCATAACGTACAACGCGGCAGGCGCGCTGCCGCGAACCGTAGACAGCGTGATGGCACAAAGCCACCCGGCCATAGAGCACATCATCGTAGACGGGGCATCGACCGACGGCACAGTAGCCGCTGCCGAGGCATACAAGCGGAGGTCGGACGCCGCTGCCAACGGCCACACCGTGGCTATATGCAGCGAGCCAGACCGCGGACTCTACGACGCCATGAACAAGGGACTGGCCAAGGCCACGGGCGACTATGTGTGCTTTCTCAACGCGGGCGACTTCCTGCCTGCCGCCGACACCATAGCCACGCTGGCCCGCACCGCCGAGGCCGCAGCAACAGGGGGCGGGCAGCTGCCTGCCGTGCTCTACGGCGACACCGACATCGTGGACTCCGCCGGGCGCTACCTCTACCCACGGCGGCTGCGCCCCCCGCGCAGGCTCACGTGGCGGTCGTTCCGCATGGGCATGCTGGTGTGCCACCAGGCTTTCTACGCCCGCACCGACATCGCCCGCCGAACGCCCTACGACCTGCAATACAAATACTCCGCCGACGTGGACTGGTGCATCCGCGTGATGAAGGAGGCTGCCCGCCTCGGCCTGCCGCTCGCCAACGCCGTGGCCACCGTGGCCTGCTATACCGAGGAGGGCCAAACCACCATGCACCACCGGGAGTCGCTGCGCGAGCGTTTCCGCGTGATGGCCGAGCACTACGGACTGCCGCTGACCGTGGCCCTGCACGCATGGTTCGCCATAAGGAACCTGCTGAAGTAACAAGGTAAAGGCGGCATCGAGCCGGTAAAGAAAGGATATGCCCGGGGACCTCAGCGCAATGGCGCTGCAATCCCCGGGCATATCCTTTCGCATTATCAATAGCGCAACAAGCGTCCGCACCCAGCAGGAGGCAGCCCAGCCTCACCTGCCGCTGCCATCGACCAAAGCGGTGATGGTGGCCGAAAGGTCGGCAGAGTGCATCAAGTCCTCTATGCCGAGGTGCATACGGTAGCGCCAGTAGTGGCGCGGGTTGGCAGGTACGTTTATGCGCTCTGCCCCTGCGTCTGGCAGGCGCAGGTTCTCGTCGATGGCCAGCCAGTCTTGCAGGGCTATGATGCAAAGCGCCGACGGCGACATGAGGTTGCGCTCTACGATGTCCCTTGCCAGCCAGGCAGGCATTGGGTGGGGCGCGGCGCCGCCGTGGTGGAGCATCTCTGCAAAGTAAGCCTGCGCCCTGTCGCTGTCCTCATCCCACCATGCCCGCATGGTGGGCGTGTCGTGCGTGGATATGGTACACACCGAGAGGTAAGGGTAGTGCGACAGTCTTGCAAAGCGGCAGCCCGTTTCCTTTGGCATCGACTGTATTTCGAGGCTCAGTATGCGCAGGTTGTTCATGGCCCATGGCACGCACTCCGGCACCATGCCCAAGTCCTCGGCGCACATCAGCATCCGCGTGGCCTTTGCCAGGCGCGGCAGTTTGCGCATGGCCTCGTTGTACCAGAACTGGTTGTGGCGGCGGTAGAAGTAGTCGTCGTAAAGGCGGTTGAAGGCTGTCTTCTCGCGGTCGGTGAGCGCGGCGTAGGCAAGGTCGGTCTGCGCGGCGATGCGCGGATGGAACTTAGAGGCATCGGTACGGTCGCGCACGAAGAGCACATTGCTGATAAGCGAGTAAAGTCCGTCGCGCAGCTGCAAGTCGGCCTCGCCGTCCTTCCCCTTGAAAGCCGCCTCCACCTTGCGCTGCGTGTCGTAATCCGGCAGCATGGCGTAGCCATCGCCAAGGGGGCAGAGGTAAGTGCGGCGCACCTCGTCGGCCCGCTCGCCAAAGCGGCGCCGGAGCACGTCGTCGGTGATAAAGGGGCGCGCCAGCTGTTCGGGGTCGGCTTGAAGCCCGTAGGCAGCAATCTCGCTGCGCGTCATGCCGAGCGCCGGCACAAACTGGCCCAGCAGCCCGTGGACGGCTCCCGCTGGTATCTCCCAGATGCGGAAGAAGCCAAGTATGTGGTCAATGCGGTAGGCGTCGAAATACTCCGCCATCTTTTGCAGCCTGCCTGTCCACCAGGCGCAGCCGTCCTTCAGCATCTCATCCCAGTTGTATGTGGGGAAGCCCCAATTCTGGCCGTTCACTGAAAAGGCATCGGGCGGCGCGCCGGCCTGGCCGTCCATGTTGAAATAACGCGGCTGAGTCCATGTTTCCACGCTCTGCTTGCTCACGCCGATGGGTATGTCGCCCTTCATTATCACGCGCTTGGAGCGGGCGTGCTCGTGTACGGCGCGCATCTGCGCATCGAGGTTGTACTGCACGAAATACCAGAAGCTAACTTCCCGGTACTTCCGCGTGAGCGTGTTGCCCATATCGGCAAGATCCTTGGCCGAGGGGCTTTCGTGGCCCGTCCACTGCGTGAAGTCGGGTGTGCCAAAGCTCTCGCGGTAGTGGCAGAAAGCGGCGTAAGGCACGAGCCACGCCTTGTTGGCCTCGAAGAAGCGGCGGTAAGTGGCGCGGCGGCTCACCGCAGGCCACTCCTGCGCATACAGTTCGCGCAGGTAGGCAGCCTTGGCGGCATTCACGCGCTCGTAGTCCACCTGCGGCAGGGCGTTGAGTTCGCACCGCAGCTGCTCGTAGTGCTCGCGGCGGGCAGCATCCTTCAGCTGCGGCAACTGCCTCAGGTCGGTGTACTGCGGGTGCAGGGCATAAACGCTGATGGCGTTGTACGGGTAGGAGTCCTGCCAGGTGTGGTTGGCCGTAGTGTCGTTTACCGGCAGCACCTGCAGCACGTGCTGCCCCGTGGCAGCCACCCAGTCGACCATGGCCTTGAGGTCGCCGAAGTCGCCAACGCCAAAGCTTCCCGCCGAACGGAGGGCAAACACAGGCACAACGGTGCCTGCCACGCGCCACGGCGCAAGGGCGAACGAGGGCTGGGGCAGCTCGTAGGTAACCACCTCGCCGGCCTTGATGGCAGGCAAGGCCAGAGAGCGGTTAGGCCCGTCCTCCCACATCAGTATGCCGGTACCGTCGCTGCCAACGATGACGAACTTGAACTCAACCACCGGGCGGGCAAGCCTTGAGGCGTCGATGCCCACCACCCACTCGCAAGGCGTATGCTCGGCCATGGGCAGGGGCGCAGCCTCAAGCCATTGGCCGAGGCAAGGGTCGTCGCCCGTGACGGCCAGCCGCTGACCCGAGCGCAACTGCGGGGCGCGCACCTTGAGGCGCAGCATCTTGGCGAAGTCGGCTACGGTGCTGGCCTGCCTCTCGCGCCGCGCCACGCACTCGGTAAAGGCCGCACTGTAGAGCAGGGCATCGTCAGGCACGTCTATCCAGCGGTCGTGCATCACGTGGAGCGCGCTGCGCGAGTTGGCGAACTCCAAGCGGTGGGGCATGGCATCCCATTCGCGGCGGGCCTCAGCCCCCCGCCGCTCCACGCTGTAGTAATAGTCAATGTAAGAGCCGGGCTTGGCGGCCATTTCCATGCGGCAGGTCCACTCCCTGCCGTCGGCAGTCTCCATGTCGTGGCGTTCGGCCATGGACTGCCCATCGCAGCCCATTATGTTGAGTATAAGCCGCTCGCCAAACGAAGTGACGTATGTGATGTTGAATCGTAACTCCATAATAGTATAAAGTTTTTTGTCATTGGCGGGGTAAAGATAGCAATTTTCCGCCGAAAAACGCCCTGCAATGCTGCGTTTTTTCTGCATCATGCGCTTGCAGGCGGACATCTGTGCCGCTGTATTGGTAGGCGGTATAGGTAAGACCGTTGGGCGCAGGTGTCAGCTTCCAGCACTCCTGCACTACTTTTCGAACTTGCGCCTTTCCCACCTTGACTTGCGAACAGACGAGCAACGGGATGATGTCGTTCAAGCAGAAAGACACCGTTTCCACTTCCATCTTCACCATGATGTCGAGCAGCAGTTCCGCCATTTCTATCTCCAATCGGTTGCGGTTGCTTCGGATTATCATCCGCAGAGCATCCGTTTCCAGCCGCTTCGGGTCGAACCACATGCGGCTTTCCTTTTCGGTGGATAGCTGCCTGTGTTGCAGGAAGTGCAGGAAAGCGGGAATTTCGGCTTTCAGCTTTTGCAGAAAGTCAGTGTCGTCACTCTGTAATGGCACAATCTTCCGTACCCAATAGCGTGTCTCGCCAGCGTCAATGATGACGGGCAGGTGCTCGTTGTTGGAGCAAAGCACGAACTTGGCGAAGAAGCCTATCTCGTCACGGTCTTTCCCTTTCGCCTCCACCTTGTAGGAAAGCGTGGTGCTTAGGTTCTTCAACCTCTCGCTGTCCTCACGGCGGTTGAGCAATACCTCGTCCACCATGATGAGCAGCTTGCCCGCCCAGTCGGAATTGAACTGGCTGCGGAAGTCCTCGTTGGTGTTGAAAGTCACGTTGTTTTGGAACACGGCTTTCAGGAAGTTCAGGAACGTGCTTTTGCCCGTGTTCCGTTCTTCGGACACGAGCAGGAGGATGGGCAGTTTCTGAACGGGGTACAGATACAGCAGTTGCAGGTAGTCCATGCCCAACTCGTACTGTTCGCCGAAGATGTGTTCCACCAACGAGCGGATGCAGGGGAAGTCGCCCTCCTGCGGCTGGTGGCTTATCGCCTCGTAGAGGTTGAGGAACTTGCCGACTACGGACTTGTAGCCCACATGGTCGGGTACGGTACAGAAGCCGTCATACTTCGGGATGCCCGCCATGTAGTCCTTGCCGTAGTCCTGCCGCAAGGTCTCGGAGTTCCATGCGATGCGCTTCCTCACATAGCCGCCGTCAATACGGGGCTGGTTCACAATCTTGTAGAGCGTTGTGCCTACACGGATGAATTCTTC
>CALUGA010000033.1 GCA_944320105.1 uncultured Prevotella sp. | reverse complement strand
ACCGAGGTGCAGGAGGTTTCGCAGGAACTGCTCACCAAGGGCCGCAAACTGGCCAACGAACTGGGCGTGGAACTGCACGCCGTGGTGTGCGGAACGGGCATCAAGGGCAAGGTGGAGAGCCAGATATTGCCCTACGGCGTGGACAAGCTTTTCGTCTTCGACGGCGACGGGTTGTTCCCTTACACATCGGCACCCCACACCGACATACTCGTAAACCTGTTCAAGGAAGAGAAGCCGCAGATATGCCTCATGGGCGCAACAGTCATAGGCCGCGACCTCGGCCCGCGCGTGTCGTCGTCGCTAACGAGCGGACTCACCGCCGACTGCACCCAGCTTGAGATCGGCGAATACGACGACAAGAAGAGCGGCAAGCACTACGACGGCCTGCTATACCAGATACGCCCCGCATTCGGAGGCAACATCGTGGCCACCATCGTAAACCCCGACCATCGCCCGCAGATGGCCACCGTGCGCAGCGGAGTGATGCAGAAAGCCCTCTACGACGGCCAAGCCAAGGGCGAGGTGACGTATCCCGACGTGGCTAAGTACGTATCGCCGGAGGCTTTCGTGGTAAAAGTCATCGACCGACACGTGGAAGCCGCCAAGCACAACCTCAAGGGAGCGCCCATCGTAGTGGCCGGAGGCTACGGCGTGGGAAGCAAGGAAGGCTTCGACTTGCTCTTCAAGCTGGCCAAGGAACTGCACGGCGAGGTAGGCGCAAGCCGCGCCGCCGTGGATGCAGGATGGATTGACCACGACCGCCAGATAGGCCAGACCGGAGTCACCGTCCACCCGAAAGTGTACATCGCCTGCGGCATATCGGGCCAGATACAGCACATCGCGGGAATGCAGGACTCGGGCATCATCATCTCCGTGAACAGCGACCCGGACGCCCCCATCAACAAGATTGCCGACTACGTGATAACCGGCACGGTGGAGGAAGTGGTGCCGAAGCTCATCAAGTACTACAAACAGAACAGCAAGTAACAACCATACGCCGGCGCCGGACAGCCACCGGGGCGCAACGCCCGGGCGCAGACAAGGCACCGGCAACAAAAAAGCAACACCAATGTCCAACTATTTTAACGATACACCGGAACTGAAGTTCCACCTCCACCACCCGCTGATGGAGCGCATCGTTGAGCTGAAGGAGCGCAACTTTGCAGACAAAGACAAGTATGAGGACGCGCCCGTAGACTTCGACGACGCCATGGAGAACTACGAGAAACTGCTCGAGATAACTGGCGACGTGGCCGCCAACATCATAGAGCCGAACGCAGAGAGCGTTGACGAAGAGGGGCCGCACCTCGAGAACGGGCGCATGATATATGCCTCGAAGACCTACGAGAACCTCGACGCAACGCGCAAGGCAGGCCTCTGGGGCGTAAGCATGCCGCGCCGCTACGGCGGGCTCAACCTCCCCGTAACGCCCTACTCGATGGCCTCGGAGATGGTGGCATCGGCCGACGCGGGCTTCCAGAACATCTGGAGCCTACAGGACTGCATCGAGACTCTGTACGAATTCGGCAGCGAGGAGCAGCGTATGAAGTACATTCCGCGCGTCTGCGCCGGCGAGACCATGTCGATGGACCTCACCGAACCCGACGCCGGAAGCGACCTTCAGCGCGTGATGCTCAAGGCGACTTACTCAGAGAAGGACGGCTGCTGGCTGCTGAACGGCGTCAAGAGGTTCATCACCAACGGCGACTCCGACATCCACTTGGTGCTGGCCCGGTCGGAAGAAGGCACCCGCGACGGCCGAGGCCTGTCCATGTTCATCTACGACAAGCGGCAGGGGGGCGTCAACGTGCGCCACATAGAGCACAAATTAGGCATCCACGGGTCGCCCACGTGCGAGCTTACTTACAAGAACGCCAAGGCCGAACTGTGCGGAAGCACCCGCATGGGTCTCATTAAGTATGTCATGGCGCTCATGAACGGCGCGCGCCTGGGCATAGCCGCACAGTCGGTGGGAGTGTCGCAGGCTGCCTACAACGAGGGCCTGGCCTACGCAAAGGAGCGCCGCCAGTTCGACACGGCCATCATCGACTTCCCCGCCGTCTACGACATGCTGTCGCGCATGAAGGCAAAGCTCGACGCAGGCCGCTCCATACTGTACCAGACGGCGCGCTACGTCGACCTGTACAAAACCCTTGAGGACATCGCCCGCGAGCGCAAGCTGACGCCCGAGGAGCGCCAGGAGCAGAAGAAATACGCCCGCCTGGCCGATGCCTTCACGCCAATAGCCAAGGGCATGAACTCCGAGTATGCCAACCAGAATGCCTACGACGCCATACAGATACACGGCGGCTCGGGCTTCATAATGGAGTACAAGAGCCAGAGGCTCTACCGCGACGCGCGCATATTCTCCATCTACGAGGGAACGACACAGCTGCAGGTGGTGGCCGCCATACGCTACATCACCAACGGAACCTACCTCGGGATAATGAGGGAAATGCTCTCCGCCGAGGTCAGCGAGGAGATGAAACCGCTGCAGATACGCACCGGCAAGATGGTAGAGATGTACGAGCAGGCCGTAAACTACGTGAAGGAGGCCGGCAGCCAGGAGGTGCACGACTTCCTTGCGCGCCGCCTTTACGACATGACGGGCGACATACTCATGTCGCTGCTCATCATCGACGACGCGAGCCGCGCGCCCGAGCTGTTCCTCAAGAGCGCCAACGTATACGTGCGCCACGCCGAGGAAGAGGTGATAGGCAAGGCGGCCTACGTGAAGAGCTTCATAGCCGAGGAACTCGTTAACTTCCGCCAGCGCGAGGCCGCTGCAGAGTGACGAGGCCGCAAGGCTACTGAGAACAATTGTGAACCACAATCCCCGCAGCATGGCAGAGGCCGCGCTGCGGGGATTCTTTTTTGCCGGCAAGGCAGGGGGGATGGCGCTCCAAGGGCATTCAGCCCAAATCGGTCGTTAGAACGTCAACCACACTCATAACACCGTTTGTAGGCTCTTCACCCATCTTCCGCACTGCTGCCGCCTGCTTGCTTCCCGCTTTTTCTCGATGTAGCCCGCTACATCTCCGACAAAAGCGGGAAGCAATCTGCCTGGCAGCAGCACGAAATCTGAGTGAAGCCTAACTACCGATTCGGGCTCACCCCTGCGCCGCGCCGCCGCCGTGGGGCAGCTCGCCGTCGGAGAAACGCTGGTAGATGCGCAGGCCGAAGTCGGGCACCACGGCGTAGACCTGCTCCATTATCTCGGCAAGGTGGTGCTCGTAGGGCTTCCACTCCTTCTGCCTTAGGAAGAAGTAGAACTCAAGCGGCAGCCCCGTGGTGGTGGCCTCAAGCTGCCGCACCATGAAGAGCATGTCGGTGTTCACGTCGGCCCGGGCGGCCAGGAACCGCTCCACGTAGCTGCGGAATAGCGTCATGTTGGCCACCCCGGGCGGCATCTCCGCCTCCTTGAAGCCATACTTGGCGGCCAGTGCGGCCCTCATGCCCTCGTCGGCTGGGCGTATGCTGCGGAAGTCGAAGTAAACCATGCGCTTCACCCTGCGCCCATCGCCCTGCCTCATGCCGCGCCAGTTCTGGAAGGTGCCGTCCACGAGAGCCTGCGGGGTGATGGTGAGAATGGTGTTGTCGAAGTTGCGCACCTTCACCGTAGTGAGCGTAATGTCCTCCACAATGCCGTTGATGTCGGCCTGCGGCACGGTTATCCAGTCATCGCGGTGCAGCATGTCGTTGCTCGTTAGGCGCACCCCCGCCACCAGCCCGGCGATGGTGTCCTTGAACACGAGCATCAGTATGGCCGACGTAGCGCCCAGTCCGGCTATGATGGTGAGCGGGTTGCGGTCGATGGCTATGGCCACCATGACAATAACCGACACGAAGGCGATGAGAATCTTGAGCACCCCGCAGAACGTATGGTAGTACTGCTGCAGGGCGGCGTGGCGCTTATACTCATAACTCTTGAACGCATCAACGAGCGACAGGCCGAGCAACATGGCCATGACCGTGATGTAGATGGCCGTGGCCCTGCCCAATATGTCCTGCGCAAGGGGCGTGCGCCAGAACACGGCGGGCAGCAGCTGCCACACCACCACGGCAGGCACTATGCGGCAGGCGGCCCGCAGCGAGTGGGGGTTGAAGAGCAGGTCGTCCCACTCTATGTCGGTGCGCGCGGCAAACTTCAAGGCCAGCGGCACGAGCACGCGGTGGCAAACGATGTAAGCCACCCACGCCATGAGCGCCGTGAGCAGCGTGGTCAGCACCAAGGTGGCCACTCCGGCCCACGCCACGCCCATGCCGGCGGCGGCGAGCCACTCCTCTACAGAACTTACGATTCCTTCCATGCTTCATTCTTTGTTAGGTGCGCCCGCAGTCAAGGGCGGCACAGTTCGTTGCACACGCGGTCCTGGAAGGCGCGCCCCTCGGAGCCTCGCCTCAGGCCCTGGTTGATGATGGCAAAGCAGAGCACGTGGCCGTTGGCCGCGGTGCAGTAGCCCGCCAGCGAGCTTACGGCGGCCACCGAGCCCGTCTTTGCCCTCACGTTGCCTGCGGCGAAAGTGCCGCGCATCCTCCCGCGCAGCGTTCCGTCCTCGGCCGCCACGGGCAGCGACGGCAACAGGTGCATATAAATGTTAGTGTTGCTGTAGGCATAGCGGAGCATCGCCACCTCAAGCTCGGCCGACACGTAGTTGTAGAGCGACAGTCCGCTGCCGTCGGCAATGCGGTAGTCGGCAGGCCTGAGGCCCACCTTGTCGATGAGCCTGCGCACCACCGAGCGCGCGTGGCGGGCCGTGGCCGGGTGCGCCCCGGTGGAAGCCCCCAACTGGTAGAACAACGCCTCGGCGCAGAGATTGTCGCTCTCCTTCATCATGGGCATGAGCACCTGGTCGAGCGTATGGGTGCGCGTACACACATCGTAGGCATCGCCCGGGGCGCGCCCCTCCACGGTGTCGGCCTCCACCACCACTCCCTCGGCGCGCAGCCTCTGCACGAAGCGGGCGGCAAAGGCGTCGCGGCGCGACACGAGCAGCGGCGAGAGCACGGGGTTGTCGTCATCCCAGCACCAGCCCTCGCCCAGGCGGTCGGCGTCCTTCATCGTCTTGTCGGCCACGATGCGCCCGCGCAGCGTGTCAACGCCCATGCGCCTGATGCCCTCAACGAAGGCCGCCATGTCGTCGGCGTTGAAGCGAGGGTCGAAGCCGCCCACGAGGTAGACGTCGCCCCGCAGCGTGCCGTCCTCCACGTGGCCCGAGTAGCGCAGCTGCGTACGCAGTTGGTAAGAGCCACCGAGGCAGTCGATGGCGGCAATGGCCGTAATCACTTTCATGGTGGAGGCGGGGCGGAGGGTCTGCCGCTCGTTGTGGCAGAAGAGCGCGCTGTCGGCCGTGAGGTCGTAGACCATCAGCCCCACCTGCGAACGCTCGAACAGCTCGCTGCCAACAAGGCGGGCCAGCCTCCCCTGCAAGCCGAGCGGCCAGGCCGGCTCGCGCTGCAGGGCCATGGTGTCGGAGCGGGCCGTGTCGGCAGCCTCGGCCACCAGCCCGGCATCCCTGCCCTCGCAGCCCCCTTGTGCGCCCTGAGCAGCCACGGTGGCAGCACACAATGCCAGCAGCAAGGCGGCCGCATATCTTCTAAAGTGCAAAATCATCTGGAACAGGTTTTTGTTGTCACCTGCAAAGTTACAAAAAAATCGGCCCACCGCCAAACGATGCAAGCCTCTATCGGCCACGGAAACCACCAGCCGCGCCACCACTGGCAACGGGCGGGCATCACTTGCCGCACCACCATTGCCGCTTTCCTGTTGGCAGCTACCACTGTCCGCACCCAACAATCATCGCCATTAGTGTCGTGATTTTTCGCAAACGGCGGCGCGCCAACGCCAAATCTCACAACAACCTGAATGTCAGGCACTTGCCAGACAGCCTGTTTTGCATTGCCAAACCGCCCGTTCGGCAGCGCGAAACAGCCCGTTTGGGGATGCAAAACGGGCTGTTTCGCATCCCCAAACGGCAGCCATCGCCTTTTGCTCCCTGCCAAACCGCCATAATGTAACGATTTTTCAGCACTTTCACGTGCGCACAACCATCTGCATGGCGGTGCCTGCCACGACCGCTCACCAACCCGCCTCGGCCATGCCAAGCCATCCCCGATATGCTGCCCGAGGCCACGGCGGCAGGCGGCAGGCAACCCCCGAGGGGCAAAAAATGCGTCAGCACGGCTTAATAGTAAGCCCCGCCATGCCGCAGAATCAGTTTTTTTATGTACATTTGCAGCCATATAAACATACAAACGATATGGTTTTCAAGTACGATTTTCTGATTATCGGCGCCGGAGTCGCCGGTATGAGCTACGCCCTGAAGATAGCACGGGCGCACAAGGGCAAGGTGTGCATGATATGCAAGACCTCGCTCGAAGAGGCCAACACCTCGTTCGCGCAGGGCGGCGTGGCCTCGGTGACCAACCTGGAAGTCGACAACTTCGATAAGCACATAGAGGACACGATGATCGCCGGCGACTACATCAGCGACCGCCGCGCCGTGGAGCAGGTGGTAAGGAACGCACCTGAGCAGATAAAGGAGCTGGTGAGCTGGGGCGTAAACTTCGACAAGAAGGCCGACGGGCAGTACGACCTGCACCGGGAGGGCGGACACTCGGAGTTCCGCATACTGCACCACGCCGACGACACCGGCGCAGAGATACAGCGCGGGCTGATGGAAGCCGTGCGCAACAACCCCTACATCGAGATAAAGGAAAACCACTTTGCCGTGGAGATAATAACCCAGCACCACCTCGGAGTGAGGGTTACGCGACGCTCGCCCCACATACAGTGCTACGGCGCATACGTGCTCAACCCCGACACGCAGAAGGTTGACACATACCTGAGCAAGGTTACGCTGATGTGTACGGGCGGCTGCGGGGCCGTTTACCAGAGCACAACCAACCCCGTGATAGCCACCGGCGACGGCGAGGCCATGGTGTACCGCGCCAAGGGAACGGTGGAGGGCATGGAGTTCGTGCAGTTCCACCCCACCGCGCTCTACCACCCCGGCGAGACGCACCCGGCCTTCCTCATCACCGAGGCCATGCGCGGCTACGGCGGCGTGCTGCGCCTGCCCGACGGCAGCTCCTTCATGGAGAAATACGACAAGCGCCTCTCGCTCGCCCCGCGCGACATCGTGGCCCGCGCCATAGACAAGGAGATGAAGATTCACGGCATCGACCACGTTTACCTCGACGTTACCCACAAGGACGCGGAGGAAACGCGCCACCACTTCCCCAACATCTACGCCAAGTGCAAGTCGATAGGCATCGACATCACCACCGACTACATACCGGTGCGCCCCGCGGCCCACTACATGTGCGGCGGGATAAAGGTTGACCTCAACGGCGAGTCGAGCATTGAGCGGCTCTACGCCATAGGCGAATGCTCATGCACCGGCCTGCACGGCGGAAACCGCCTGGCCAGCAACTCGCTGATAGAGGCCGTGGTATACGCCGACGCCGCAGCCAAGCACTCGCTGGCCCATGTGGACGAGTACGACTTCAACGAGCAGGTGCCTGAATGGAACGACGAGGGCACCATGACCAACGAGGAGAAGGTGCTCATAACGCAGAGCGTAAAGGAGGTGGGCCAGATAATGAGCAACTACGTGGGCATAGTGCGCTCCGACCTGCGCCTGCACCGCGCCTGGGACCGTCTCGACATGCTCTACGAGGAGACCGAGCGGCTCTTCAAGCGCGTAAAGGCAAGCCGCGACATCTGCGAGCTGCGCAACATGATCAACGTGGGCTACCTCATCACCCGCGCCGCACTGGAGCGCAAGGAGTGCCGAGGGCTGCACTTCACCATCGACTACCCGGTACACGCCTACGACAAGAAGTAAGCACAGCAAAGGCGCGGCGAGGCGGCAACAGGACTGCCCGCGCCACGCCGCCAGACACTGAAGCATATTGGGAACGCCAGCACTCCGTAAGCGGAGGCGGCGTTCCCTTCATTATATATATTAGGTATGGGCTACTGCCCCACCACGCCTTGCATGGTGGAAAAACGTGCGCACAAGGTGGAATATTTGCAATTGAACGCGCCCCGGGCCTGCCACGGCCATGAAATCTTCATTTTTTGCAAATGTAACTGCAATAAATGCACCGTTTATTCATTATTTAATGTTACCTTTGTAGATGTTTTAAAATACCTAAAACTAAAAACAATGAAGCAAAGATTACTTTCTTTTGCCGCTACACTCACCGTGGCCCTGATGGGGCCGGGGGCAGGCGCGGCATGGGCTGATGCCGTTTCGCTGCCTATGGCCGACGGCACCTACGTCAACTGGAACGACGCTTCCACGCTCGAAAACTGCAAGGTGGAGAACGACGGGGCCAACGTAGGGAGCACCGGCAGCAGCACCGTAGTGACGTTCAACGTCACCAACACTCAGCAGCAGGACTACATCCTGCAGTTTGCAACAGGCGCCAAGGACGAGGCAACGCTCAACGTTACGCTCGCCGGAGAGGGCGGGAACGGGGTTGACGCCGACGTGACGGTGGTCGACACCGAATCATGGGATCCCACCACGCAGCACGCATTCTTCGTGAGCGACCTGCCCGTGGGCGACTACACGCTCACCTTCAAGGTTACAAACGCCACCGGCAAATATGCAGGCAACTGGGGAAAGCTGACCTTTACCTCCGCCGACGGCTACGACCGCGCACCCGGCAGCCTTACATTGGAGAACGGAACGTATACCGGCGGGCTGCGGTATGAGTCGGGCGGCAACATTGGCTACATCACAAACGGCGGAACTGCCGCCTACACTTTCATCTGCCAGGAAGCCGGAGTCTACAGCCTCGACTTTGAAATGGCCCGCTACGACGGCGGCACCATGGGCGTAACCGTGGCCGACGCGTCAACAGGCAAGGTGGAAGCAAGCACAGAGTTCGCCATCAATGAGAACGTGCCGGGAAGCTACACCCCGCAGAGCATCGTGCTGCCGGGCGAAATCACCGATGGCCTGAAGACGCTCACGCTCACCTTCGAAAGCCCCTCGACAGGCTTCATAGCCAATTACCAGAAGGTGGAACTGAAGAAGATGGCCTCCCACCTGGCTGCTGTAACCGGCCTGACCATCGACGGGCAGACCGTGACCAAGGGCGACGCAACCGACTGGCTCTGCAACCTGCCCATCAACTACGATGCCGAGACGGTGACGTTTACCGTGGCCTCGCAGTACTGCCAGCTGGCAGTGACAGCCGCCAACGAGGCCGGCGAGCCTGTGACGGTGACGCCGGGTGAGGCCGGAAGCTACTCCGTGCCAACGCCTGAGGCAAACAAGGCCACCATTGTAACCATAGCAGTGACCGCCGACGACGGCGCCGCAGCCACCCAGCAGGCCTACACGCTGCGCCTGTTCCGCCTCGGCGACATAATGGTATCGGCCCTCACCGTTGACGGCGAAGAACTTCCCGCTGAACTCATCGATGCACTCAACGCCGAGGGCAACACCGCCACGCTCACCGGCCGCATCTACACCGCGCTGCCCGCAGTGCAGGCCAAGATGAACGACGGCGCACTCATCGACGCCACGGCGCAGCTCGACGGCACCAAGGCCACCTACTCACTGAGCGCAACGCAGGGCGACCTGACCCGCAGCTATACCCTCACCATCGACGGAATACATATTTATAATAAGCAGGAAACCGACGAGACGGTGCAGCTTAAGTACACTTCGGCAGGCAAGACAGGCGACGGCACATGGAGCAACGGTCTCTACACGCTAACCTGCGAGAGCCTCGATGGCTGGGACAACAGCGGCTTCAAGTTCAACTCCGAGGCGCACACGTGGACCATACCGAGCGACGTGGTGGTTAAGCAGGTGGTGCTCAAGGAGTTCAACTCCAACTACGGCCCGGGCGAACTCGTGTCGTTGGAGTCTGGCGACGCCACAGTCTACATCCCGTACAAGCACGACTACCAAGAGCCGGACGCCACAAAGTACGACCTCGTGATAAACCTTGAAGGCCACAAGGCCGGAACTCCCATCACCTTCACGCTCCAGGGAGGCGGCCAACCCAACTGTTGGTTCGAGCTTACAGTGGAGAAGCAGGCCATAGCAACGGCTCCCACAGCCATCGACACCACCGTAACTTCGACCGAAAGCACCAACCACTGCGTGGTGGCACTTACCTTCGACCGCGAGATGACAGCCACCGAGGCAACCATAGGCGGCCAGACCGTAAAGGCAAAGGGTGGCTCGGCAACGCTCTACTTCCCCGTTTGGGACCTTCAGTATGCCACCGACTACACCTTCACCATAGCCGCCGGGGCCGCCAAGGACACCTACGGCAACGGCAACGCTGAGCCTATAGACATAGAGATAAAGGTGGGGAGCAAGGCCGCCGTGGCCAAGGTAGCCTACGACTACGTGGTTGGCACGGCCGAGGAGTTCAGCTCTGCGATAGCCGAGGTGAACGCCGCCAACACATCGGCCGACGCCCCGCGCAAGACCATCTTCATAAAGAACGGCGACTATGACTTCGGGGCGGCCGAGCAAAGGCTCACCGCCTACAACGTTTCGCTCATCGGCGAGAGCCGCGACGGCGTGATGCTGCACGGCCTGCGCGAGGGCATAAGCAACCCGGTGCTCAACCTCCGCGACCGCACCGGCTTCTACCTGCAAGACCTCACCGTGCGCAACGACTGCGACTACGGCGCCGAGGAGCTAAAGGGAGTGGCCGTGGCCGTTTACGGAGGCAACAAGACCGCCATGCGCAACGTGCGCATGCTGAGCAACCAAGACACGCAAGTGACCGGCGAGCGCGCCTACCTTGAGGAGTGCGAGATACACGGCACGGTTGACTTCATCTGCGGCGGAGGCGCCAACTACTTCTACAAGACCGACCTCGTGCTTGAGAACCGCGGCGGCAACTGCATCACGGCGCCGAGCACCGGCCAGGGCCTCGAATTCGGATACGTGTTCGACCAATGCACCATCAAGCGCATGGACGGCGCCAACGAGGTGACCGACGGCAGCTACAACCTGGGCCGCCCATGGCAGAACGAGCCGCGCGCAGCCTACATAAACACCACCATGGAGGTGCTTCCGTCGGCTGGAGGCTGGGCCGGGATGGCCACGCTGCCCACCCACTTCTACGAGTTTGGCTCCGTCAACGCCGAAGGCGAGGCCGTAGACCTGTCCGGCCGCAAGAACTCGCCCACCAGCACGAACACCTACAACCCCGTGCTCACAGCCGAGGAGGCCGCAGAGTACAACCTGCGCAACGTGCTGGGCGGCACCGACAGCTGGCTGCCCACCGAGGAGACCGCAGTGAGCGGCGCGCCCGCAGTGACGATAGAGGACAACACCCTGAGCTGGGCCAACCTTGACGACGCCCGCTGCTACGTGATATTCCGCGACGGACAGTACGTGACCAACGTAACCACTACCAGCTACGAAGTGACCGAGGAAGGCACCTACACCGTGCGCTCGGCCAACCGCAACGGCGGCCTGGGCGGCGAGTCGCAGCCCGTGGAATACGAGAAGGGTGGCGGTGTGGTAGACGGCATCAGCTCTGTTGAGGCTGCCGAAGCACAAGACGAGGACATTTACAACCTCGGCGGACAGCGCACCGAAACAATGCAGAAGGGCCGCATCTACATCGTAGGAGGCAAGAAGGTGATGAAACGATAGGCAGCAGGCCGCGCACCACTGCCACGCCCTCGGGCGGGCGCAGGGCGCGGCTGCCCGCCACAGAACGCAGAAAAGGCGCAACCCGCAGTTGGGTTGCGCCTTTTTTCGTGGCCCCGGCCGCAGGGCGGCGGGACGGGGCGGATGGCATTGCCCGGCTCAGACGAGGTGGGCGATGTACTGTTCACGGTCGCCGGGCAGCATATCTACGACCGGAATCTCGATCATTGTGTAGCATCCGGGCTGCAGGCGCAGCGATGCGCGCGCCACGTTTACGAGCACCTGGGCCGTGAGTGCGGGGTTGTTGATGCTCATTGAGAACTCAAAGCGCTGGTTCTGCGTCTTTCCGCTCACGCCCTTGCGCGTCATCAGCACGCCGTGACCCATGTCGCGCACCTCGTCGACCGAGGGAACAGCGAACACGTGGGTCTCGTCGCTGGCGAAGTAAGGGTCGGCCTTTATGGCCTTGGTCACCTCTTCGAGGCTGGCTCCGTCCTCAAGCTCCACGTAGACCATGCGCCTGTGGATGCCCTCGCCAAGGGGTATGGTCATGGAGAGAGCGTTCTTCACGCCGGCCTTTGAGCGCACGCAAACGCTGTGACCCATCGACATGCCCGGGCCGAAGTTGGTATAAGAGAGGCCCTTGGGGGCGAGGCTCTGCATGAGCGCGCGCACAATGGAGTCAGACCCCGGGTCCCATCCGGCAGCTATCACCGACACACGGCCATGCTCCTTGCACAGAGGCATCATGCCGGCGCGGTACTGAGGGATCTGCGTGTGGATGTCGAAGCTGTCCACGGTGTTAATCCCCAGGGGTATTATCTGGCGCGCATATTCCTCGCACGAGCGCGTTGGGGTGGCCAGTATGGCCACGTCAACGTCCTTAAGCTCGCGTATGTCCTTCACCACGTCGTAGTCGGCCAGCTCCTGTGGCTTGTCTGCCGAGCCGTTGCGGCGCACTATCCCGGCAATCTCGAAGTCGGGGGCGGCCTCCAGTGCCTGCACTGTGTAATGCCCGATGTTGCCGTATCCCACTACGGCTGCTCTGATTTTCTTCATCTTCATAAGTGCCTTAAAAGTTAAACTTATTCGTTTTCGGTTGCAAAAGTAATGCTTTTGCGCGAATCACATTACTTTTGTCTGCTTAAAATTAGTAAAAAGTTGCACAATGTAATATATGCTCATGTTTTGCCATGGGGATACAATAAAAAGCGGGCAAAGGGCGTTAATAATGTGTATATACACCAAACCGCTAACATACACATACCAATGATAGAATACATCAAGGGCGAGCTGGCAGAGCTTACGCCCGCGCTGGCCACCATCGAGGCAATGGGCGTGGGCTACGGCCTGAGCATATCGCTCAACACATACACCGCCCTGCAGGGCAAGAAGGAGGCCAAGCTCTACGTTTACGAGGCCATACGCGAGGACGCCCACGCACTCTACGGCTTCGCAACGAAGAAGGAGCGCGAGCTGTTCGAGCTGCTCATAAGCGTTTCGGGCGTAGGCGCCGGCACGGCGCGCGTGGTACTCTCGTCGATGACCCCGGCCGAACTGTGCGCCTGCATCTCCACGGGCAACGAGCGCCTGCTAAAGGGCGTGAAGGGCATTGGGCTGAAGACGGCACAGCGCATCATCGTAGACCTGCGCGACAAGATAGTGGCCTTGGGCATTGCCGACGAGATACCGGCAGGCGGCTCGCTCGCGGCCCCGGTCGACAACGAGGTAAGAGACGAGGCCGTGGGCGCGCTGACGATGCTCGGCTTTGCCCCGGCGCCGTCGCAGAAAGTGGTGGTGCAGATACTGAAGGACAACCCCTCGGCCCCTGTGGAGGAGGTGGTGAAGCTGGCACTGAAGCAAATAAAGTAGGCCTCAGGCGTAAAGATATTTCGCAACGGGGGCTTTCCGGCGCAACTACCTGTGGGCCAACACGTTGCGAAACGGGCGAAACGGCAGTGCAAAACAGGCCGTTTGACCGCGCAAAACAGGCCGTTCGGCAAGGCGAAACAGGCCGTTTGGCAGGGCAACTGCGCCCGCACGGCCCGGCAGGGGCGGTTTTGTAAACATTCTTCGCCACCGTGGCCTGCACCCGGAGGGCTTCGCGCACCGCCCCGCCGCACACCAAACAGAGTAACAACCAATGAAGAGAACGCTCTACATACTCATATCGCTGCTCAGCGTCTGCGCGCTGGCCATGCCCCCACAGGACGACAAGACCGCCCCAAAGCGGCCCGCCCCCAAGGCTCAGCCAAAGCTCGCGGCCGACGAGGAGCCTATACCCGACTCGCTGCTCCACCCGCGCTGGCGGATAAAGAAGACCGCCCCGCTGATAGTGGAAGACCTCGACACGATGGCCGCCGACCTGAGGATGCCCGACAACATACGGCAGGAGGTGGAGTACGACGACTCGCTCAATATGTACCTCGTAGGCTCGAAGATAGGCGACTCGTACCTCAACGCCCCGGTGATGATGACCCCCGATGAGTACCGCAAGTGGAGCGAGCGGCGCGCCATGCAGCAGTTCTTCAGGCAGAAGGACGCCGAGAACGTGGCGGCCAAAGGCAAGGAGAAGTTCTCGTTCACCGACATGAAGTTCGACCTCGGCCCCGCCGAGAAGATATTCGGCCCGGGCGGGGTGCGCATAAAGACCCAAGGCACGGCGGAACTTAAGCTGGGCATGACGATGAAGAACATCGACAACCCGTCGCTGCCCATACGCAACAGGAAGACGAAGGCTTTCGACTTCGACGAAAAAATAAACCTCAACGTGAACGGAAAGGTGGGCGACAAGGTGAACATGAACCTGAACTACAACACCGACGCCACCTTCGACTTCGACACGAAGAACATAAAGCTGCGCTACGAGGGCAAGGAAGACGAGATTATAAAGCTCGTGGAGGCGGGCAACGTGACCTTCCCCTCAAACTCGTCGCTCATCAAAGGCGCAAGCTCGCTGTTCGGAGTGCGCACCGACTTGCAGTTTGGCAAGCTCAAGCTGCAAACCGTAATCTCGCAGAAAAACTCAACCACAAAGAGCGTATCATCGAAGGGCGGCACGCAAACCACGCCGTTCGAGATCGACGCATCCGACTACGAGGAGAACCGCCACTTCTTCCTCTCGCACTACTTCCGCGAGCGTTACGACCAGGCCATGTCTACCCTGCCCAACGTCATGACCGGAGTGAACATCACGCGAGTGGAAGTGTGGGTGACCAACAAGACCGGAACGACCAGCAACACGCGCAACATCATAGCACTGACCGACCTCGGCGAGGGAAAGAACACGTCGAACCCGATATGGGGCGGCGGGGCCGACGTGCCGCCACAGAACGCCGCCAACACCGAGTACTCGGCCATGACCACGCAGTATGCCGCCGCGCGCGACATCGACCAGGCCAACTCCGTGCTCGACGCCATAGCCGGATTCACCGGCGGGGTGGACTACGAGAAGGTGCAGAGCGCAAGGCTGCTCACCTCGTCGGAGTACACACTAAACTCTGCCCTGGGCTACATCTCGCTGCGCACCACGCTGCAAACCGACCAGGTGCTGGCCGTGGCATACGAGTACACGCTCGGGGGAGTGACCTACCAAGTGGGCGAGTTCGCCTCCGACAACACCAACACAAACGAGGCTATCTTCGTAAAGTCGCTCAAGAACACCAGCAACACGCCCGAGATGGGCAACTGGCGGCTGATGATGAAGAACGTTTACTACCTCGCCTCGACCGTGGAGAAAACCAAGTTCCGCCTCGACGTGAAGTACCGCAGCGACACCACAGGCGTTTACCTCTCCTACATACCCGAGCAACAGGTAAAGGACAACATTATAATAAAGGTGCTCGGGGCCGACCGCCTGGACAACAACAACAAACCGCACTCCAACGGATACTTCGACTTCGTGGAGGGATACACCGTGAACAACGGCCGAGTGTTCTTCCCAAAGGCCGAGCCTTTCGGCTCATACCTGCGCGACTACCTCGTTAGCGCGGGCGTGCCGGCCGACAAGGCGGCCACTTACGCCTTCACCGAACTGTACGACCAAACCAAGACCTCGGCCAAGCAGGTGGCCGAAAAGAACAAGTACGTGCTCACGGGCCGCTACAAAGGCACGTCGGCCAACGTCATTTCGCTCGGCGCCTACAACGTGCCGCAAGGCTCGGTGGTGGTAACTGCGGGCGGAGTGGTGCTCACCGAAGGCTCCGACTACAGCGTTGACTATTCCGCCGGCGAGGTTACGATACTCAACCAGAGCATCATCGACGCCGGGACGGCCGTAAACGTGAGCCTGGAGAGCAACACCGACTTCGGCATGACGCGCAAGACGATGTTCGGACTCAACTTTGAGTACGACTTCACCAAGGACTTCTTCATCGGCGGAACGTTCCAGCGGCTCCACGAACAGCCCCTCACCTCAAAGGTGGCCATGGGCTCCGAGCCGCTGAGCAACATACTCTGGGGCCTCAACCTCAACTGGAAGAAGGAGAGCCAATGGCTCACCAACATGCTCGACAAGCTGCCTTTCCTCCACCTCACGCAACCATCGCAGATATCGTTCACCGGCGAGTTCGCGCAGCTCATAGCCGGGCAGGCCGGCGGAACGCAGGACGACGCTTCATACATCGACGACTTCGAAAACACCAAAAGCGGCATCGACGTGTCCGACCCCAAGTCGTGGTTCCTCTCAAGCACACCGTCGCTCTTCCCCGAGCACGACGACCGCACGGGCCTCTCCAGCGGCTTCAACCGCGCGCGCCTTGCCTGGTACAACATCGACCCGCTCTTCACATACCAAAGCAGCACCCTAACGCCCGACCACATAAAGAGCGACCTCGAACAGCTTTCCAACCACTACGTGCGCGAGGTGTACGTGAGCGAGCTTTACCCCAACCGCGACCAAAGCACCTACAGCGGCGCCACGTCTACCCTCGACGTGCTCAACCTCGCATACTACCCCACCGAACGCGGCCCGTACAACTTCTCCACAAGCCTCAACACCGACGGGTCGCTGCAGAACCCGGCAGGCAAGTGGGGCGGCATGATGCGCAAGCTCGACACCAACGACTTCGAAACGGCCAACATAGAGTACATTGAGTTCTGGCTGCTCGACCCCTTCATATACTCACGCGAGCAGGGCGACGCCTCCGCATACGGCGGCGACCTCTACATAAACCTCGGCGAGGTGAGCGAGGACATACTGCACGATGGCAAGAAGTTCTACGAGAGCGGAATGCCGGTAGACGGCACCAGCAGCTTCACCACCACGCAGTGGGGCAAGATTCCGGTGCAGGCCACGCAAACGTATGCCTTCGCCACCACCTCGGGGTCGCGCGCGCTGCAGGACGTTGGCTTCAATGGCCTTAACGATGAAGAGGAGCGTTCGTTCGAGCCTTACGCCGAATTCAACAACTTCGTGCAGACCCTGGCCAACGACAGCCTGCGCCAAGCATGGACCAGAGACCCCGCCAACGACGACTACCACTACTTCCGCGGCTCCGACTTCGACGCCGCGCAGACATCAATACTCGACCGCTACAAGCGCATTAACAACCCGCAGGGCAACTCACCCGACAACGACAACAACAACGAGAGCTACGACACGTCGTACAAGACCTCACCCGACGTGGAGGACATAAACCAAGACTACACCCTCAACGAGTACGAACGCTACTACCAGTACAAGGTGAGCATACGCCCCGAAGACCTCAACGAGGCAAGCATAGGGCGCAACTACCTCACCGACATACGCGAGTATACCGCCCACCTGCGCAACGGCGAGCGCGAAACGGTACACTGGTACAAGTTCCGCATACCCCTCAACTCGGCCGACGCAGAGCGCATAGGCTCCATAAACGACTTCACTTCGATACGCTTCATGCGCATGTTCCTCACCAACTTCCAGCGCCCCGTGGTGCTGCGCTTCGGCAGCCTGGACCTCGTGCGCGGCGAGTGGCGCACCTACGAGCAAGACCTCGGGGGCGCGGGAGGTGCCATATCGGCCAATACCGGCACGCTTGAAACCAGCGCGGTGAACATTGAGGAGCACAACGACCGCCGCCCAGTGAACTACGTGCTGCCCCCGGGCATAAGCCGAGTAACCGACCCCTCGCAGCCGCAACTGGTCGAGAGCAACGAGCAGGCGCTGTGCATGACGGTCAACAACCTGTCGCGCAACGAGTCGAAAGCGGTCTACAAGAACACCAGCCTCGACCTCCGCCAGTACAAGCGGCTGCAGATGTTCGTCCACGCCAACGCCTTCCTGCAGAACACCACCAACCTGCAGGACGACCAGCTCGCCGTGTTCATACGCCTCGGTAGCGACTACAAGAACAACTACTACGAGTACGAGATACCGCTGAAGCTCACCCCCGAGGGCCAGTACGACAAGTACTCGTCGACCGACTGCGCCGAGGTGTGGCCCGCCGACAACATGCTCGACATAGACATGAGCGTGTTCACCGCCCTCAAGAAAGCCCGCAACCAAGCACGGGCGGCGGGCGGCGCATCGTACACCACGCTCTACTCTGAGTACGACAGCGACCGACCAAACAACAAGGTGAGCATAATGGGCAACCCCTCGCTGGGCGAAGTGCAGACCATGATGGTTGGAGTGCGCAACATATCCGGCTCGCCCAAGTCGGGCGAGGTGTGGGTAAACGAGCTTCGCCTGCTTGAGTTCAACAACAAGGGGGGCTGGGCCGTGTCGGGCGCGCTCAACCTCCAGCTGTCCGACTTCGGCACCGTGGACCTCACGGGAAAGATGATGACCGACGGCTTCGGCGGCCTGGAAGAGGGCATAGCCGAGCGTTCCAACGAGGACTACAAGACCTACAGCTTCACGGCCAACCTCGAACTGGGCAAGTTCTTCCCCGACAAGGCCAACGTGAGCATACCCCTCTATTACTCGGTTACGAAAGAAGAGACGCGCCCCAAGTACAATCCGCTCGACACCGACATGGAGCTTGACGACGCGCTCGAAGCCACGGCAAACGAGCACGAGCGCGACTCGATAGAGTCGATAGCCGTCACCAAGACCACCAACTCCAACTTCTCGCTCTCCAATGTGCGCGTGGGCATCAAGACCAAGCGCCATCCCATGCCCTACGACCCGGCCAACTTCTCCTTCAGCTACAGCCACTCGCACAGCTACACGAGCGGCGAGACCACCGTATATGAGAAAGAAGACGAGTGGAGCGGGAGCATGAACTACAGCTACACGCCCGTTTACAAGGCATACGAGCCGTTCAAGAAGCTCAAGGGCAAGAGCAAGTGGCTGAGCCTGCCAAAGTCGTTCGCGCTCAACTACCTGCCGCAGAACATATCGTTCAACACCGAGCTGACGCGCAACTACTACGAGCTGCAGGAGCGCGACATGGAGAGTATGGGCGCATCGCAGCTCCCGCTCAACTTCAGCTCGCAGTTCCTGTGGAACCGCGAGTTCTCCCTGCGCTGGGACCTGACCAAGAACCTGCACATGAACTTCCAGTCGGCCACACACGCCGAGGTGGAAGAGCCCTACACCCCGGTGAACAAGGACCTCTACCCCGACCAGTACCGCGTGTGGAAAGACTCCGTGAAGCAGAGCCTGCGCGAGTTCGGAACGCCGCTCGACTACCAGCAAACGTTCACGGCCTCGTACCAATTGCCGCTCAACAAGCTCCCCATCTTCGACTGGCTCAACGCCGATGCCTCCTATACGGGCACCTACTCGTGGGTGCGCGGCACCGAGCTTGACGACGGCACATCGCTGGGCAACACCATAAGCAACAACCGCAACCTCAACATCAACTCCACACTGAACATGGAGACGCTCTACAACCACGTGCCTTTCCTCAAGAAGGCCAACGAGGAAGTGGGCAAGCCAAAGCCCAAGAAAGCCAAGGCCGCGAGGAAGCCGCGCCCGCTCACGATATCGCAGAAGACCGCAAAGGACAGCCTGCTCACCCAGACCGCAGCCGACAAGAAGCAGGCCGGCAAGCTGCCGCTGGGCAAGAACACCTACCAACGCGAGATAACGCTCAAGCCCGACACCACCGTAACCGTGGCCCACGGCAAGAAGAGCCGCCGCCTGCGCGTTACGGCGCGCACCAAGGACGGCCGCCCATACAAGCTGAAGTACAAGGTGATAGACGACAACAAGATACTCATACGCAACCTCGACACCGTGCAGATAAAGCTGAGCATAACGCCCAAGGAGCCGCTCGAGGAGCAATGGTGGTACAAGCCCGCCCAGTATGCGGCCCGCTTCCTCATGATGGTGCGCAACGTGGGCATATCCTACCGCAACCAGTACTCCATGTCGCTGCCCGGCTTCATGCCTAACGTGGGCGACATGCTGGGCCAGCGCACGGGCGGCGCGATGTCGCCGGGCCTCGACTTCGCCTTCGGCTTCGTGGGCGACAGCTACCTGCAGAAGGCCTACGACAACGGGTGGCTGCTAAGCAACGACAGCGTGGCCACCCCGGCGAGCACCAACGCCAGCGAAGACCTGCAGGTGCGCGTGACGCTCGAACCGCTGCCCGACCTCAAGATAGACCTCAACGCCAGCCGCACTGTGAACAAGTCGCGCAGCATACAGTATATGTACGACGGCATGCCTACGACGCAGAGCGGCTCGTTCAACATGACCACGATAAGCCTCAAGGGCGCCTTCGAGGGCATGGGCGACGCCAGCAATGGCTACCACTCAAAGACCTTCGAGAAGTTCTGCGCCTCGCTCGACGGCTTCCGCCAGCGCGTGCAGGCCCGCTACGCCGGAGCACGCTACCCCTCGGGGCTCACCGACGCCAACGGCATCAACCTCGGCGGCGCGCAGTACAACCCCGAGCTGGGGCAGGTAAACAAGTACAGCGCCGACGTGCTCATACCCGCCTTCCTCTCGGCCTACACCTCCAGCGCAGGCTCATCGCTCGACATATTCCCCGCCCTGAAGCGAATGCTGCCCAACTGGACGCTGAAGTACAGCGGCCTTGGCAAGCTGCCGTGGATGCGCGACCACTTCAAGAGCGTAAACATCAACCACTCCTACAAGAGCGTGTTTGCCGTGGGAAGCTACGCCACCTACAGCTCATGGCGCGAATACATGGACGGCCTCGGCTTCATCACCGACGCCACAACGGGCAACCCCATCCCCAACAGCATGTACAACGTGAGCACGGTGAGCATCAACGAGGCTTTCTCGCCGCTGCTCGGCATCGACTTCACGCTACAGAACAACCTCACCTGCAAGGTGGAGTACCGCACCACGCGCGTGCTGAGCCTCAGCATGACCAGCATACAGATAAACGAGGCACTGAGCAAGGACTGGGTTATCGGCTTGGGCTACAAGATAAGCAACTTCAACCTCTTTGGCAGCAGCACCTCGCGCAAGATAAAGAAGACGCAGCGCGGAGGCAGCAAGGCCACCGCCGCCAAGCAGGCCACCACCACGCGAACGCGCGGCAGCGGCGTGAACCACGACCTCAACCTGCGCCTCGACATATCTTTCCGCAAGCAGGCCAGCATCACCCGCGACATAGCCACCGTCACCAGCTCGGCCAGCAGCGGCAACTCCGCGTTCAAGCTCTCGTTTGCAGCCGACTACACCCTGTCGCGCCTGCTCACCCTCAGCGCCTACTACGACCGCCAGACCAACACCCCGCTGCTCGCAAGCAGCAGTTATCCCACTACCACGCAGGACTTCGGCCTGAGCCTCAAGTTCTCGCTAACGCGCTGACGCAGGCCCGCGCACCGGTCCTTTTGTAAGGATTTTTGCCCAAAGGGCGCAATTTTCGTAACCATCTGACCCACAAGCAGTTAAGCATAACTACGAGATTGCCTTGCAAAACAGCCCGTTTGAGGGTGCGAAAGCGGCCGTTTGAGGATGCAATAAGGCCCGTTTGGGAATGCCAAACGGGCCTTGTTGTTTGCAGCGGGGTATATGTAAGGATATATGGTTCATCCGACATTTCGAGTGATACGGCAATCATGTAGTGCATATAGCCTCAATTTAAAATACCGTTCAT
>CALUGA010000032.1 GCA_944320105.1 uncultured Prevotella sp. | reverse complement strand
TAAGTTACTAAAAATCAACGATATGCGCAACTTTTTACTCATGTTTATCTGGTCATCTTAATTCCGCCAACGGGTAAATATATATATTGCAAAGAACCATTGGTAGGTAAAATTCCGTATATTTGTGCTGTGCTAAATTAAAAGAAACGGAGGGTTGATTATGAAACACAAAATGTTTTTGTTGCTATTGATTTTTGCTTTCATCGCAGTGCCTGCCATGGCACAGGATGAGGAAACCGGCGAGGTGGTGTATGTGGATAGTGTGGATGCTTTCACCCAAATGCTTCGACATCCCGTTGCCACCAGGAATGTCATGGCTGAAAGTGGAGCAAATGATACAATTTGGTCGAGGGAAAAGAAGTTCTTGGCTGTTGTAAATGATCCTTACGGGTATAAAAGTGAGGGTATTCTTCATTGCATACGCATGGCCATGGATTGCTGGGAAAGCAAGGTGGAAATAACGGATCCCATATCCATTACGTTTATGTTTAATGACCAGATATCCCCGGATGTGGAGATAAAAACTACAGTGAAGTATTCAAGGGGAGCTGCGAGGATGTCGATACCGTCGAGCTTGTATTATCAAGGGCGAGGGAAACTACTTGAAGCTGGTATAATAGAGATTAACCCATATATAGCATGGGATTCTTCGTGGGCATACGACCAAGGCCCTTATGGATATGACAACATGACAACGGCCTTGCAGAGGCACATCGCCCATGTGCTGGGGTTTGGAACGAGTGTTGCCATAAGGGATGGCAGGTTTAACTTTGCAATACAACGCATGGCCTCCGCCTTTGACAACATGGTGACGAATGGCCAAAAGACGCTTGGCTCAATGGCTTTGCGTGGAACCAGTGATGAAATAGAGAGCTTCTTGAAAGGGGGCTTGAAGTTGTCTGTAGGTGGAAAAGAGCTACCTTTATTTCCGTGGATATGAAATACATAATGTTGTTGAGGCTGACGCAAATTATTATACGTTTGATGTGGATCTGGACTATGCTGGTGCCACTGGTGGATATGCGGCGGTTTGCGACAATTATGGCTCATGCGTGAATTGTGGGTTGGCCCCAACGATACACTCTCCGAGGGTATATAAATATGGCCCGGCCATGATAGAGCTTTACCTGACAAACAGTTATGGCACTACCGCCAGGGCATTGTACGTAGGTACGTATGATGACATGGATAATGGAAAGAAAAGACAGACAGTGACAAAGGTGTCTTCGATAGCGGAACTTGATGATGGCCAGCATGAAATATACACTTTGGGTGGCGCAAAGATTAACGTAGCGGATGGAGGCTTGGACACTTTGCCAACAGGCATATATATTGTGAAGAATAGACAAAACAATGAGTCATGGGAAAAATATATCGTGCGATAGTGTTGCTTGCGACTCTTTGTGCGTCAGCCAATAGTGCTGTTGGTGCAGAGATTACGGTTGACAGCATCAGGAAACTTCATGTGGCGGCTGTCGTTAATGGCCGTATGTCTCAAGGCTCGGCCATAGCCGAGGACAATGATAGCTGTCGGTTCTTTCTTGCGGATGACAATGGAAAGCCTGTGGACATTGGCAATCTGAATGTCTCGTGGTGGGCGCAGTGCCACCGGTCTGGCCATCCGGAGCTGTTGACTGAGTACGGGCTGAGCTATAATTCGTCTTTTGCGGCTTTCAGGGTAAAACCACAGATGTGGGGCGTTACGTTTGGCAATGGGTGTTATATTGGAGATTATGAAGTCTCGATGTCTATGAGCGACACCATTGCGATTGTATGCAGAGTCTCGTCGGGTTGGGAAAGTGTTGAACATACGCTTCAATTAAAGTTGGATGTGTTGCCGCCAACGCCGACGTTGGAGATAAAGTCGATAGCTTACGATGAAACATGCATTGATGGAGACAATCCGTTTTACAGTGCGTTGGTGACCATAGAATATGACGGAAGTGAATTTGACCTTGCGTTGTCGACTGTCAGAGACAATGGGGCAACGCCGCCGACATTTGTACGTTATGACTTTTTCGATTCTCCAGATAAGCTCCCAAGCACTGTGAGCTATTATGTGTATTATGGTAGCAGTTTCCTCTTTGAGGTGGCAAATGACTATGGGTGGAGCGGAACGGACTGGGTAACGCCAGACTGGGAGGCATCAACTACATCAATAACCAAGGCTGCAGAAGATAATGTAGCCATATCGATAGGCAACGGCGTTTGTAACATATCGTCTGATGTGCCATTAGGCAATGTCGCAGTCGTAGGGTTAGGGGGCAAGGTGTATTTTTCGGATGTCGTCCATGAGTGCAGTGTCAGTATCCCGTTGCCAAAAGGCTTCTACTTATTAAGAATACAGAAAGAGAGAGAAGGGGAAGGGTTTGTACGTAAAATATTAATTAAGTAACCATGAAACAAATCATTACGTTGGCACTGATGTGCTGCATGTCAGCCACATTGTGCGCACAAGGAACAACAGCTGGAGTATATGCTGTTGACGAGAGTCCGATAGTCGTTCCCAAGCCTGTGTTATAAGGTATATAGGCGAAACGATCCAGGGCTTCTTTTGCTTGTGCATTTGGCATTTCGGAGTTGCGACAGGGATGGGAGGATCCACATACGTTGACTGTTCTTCAACATCTGATGTCATTGCATATCAAGGCCAGAACAGCATGAGTGGCAAAAGCCAAGCTCCTTTGCAAGAGATTCCATACGATGAGCAAGGCGATGTGGCAGACTATATTTCGAGCCATATGGAGTCTGCGGGTGGGGGCAGGTCTGTGCTCATGGGAGACGGTACATGGAAGGCTTTCTCAAGTTATGGGGAGTTGAGTACCGCAGCAAACTATGCGAGGACGAGCGATGGGTATCTTAGGATAAAGGAAGTTACCTTACAGCCAAGCATTGGTGGGCAATATTACAATCGCTTTGTGAATTAACGCTTGTACGACTTCCCGCCGCAGAAGCCGGAGGCTTCGATGAACAGCTACTCCACAAGTCCCATGCTGGCAAATGCTTCCCGCAGGCCTAACACTATCGCCATTCCTACAGCCGAGGATGTGTTTGTAGATGTGGAAATAGGCTTCAAGAACACAGAGGGGTGCAAGGATGTCCTTGTTGAACAAACTGACGCAGACTATCCTGTCCCTTATACATATTTTGTTGACCCCAACGACGGAAGTTTCATCGCGTACATGAACAAGAGGTATCCGTCGACGTTCAGGCTTACATATTACAACGACAACGGCGAAGTGATGGGCAACCCGCTGACAATAGACTTGACGGGAGAATCCGCGTCTGCTTCCAATGGCGGGTTGCGCCTGTGGCTAATTGACAATTCTATCCGCTTCAAGATTGACCCACCGCTGCCTGTTGGCGTAGAAAGGTCTTACTTGATACAAGGTGTGGGTAACTCCGCCTATATTAAGAAAGGCACGATAATCGGCAGCGAGGGGAGCATAGGCGTGGCCGAGTTGCCATCAGGCGTATACACGTTTACTACAACCGTGGACGGCAAGCTCTGCTCAGCCAAGTGGGCGAAGTGACAAGGCACCGTGCAACGTATGCCGCATTAGTTAAAAATCCGTAATCGTTAGGCTGTTACACCTTTTCTCCGTAATTTTGCAACTTGCATTTTGAACATTAACAAATACAAATACGATAGAGATGAACATTTCATTCGAAAACCCCGACAAAGTCAATGGCCTGCTCACGCTGACCCTTGAGAAGGAGGACTATGAAAAAGATGTAGAGAAGCAGCTGAAGGATTACCGCAAGAAGGCTAACATGCCGGGATTCCGCCCGGGCATGGTGCCCATGGGCCTGATAAAGCGCCAGTATGGCGAGGCCGTGAAGGCGGACGTGGTGAACAAGCTGATAGGCGAGAAGATTTACGAGTACGTGCGCGAGAACAAGATACAGATGCTCGGCGAGCCGATGTCGAACGAGGAGAAGCAGAAACCCGTTGACTTCAAGGCCGACGGCCCCTACGAGTTCGTGTTCGACATAGCCGTGGCGCCGGAGTTCAAGGCTGAGCTTGGCGAGGCCGACACCGTGGACTACTACGACATCGAGGTGGGCGACGAGCTGGTGAGCCGCCAGGTGGATATGTTCGCCTCGCGCGCCGGCCACTACGACAAGGTGGACGACTACGACGCCGAGAAGAACGATATGCTGAAGGGCGACCTGCGCGAACTTGACGCCGACGGCAACGCCAAGGAGGGCGGAATCGTGGTTGAGGGCGCAGTGCTCATGCCCGAATACATAAAGGTGGACGACCAGAAGAAGCTCTTCGACGGAGCCAAGGTGGGCAGCGTAATCACGTTCAACCCCAAGAAGGCTTACCCCGACAACGACGCCGAGGTAACATCGCTGCTGAAGATCGACAAGGAGAAGGCCGCCGCGCTGGAGTCTGACTTTACCTACCTCGTGACCGAGGTGCAGCGCTTTGTGAAGGCAGAGGTGAACCAGGAACTCTTCGACGGAGTGTTCGGCAAGGACGCAGTGAAGAGCGAGGAGGAGTTCCGCCAGAAGATTGCCGACGGAATAAAGTCGCAGCTTGAGGCCGACTCCGACTACAAGTTCCTGCAGGATGTGCGCAAGTACATGGAGGACAAGGTGGGCGAGCTGCAGTTCCCCGACACACTGCTCAAGCGCATCATGCTCAACAACAACAAGGAGCGCGGCCAGCAGTTCGTTGACGACAACTACGAGGCAAGCATTAAGGAGCTGAAGTGGCACCTCATTGAGGAGCAGCTCGTTGAGGCCAACGCCATAAAGGTGGGCGACGACGACATAAAGGACGTGGCAAAGGAGATGGCCCGCATACAGTTTGCGCAGTATGGCATGTCAAACGTGCCTGAGGAATACATCGAGAAGTTTGCCACCGACATGCTCAAGGAACGCAAGAACATAGACAACCTCGTGAACCGCGCCGTTGACGTGAAGCTCATCGCCGCGCTCAAGGGCAAGGTGAAACTGAACAGGAAAAGCATATCGCTTGACGACTTCAACAAGATGATGCAGGAAAAATAAGGCTTTTTTTGAAAAAAAAGCCCTCTGGCAAGAAGGTTATCGACTTTTTTTTATTAACTTTGTTCCACGGAACAAACAAATAAGGTCGATGGCCTTCTTTTTTCGTTCCCAACATCCCAACAACAACAATATACATTATATTATATATATGAACGACTTCAGGAAATATGCCACGCGGCATTTGGGAATCAACGGCCAAGCGCTCGATGACGTGATGAGCGTGCAGTCGCAGTATCTCAACCCATATATCCTCGAGGAACGCCAGCTCAACGTCACGCAGATGGACGTGTTCTCAAGGCTGATGATGGACCGCATCATCTTCCTCGGAACGCCAATCGATGACTACACGGCCAACACCATACAGGCCCAGTTGCTATACCTCGACTCCGTAGACCCAGGCAAGGACATCTCGATATACATCAACTCGCCGGGCGGAAGCGTCACCGCAGGTCTCGGCATCTACGACACCATGCAGTTCATAAGCAGCGACGTGGCCACCATCTGCACCGGGATGGCCGCCTCCATGGCCGCCGTGCTCCTCGTGGCAGGCACAGAGGGCAAGCGCTCGGCGCTCACCCACAGCCGCGTGATGATTCACCAGCCGCTCGGCGGGGTGCAGGGCCAGGCTTCAGACATTGAGATTGAGGCCAAGGAGATAATGAAGTTCAAGAAAGAGCTTTACACCATCATATCCGAACACTCGCACACTCCATACGAAAAAGTGTGGAAAGACTCCGACCGAAACTACTGGATGACGGCCGAGGAGGCCCGCGAGTATGGCATGATAGACCGGGTGCTGAAGAGAAACAACGACGTGAAGCCTGCACCGGCGCAGGCCGATCAGACTGACAACGGAGGCGACGCGAAATGAAGAAAGTGTGCAACTTCTGCGGAAGGGGCGAGAAAGAGGTGGAGCTGATGATAACCGGCCTCAGCGGATACATCTGCAACGAGTGCGCCCAGCAGGCTTACCACATAGTGGAGACCGCCGGGCTTGTACGCAAGCAGGCGCGCAAGGAGGAGAAGTTCCAGCTCAAGGAGATACCCAAGCCAAAGGACATAAAGGCTTACCTCGATGAATACGTGATTGGCCAGGACGAGGCCAAGCGCACCCTCGCGGTGGCTGTGTACAACCATTACAAGCGTCTGCAGCAGCCCGACGACCCCACAGGGGTGGAAATTGAGAAGAGCAACATCATCATGGTGGGCAGCACCGGTACGGGCAAGACGCTCCTGGCGCGCACCATAGCCAAGCTGCTCGATGTGCCGTTCACCATCGTCGATGCCACGGTGTTCACCGAGGCGGGCTATGTTGGCGAGGACGTGGAGAGCATACTCTCGCGCCTGCTGCAGGTGGCCGACTACAACGTGGCTGCCGCTGAGCGTGGCATCGTGTTCATAGACGAGATTGACAAGATTGCCCGCAAGAGCGACAACCCCTCCATAACGCGCGACGTCAGCGGCGAGGGAGTGCAGCAAAGCCTGCTCAAACTGCTTGAGGGAACGGTGGTGAACGTGCCGCCCAAGGGCGGGCGGAAGCACCCCGACCAGGACTACACGCAGGTGGACACGCGCAACATCCTCTTCGTTTGCGGCGGCGCATTCGACGGGATAGAGCGCAAGATAGCCCAGAGGCTCAACACGCACGTGGTGGGCTACGATTCGGTGCAGAACGTAAGGAAGATAGACAAGGGCGACCTCATGCAGTACATCCTGCCGCAGGATCTCAAGGCTTTCGGCCTCATACCAGAGATAATAGGCCGCCTGCCCGTGCTTACCTACCTCAATCCGCTCGACCGCGAGGCCCTGGCGCGCATCCTCACCGAGCCTAAGAACTCGATAGTGAAGCAATACGTGAAGCTCTTCGCCATGGACGGGATAACGCTCACGTTCAGCGACGAGGCTCTGAAGCTCATCGTAGACAAGGCCGTGGAGTACAAGCTCGGCGCCAGGGGGCTGCGCTCCATCGTGGAGAGCATCATGAGAGACCCCATGTTCGAGGTGCCTTCGACCGACGCAAAGAAGTTTGAGGTGACGCTCGACTACGCCAAGGAGCAGCTGGCCAAGTCGCACCTGCACGAGCAGGCCTCATGACCAGGCGGGCAACGCGGCCACCCCGCGCGGCACAGTGAATAACCCCGGCGGCAGGGGAAGGCCCTGCCGCAACAACCATACCATTATATGACAGACAAGGTTAATCTTTCGGAAGCGCTCAAGAAGCATTTCGGCTTCGACAAGTTCAAGGGAGACCAGGAGGCCATCATCCGCAACGTGCTTGATGGCAACGACACTTTTGTGCTCATGCCAACGGGAGGCGGCAAGTCGCTGTGCTACCAGCTGCCCTCGCTCTTGATGGAAGGCACGGCCATAGTCATCTCTCCGCTGATAGCGCTGATGAAGAACCAGGTCGACGTCATCACCAACCTCAGCGAAGTGCAGGGCGTGGCCCACTACCTGAACTCCTCGCAGAACAAGGCCGCAATCGACCAGGTGAAGGCCGACATACGCGAGGGGCGCACCAAGCTCCTTTACGTTGCGCCCGAGTCGCTTACCAAGGAAGACAACGTGGAGTTCCTCAAGACGGTCAAGATATCGTTCTACGCCATCGACGAGGCGCACTGCATATCGGAGTGGGGCCACGACTTCAGGCCCGAGTACCGACGCATCCGCCCTATCATCAACGAGATTGGGCAGGCCCCGGTCATCGCGCTTACGGCCACCGCCACCGACAAGGTGCGCTCGGACATCAAGAAGAACCTGGGCATCGTGGACGCAAAGGAGTTCAAAAGCTCGTTCAACAGGCCCAACCTCTACTACGAGGTGAGGCCCAAGACGAAGGATGTGGACAAGGACATCATCAAGTTCATAAAGCAGCACCAGGGCAAGAGCGGCATCATCTACTGCCTGTCGCGCAAGAAGGTAGAGGAGCTGGCCGCCATACTCCGCGCCAACGACATCAAGGCGGCGGCATACCACGCCGGGCTGGATTCCGCCACGCGCTCCAAGACGCAGGACGGCTTCCTCATGGAGCAGATAGACGTGATCGTGGCCACCATCGCCTTCGGCATGGGAATCGACAAGCCCGACGTGCGCTTCGTCATCCACTACGACATACCAAAGAGCCTTGAGGGCTATTACCAGGAGACGGGCCGCGCTGGCCGCGACGGCGGCGAGGGCCTCTGCATAGCCTTCTACTCGTACAAGGACTTGCAGAAGCTCGACAAGTTCATGGAGGGCAAGCCCGTGGCCGAGCAGGACATAGGCCGCCAGTTGCTGCAGGAGACGGCGGCCTACGCCGAAACCTCGGTGTGCAGGCGCAAGATGCTGCTCCATTACTTCGGCGAGACCTACACGCAGGACAACTGTGGCAACTGCGACAACTGCCTGCACCCTAAGAAGAAGATAGAGGCCGGCAAGCAGTTGCTTACGGCTCTGAAGGCCATCGCCGCCATCAAGGAGAACTTCCGTTCGGACTACGTGATTGACTTCATCGTGGGCCGTGAGACCGACGAGGTGGTGGCCCACAAGCACCATTTGCTCGAGGAGTTCGGCTCGGGGGCCGACGACAGCGAGAAGATCTGGAACCCGCTGATACGCCAGGCTCTCATAGCCGGGTACCTGAAGAAGGACGTTGAGAACTACGGGCTGCTGAAGATAACGCCCGAAGGAAAGAATTTCATGAAGAAACCTGAATCATTTATGATAGTAGAAGACAACGAGTTCAACGAGGACGACGAGTCCTCAATCGACGGCGCGGGCGGAGGCACCAGCGCGCTCGACCCAACCCTCAGCGCAATGCTCAAGGACTTGCGCAAGAAGGTGTCGAAGAAGATGGACCGCCCGCCATACGTCATATTCCAAGACGTGTCCATCGAGCAGATGGCCACCGACTACCCCGTGACGCTCGACGAGCTGAAGAACATACAGGGAGTGGGCGAGGGCAAGGTGAAGCAGCCCTACGCTAAGGAGTTTGTAGACCTCATAAAGCGTTACTGCAAGGAGAACGACATCGTGCGGCAGGCCGACCTGCGCGTGCGCACGGTGGCAAAGAAGTCGATGCTCAAGGTGAGCATCATCCAGAGCATCGACCGCCAGATAGCCCTCGACGACATTGCCAACGCCAAGGGCATCGACTTCGACGAGATGCTCGACGAGGTGGAGGCCATCGTCTACTCCGGCACGAAGCTCAACATCGACTATTTCCTCGAAGAGGTGATGGACGAAGACCACGTGGACGACATCTACGAGTACTTCAAGGAGTCGGAAACCGACGACCTTGAGACCGCCATCCGCGAGCTGGGCGAGGACTACACCGAGGACGAGATACGCCTCGTGCGCATCAAGTTCATATCCGACATGGCCAACTGACAGGCGGCTCAGGCCGCCACTCGGCATCAATCTAATAGCGGGGCGCGCACCGGACTCACACCGGTGCGCGCCCCGCTTTTTTGTAGTTCCGCCTGCGCATTGGGCCAAGCGCCCGCGTCCTGCCTTGTGCCTGCGTTCGGTATGCAGGCGCAAGGCATTTTTGCGCGCCGCTGGCGCGAGGCACCTACGGCAGCTCAACCTCGGCGGGCTGTGGCCGCCGCAGGCGGTAAAGGCTTTTTACAAATCTCTTCTCAGTTACCCGCCCGCCCCTTCCCGCCTTGCCGAACAGGCCGTTTTGCACTGCGAAATGCACCGTTTGGCTGCGCGAAACGGTATGTTTGGCAAGGCAAAAAGCCCCTTGGCTGCAACCGTCTGGCATTCAGGGCGTTGTGAGTACTGCCTTGGCTGTGCCGCTGTCGTGACTTTTCTTTTACATATTTGCTGTGCTTAAGGCTGCCCAGGGCTTTTCCTGCAATGACGATGGCTGCCTTGGCCAGCCTTTGTGGATGCCAACCGGCAATTTCCTCTTGCTTTTCTTGGATGCAAGGCAAATATTTTTTTATCTTTGGGGAAAATATGCTGCGCTTTGCAATAGGCAAACTTGTTTGCCTCGCGCGCGCTTGCATCGTTTTTGTAAACAACAATTTATTAACTTAATTTTGATGACTATGGGCGGACGTTACTTTTCATTTTTCGTCGCCGCGGTGATGGCTACAATGCCGTTGGCGTCATTCCCGGTGGCAGGCCACGATGCTTTGTGGAAGTATGTTGATGCCGCTCCGGCTGTAGATGACGGTGGCACGGATGGCAGCCAAGGCGAAGGCACTGCTTCGGCAGGCCTGCCATACACAGTAGAATTCTCCGATGAAGAGCAGCGTGCTGCCTGGACCTTTTGCGGATGGGGCGAAAATTACAGTGCCGATGATGGGGCATGCTGCTATGGAGAGCTCGACTCGCTGTTTTCGCCAAGCATTCACCTTGAGGCCGGAAAGACTTACCGTCTGGGCTATACCTTCAAGGCTCCGGTGAATCCCGGGCCGATGATACCGTGGGCTACCTATAAGGTGGCTTGTGGCATTGGCGGCACAGCAGGCTTCGACGGTTGGCAGGTGCTTGTTGATGCCGGCGATGGGGTTCACACCGAAGATGATTTTGTTGATGAAGAGGTGGATTTTACCGTGCAGCAGACCGGGAGCTACCGCATAGGTTTTGTTCCGGGCGAGCATAGTTCGTTAGGTTTGCGCCGGGTGTCTCTGACCGAGGTGTTTGCATACGACGCTAAACTGGTGGTTGTGGGCAGCCTGCCCACCATGTTGCCGAGAACGCTTGTGGCCGGGCAGCAGGCCGTTGTGGCGGTGGTCAACAGGGGGGTGGAGGCCATTTCCGGCACGGTTAAGGTGACAGGTGGCGACGTGCAGATTGGCAGATGCGCCTTTGTCGTTTTCCTACGGCCCGCAGTCTGGCTCGCTTGCAGTTGCCACGGCAGCCGGGGCTGTGGACGGCCTTACAGTATATTCTGTTTCCGGGGCTGTGGTAGCCCGGTGCAGTGGCGGGGCCTCGCGTATAGTCTTTGACGCTTCTGGCCTGGCCCCCGGTGTCTATGTGGCAAAGGCCGGTGCGGCAGGAGCCTCCGGCATGTTCAAGTTTGTGGTGAGGTGACGCCAGAAAACTGGCCTCCGTTGCCGCAAGGCCATTGGCCCCGCCAGCGGTGCGGCTTGACGGAGCCTAGGCCCCGCCAAGCTCACCGCGCCTTTAAACCACCCTAAATCGTGTTAACGTGCAAAGAAAAAATGCCCGGGCTGTAAAAATGTGGATTTTTTGTGCTAAATTTGCACGCAATAATTTCTAAACTATCCAGTATGTCATCATTTATTGCAGATAAAATCGTTATGGACGGCTTGACATTCGACGACGTCCTCTTAATCCCGGCTTACTCAGATGTGCTGCCAAAGACAGTGGAGCTGAAGACCAGGTTCTCGCGTAACATCGAACTCAACGTGCCGTTCGTTACGGCCGCGATGGACACCGTGACCGAGTCGCAGATGGCCATTGCCATAGCGCGCGAGGGCGGAATAGGTGTCATTCACAAGAACATGACCATAGAGGAGCAGGCCCGCCAGGTGGCCATAGTGAAGAGGGCCGAGAACGGAATGATATACGACCCGGTGACGATACGCCGCGGCTCAACCGTCAAGGACGCGCTCGACATGATGGCAGAATACCACATCGGCGGCATACCCGTGGTGGACGAGGAGAACCATCTCGTGGGCATCGTCACCAACCGCGACCTGCGCTTTGAGCGCCATCTGGACCGCAAGGTGGACGACGTGATGTCGAAGGACAACCTCGTAACCACCCACATGCAGACCGACCTGGCCGCCGCCGCGCAGATACTGCAGGAGAACAAGATTGAGAAGCTGCCCGTGGTGGACAAGGACAACCACCTCGTGGGCCTGATAACATACAAGGACATAACCAAGGCCAAGGACAAGCCCATGGCTTGCAAGGACGACAAGGGCCGCCTGCGCGTGGCCGCAGGGGTGGGCGTAACCGTCGACACGCTCGACCGTATGCAGGCTCTCGTTGACGCAGGTGCCGACGCCATCGTCATCGATACTGCCCACGGCCACTCTAAGTACGTGATTGAGAAGCTCGTGGAGGCCAAGAAGTCGTTCCCGCAGGTAGACATCGTGGTGGGCAACGTGGCCACGGGCGCGGCTGCCAAGCTGCTCGTTGACAACGGCGCCGACGCCGTTAAGGTGGGCATCGGCCCCGGCTCCATCTGCACCACGCGCGTAGTGGCCGGAGTGGGTGTGCCGCAGCTGTCGGCCGTCTACGACGTTTACAGCGCGCTCAAAGGCACCGACGTGCCACTCATCGCCGATGGCGGACTGCGCTATTCGGGCGACATCGTGAAGGCTCTCGCCGCAGGTGGCAGCTCGGTCATGATTGGCTCGCTCGTGGCCGGCACCGAGGAAAGCCCCGGCGAAACCATCATCTTCAACGGCCGCAAGTTCAAGAGCTACCGCGGCATGGGCTCGCTCGAGGCCATGGAGCAGAAGAACGGCTCTAAGGACCGCTACTTCCAGAGCGACACCAAGGACGTGAAGAAGCTCGTGCCGGAGGGCATCGCAGGCCGCGTGCCTTACAAGGGAACCGTGCAGGAGGTTATCTACCAGCTCGTGGGCGGACTGCGCTCGGGCATGGGCTACTGCGGCGCAGCCGACATAGAGCGCCTGCACGACGCCAAGTTCACGCGCATCACCAACGCCGGAGTGCTGGAGAGCCATCCCCACGACATTGCCATTACGAGCGAGGCTCCTAACTATTCGAGACCAAACGATTAAGTTCACACGCATAAGCAGAATGAGGAAAGCACTGATGATTGCCGCCCTGCTCCTGGGAGCCGGGGCGGCAACCGCACAGGATGACCCTACGGTGATGACCATCAACGGCCAGCCCGTGTCGAGGTCGGAGTTTGAGTATTCTTACAACAAGAACAACGCCGAGGGCGTGATAGACAAGAAGACGGTAGAGGAGTATGTAGACCTGTTCATAAACTACAAGCTCAAGGTGGCCGCCGCCATCGACGCCAAGCTCGACACGCTCACGTCTTTCAAGAAGGAGTTTGCCCAGTACCGCGACCAGCAGGTGCGCCCGAGCTTCGTCACCGACGCCGACGTTGAGGCCGAGGCCCACCGCATCTACGACAACACTAAGCTGGCCATTGGGCCGAGGGGGCTGGTGAGGCCTGCCCACATATTCTTGTACCTTGGCCAAAAGGCCACTCCCGAGGAGCAGCAGAAGGCCAAGGAGCGCATCGACTCGGTTTACAACGCCCTCAAGGGCGGCGCCGACTTCGCCGAGATGGCCAAGCGCGTGTCGCAAGACCCGGGTTCGGCCGCCAACGGCGGCTTGCTGCCGTGGATCGGGCCTAACCAAACGCTGAAGGAGTTTGAAGACCAGGCTTACGCCCTTAAGGACGGCGAGATGAGCGAACCGTTCCTCTCGCCCGCCGGATACCACATCATACTCATGAAGGGCCACAAGCAACTGGAGCCTTACGATACCCTGCGCGCAAGCCTCATGCGCTTCATCGAGCAGCGCAACCTTAGGGAGCGCATAGCCCGCGCGCGCATCGACACCATAGCGGCGCGCTCCGGCGGCAAGCTCACGCGCGAGGACGTGCTGGCGCAAAGGGCCGACTCGCTCATGGCTCTCGACCCTGACCTGAAGAACCTCATACGCGAATACCACGACGGCCTGCTGCTCTATGAGATAAGCAACCGCACCGTATGGGACAAGGCTGCCAAGGACTCGGCCGGCCTTGAGGCTTTCTTCAAGAAGAACAAGAAGAAGTACGCATGGTCGGAGCCGCGCTACAAAGGCATGGCCTACCACGTTAAGGTAGACTCCGACGTAAAGGCTGTAAGGGATTGCGTAAAGGACTTGCCTTTCGGCGAGTGGGCCGAGGCACTGCGCACCACGTTCAACAGCGACTCGGTGCTGCGCATCCGAGTGGAGAAGGGCATCTTCAAGAAGGGCGACAATGCCCTCATCGACCGCGAGGTGTTCAAGAAAGACACTGTTGTCGCCCCGATGAAGGATTATCCTATCGATGCCGTTTACGGCAAGCTGCTCAAGAAAGGGCCTGAGGATTACACCGACGTGATAGGCCTTGTTACTGCCGACTACCAGGATTTCCTTGAAAAGGAGTGGGTGGCCGGCTTGCGGCGGAAGTATGCCGTGGAGGTTAACAAGGATGTGTTGGCAACGGTAAACAATCATAAGTAGCAAATGATGAAGCAAGGCAAGTTCTTCTCGGCCATTTTGGCGGCGGCTGCTTTCTTGGCGGCTGCGCCCGGCATGGCTCAGTCCAAGGCCGACTCCACAGGCGCCAATGTCGTGGACGAGGTGATATGGGTGGTAGGCGACGAGCCTATACTCAAGTCGGAAGTCGAGGCTATGCGCCTGCAGGCCGCGCAGGAAGGCACGCGCTGGAACGGCGACCCCGACTGCGTTATCCCCGAACAGCTGGCCGTGCAGAAGCTTTTCCTGCACCAGGCGGTGATTGACAGCGTTGAGGTGACGGAGGCCGAAGTGCAGGGGCAGGTAGACAATTACGTCGATTTCTGGATCCAGCAGGCCGGTTCGAGGGAGAAGCTCGAGGAATATAAGAAGCAGAGCATCACGCAGATACGCAACGAGTTGCACGACGTTGTGCACGACCAGATGACCACCCAGAGGATGCGCGAGAAGCTGGTGGAGGACATAAAGGTCACTCCGGGCGAGGTGAGGCGCTACTTCAAGGACTTGCCGCAGGACAGCATACCTTTCGTTCCCACCGAGGTGGAGGTGCAAATCCTTACCCAGACACCCCGTATAGAGCAGGAGGAGATAAACAGGGTGAAGGAAGAGCTGCGCTCGTTTACCGACAGGGTGAACAAGGGCGAGACGTCTTTCGCTACCTTGGCGCGCCTCTATTCCGAAGACCCGGGGTCGGCGAGGGCCGGCGGCGAGATTGGCTTCACCGGCCGCGGAACGCTCGACCCGGCGTTTGCCAACGTGGCCTTCAACCTCACTGACCCCAAGAAAGTGTCGAAAATCGTTGAGTCTGAGTTCGGCTACCACATCATACAGCTCATCGACAAGCGCGGCGACAAGGTCAACGTGCGCCACATCCTGCTCAAGCCACGCATCTCGGAGAAGTCCGTCGACGAGGCTTTGCTCCGTCTCGACTCCATCCGCACCGACATCGTTAACGGGGTGTTCACCTTTGAGGACGGCGCTACGGTGATTTCCGACGACAAGGACACGCGCAACAACCACGGCCTCATGTCGAACGTCACCGACGGCATGCGCACCTCAAGGTTTCAGATGCAGGACTTGCCGGCTGAGGTGGGAAAGGTCGTTGACACCATGAAGGTGGGCCAAGTATCGGCTCCTTTCCGCATGATCAACAAGCGGGGCAAGACCGTTTGCGCCATCGTGAAGCTCAAGAACCGCGTAGAGGGCCACAAGGCCACCATCACCGAAGACTTCCAGGTGATGCAGGAGGTAGTGCTCGGCAAGCGCAAGCAGGAGAAGCTGCACGAGTGGGTGGTGGGCAAGATAAAGAGCACCTACGTGCGGATAAACGACAGGTACAAGGACTGCAAGTTTGAATATCAAGGCTGGATTAGATGACCAAGAAATCAATTGCGGCTAAGTTGCTCAGCGGGCATAGAACCACCATAGCCTTGGTTCTATGCCTGTTTGGGCTATGTGTGGCCCGCTCGGTGCAGCCCGCAGGCCAGCGCAAGGCGCGGGCGGCGGATGATGACACCCGCGTGTACTTGCTCCATGCCGACGTGCTGCACTATGACCGCTTCAAGAACCCCGAGGCGCAGATTCTCAACGGCAACGTGGCCTTCCGCCACAAGGGGGCCACGCTCTACTGCGACAGTGCCCATTTCTACGAAGCCTCAAACTCGTTCGAGGCTTTCGGCCACGTAAAGATGTACCAGGGCGACACGCTCTCGCTCTTCAGCGACTACGCCTTTTACGATGGCAACGAGCAAATGGCCGAGGCGCGCTACAACGTTGTGCTGAAGCACCGCAAGGCAACGCTCTATACCGACAGCCTTAATTTCGACCGGTTATACAACGTTGGCTATTTCTTCGAGGGCGGAAAGCTCGTTGACAACAACAACGAGCTTACCTCAGACTGGGGCGAGTATTACACGGAGACAAAGGAGGCGGTGTTCAACTTCGATGTGCAGTTGCGCAACAAGAAGTTCTTCCTCACCAGTGACACGCTTTATTACGATACCGGAACGTCGGTAGCACACGCCGTGGGGCCGTCGGACATCACTTCGAATAGCAGCCACATCTACACCGAAGACGGCTATTACGACACCAATCACGACCGCGCGAGGCTCTATGCCCGCTCGGTGATGACCGACAAGGGCAAGCGGATGGTGGGCGACAGCGTGTTCTACGACAGCAACGCCGGCACGAGCGAGGCTTTCGATAATGTGGTCTACATCGACTCCTTGAACAAGAACATGATGACGTGCGACTATTACTGGTACAACGAAAACACCGGCTACGGCATGGCTACGAAGCGGGCGGTGGCCATCGACTACTCGCAGAAAGACTCGCTCTATATGCACGCCGACACGTTCAAGATATTTACGTACAACATCGACACCGATTCCGCCTACCGCAAGATTCACGCCTACAACAAGGTGAGGGCCTACCGCGTGGACGTGCAGGCCGTGTGCGACTCGCTCGTCTACAATAGTAAGGACTCCTGCCTCACCATGTACCGCGACCCCATCGTGTGGAACAACAGCCAGCAGCTGCTCGGCGAGGTGATAAAGGTCTACATGAAAGACTCCACCATCAACCGCGCCCACGTCATCGGGCAGGCTCTCTCGGTGGAGCAGCTGCCCGACTCGGTTAACTTCAACCAGGTGGCGTCCGACGAGATGTTCGCTTTCTTCCGCGATGGCGAGATATATGAGGCCGACGCCAACGACAACGTGCTTGTAGTGTACTACCCCGTTGACGACAGCGACAGCTCGCTCATTGGCCTGAACTACACGGAGACCACACAGCTAAAGGTGTTCATAGAGAACAGGAAGATGAAGAAAGTGTGGATGCCAAAGGCTGAAGGCACGCTCTACCCCATGTCGCAAATTCCGCCGGTGAAGCGTTTCCTGCCTAATTATGCTTGGTTCGACTATGTGCGTCCGCTCAACAAGGACGACATCTTCAACTGGCGCGGCAAGAAGGCAGGCACCGAGTTGAAGGTGGTCAAGCGCAAGGAGGCACCGCTGCAGCACCTTGGCGGCAGCCCGTCGGCGGCCGACTCGGTGCCGGTAGTGCGCGAGCAGTCACGTGGCTCGGCCAAGGCTGCGCTCATAAAGTCGTTCTACGCCGATTCCGACACGCTGGGCGCGTCGCCCGATTCTTTGCGCTCGGGGCAGTCCGACACATTGTCTTTGGGCAAAACCGGCGGGCAGTCAGCGCCCGACTCCGTTTCCCTTGCTGCGCCGACCGCTCCTGCCCAGCCTTTGCTCCAGGCCGCCGATAGCGTGCATGCCGCAGCTCCCGAAGGCGCAAAGGATGCCAAGTCTGATGAGGGCAATGCTTTAGGAGGTGATGGTGCTGGCGCAGCCGCCGCGCCCGGGGTGCCGTCGGCTGCTGCGGCAAGGAAGCGGGAGGCCGGGCAATGAACTTTTTCCGTATGCCCAAGCCTCGCGGCTTTAACCATAAATACATTTATTACGACGAGCGGCGAGCGCGCTTGCGCGACATTGAGGAGCGCGCGCGCCGAGAGCTTGGCATGGCGCCGACAGACGGCAGTGGCAGTGCCGCCCGCCTTCGCGGGGCGTTCACTACATCCGCCCGTCGCCGCCGCACTTCCGCCCGGGGCGGCAGCGCAGGCCGCGGACAACTCCACACGGCCATCCTTGTATTTATCCTCATAGCCTTGCTTGCCCTCCTGCGCTACCTTCTTTGAGGGCAAGAGGACGGAAAGGCTGAAATGCAAGGATGCATGCTGCGCCCCGCTGCGGGCTTTGCGCAGCTCTATAAAACGATGAAAGGAACAAAACGATGAGTGACATAATACAATTGCTGCCCGACTCGGTGGCCAACCAGATAGCCGCAGGCGAGGTGATACAGCGCCCGGCTTCGGTGATAAAGGAACTTGTAGAGAACGCGGTTGACGCCGGAGCCACTACCATCAACGTGCTCGTGGTGGATGCCGGGCGCACTTCGATACAGGTGATAGACAATGGCGGGGGTATGTCGGAGACCGACGCGCGCCTTTCCTTTGAGCGCCACGCCACGTCGAAGATCCGCAAGGCCGACGACCTATTTGCCCTCCACACCATGGGTTTCCGTGGCGAGGCCCTGGCTTCGATAGCCGCCGTGGCGCAGGTGGAGCTTAAGACGCGCCTGCGCGGCAGCGAGATAGGCACCCACCTCAGAATCTCGGGCTCGCGGGTGCTGGGCCAGGAGCCTGTGGCCTGCCCCGAGGGCAGCAACTTCCTCGTGGAAAACCTCTTCTTCAATGTGCCGGCGCGGCGCAAGTTCCTCAAGACCAACGCCACCGAGCTTGGCAACATCGTGGCCGCATTCGAGCGCATAGTGCTCGTTTATCCCCACATCCACTTCACGCTCCACAACAATGACACCGAGATGATGTCGCTCAAGGCCGGCACCCTGCTACAGCGCATCACCGACGTTTTTGGCCGCCGCATGGCCGCCGACTTGCTGCCTATCGACGTAGACACGGCCCTCTGCCGCATTACCGGCTTCGTGGGCAAGCCCGAGTCGGCGCGCAAGAAAGGGTTGCACGAGTACTTCTTCGTCAATGGACGCTACATGAAGCACCCGTATTTCCACAAGGCCGTGATGAACGCTTTCGACCGTCTCGTGGCCGTGGGCATGCAGGTGCCTTACTTCATCTACATTACGGTAGACCCGGCCAACATCGATGTGAACATCCACCCGACGAAAACCGAGATAAAGTTTGAGAACGAGCAGGCCGTATGGCAAATCCTGACCGCAGCCGTAAAGGACTCGATAGGCCGGTTCTGCGAGGTACCCACGATAGATTTCGACACCGAGGGGCGGCCTGACATACCCGTATTCGACCAGCGCAACGATGCGGTGCTGCCGTCGGTTGACTTCAATCCGGCTTACAATCCTTTCAAGCCATCGCAGGCCGCGCGTCCCAAGGCCACCGGGGGATGGGAGCAGCTCTACGCCGGGCTGCAGCCCGACGTGCCGGCCGAGCCTGCCGATATGTTTGGCCCGGCGGCTTCCGGCGGCGAGGAGGAGACTCCACTGCCACCCGCAGAGGCACCGGCGGCGCCGCCAACCGACAAGTCGCCAGCCCACTACCAGTACAAGGGCCGCTACATAATGACGGCGGTAAAGTCGGGACTGATGATCATCGACCAGCACCGTGCCGACCTGCGCATACGTTACGAGCGGTGCCTGGCGCAGCTTGCCCAGCGCACGGCCGCCACGCAGCGTGTGCTCTTCCCCGAGGTGGTGCAGTTTGCCCCGTCAGACGCCGTGGTGCTTGCCAAGGTGCTGCCGGAGCTTGAGGCCATGGGCTTCGACCTTACCGACCTCGGCCAGAACAGCTATGCCGTCAATGGGGTGCCTGCCGGGCTTGACGGCGTAGACTGCGTAGCCCTGCTGCGCACCATGGTGGCCGATGCCTCAGAGTGCTCTTCGGCCTCGATGGATGCCATCAACAAGTCGCTCGCCTTGAGCATGGCGCGCTCGGCGGCCATCCCCGAGGGCCAGGTGCTCGACAATGTTGGCATGGAGAGCTTGGTCAACGAGTTGTTTGCCTGTTCCAACGTAAACTATACGCCCGATGGCAAGGCCATCATCTGCATCCTGCCGCAGAAGGACATAGAGCAGCTCCTCGGCTGAGTTTGGCTCTGCCGCTTGCCTTGCCGTCATCTTGCCATCCGCTTCGTTCCGGCATGGATGTGCGGCTCTTCGTTCCGACATGGAGACGCGGCGCGCCGCGTCTCTACTATAGTGCCGTCTACAGGCAGCCAATCTGCACGGCAATAGAATGGAATCGTTTTGGATTCTAATGACCGATTTGGTTTTAACGTTTTTAAGTTAAAGCCGGCCAAAGTTGCGGTTTTGTATAACAGGCTGACTGTCAGAAAGATGCGGAATGCGCCGTTTTGCCCTCTGAAACGTGCCGTTTGGGCAGGCCGAATGCACCGTTTTGCGTTGCGATATGTGCCGTTTCGCAATGCAAAACGATACCTGCCGCTTTGCAGGCATGAATCATGTAAGTTTTAGTTGCATATTTGCAAGTATGGCCAAGCGTCGTTATGCACTTGCCTTCGCTTCCTCCCGGCGCGCCATACTTGCTGCGTTTAAACGAAGAAAGGCGTCAACTGCTTAGTCCGTGCAGTTGACGCCTTTCTTCATGTGGGCCATCCAGGGCTTGAACCTGGGACCTCCAGATTATGAGTCTGTTGCTCTAACCAACTGAGCTAAAAGCCAAAGTGCTGTGTATCAACCATTTAACGAACTCTCTTGAGAACTTGTTTATATCTATCAGTCAACAATAAGTCAACATTTGTCCTCTTTGCAAATATACACATAATTGATGAACAACGCAAATCACAAGTTAATATATTCCTGTTTTATCATCATGGACTTCATAGAAAACCGAAGGCAAATGTAAACAACAATATAATCATCCACTCATGCGGCGTGTGCCTACAACAAACGAAAGAAAAAGAAATGCAGCTTTTTTACAAGGATTTCAGGGTGATACTTATATATGTACCATATTGAAAGATAAAATCCTGCATTCTGTTTACCATGAACAATGTTATTCAACAAAGAGAAAAGCTGCATATAAAGTGTTTATAAAAAATCTTTCAGTCTATCGGTAAGATATAGTGGAATGTTTATCAGGTTGTCATCCTTGCGTAGGTTCCTTGTTGAAAGGCGTGCTGCTGTTTCAGGATTATATTTCTTCCGGTATTCAGAAAGGCTTTTTGCCGTTACACTGTTCCCTGATTTAACCTCAATGGGAATAATCCTACCATTATATTGCAACATGAACTCTATCTCCGCAGTATTACCGGATGACCAGTAGAATTGCTCCTCACCGAACTGCCGTACAAGAGAAGTCAAGACATAATTCTCTGACAACACGCCTTTGAATTCTGTAAACAGCCTGTCGCCAAGCAAGACTGACGTAGGTTCAAGACGGAATTTAGAGCGCAACAATCCTACGTCGGAAAGATACATCTTGAAGTATGAGCTGTTTTTGTATGCTGCCAAAGGAATGCGCGGAGTGTTGACGCAAAACACACGATGCGTAAGACCGGCAAGACATAACCATTCGATAGCGTTTTCATATTCACGTGCTCTTGCCCCTTTCTGTATTTCCGTGTAGCGGAACTTCCTGTTGTCACGCGCCAAATGTCCTTCAATATTATTCCATACGGCGAAAACACGTGGAATATCCCTTGCAGCTATATGTTTGGAGAAGTCTAGAGAATATGCCAGGAGGATGTTTTGCAGGATTGTGTCCACCTGCCGCCAATCGTATGTGTCTGCGTATAGGCTTACGGCTTCGGGCATTCCGCCAAGCACGAGATAGGTTTTGTATGCGTCAACCAACTTTGAATGGACTACTTCAGGCAGAGGCTCAATGTCAGTTATGTCTTGTAATATTTCCGCCAAGTCCGGGTTAGTTGCTGCCAAGTATTCGGAAAAGGAAACGGGATACATGTGCATGAAATCAACCTTGCCGACAGGAAACGAAGCCCCCTGACGGTTCAAAGCCACGCCAAGTAACGACCCGGCACAAACAATGGCATACTCCGGAGCCTGTTCGCAAAAATATTTTAGACTGTTCAAGGCATCGTTACATTCCTGTATCTCGTCGAGTATCACCAGTGTCTTTCCGGGTTCAATCTTCACTCCGGACACCATTGACAG
>CALUGA010000031.1 GCA_944320105.1 uncultured Prevotella sp. | reverse complement strand
TTCATTCTTCATTAGTCAGCGTTCTCCCGCGTTGGATTGCGCAGCCCAATTCTTCATTCTTCACTCTTCATTCTTCACTTAACTCTCTTCTTCCGCCTCGCGCGCCTTGCGCTCCTCTTCCATGAGCTGGAAGTCCTTCTTGCGCAGCACGAAGCTGTTGCTGAGGTACTTCTCGCGCACAATCTTGTTGGCGGCAAGCTCCTCTGGACTGCCCTGGAAGAGTATGCGACCCTCAAAGAGGAGGTAGGCCCGGTCGGTGATGGAGAGCGTCTCCTGCACGTTGTGGTCGGTGATGAGGATGCCTATGTTGCGGTACTTCAGCTTCCACACTATCTGCTGAATGTCCTCCACGGCAATGGGATCCACGCCGGCGAAAGGCTCGTCGAGCATTATGAACTTGGGGTCGATGGCCAGGCAACGCGCAATCTCGGTGCGGCGACGCTCGCCACCAGACAGCTGGTCGCCCTTGTTCTTGCGCACCTTTTGCAGGCGGAACTCCTTTATGAGGCTTTCCAGCTTCTCCATCTGGTACTCGCGCGGCTTGCCCGTCATCTCAAGCACGGAGAGTATGTTGTCCTCCACGCTCATCTTGCGGAACACACTGTTCTCCTGCGCAAGGTAGCCTATGCCTGCCCGCGCGCGCTTATACACGGGATACTTGGATATGTCGAGGTCGTCGAGGTAGATGTGGCCAGCGTTCGGCACTATCAAGCCCGTGGTCATGTAGAACGATGTGGTCTTGCCGGCGCCGTTGGGGCCGAGCAATCCCACTATCTCGCCCTGCCTAACGTTGATGGAGACGTCGTTGACCACGGTGCGCTTGCCGTAGCGCTTAACCAGCCCCTCGGTGCGGAGCACCATCCCCCCGGGCTTCACTGCCTCGGCGGCCTGCCCCGCTGATGTGTTGCTTGTTTCTTCCATGCTGTTTCGTATGCGCCCCGCGCGCCGCCAAGGGCGGCCTTTCCCACGGGACTTACCGTCTGCAAAGGTAGTGGAAAAAATCGACTCCGCGAAGCGATTGCACATTATTTAGCACTCTCCCGGGCAAATACGCGGACTGGGCGGCACCGCTGCCATACACCATTTTTAACGCGGTGCGGGCAAAAAACCCGCCGCAACATTTCGGTTTCTATAGGATAATGGCTAACTTTGCAGCAATTAACGACATACAGGGATGATTCTACAAAAATGGCTCAACAGCCTTGGCCGCTACTTGGAGCTGATGGGGCGCACGTTCCAACGGCCCGAGCGGATGCGTATGTTCTTCAAGGAGTACGTAAAGGAGATGGCCCAGCTGGGCGTAAACTCCATCGGCATAGTGCTGCTCATATCGTTCTTCATCGGCGCGGTGATATGCATTCAGATGAAGCTCAACATACAAAGCCCGTGGATGCCGCGCTGGACAACGGGCTACGTCACGCGCGAAATCCTCCTGCTGGAGTTCTCCTCGTCGATAATGTGCCTCATACTGGCGGGCAAGGTTGGCTCCAACATCGCCTCGGAGATAGGCACCATGCGAGTGACGCAGCAGATTGACGCACTCGACATCATGGGAGTGAACTCTGCGTGCTACCTCATCCTGCCCAAGATTCTGGGGCTGATAACCATCATGCCCTTCCTCGTCATCTTCTCGTCGGCAACCGGCATACTCGGCGCTTACGGCACTGCGTACATAGGCCACGTGCTCTCGCCCGAGGATCTTACTGCCGGCCTGCAGCACGCTTTCAACCCGTGGTTTGTGTGGATGAGCATCATCAAGAGCCTCTTCTTCGCCTTCATCATATCGAGCGTTCCCTCCTACTTCGGCTACACCGTCGAGGGCGGCTCCGTCAACGTGGGCAAGGCCAGCACCGACGCGGTGGTAAGCAGCAGCGTTCTCATCCTCTGCTCCGATGTGTTCCTCACCCAGCTGCTGAGCTGAAGGTTGTGATTAGGAGACGGGAGACAGGAGACGGGAGACAGACAAATGCAAGCTCGGGAGACGGGAGACAGGAGACGGGAGACAGACAAATGCCAACGTAGGAGACGGGAGACTGGAGTCTGGAGACTGACAATACCGAAAGGACGGGGCTAACAAGAATTGATTGTAAACAAAACAAAACGTGAACCTCTATGGGAACATTTGGTTTTGAAAACATACTCGCATGGCAAAAAGCACACGAATTTGTGCTTAACGTCTACAAGACAACTCGCAACTTCCCACCAGACGAGCGGTTCGGACTCACATCGCAATTCCGGCGAGCTGCCATTTCAATTGAAGCGAACATCGCGGAAGGCTACAAGAAATTAGGCAAGGCCGACAAACTGCGGTTTCTGAACATATCGCAAGGAAGCCTCGAAGAATGCCGCGACTACATAATACTCTCACGTGACCTCGGCTACATCGGCAAAGACGAGTTTGATGTTTTATCCAACAACATAGAACTAACAAGCAAGCTGCTACACGGCTACTACAACGGCATCGCAAACAATAACGCATTGAACAATTAAGCAATGGCAGGCCAAGAAGACAGCAAACAGGCACACGGCCACAAACAATGTTCCTATGCTGAACCACATGGGGGAACATTGCCCCACGCCTCTGTCACTTCAGCATACGTCTGACTTCTGTCTCCCGACTCCTGTCTACTAAAAAATATGATCGAAATAAAACACCTTTGCAAGTCGTTCGGCGACAAGGAAGTGCTGAGAGACATCAGCACAGTGTTCGAAAACGGCAAGACGAACCTGATAATAGGGCGCAGCGGCTCGGGAAAGACCGTGCTGATACGCAACCTCGTGGGCCTGCTCACGCCCACGAGCGGAGAGATACTGTACGACGGGCGCGACTTCGCGGCCATGACCAAGCGCGAGAAGATAATGCTGCGGCGGGAGATGGGAATGCTCTTCCAGAGCGCGGCGCTATTCGACTCGATGACTGTCATGCAGAACGTGATGTTCCCCCTCGATATGTTCTCCGACATGACGGTGCGCGACCGTATGCGCCGCGCCCGCACATGCCTCGACCGCGTGAACCTCGTTGACGCCGAAAACAAGTACCCGGGCGAGATTTCGGGCGGCATGCAGAAGCGCGTTGCCATTGCCCGGGCCATCGCCCTGAACCCCAAATACCTCTTCTGCGACGAGCCTAACTCTGGACTCGACCCCAAGACGTCGCTCGTCATTGACGACCTGCTGCACGGCATCACGCAGGAGTATAACATCACCACCATCATCAACACGCACGACATGAACTCCGTGATGGGCATAGGCGAGAACATAATCTTCATACACGAGGGCCGAAAGGAGTGGCAGGGCCACAGCAGCGAGATAATGGAGTCGCCCAACGAAAACCTCACCGACTTCATCTTCGCCAGCGACCTGCTGAAGAACATGCGCCGGGCAGTGCTCGAAAAGCGTGGCGGAAACATCGCCGCCGCTGCCCAAGCCCCGGCCAACACCAACAACAAAGCATGACAACCATGGCAAGAAAGACATTTGCAACCATAGCCGCCGCGCTGCTCATTGCCGCCGGCGCGCACAAGGCCACGGCCTGCACGGGCATCACCCTGAGGGCTGCCGACGGAGCCTGCATACCGGCCCGCACCATAGAATGGGGCGGCAGCGACCTCAAGAGCCGCCACGTGGTAGTGCCGCGCGGCCACAAGCAACGCTCATACGTGCCGGGCGGAACGAAAGAGGGGATGGAGCTTACGGCCAAGTACGGCTACGTGGGCCTGGCGGTGGAGCAAGAGGAGTTCGTGGCCGAGGGCCTCAACGAGGCCGGACTGTCGGCCGGGCTGTTCTACTTCCCGCGCTACGGCGGCTACGAGGCTTACAGCGAGGCTGCCAAGGCAACATCAATAGCCGACCTGCAGCTCGTTTCGTGGATACTGGGCAGCTGCCGCACGGTGGACGAAGTGAAGGCCGCCGTGGCCGGGGTGCACGTCGTAGCAGTGGACCCGCGCGCATCTACGGCCCACTGGCGATTCACCGACGCGTCCGGGCGACAAGTGGTGCTGGAAATAACGGGCGGCAAGCCCCACTTCTTCGACAACCCGCTGGGCGTGCTCACCAACTCGCCGGGCTTCGAGTGGCAGCTCACCAACCTCAACAACTACGTGAACCTGCTGCCCGGAACGGCCGCGCAGAACGACCTCGGCGGGCTGAGCCTCACGTCGTTTGGCGCGGGCAGCGGCTTCCTCGGCCTGCCGGGCGACGTAACGCCGCCCTCGCGCTTCGTCCGCGCCGCATTCTACCAGGCCTCAACGCCGCAGGCCAAGACGGCAGCCGAAGCCGTGCGCCAGTGCTTCCAGATACTGAACAACTTCGACATACCCATAGGCATCGAGACGTCCAAGGGCGAGCAGCACGCCAACCTGCCCAGCGCCACGCAGTGGACATCGGCCACCGACATAACGAACCGCCGCATATACTACCGCACAATGCGCAACTCGGCCATTCGCTGCATAGACCTCAAGGCGATAAACTTCGCCAAAGTGAAGTACCAAACGGCCCCGCTCGACAATGTACAGGAGCAGCCGGTGGTGATGGTTGAGGTGAAGTGAGCTGACGGAAATTGTAAAATATCTTCACCACATGGCAATCGCCACGTAACTATCTGATAGACACAAAGATACAAAACGCCCCGTTTTGCAATGCAAAACGGGGCGTTTTATAATCCCAAAATCGATTATTAGATTCCCAAACGATTTCATTCTATTGTCGTGCAGATTGCATGCCGCCTTTGTCTAAAGCTCTGTTGTAGAGACGCGGCGCGCCGCGTCTCCATTGACAAGACGACGGGATGGAAGCATCTGGAAAGCCGACCATAGACACGAAAGCAAGTGTTTGGCATCTCAACCTGTGCCGCGCCCGGCAGGCACGCGCACTTTGTAGGAATATTTCGCAGGGGCGGAGACTAAGCCACGGCTGCCCACCGTCACTTCAGCAGCCACTGCTCCGGCCCGCCAACCATTGGCACGAGCACCTCTTCCTTGGTGCTGTCGCCGAAGCAGAGCAGCAGGTAGACGCTGGCGCGGCGCGCCGCCGTGTCGGCCACGGCGCGCAGGGCGCGCACTGAGTCGATGCCTCCGTGCTCCTCCTCCTGCCATGCCATGAACTGCTTGGCGTTGGCAAGCAGCTGCTCGCGGTAGTCGGCGGGCAGGCTGTCGGCCCCTGCCACAGAGCCGAGATAGCTGTCATAACGCCCGCCTATGAGGTGGCCGTAGGCTTCCTCGGCAGCCTTGGCCGCCAACTGCTCGGGCTTTGGTTCCTCCTTGCAGGCTGCAAACAGGGCCAAGGCGGCGCAGAGCGATGCCATGAAACACCCTTTCATGCTACTTCTGCCGTATGAATATGTTGATGGGCGAGCCTGTGAGCTTCCAGTTTTCGCGTATCTTGTTCTCCAGGAACCGCTTGTAAGGCTCCTTGATGTACTGCGGCAGGTTGGCGTAGAACACGAACGACGGTATCTGGGTGTTGGGCAACTGCGAGCAATACTTTATCTTTATGTACTTTCCCTTTATCGATGGTGGCGGGTAAGCCTCGATGAGCGGCAGCATCACCTCGTTGAGCTTGGTGGTGCCTACTCGCATCTTGCGGCTTTGGTAAACGTCCTTGGCTGTTTCGAGCACCTTGAATATGCGCTGCTTGGTGAGGGCGGAGGCGAACACTATGGGGAAGTCGGTGAACGGAGCCATGCGCTGGCGTATGGCCGCGGTGAAGGTGTCGATAACCTTCTGCGTCTTGTCCTCCACCAAGTCCCACTTGTTCACCACCACCACGAGGCTCTTGTTGTTCTTCTGTATTATCTGGAAGATGTTCATGTCCTGCGCCTCTATGCCCCGCGTGGCGTCGATCATGAGTATGCACACGTCGCTGTTCTCAATGGCGCGGATGGAGCGCATTACCGAGTAATACTCCAAGTCCTCGGTCACCTTGTTCTTCTTGCGTATGCCGGCCGTGTCTACGAGGTAGAAGTCAAAACCGAACTTGTCGTACCGCGTGTATATGCTGTCGCGCGTGGTGCCGGCAATCTCGGTTACTATGTTGCGCTCCTCGCCTATGAAGGCGTTGATGATGCTGCTCTTGCCTGCGTTGGGGCGGCCCACCACGGCAAAGCGCGGAATGCCCTCCTCAAGCAGTTCGCCGCTGGCCTTGGGCAGCTTCTCCACCACGGCGTCGAGCAAGTCGCCCGTGCCGCTGCCCGATATGGCGCTCACGCAATAGGGGTCGCCCAGGCCGAGCGAGTAGAACTCGGCGGCGTAGTAACGCTGCGCGTTGTCGTCAGACTTGTTGGCCACGAGGATCACGGGCAGCTTGGTGCGCCTCAGGATGTTGGCCACGTCCATGTCGAGGTCGGTCACCCCGTTGGTCACGTCTACCAGGAAGAGCACCAGGTCGGCCTCTTCGGTGGCTATGAGCACCTGCTTGCGTATCTCCCCCTCGAAGATATCGTCGGAGTTCACCACCCATCCGCCGGTGTCAACTACAGAGAACTCGCGCCCGTTCCATTCGCACTTGCCATACTGGCGGTCGCGTGTGGTGCCGGCCTCATCGCTCACAATCGCCTGGCGCGACTGGGTGAGGCGGTTGAAAAGTGTAGACTTGCCCACATTGGGCCGTCCTACTATCGCTACTAAGTTTGCCATCTGCTTGTCTTGTTTGGTAAGTCATTAATGTTGCCCCGCCCCTTTTCGCCACCTGACGGATGGGCGCGGGGCGCGGTGCCTTGGCTCCGCCGCCGGCCCGCTCACTGCGGGTTGTAGCCAAAGCTGTCGAGTTCGCGCTCGGAGCTGCGCCAGTCTTTGTCCACCTTCACGAACACTTCGAGGTACACGCTCTTGCCGAAGAAACGCTCAAGGGCCTTGCGGCTCTCTGTGCTCACCTTCTTCAGGGCCACGCCCCGGTGGCCTATCACGATGCCCTTCTGCGAGTCGCGCTCCACATAGATTACTGCGTTGATGTGTATGTGGGTGTCGTCCTCCTTGAAGCTCTCCACCCTCACCTCCACCGAATAGGGTATTTCCTTGGCGTAATAGAGCAGTATCTTCTCGCGGATTATCTCGCTCACGAAGAAGCGGGCGGGCTTGTCGGTGAGCTGGTCCTTGCCGAAATAGGGCGGACTCTCGGGCAGCAGCTCGCCGATGCGCTTGAGCAGCAGGTCGGTGCCGAACTTGTTGAGCGCCGAGATGGGCAGTATCTCGGCCTTGGGCAGCAGCGCGTGCCACCGCTCCACTATCTGCGCGAGCGTCTTCTGGTCGGTTTGGTCTATCTTGTTGATGAGCAGCAGCACCGGAACGCTCATCTTCGCCACCTTGTCGAGGAAGTCTTGGTTCTTCGTGGGGTCTTCCACCACGTCGGTGACGTAGAGGAGCACGTCGGCATCCTGCAAGGCCGACTCCGAGAAGGCGAGCATCGACTCCTGCAGCTTGTAGTTGGGCTTGAGCACACCCGGCGTGTCGGAGAATACGATTTGCATCTCGGGCGTGTTCACTATGCCCATGATGCGGTGGCGCGTGGTCTGCGCCTTGAACGTGGCTATGGAGATGCGCTCGCCCACGAGCTGGTTCATAAGCGTGGACTTGCCCACGTTGGGGTTGCCCACTATGTTCACAAATCCTGCCTTGTGCATGGTTGTTATGGTTGCGTTTGTATGATGGCCGCAGCCGTCGCGACGCGCCGCAGCCGGTGTATCAGGCTGCAAATATAGCATTTTTGCGGCAGAACGCCAAACATTCGGCGCGGAATCAGCCTCGGGGCAGCTGCGGCACCCCAGTGGGCGGCAGGTTGCTGAGGCGGCAGGGGCACCCGGACAAAAGCCACGTTGTTGGCGCACACACCCTCGCAGCCACCTTATTAGTATGTGTGCAAAAAGAATCAACAAAAAAGTTTGGGCAGTTCGGAAAAAAGCCGTACATTTGCCGCCAAACTCAACGGAAACATGGCAGAGTGGCAACGGCAAGCCACCGCAAAGCGCAAAAGCGCAAGCCGGAACGCCGGTTCCGCCTGCTGCCGCAAGAGAATGGAACGCGAAGCCACCTTTCGCTATATTGGACACCTCTTGAAACAAGGAGGGCTAAACAACAGGAAAACGTAAAGCTCGCCCACGCCGCCACCTCAAAGTACGGCCGGCAAAGCCACGGTTACATGAAAAAGGGCATTCACAACATTGGTTCCACGGTGCCGCCCTTTGCCGCCGCAAGCGGCAGAGGCGTGGTTGAACACACGTGCCGCCGCACGGCCTGCGGTAGGCGGCCACGCGGCGGAAACCGCCCGCTGCCCGGAAACATACGCACAGAACGATGAAGCGCCCACTAAGCCAAGGGCCGGCCATGGCCCAGAAAAGCCCTGCCAGGATGCAACGCTGCCTCTTCTACATAGCCCTCACACTATGCTGCTGCCCAAAGGCCAACGCGCAGCGGTGGCTGAAGGAGAGCCACGCCGACTTCTTTTGCGGCGTGGACTTCAACTACCGCGACATTACCCACAACAAGGTATACGACATCCTGCTCAACCTCACGCCGGGGGCGAAGTGGTTTTTCCCGCGCCACTGGCAGGCTAACGTGCAGGTTCTGGTGCCTGTCTACAACGACTACGGCGACTATTACAAGCGGGTTAGGCTTAACGTGGCCTCCATTTCCAAGGAGTGGCACTTCGGCGGGCGGCTCTTCCTGAAAGGCACGGGCGGCCTGTTCACCTCCGAGCGCTACGGTATCGACGTCAAGGCCATGTACGTTGCCACGGAGTGGCTGGCCCTCAGGGCGCAAGCCGGGGTCACGGGCTTCTGCTCGATGGCCACCGGATGGACGGCAAGCAGAATGGAACGCGTCACCGGCACCATGGAGGCCGACTTCTACCTGCCGCGTTGGAACACCGAGTTCAGGCTCAGGGCAGGCCGCTACATCTACGAGGACTACGGGGCCACGGCGGAGGCCAAGCGCCACTTCACGCACTGCACCGTGGGCGTGTTCGGCGAGTACAGCGACCAGTGGGAGGCCAACGCGGGCTTCAAGGTGGTGATGATGATACCGCCATACAGGCGCAGGCAAAGGGCGGTCAACGTGCGCCCGGCGTCGAACTTCCGCCTCACCAACAACTTCTCCGCCGAGCCTTACGCCATGCAGATGTACGAAACCGATCCGGAGGAGAACGAGCGCGAGGGATGGTTCTGCCGCGACAGCCTGCGCTGGGGAGTGAACAACATGACCCGCGACTTTGAGATTAAGGGGAGGGAAGCCAAGTGATGAAGCACAGCCTGATGTTTGCCATGGCGCTCTTGCTGGCATCCGGCGCGCAGCCCGCAGCCGCCGAGGAATACGGCGGAATAACAGGGCTGATACATACGCCATCGGCCGAGATGAACCCGGCGGGCATGGCGCGCATAGGGGCGTTCTTCCTCAACCGGGAGTTCCTGCCCGACGCCATGCGATACACAGGCGCCGACGGAGCGGTCACGAAGTACCACTCCACCGACCACTTCCTGGCCATCGCCCCGTTCGACTGGATTGAGCTGGCCTACACCTGCACGCTGATGAAAGGCATGCGCAACGGCAAGGCGCGCTACTTCATGAAGGACCGCCACGTGTCGCTGAAGCTGAGGGTCATAAAGGAGGGCAAGTGGATGCCGGCAATAGCCGTGGGGGCCACAGACCCTTACCACTTCTCAAGCAGCGAGACGCCCGACTACTTCCGCAACTACTACGGAGCGGCCACCAAGCACTTCAGCCTGCGGGGCCACGAGCTGGGGGCGCACGTGGCTTACAGGTGGTACAAGGAGCAGAGCAACAAGAAGTGGCAGGGCGTAACCTGCGGATTAACATACCGCCCGGCCTTCGCGCCAAACCTGCGCGGCATAGTTGAATACACCGGCAACGACATAAACATAGGTGCCGACTGCTATCTCTGGAAACTGCTGTTCGTGCAGGCCAGCCTGCAAAACGGCAAGTACTTCAGCGGCGGCATGATGCTGCAAATACAGCTTTAGCGCCGCCACAGCCCCGGCCCCGGCCCGCACCATCCCCACAAGGGCCTGCGGGTCAGCCCGAAGCCGCACCGCAGGCGGGGCAAGGCGGCCAAGGGGCAAGGACAACAAAACGACAAAGGATACTCGATGTTTAACAAATAAATAAAAAACGTATGAAGAAAATCGCAAAGATTGGAATGTTCGCATTCCTCGGCCTGACCCTGTCAGCCGGAATGGTAAGCTGTAGCGACCCCGACCCGAACTACGAGACCGTGGTGCCGCCTACGGTATCTGTGTCTAACAGCATCACCGGCCGCGTAACAAGCATGGACGGAACGGTGCTCGCTGCCACCGTAAGGCTCGACGGCAACGCCGTGCAGACCAAGACCGACGGCACCTTTGCCTTCGAGAACGTAACCGCAGGCAGCCACACCATCACCGCCGAGGCAAGCGGCAAGATAACCAAGGAGATGACCGTAACCGTGGCAGCAGGCAACACCGCCACCAACACCGTGTGCAACTTCGCGCTGGCCAACGCAGGTGAGACTGTGGCCATAAACGCCGGCGCAGCCACCGAGGCCACCGTAACGTCGGAAGTTATCACCGGCAACGACGCTGCCAAGGTTAACGTAAACGTGGAGGTTCCGGCCAACACGCTGCCCGAGGGAAGCACCATCACCATCACCCCGCTCTACACCATGGAGGAGGCCGAAGGCAGCCGCGCACAGGAAACCGTGATGCTCATAGGTACTGAAGTGAGCTGCTCCGACCCCAACGCACAGCTGCAGCAGCCCATCACGCTTACCTACGACATCGACGCGTCGGTGAGCAGCTCCATCAACGTGCTCAAGCTCGTCGATGGACAGTGGCAGAACGCTACGTTCCAGGTTAACGGCAACCAGGTAACCGTTGAGGCCGACCGCTTCACCTCTTACGTAATCAACCTCATGGCCGACGTCACCACCGCCACCGCCACCGAGCAGCTCACCTTCGCGCAGAGCCTCTGGGACAACCTCTACGGCGGCACCAGCATCACCGTTGACAACGCATCTTACACCTACCGCATGGGTACAGAGATCACCGCGTCGGCCGACAACAAGGTTTGCGCTTACCTCAAGGAGATAGTAGCCCGCCGCACCAGCGCATCCGTGGCCACCGTCACCGGCACATACCCGCTCAACGTAACCCTGCCCGTAGGCACGGCACTGCGCGTAAGCGGCAGCCAGGAGGTGGAGACCGTCACCGTGTCGGCCCTCAGCGGCACCGCCACAGGCCGCCAGTACGGCACCGTGAGCATCAAGGCTGAGACCTTCAACCGCGAGCACACCGGCGGTAGCAACTAACCACCGTATTGCCCATCCGCAGCCGCCGCACCAACCTGCGGCCCCGGCTGCAATGCAAACGCACAACTGCAAGCCCCTGCGCCACGCAGGCCGGGGCTTGCAGTTTTTTCATGCCGCCATTCCGTTTCTGGCACATTACCTACAAATCTGTCTATAGAACTCCAAACAATTTCATCATATTGTCGTGCTGACTGCCAGCCTGTTGATGGCGCAACAGTAGAGACGCGGCGCGCCGCGTCTCCATTACCGGAACGATGCGCTGCGCCTCCACGCTGAGACGAAGCGGCAGCCAAGATGCCGACAAGAGTCTGGAAGCGTTTGGAAAGCCCGCGCCGCGTTCCCGCCCTGGCGTCATCACCCCCGGCGCAGCCGCCCCAAAGACCATCAGCCTCAAGCTCAGCACCCCCTAAAAGCCCCCTTTTGGTTAAAAAATCGTAACGAAAGGCCGCCACCCCCGTATGAACCATCTTGAACTTGATTTGCATCAACATTATCCTTACCTTTAGCCGCAAAAAACAGAGCAAGCGTAAATTAAAATATTATGCCTTGCCATACACAACTTAAAAACAGAATAAACAAAACCTATAAACATGACAAGTACAATCGACACCCTCATTGAAATCGCAAGAGACTTGCACCTCGAAAGCACAAGCAGCGATTTGGCATTTTTAAAGTCAAGACTCGACCAAAACGACAAGGAAATAATAATACCACTTGTCGGAGAATTCAGCTCGGGAAAAACATCACTGATAAACTCACTGATGGACAATAGAGTTTTGGAAACTGCATCAAAACCTGTAACAGCCACCATATATGAGATAAAGTTTGGTGCCGACACCCCACACGCTGAGATAATAAACCAAGACGGCACCTTGGCAAACGAAGACATAGACAACCTAAGCAATGAAAGGCTGAAAGATGCAAAGTGTGTACGCGTATTCGATACATCAACAAAGGTGGGTAGCCAAACAGTGCTTGTAGACACTCCGGGGCTATCGTCCAATGACCCTCAGCACAAGATAACGCTTGCCTCATTCCTGCCACATGCAGACGCAATAATAATAATAACCGATGTGAACCAACAAGTGACGCGCTCACTTATAGACTTTGTGGAAAATGCGAAACTTTCCGACAGGCCAATCTACCTGGTTTTAACAAAATGCGACACAAAGTCAAAGGAAGCCATTGAGGATGCAAAGAAATACATCAAAGACAACCTCAGTCTACCCATAGAGAATATGGCCTGCGTCTCAGCCACGAATGGAGACCTAAGCGAGCTAATGGACTTGTTCAGCAAGATACAAAAGAACAAGAACGAAATAGTAACAAAGGCCATCATGAGGCGTTTGAAAGGTATCGCTTCTGACATCTCCACATACATCGACGAGCTTCTGAAAAAGTCAAGCTCCGACAAGACAATGACAGCCAAGATCGATGAGCTACAAGACGAGCTGGAGCGTATAAGCAGAAACATCGAAAAACTAATAAGGGATGCAGGAGTCCAAATACGCGATAAAGGCGAGGACTACACAAATAAATTCCAAGAACAGACATGCAGCCGTCTCGATGCCATCGTCCAAAGCAAATCTGCCGATTACGACTCTGAAGTAAGGGCGGCTGTCAACTCTATTGCGCAGATGACAATTCAACAGTACAAAAAGGAAGTGCAATACATACTTGTAAACCTTGCCCGCGAACGCCAACGCACGGTTAGTGAAGTTCCGCTGCAATCGCTGGAAAACCTCGATATGTCAGGCGTAGTGCTCAACGAACTGAGCTACGACCTCGACCTTGCCACATTGGGGCATGGGTACGACAAGACAATCAGTAACATAGCCAAGGTCGTTATCGCTGCTGGAGCAGTATACGCCGCAGGAATGGCTGCCAGTGCAGCAGCAGCAAAAACCGCAGGTGCTGCAGGTGCAGCCGGAGCTGAAGCCGCTGGGGCTGGAGCAGAAGCTGCTGGGGCAGTAGTGATAAGCAAGGCTATAGACGTTGCCGACACAGTTACCGATGTGGCAAGCATCACATCAAACACAAAAACGCGCAAATTAGGCGAGAAAATACTGAAAGCCCAAAGATACTCAGACAAATTAAATAAGAAGATGCCTGACATTGAAGACATGAACAAACTAACAGGTGAGAAACTGGGTACGGACAAGGGTATCATAGAAACCACTGTAGCTTGGTTTACCGATAAAACACTGGGCAAGCCGCAGCGGCGCCGAGCTATCAACAACTACGTCTCAGGTACTCTTGTACCAGAATTCACCATGCAAATGGAAGGCATTGCCTCCGACTTGAAACTCGCCATCGGCAACCTGCTCCATGAGGAGGCACGCAACAGATGCGCAGCCATGGAGCAAACCCTCAAGGAAATGAAGGACGAAGAATCCCAGTCGAAAGAAACTCATCGCAAGAGGGTGGAACAATTAAAAGAATACAAGAAACAACTAAACAACATATAATTATGATTGAAGGAATTGTTGGCGCCTTAATAGGTGCTGTTGCCGGAGCTTATGGCAAAGACAAAATTATGGGGAACTCGTTGCAGACTACAGTCGAGAACCTTCAAAGGCAGCTTAATGTTGCAAAGAGCGAGAACCAACGATTGAAAGACAACGAGACCTCATTGCAAGAACAGGTAGACAAAGCCAATGCAGAAATGCGCTCCATGCGCAATAAGCTGCGCCAAAGCGAGGACGAGTCTGACGACCGTGCTGACTTCACGGCCGACTTAAAACGCGACAATGAAAGGCTGCGCAACGATGTTACAAGGCTGAAGCAAGAGCTGAACGAGCTACAAATGCAATACACAGCCCGCAAGCAAGAGCTTGAGGCCTTGCAAGACAAATATGACGAACTAAGCAAATAACCAAATTATGGAAATGCTCATAATAATAGCTGCCATCGTAGTAGTTGCGGTGGCAGCCATAATAATAGTGCGCAAAAAGAAGAAGCCGATTTCGGAGGAACATCCCGAGCAAGCAGCTACTACACAAGAAGAAAGCATCAGCAGCAAGCAGCCAGACACCTCAGACATAAAGGCAGCAAGCAAGGCGGTGGAGGCAGAAAAAGCAAAAATGGCCGACACATTAAATCGCCTGAAGAGGGAACTGCAAAATGCCAAGGACGAACTTAAAGCCCACGCTGAGGACGACAGCAGCAAAGAGAGCAAATCCGCATTCGAGACAAGCCAAAAAGCACTGCAAGAACTCGAAGCGCAACTACTGTCACAAAACGAAGCCATAAATGCCAAATGTTCATCCTTGGAAAAGGAAATCACACAACTAAAAAAGAATCTGCAAGATGCCGAAGAAGAGATAGAAGACCTTGAAGACGAAGCCAACAGCAACAAAAAGAAGCTCAACGAGGAAAAGAACAAGCACAACGCAACTCGCGAGCAACTGGAGCAGAGCGAGAGGGCTGTGGCGACCCCAAAAGGACAGGTAGAAGAAAAAAACGCTGAAATATCTGAAAAGGCAAGCGAAATAAAAGAAAAGAACGAAGCTATTGACTTCGTAAACGAAATCCTAAAAGCTAAAGATGCCGACAACAAAGATGTAAAAGAGATCGATAAGCGCGTAAACGCAATATATGATGTATTTGACGATGACATCTGCCCAACGCTTAGCAACTTGCGTATCTGGAACAAAGAAAGTGAGGACACATGGGAGAACAAGATGTGGCAATGGTGCAACCTGCAGCGCAAAACATGGCTGCAAGGCAAGAAAGTAGTGGCCTTTGTAGGCGAGTTCTCTGCCGGAAAGACCTCTATCGTGAACCGCATTCTCTCGCAAGACAACGACAACGCCCCGAAACTGCCAGTAAGCTCAAAAGCAACAACGGCCATAGCCACATACATCTCGTATGGTAGCGACTTCCTGTCGCAATTCACTAATCCAAGCGGAAAGCTGAAGAATATATCCAAGGCCACATTCGAGAAAGTAAGCAAAGACATCTTGAAAAAAGTGGACGCATCGTCGTTAATATCTTACTTCGTCATGTCGTACAAAAACAACAACTTGAGAAACCTCAGCATATTGGATACCCCGGGATTCAGTTCTAACGACAGCGAGGACGCAAAGCGCACTGCCGAAGCCATCAAAGAAGCAGACGTGCTGTTTTGGGTATTTGACGCAAACTCTGGAGAAATAAACCAATCATCGATAAACACAATCCGCACCCACCTCAAAGGCTTGCCGCTCTTCATCGTCATCAACAAAGCAGACACCAAGTCGCAAAAAGAACTAAATGAACTCGAAAGCCACATTCGCAGAACTGTTGAAAAAAACGGTATATTAGTAAACGGGTACGTGCAATTCTCCCACAAAGCACCTGTCAGCTCATTGCTGAAGCTCATCGAGAGCATACCAACAGGAAACGACAAAGACGAAATAATTACAGAACTGCAAGGCATTCTTTCAAACACGAAAAACAATCTCCAAAAAGAGCACGATGCCATTCGTGGAAGACTGAAAGAGCTTGAAAGACAAAATGAGAATTATATGTATTACCTTGACAAAAACCTCAAGGAAATGGAAGAATCCTGCAACGGGCTGTACAATATACCAGAATACACTGAAAAATTGTTTGGAAGCGATTACTACAAAATAACATTAGGAGAATGGGATGATTTCAAGAGTTACCTAAATAACATAAACGACCTAAAAGAAGAGGTTGACGCATTGTCGGCTTGCATTGCAGAATGTACGAAAAACGTACAAGACTGCAAGAACGAGCTCGACGACAAAAAAGATGAGCTTGCAAGAATCAACGCTGCCGCAAACAAGTTTAGCAAGGCACTACAAGATTATCGAAAAGTGGCAAGTTCCACCACCACTACATCAACAGCGAGTTCCAAGAACTCCACAACAGCACCGTACAAATCATCACAAACAAATACAAACAAAAAGCAAGGAAAAACGCCTAAGGAACTTAACGAGGAGGCTTTCATAGACGAACTAATCAACAAAGTTTGTTCTGGCAAGACAATGGCCGAGAACGATGTAAGGAACTTGGGCAAAAGATTTCACCTCACCGCAGGACGTGCAGTGGATTTGGCAAAACAAGCAGGATGGGGCAAATAACGACAAAGCAACAAAATATGGAAAGCAAAAAGAATTTATTTGAAGAGCTTCAAGAAAAGAAGCAAATGCTGCGCACCTTTGCCAAGAACGCCTTGGACAAAGGCTGGATAACGCAGGAGAGCTATAAAGGCATAACGGACAAGATAGAAAACGACTCACTCACAATCGGCGTTATAGGGCAAATGAAATGCGGAAAGTCGACATTCCTCAATGCATTCATCTTTGAAGACGACGTGCTGCCAGCAGCTACCACGCCCATGACAGCGTCGCTCTCTGTAATCACTTATGGTGAAAAGAAAGAGCTTGAAGCCGAGTTCTACACAAAAGATGAATGGGAAGAACTTAAGATGCAGGCCTCACGCGACACGGAAGAGCTGAAAAACGACCCTGTGGAACTTTCAAAAGTAAAGGCTGCGAAAGAGCTTGTTGATAAGTCTACTGTCTTAGGTAGCAGCATCGATTCATTGCTTGGCACCAAGAAGAAAGACGATTTGGGAAAGTTGGTGGAATATGTTGGAGCCGATGGTAAGTTTGTTTCTATCACAAAGTCAGTGCGCATCCTCTACCCCAAAGAATGGCTGAAAGGCGTTGAAATTGTAGACACCCCAGGGTTCAACGACCCCGTGGTTTCCCGCGAAGAGCGGACAAAGGAATTCCTGCAAAAGGCCGACGTGGTACTACTATTACTCTACGCTGGACGAGCTTTCGATGCAACCGACCGAGACATTGTATTTGAGCACGTAAGAAGTGTTGGTGTCGGAAAAATTCTCATTGGCGTAAATAAGTACGACCTATGTTACGCCGAGGGCGAAACCGAAGAAGAAATAATCAGCAACGTAACCGATGAGATAAAGAAAGCCTGTCGGGAATACCGCGACTCACTCGTCAGCGAACTCTTGAAAAACGAAACTCCGATATTGTTCTCTGCATCAATGGCCCTTATGGGCAAGATGCCCATATCTAACATCACAAACAATGCTGACTACAAATTCCAATGGGACAGAATATGCGATATCTTCGAGATTTCCACACAAAAAGAAATGTTACGCAAGAGCCTCATTGACGACTTGGAGGGCTCCGTACGCTCTGTCATTGAGAAGAGCAAATACGAGATTCTGTTCCGCAAGCCGGCCAACATGATCCTGCAAGCCGGCCTTAATGCCAAGGACGAAATTTCCAAGAAGCTTAACGATGCTAAGGAACTTGCAAAATCATTGGAACTGCCAAACGACGAGCTTATTGCGAAAATAGAGCAACTGGGAAAAGCTCAACGCCGCGTAGAAAGAAAGATTGAGAGGGCGACTCAAGACCTTTCCGACTCGCTCGACGACATATCAAAGCAATGTACACGAAAAATGGGAGAGGCCAAAGACATCTTTGCACAGAACGTCCGCCAAAGGATTGACACTGAAAAGAAATCATCTATAGCAAGGAATGTGAGGGCTGAATGCGATAAATTCATGAACAGAAGCATCCCGAAGGTAATAGACGAAACAAAGTTCAATATCAGCAATGCAGTGGTTGACCAAGTAGAAAACCTGCTCGACGAGATAAAAGATGTGCTTCGTAGATATATAGACGACCCTGAAGACCTCATCGAAACTTTCTCTATCAGCATGAGGAAATTCGTGAAGGAAAAAGGAAGTTCAGAACTCAACATGGACGACCTCTTCCTTGATGACCTATATACATGGAGCGATTTCAAGGCATCCATACCAAACTACGATGGCTTCTTGTGGGGCATTCGCTATTCACGCAACGATGTACATTCGGCTTTCGACTACGGCCTCGATAGCATCAGCTTCGACAAAGTAAAACAAGCCCTGACGGAAAAAAAGCAATCCATCATGGATCTAATGAACACCGAAAGTGCCCAACAAATTTTACAGAAACTCATAGACGAGCTAAATGCGGCCATGGCTGACGAAAGGAAACGTCAAGCACAACTTGAACAGGCAAGGCAAAGCACAGATAGACTGACAACAGACCTCAAAAACATAGACACCCAGATAAAAGAAATGCAAAGCCTAAAGAAACAGATTGCCTAAGTGCATACATTGAAATAAGTATTTTGAGGCATTCAAATAAGAAAGCCACTGTTATGTTTCCACGACCATCACAGTGGCTTTTTCATGTTGAATATCACATAGCAACACAATGCCTACATAACGAAAGAATCCCACAACATTCCCCTTAATAATAAGTAAAAACGAAGTTTGATTATACCATAATGATTTGGGAAAAATGTTCTACATAAAATAACGCATTTACATTCCAAACAATTACATCAAACATATAAAACCCACGGCGCGCCGTCCGCAATTGCAGACGGCGCGCCGTGGCGTTTTGTATGCGTTGTGGCTGCTCACTTCGCCTCGTGGACGGAGCTGCCGTCGTAGGCCCACTTCACGTAGGAAGCGCCATGGACGAAGCCTGCGCCAAAGGCGGTGAAGATGAGGTTGTCGCCTTTCTTGAGCTTCTTCTCGTTGTCCCAAAGGGCAAGGGGGATGGTGGCGGCACTGGTGTTGCCATAGTGCTCGATGTTTACCATCACGTGATCCATAGGCACTTCGAGGCGCTTTGCCACGGCCTCGATGATGCGCATATTGGCCTGATGAGGCACGATGTAGGCGATGTTGTCCTTGTTGAGCCCGTTGCGCTCGGCGATGAGCGCACAGTCGTCGCTCATGCTCGTAACGGCGTAGCGGAACACCGTGCGCCCCTCTTGGTAGAGGTAGTGCAGGCGGTGGTCAACGGTGAACGGCGACGGCGGGCATACGGAGCCTCCAGCCTTTACGTGGAGGAACGGCAGCCCCTTGCCGTCGGTGCGGAAGTGCGAGTCCATAAGGCCCACGCCCTCCTCTGTGGTGGCCTCTACGAGCACGGCGGCGGCACCGTCGCCAAAGAGCGGACAGGTGCTGCGGTCGGTGTAATCGACCACCGACGACATCTTGTCGGCTCCGATGACGATTATCTTCTTGTAGCGACCGCTCTGTATCATCGACGAAGCCACGTCGAGAGTGTAGAGGAAACCGCAGCAGGCCGCCCAGAAGTCGAACGCAAAGGCGTTCTTAAGCCCGAGCTTGCCCAGCACGATCGACGCCGTGGACGGGAACTGGTAATCGGCCGTGGAGGTGGTGACGATAAGGGCGTCGATGGTGTCGGGGTCTACGCCCGTCTTGCGCAGGAGCTGCTTGGCGGCCTTGCGCGCCATGTATGACGTGCCAAGGCCTTCCTCGCTGAGTATGCGGCGCTCCTTGATGCCCACACGCGTCATAATCCACTCATCGTTGGTGTCGACCATGCGCGACAACTCGTCGTTGTTGAGCACATAGTCGGGAACATAGCCGCCGATGCCGGTGATTACCGCGTTTATCTTCTCCATTATTCTGCCATTTCTTCCTTAACGATAGCTACCTTGCCACGATAGTAGCCGCAGGCGGGGCAAACGTGGTGGTAAACATAGTATGCGCCGCAGTTGGGGCATACAGCCAGCGTGGGAGCTACTGCTCCGTCGTGGGTTCTTCTTTTGCGTGTACGAGTCTTAGACTGTCTTCTTTTAGGATGTGCCATTTTCTTTAATCTTTAATTATTGTTTTTAATTTCTCTAATCCACTCCACCGCGGGTCTGCCGCCTGCTGCCCTTGGGCATCGGCGGTGTCTGCGGCGGTGTCTGCGGCGGTGTGCTCGCGCAGTGCCTCTACCATGGCGGGGTTGCACTCACCATCGGCGTGGACGTGCTTTATGGGCATGGCCAAGGCGATGAACTCGTAGATGTTCCACGCCACGTCTATCACGCCGTCGTCCTCCGCCACGGTCACAACGAGGTTGTCGTCCACCGTGTTCTCGTCGCCGAGGCGCGCCGTGAGCTGCCCATCGGTGCTTATCGGCAGCCTCATGTCGTCAAGGCAGCGGTCGCACTGCACGGTGACGGTGGCGTCGATGTGGAACGCAAGCTCGAAGTAGCCGACGGCGACGCGCCTCACGGCAAGCGCCACATCAGCCTCACCGCGCCTCACCTCGGGGGCGCCAATGGCCTCGAAGTAGCTGTCGCCGAGGGTGAAGTTGAACGTCTGCCCGCCCTCGCCGATGTCTCTGAGGTCTATCTTCAGTGATTCCAAACCGTCCATTTGCCAGTCTCCGTATGTCAGAAGCGGCCTGCCCCGCACTCCGTGGCCACTGGCCACTTCACGTGCAGACACTATATTTCGGGCTGCAAAGTTACGAATTATTTTTCACATACGGCAATCATATTGCATTTTTTTGCCACTTTGCAGGGATAAGCGCAGATAAGTGCAGTGGGAGGTTGCGATATGCGCATTGAGAATGCACCGAAACTGGCCAAGGCAAGAAAACCTGCCTGCTGCTACTCGCCATGGAACAGCAACTCTACTATCTCCTCGTGCTCACCCTTTGGGTAATCGCCCGGACACAACACGCACACACGTTTGCCTATGGTTATGCGTACCAAGCGGAAAAGGCGTTCGGCCTCCACCTCGCCTCGCCCTACCTCGCGCCATGCTTCCGAGGAGCGCGGGCCGTCGCTATGCTCGGGTTCTACGCCCATGGAGCGTTGATCCATGTCGGCAAGCAGTTCCTTGCGCGTGGCTACATAAACGCGCCCGCCGAGAGCCATGAGGCAAGGGGCGTTGCCTATCTTGTTTGTGTTGCGCGAGATACACGTTGCAACAATCCCCACCACAAGCATCGGCACCATGACAAACATGAAGACTTTTATAAAAAACGTAGCGTAGATGAAATTGTCAATCACCATGCCTATGCCGACGAACAGCATGAACACTCCGCCATAAAAGAAGAATGACAGCAAGATGCACGCCCTGCCAACGAGATTGGTGGCGGTCAGCTCCGGGAAAAACAAGCGGCACTCGGGGCCTTCCTCAGCTGCCACGTAATCGCACAGTTCCTGCCTGCGGGCGCGCCACCATCCATAGTCGAGCATCACTTCCATGGCCGATGATGCAAAAATGGATAGCAACAAGATGCCCATCACGAAAACGAAAACGGTTGAAAAATCCATATTAAATCATTTTTAAGTTATAATCAACTAACTTCTCTGCCCTACCGGCACAAGCCAAGGCTGGAATCATGCCCACAAAGGTAAACATATTTTCACCATTACCTCGCCTATAAAAGTTAAACGATACTAAATGAACAGTATCGACCGCCTTACCGCTTGCGAAGCTCAACGCGGAACACAGTGCCTCGCCCCAGCTCGGTGCTCTTGACAAAGATTCGGCCACGATGATATTCCTCAACAATGCGCTTGGCCAGCGAGAGGCCCAAGCCCCAGCCACGCTTCTTAGTGGTAAAACCGGGCGTGAATACACTCCGGAGGTCTTTCTTGCGAATGCCCTTGCCGGTGTCGGCCACTTCCACTGCCACACGCTCCTGCCCATCGATAAGGCGTATGGTCAGCGTTCCGCTGCCCTCCATGGCATCGACTGCGTTCTTGCACAGATTCTCGATTACCCACTCAAAAAGGGGTGCGCTCATCCTCACGCTGACATCATGGCCGGGAAACTCTCGAACCAATGCCACACGCGACGAAGTGCGCCTATCCATGTAGTCGGCAACGTGAGCCAACACTTCGTTCATGGAGCAAGGCAACAGCTCTGGCAACGACCCAATCTTGGAAAAACGGTCGGCAATAAGCTCAAGCCGCCTCACGTCCTTGTCCATTTCTGGTATGAGTGCATCGTCGGGATATGCCTCCTTCAGCATCTCAACCCAAGCCATGAGGCTCGATATGGGCGTGCCGAGCTGATGGGCTGTCTCCTTTGACAAGCCCACCCACACCTTGTTCTGCTCTGCCCTCTTTGATGAAAGCAGGGCAAAGATAGCCACCACAACGAAGATAAGGACAACACCGAGCTGCACATAAGGGTATGACGAAAGGCGCTTAAGCATGGTTGACTCATCGTAGCAAACGAGCTGATAGTCTGCAGCGGCAGCAGAGTCACCATAATCCACCTTAATATACTTGCCCGAATGATACAGGCGACGGCCTAATTGAGCCACGTATGCGGCGGAGTCGGCGGCGTTCTTGGCATCAACACTTACATTGCGGAAATCCGTAACGTTGCCAGCAGCATCCATAACGATAACGGGAATGGTGTTGTTGCTGCGAATCACGCTAAGCACGAGGGTCAGGTCTGTGTCCTCATCGGCATTGCTAAGTGCGCGCAGGGCCTGCGCCCAAATCTCCATGCGCCCACGCTCCTCGTCAGACAAATCCTTAATGAGAATATGCGACACTGAGAGCGACACCACGGCTATCACCACGGCAGCCGCCACAAGCACCACACGCACTTGCCTGATACGGTCAGTCCATTGCATCGCTTTTGCCTTAAAATTATACTACGCTCTAATCAACAATGCGGCAGCAAGCCACCACCTAATACAAATAACGCTACATCACAAAACTTATTGTGCCAAAGAAACACTATGCTCCCAGAACTCCCAGCCCTCCCAGAACTCCCAGAACTCCCAGTTCTCCCAGAACTCCCATTGCCCAATCACAAAAAAAAGGTTC
>CALUGA010000030.1 GCA_944320105.1 uncultured Prevotella sp. | reverse complement strand
TCCAACTTAAGGTTGTCTATCACCGCGTCGACCACACGGACAGGGTCATTTTCCGCAATGTCCTTGTCAAGACGCTGCGGAAAAAGGATCGTTTGTTTGGGATTGTAATCCCGAAAGTGTATCTTTGCAGGCATATTATATTGAGTTTTATGTCATAAAGGTACAAAATTTTTGTGACATGGCAAAGCCTTGGCTTGGGAAAGTCAGGGCTTTGTTTCATTCTATAAATCCTTTACGGATGGATATGAAAAGAGGGTGTACCGGAATTTTGATACACCCTCCTACTGTGGCCGGGTCTGAGACCCGGGGAAGCTAAACTGCCACGACGCGGGTTGCAAACCCGCTACAGGATGCTGGCGGGTTGCAAACCCGCCAGAACGTGGATGAGAACGTGGATGAGAACGTGGGAGAGCACGTGGGTAGAAAGCGTGGGAGTGTACATGGGAGAACATGAAAGCATACATGAGAGACACGTGTGAAAAAACTCAAAAAAGTGGAATATACGCGAACTAAAATTCCAAGGAAATGCCGCAAGTGCGCCGGCTTGTTACTTAAAAAACATTAATTTTGCGATGCGGTTTCATTATCTTTAATGAAAAATATGTACCTTAGGCGGCGGAAAGCGGCATATGCGCCCATGGCGGCGCCGGCCGAGCCACAACGCAACGCCGCACCGCAGCCACTACTAAACAGACTTGAAAGCCTACTGCAACAGGCAGACCGAAAGCCGACAACTATCCAAACATTAACAATAAAAACCACTCTAAAGACCAAAAACAAAGACAAAGAGGAGAATGAACAACCACGCTGCCATCCTTACCACTAAGACTGGAAGGGTTGAACGGCTTGTGGCAGCGTACAGGCATTATACATTTAATCAGCGCTAACAGGCCGAATGGCGCAAAACAAAACCAACAAAGAAAAAATGAAAAGATTATTTACCTTTTTATTTGCTGCCGTGGCTTTGATGCTGCCGAAGTCTGTGTTGGCCGCCGACCCAGACTTGAGCGGATATACGTTGATAAGCACACTTGACTTTACAACTGCCACATATCCCGAAGACAGGGGCATCACGCTGGCTTCTACTGCAGAAGACATCACAGCCTACGAAACGGGCAATGGAAAGCAGCAACAGCTGTATGATGTGACAGACCCCGCTGCAATGTCTGGCTTGATATACCTGCAAGGCACAGGAACTAAAGGATGGGCTATCCGTTCATCAAAGGGAGGACTGTGGTCATACAACGGCTCTCGTTCTGCAGCAATACCAAATCTGAAAGAGGGTTACATCGTTGTGTTCAAATGCACACAGACCGCAAGCAATGTGATGACCCTTACAAATGCAGAAGGCGAGCCTGACGGCAATTTCACCTACGCATTAAGCGAAGACGGCAATTCATATTATTGCACAATGACAGCAGACGGTTACGTGGGCTTCTGCGGCAACAAATCTGTTGGATACATAGAAAGCATCTCCGTTTATGCCCCCGGTACAGTACTGGTACAGCCCTCCGGCAAGATTACCGCCGTCAACGGTACAAGCCGCACCGTGACTTTCACTGGTGCCAACCTTGCCTACAACACCGACGGCAGCGACACTTACACCGAGACAAACCAGAACACGCTTGAACTGGAAGTAACGGAGACCACCACCTACTACGTGGTAAGCACCAACGGCGACCAGAAGTCTGACGTGCTCACGTTCACCGTAGAGGCCGGCACAGAGGTGTCTCTGGCCACACCCACCGTTACGATAACGGCAATGGGCGCAGGTTTCACAAAGACTTACTCGGTGACTTGCGACAACAAGGACGTGCTGCTCAACCCGGCAGCCAAGCTCACCTACACATTCACACCGACCGCAGGCGGAACTGCCGCCACCGACGTTGAGTTCGATGGAACCATCAACGCCACCGAGGCCGGCACGTATGTCATTACGGCAAGCGCCGAGGGCTACACCTCTACTACCGCTACCATCGACAACACCAAGGAGTACGAGCTGAGCAAGGCCATCGACTTTGCCGCCCTTACGTCAGCAGACCTTTCTGCCAACTGGAAGCTCAAGGCTTCAGGCGTAAGCCTGCCCGGCAACGACAACCAGTGGAAGGCCTATTATCCCGGCGTTACCGCCGATGAGTATTACTACGACTTCTCTGCCGAGACGGCATCAGAGACCGACATCATCGACGGGCTCACCGTAGAGTTCAACAAGGACGGCAAGACCCCGAAACTCTACACCGGCTTCGGCTTCATGTACCCGATATACGTTCTCAATGCTGACGGCTCAGACGGCAGCACCGCCATCACAAGCGGAAACATCGGCGTGGCCAACGGCACAGCCGACCAATATGCCGTTTATACATATATAAACAACTACAGCAAGAACGGCACGAAGACCACAGTGCTGCCGGGCGACCAGCAGTATGCTCTCTACCGCTTCTCCGACATGCTCACCAAGGTTGAGATTTACTCTCCCAAGGCTGCTGAGCCAGTAGAGTACGCCGTGGGCAAGTTGGACTTCGCCACTATTGAAGACCTCGGCTCAAGCTCTATTGTTGACAACACGCTTACGCTCGAGGCCGACGAATTCACCGCAACTTTCACCGGCAATGTATCATACCGCGAGTTTAACGGCAAGAAGTACATAGGCATAGAAGCTGCCGGCTGCAACTTAGTCATTAAAGGCAAGGACGGCAAGCGCATCAACCGCGTTGTGTTCACCTCATCAAGCAATTTCAGCATCAAGGCCCAACAAGGCACGCTCAATGGCAAGATTTGGACTGGCGACGAGGAAGAGGTGACATTCACCAACGGCGCATTCGACACTGAGATCACTGGCATCACCGTGGGCGACTACGTGGAGCCTGCCACCGACGTGGAAAACATCGGCGCGCTCAAGGGCATAGCCACCGGCACCAACGTAAACCTGAAGCTCAACGGGGCAGTGGTAACGTTCGTCAAGGACGACATGGCCTTCATCGAGGACGAGACCGGAGCCATAAAGCTCAATAACATAGGCCTCAGCCTCACCGCAGGCACCGCCCTCAAAGGCAACCTCTACGCCACATACACCGGAGGCAGCATCCCATCGTTAGGCTCCAACGCCCAGACGGCCACCTCTGAGTTCACCTCTGAGGAAACCACAGTCACTCCGACGCTGGCCACCGTTCAGGGCCTGAACGGCATGATGTACACCAACCGCCTCATAAAGCTCGTAGGCTCAATGTCGGTTAGTGGCAATTGGCTGATGTTCGGCGGCACAACGGTATGGATTGACGACTACTTCAACGTTCTGCCCGATGAGTACGAGTATCCCTCCGAGATAGGCAGCTTGCTGGCCATTGGCGGATCTGATGGCGTCGCACAGGAGATTTACCCGGTTAGCGCCGAGGATATCATTGAACCAGCCAACGTGCAGCCCGAGAAGGCGGCCAACATTGCCGCCCTGCGCGACATGCCCGGCAACATAGCCGTTGAGCTGACGCTCACCAACGCCAAGGTTACCGTAGACGAGACCGTGGCCGCATCCGGCGAGGATGAGGGCGGCGAAGGCGGCGTGCCCGACCCGCTGGCCGACGAGGGCGAGCGCACCATCATCGTTGAGGACGCCACCGGCGCCGTGGCCATCAGCGCCGACGTGGCCGATGCCCTGAGCACCGTGTTCACCGGCAGCGGCATAGCCCTCAACGGCTCGCTCACCGCCACCCTCGCCAACACTGGCGGCGACATCAGCCTGAGTGCCAACGACAAGACAGCCAGCTCTACCGTCACCTCAGCAGCAGCCGAGGTTATGCCTACGGAGATGAGCGTGGCCGAGTCGATGGTTGAGGAGAACTCTCTGAGGCTCGTGAAGTACGTTGGTGCCACCATCTCCGGCGACGCCACAGCCGGCTACACCGTGACACAGCCCGAGGCCCAGATACCGGCCCAGGTAGCCATGGTAGACAAGTTCAAGAAGCTGGCTGAAGTTCCCACGGAGGCCGTAGACCTCACCGGCGTAATCTACTATGATGTCTACGTTGGCAACTTCGAGTTCTGGCCGCTGAGCTACACCGAGCCCGAGCCCGAGCAGGTTTACAAGACGTTCACCAAGAGCGAGGTGTTCCTGCCAACAGCTGAGAACGTGACTGCAGCCATAGCTGAAGGATGGGTTGAGCACGGCGGCAACTACACAGACAACAAGAAGGGTACAATCGACCCGGCCACGGGCGAGACCGTTGAGCCGCAGAACTTCCCGGGCGTTGGCCTGAAGAAGGGCAACTCTGCCAAGTCGTTCGTAACCTACGTCACCGGCATCGACGAGCTTACAGCTTACGGTGTAAGCACCAGCAGCGACGTGGCACGCAACCTCATAGTCACCGCAACGCCTGCCGACGGCAGCGAGGCCGTGACGGGCAGCGCCGAGAGCCAGCCTAACACTACGGCCGTGGTTACCATAACGCTCGACCCGACCAAGCAGTATGCCGTAGACTACACCGGCACCAACACCGACGGCAGCGGAGGCGACGTGGCACTGCACGGCGTGAAGTTCACCGTTACCGGCAGCGAGCCGCAGGAGTACCGCAAGTGGGACTTCACCGCTTGGAGCCAGGAGACGAAGGACAACCTTGAGGCCGAGTTCCAGGCCAATGGCTACACCGAGGCTCCCGCACCCGCCGGCACCGAGACCGGCTGGCGCCGCTACGAGAAGGACGGAGCCGAGTGGACCGGGACCGATGGTCTGAAGGACGCAGGCACCATCTACTGGTACGGTAGCTACATCAGCGAGCCTACAGAGCTTAAGGCCAACGGCGTGACCATAGCCGAGACCAAGGGCTTGAAGTTCAACAACATCACGAAGCTGAACAACACCGTGGCAATAGCCATCGACTATCCGCACGCACTCACCGACTACGACGGCGGCTCTTACATCTGGCTCAACGGCACCGACCTGCAGTTCACCATCCCGACCGTAATGCCCGGACAGAAGATTCTCATGGAGGTTGAGTCTCACAAGGACGGCGACGCCCGCGGCGTAAGCCTGAGCGTAAACGGCACACAGATTGGCGAGAGCGCAACTCCCGAGGATGGCAAGCAGTCTTACGAGTGGACCATACCGACGGACCTTGGTACCGAGCCTGTTGACGTGCTCGTAAGCTCTACCGCCGGCTGCCACATCTACCTCATCGAGGTGGGCGACGCCGACCTTATCAGCGTTGGCATCAACGAGGTTAACGCAGATGTTAAGCGTGTTGACAACAACGTTTACACCATCAACGGCGTTATGGTACGCAAGGCAGGCGAGTCGCTCGACGGCCTGGCCAAGGGCCTCTACATCGTTGGCGGCAAGAAGATCGTGGTGAAGTAAAAGTGCATCATTTCCTAAGATAAAAGCGCTCCGGGCTGCAAGGCTCGGGGCGCTTTTTTGTATTCACCCGCATAGGAGGCGCGGCATTCCTGCCGCGCAACAAGAAGCCGAAGCCCCACACTCCCATCCCACGGTCCATATCTCACGTTCCATCCCACGCCCTTCCCCACGTTCTCCCCACGCCCCCTCCCACGCTCTCTTCCACGTTCTCTCCCACGTTCTCTTCCATGTTCTCTCCCACGTTCTCTTCCACGCTCTCCCCCCACGTTCTCTTCCATGTTCTCTTCCACGCTCTCCCCCCACGTTCTCTTCCACGTTCTCTTCCACGTTCAGGCGGGTTTGCAACCCGCCTGCATCTGGGAGCGGGTTTGTAACCCGCACTTCCACATAATGTTACATTTTTCCGGGTCGCAGACCCGGCCACAGATGGTGGCGGGTTGCAAACCCGCCACAACGTGGAAGTCATCGTGAAAGTCAACGTGGAAGTCAACGTGGAAGTCAACGCGGAAGTCAACGTGAAAGTCAACGTGGAAGTCAACGTGGTAGTCAACGTGAAAGTCAACGTGGTAGGAACGTGGAAGTCAACGTGAAAGTCAACGTGGAAGTCATAGTGGGAAGAATCGTGACAGGAACGCGGAGCATCATGACAGGAAAGTGGCACCCACTTTCATCTACGAGATTAACACAATTAAGTTAACGGCGCAAAGGCAGGCCGTCTCGCGCAACAACCTGAGTTCCAGCGTTTTGCAAAAGGCAACGTTTTAGCCTGCAAAACAGCCCGTTTCGCGGTGCCAAACAGCCCATATCGCAAGCCGAAACAGGCCATATCGCCACACTAACGGCAACAGCCCGAAAAACAGCCGGGGCATGGCCACCCGTTAGTTGCATATATGCAAGCAACTGCCATAGCCACCGCCCGCACAAGCTTGCTACATCGCGAAACCCACATTGAATATGCTGAATATCGTTAAATATTGCCACGAAAGCAGCAATATGTCACAGATAATTAGTATTTTTGTACGATTTAAAATGATTTCAATATATGGATGAAGCAATAAAGCAAATAGGACAAAGGCTGAAAGGGCTGCGCGAAGTGCTCGACATACCGGCCGAGGAAGTGGCCGAGCTGTGCGGCATAACCCTTGAGCACTACCAAAAGATAGAAGCCGGCGAGGCCGACCCGTCGGTCTACCGCCTCTCGCGCATAGCCAAACGCTACGGCATCTCGCTCGATGTGCTGCTCTTCGGCGAGGAGCCGCGCATGAGCGCCTACTTCCTCACGCGCAAGGGCCAAGGGCTGAGCGTGGAGCGGCGCAAGGAGTACAAGTACCAAAGCTTAGCCAGCGGCTTCCGCGGGCGCAAGGTGGACCCCTTCCTCACGCAGGTAGACCCGCTGCCGGGCGACCGCAAGTACAGCAAGAACTCGCACGACGGACAGGAGTTCGACTACATCGTGGAAGGACGCATGGAGATTACCATTGGCGACAAGGTGATGGAACTGGGCGAGGGAGACAGCATCTACTTCGACGCCACACAACCCCACTGCATGAGGGCGCTCGATGGACGACCGGTGAAATTCCTCGTGGTAGTAATTTAATAAGTTAAGAATTAAAAATTAAGAATTAAGAAAATATGCGGAGGAGGGAGAAGAGTGAAGAATGAAGAGTGAAGAGTGAAGAGTGAAGAATGAAGAGTGAAGAGTGAAGAGTGAAGAGTGAAGAATGAAGAACGAAGAGTGAAGAGTGAAGAATGAAGAGTGAAGAGTGAAGAGTGAAGAATGAAGAGTGAAGAGTGAAGAATGAAGAGTGAAGAATGAAAAGTGAAGAGTGGAGAGTGGAGAGTGAAGAATGAAGAATGAAGAGTGAAGAATGAAGAGTGAAGAGGGGAGAAGCGAAGACTGAAAGGTGCCGTTCCACCCCACGTGTATACACTTGCCTGCCACGTGTCTGCCACGTTCAGGCGGGTTTGCAACCCGCCTGCATAGGGTAGCGGGTTTGTAACCCGCACTACCACTCCTCGTTCTAATTCCCGGGTCACAGACCCGGCCACAGATGGTGGCGGGTTGCAAACCCGCCACAACGTGGAAGCAATGTGGAAGCAATGTGCCAGCAAACACGGAAGCAACCCGCCACAACGTGGAAGCAACGTGGGAGCAATGTGGAAGCAATGTGCCAGCAAACACGGAAGCAACGTGGAAGCAACGTGCCAACAATATGCCAGCAACCCGCCCCAACGTGCCAACAACATGACAGCAACGTGCCATAGCGTGGCAGGCATTTGTCTTAACTCCTTAACTCCATAACTCCTTAACTCCTAAAAAGCTCCTCAACTCCTAAAAACTCCTTAACTCCATAACTCCTTAACTTCTAAAAAAACTCCTCAACTCCTAAAAAACTCCTTAACTCCTAAAAAACAACTCCGTAAAAACAAGACCAACATGATAGAAAGATTTCTGAAGCAAACAAGCTTCGTTTCTCAGGATGACTACAAGAAGAACCTTCAGTTCATAGTGCCTGAAAGGTTCAACTTCGCCTACGACGTGATGGACGTATGGGCAGAGGAAAAGCCCGACAAGGTGGCCCTCATCTGGACCAACGACGAGGGCGCGTGCCGCAAGTTCACGTTTAAAGACCTCAAGGAGCAGAGCGACCGCACGGCGGCATACTTCATGCAGCTCGGCATAGGCAAGGGCGACATGGTGATGCTCATACTGAAGCGACGCTACGAGTTCTGGCTGTCGATGCTGGCGCTCCACAAGATAGGCGCAGTGGCCATACCGGCCACCCACATGCTGACGAAGCACGACATAGTTTACCGCAACACGCGGGCCGACATCAAGGCCATAGTGTGCGTGGGCGAGGACTATGTGCTCAGCCAGGTGGCAGCCGCCATGCCCGAAAGCCCATCGGTGAAAGTGCTCGTGAGCGTTGGCCCGGAGGTACCCGCCGGCTTCCACGACTGGCACCGCGAGTGGCCCGAGGCACCGGCGTTCGTGCGCCCGGAGCACCCCAACGACAACTCCGACACGATGCTGATGTACTTCACCAGCGGCACGAGCGGCGAGCCGAAGATGGTGGCCCACGACTTCCTCTACGCCCTGGGCCACCTCACCACCGGCGTGTTCTGGCACAACCTCGCGGAAGACAGCATCCACCTCACCGTGGCCGACACGGGCTGGGGCAAGGCCGTGTGGGGCAAGCTCTACGGCCAGTGGTTCGCCGGTGCGGCGGTGTTCGTGTTCGACCACGAGAAGTTCACCGCCGACAAGATACTGCGCCAGATAGAGAAGTACCACATAACGTCGTTCTGCGCCCCGCCAACGGTCTACCGCTTCATGATCCACGAGGATTTCTCTAAATACGACCTCTCCTCCCTGCGCTACTGCACCACAGCAGGCGAGGCGCTCAACCCCGCCGTGTACGACAAGTTCCTGAAGCTGACGGGCATACGCCTCATGGAGGGCTTCGGACAGACCGAGACCACCATGACCCTCGGCACAATGCCCTGGACCGAGCCGAAGCCCGGCTCCATGGGCCTGCCCAACCCGCAGTACGACATCGACCTCGTAAAGCCCGACGGCACTCCCTGCGAGGACGGCGAGAAGGGCGAGATAGTGATACGCACCGGCCATGGCAAGCCCATCGGCCTGTTCAAGGAATACTACCGCGACGAGGAGCTTACGCGCCAGGCATGGCACGATGGCATCTACCACACGGGCGACGAGGCATGGCGCGACGAGGACGGCTACTATTGGTTCGTGGGCCGCATCGACGACGTGATTAAGAGCAGCGGCTACCGCATCGGCCCGTTCGAGGTGGAGAGCGCACTCATGACCCACCCCGCCGTGCTGGAGTGCGCCATAACGGGCGTGCCAGACGAGATACGCGGCATGGTGGTAAAGGCCACCATAGTGCTGAGCAAGGCGTGGCGCGACCGCGCAGGCGACGCACTGGTTAAGGAGCTGCAAGACCACGTGAAGCACGAAACCGCGCCCTACAAGTACCCGCGCGTCATCGAGTTCGTCAACGAGCTGCCCAAGACCATAAGCGGCAAGATACGCCGCGTGGAGATAAGGGAGAAAGACAAGAAAATGAAGAACGAAGAGTGAAGAATGAAGAATTGGCTGCGCCAGAAAACGTGGCGCGAAAACATCGGATGCCACCATCATCCTCACAAACTCGGCTTGGCCCGCATTCTTTCTTAATTCTTAATTCTTAACTCTTAATTTTTAGCTTTCATGCGATTAGTGATAAAAGTGGGCAGCAACGTGCTCACACGCGACGACGGAAGGTTAGACATAACGCGGATGTCGGCTATAGTGGACCAAGTGGCCGAGCTGCGGGCCAAGGGCCACGAGGTAATTCTCGTGTCGAGCGGTGCCGTGGCCTGCGGGCGCGGTGAGCTGAGCGTGGGCCACAAGCTCGACGGCGTGGAGCAGCGGCAACTCTTCTCGGCTCTGGGGCAGGCCAAGCTCATCAACCTCTACTACGACCTCTTCCGCGAATACCGCATACCCGTGGGCCAGGTGCTCACCATGAAGGAGAGCTTCGCCACGCGCCGCGAGTACCTCAACCAGCGGGCGTGCATGACGGTGATGGTGGAGAACGGCGTAATACCGATAGTGAACGAGAACGACACGGTGAGCGTAACCGAGCTGATGTTTACCGACAACGACGAGCTGTCGGGCCTCATCGCCTCGATGATGGACGCCGACGAACTGATAATACTGAGCAACGTTGACGGCATATACGACGCCCCGCCCGGCACGCCCGGCGCCTCGGTGATACGACGAGTGAAACCGGGCAGCGACCTCACTGCCTGCATAGGCCGCGAAAAGAGCGGCTTCGGGCGCGGCGGCATGCTCACCAAGTGCGGCATAGCGCGCAAGGTGGCCGACGAGGGCATACGCGTGGCCATTGCCAACGGAAAACGCGACGGCATACTGACCGAACTCATCGCCCACCCCGACGCAACGCTCCACACGGAGTTCACGCCCAACCCCGAGCCTGCATCTACGATGAAGAAGTGGATAGCCCACAGCGCAAGCTTCGCCAAGGGCATTGTGCGCATAAACGAAAAGGCGGCCCAGGCCCTGCGTGGCGAGCGGGCCGTGAGCCTGCTACTGGTGGGCGTGACGGCCATCGAGGGCGACTTTGAGGAGGGCGACATCGTAACCGTGGCCACCGACGACGGGCGCACCATCGGACTGGGGCGCACCGCATACGCCGCCCGCGAGGCGCGACGCCTCATCGGCACTCACGACGTGAAACCGCTCATACACTACGACTACCTGTGCCTGGAGTAAGGAGACGGAAGACGGGAGACAGGAGACGGGAGACGGGAGTTAAGGAGTTAAGACAATAGCCACTGAGTGCCAGGCTTATTCCCAAAATTTCCCATTCCTCCCATATCTCCCATAAATCCCATCCCTCCCATATCACCCACTGCCCTCTCCCCACGGGGGAGAGCCGGAGAGGGGCTTCTGAAAAAATTTACCGCTATGACATACACCGAAACATTCAAGGAGGCCAAGGCCGCAAGCCGCAGCCTCGCCCTGATTACCGACGCCGAGCGCAACCTTGTGCTCAACGATGTGGCCGACGCCATTGCTGGCGGCAAGCAAGGCCTGCTCGCCGCCAACGCCGACGACCTGGCCCGCATGGATGCCGCCAACCCGCTGTATGACCGCCTGCGGCTGACAGCCGACAGGCTCGACGGCATAGCCGCCGACATGCGCAACGTGGCCACGCTGCCCTCGCCACTGGGCATCACGAGCTGCGAGCGCACCCTGCCCAACGGCCTCAGGCTAAGGCGGGTGAGCGTTCCGTTCGGCGTGGTGGGCGTGGTCTACGAGGCGCGCCCAAACGTAACCTTCGACGTGTTCGCCCTCTGCTTCAAGAGCGGCAACGCCTGCGTGCTTAAGGGCGGCAAGGACGCCGACAGCTCCAACCGCGAGGCCGTGGCCCTGATACACGCCGTGCTCCGCCGCCACGGCATCAATACGGCCGCCGTGACGCTGTTGCCATCCACCCACGAGGCCACCGCCGAAATGCTGGCCGCCGTGGGCTACATCGACCTGTGCATACCGCGCGGCGGGCGCAGGCTCATCGACTTCGTGCGCAGCACGGCCCGCATACCGGTGATAGAGACCGGGGCAGGCGTGGTGAACACTTATTTCGACGCCGCCGGCGACCTGGCCATGGGCCGCCGCATAGTGCTCAACGCCAAGACGCGCCGCGTAAGCGTGTGCAACGCCCTCGACTGCCTCATCGTCCACCGCGCGCGCCTCGCCGACCTGCCCGCGCTCTGCGAGCCACTGGCCGGAAAGCAGGTGACGCTCTACGCCGACCCCGAAGCCCTCGCGGCCCTCGCCGGCCACTACCCCGCCCCGCTGCTGCAGGCAGCCACGGAGGAGAGCTTCGGCACGGAGTTCATGGACTACAAGATGGCCGTGCGCACCGTAGGCTCGATAGACGAGGCACTGGACCACATAGCCCGCTACGGCTCGGGCCACAGCGAGTGCATCATCACTGCCGACAGTGAGGCCGCGCGCGAGTTCCAAGCACGGGCAGACGCCGCCTGCGTCTACGTAAACGCCCCCACCAGCTTCACCGACGGCGCACAGTTCGGCCTCGGCGCAGAGATAGGCATAAGCACCCAGAAGCTCGGCCCCCGCGGCCCAATGGGCCTGCGGGAGATATGCACCTACAAGTGGCTCATCGACGGCGAAGGCCAAACACGGCCCTAATTCTTCGTTCTTAAATTGAAGGAGTTAAAGAGTTATGGAGTTGAAGGAGTTAAGACAAATGCATCGTGGCAGGGCGTGGCTCGCACATTTTCTTAATTCTTAATTCTTAACTCTTAACTCTTAATTCTTTCGTGACCCGCATATTTTCATAATTCTTAACTTTTAATTCTTAATTGAACATGACTTCATTCATCAACGTAGAAGACATCGGCAATCTGGGCCAGGCCCTCGCCGAAGCAAGGGAGATAAAGGCAGACCGCTTTAAGTACCAGCACCTGGGCAAGAACAAGACGCTGCTCATGATATTCTTCAACAACAGCCTGCGCACAAGGCTCAGCACGCAGAAAGCCGCCATGAACCTCGGCATGAACGTGATTGTGCTCGACGTGAACGCCGGGGCATGGAAGTTGGAAACCGAGCGCGGGGTGATTATGGACGGCGACAAGAGCGAGCACCTGCTCGAAGCCATACCCGTGATGGGCAGCTACTGCGACATGATAGGTGTGCGCAGCTTCGCCGGGCTTACCGACCGCGAGTACGACTACGCCGAAACCGTGCTCCACCAGTTCATAAAGTACAGCGGCAGGCCCGTGTTCGCCATGGAGACGGCCACCGTCCACCCACTGCAAGCCTTTGCCGACCTAATCACCATCGAGGAGCACAAGCCCAAGGCGCGCCCCAAGGTGGTGCTGACGTGGGCACCCCACTGCCGCGCACTGCCGCAGGCCGTGCCAAACTCGTTCGCGCAGTGGATGAACGCCGCCGACGTGGACTTCGTGATAACTCACCCCGAGGGCTATGAGCTTGACCCGCAGTTCGCCGGCGGAGCACGCGTGGAGTACGACCAGATGAAAGCCCTCGAAGGCGCCGACTTCGTTTACGCCAAGAACTGGAGCTGCCCGGGCGTAACGCGCCCCGCCGACTACGGCAAGATACTGAGCCGCGACATGGGCTGGACAATAGACGAAGCCCACATGGCCGTGACAAACAAAGGCCGCTTCATGCACTGCCTGCCCGTGCGCCGGGGCCTCATCGTCACCGACGACGTGATAGAAAGCCCCTCGTCGCTCGTCATACCCGAGGCCGCCAACCGCGAGATATCCGCCTCGGTGGTGATAAAGCGCATGCTCCAAGCCCTCTGACAGCCAGCTTGCCTGCCGCCCGGCGGGCAAGCTGCAAGGCACAAAAGAGAGCGGGCGGGCCTGCAACTACCAATGGCTGCAAGCCCGCCCACACTCTTAATTCGCAATTCCAAATTCTCAACTCCTAACTCGTAATTCCCAACTCCTAACTCGTAATTCCCAACTCCTAATTCCCCACGTAAACACCCACGTTCTGGCGGGTTTGCAACCCGCCAGCTACTGTGGCCGGGTCTGAGACCCGGGGAAGCTAACGGAACAAAACCAACGCGGGTTGCAAACCCGCCGGAACGTGGCGGAACGTGGAAGATATACGCCAGACCGCGCAAGCAGCAGGCGCAAAAAGAGTTCAGGCGGGCACGCAACCCCATATAGTCGCAAGCCCGCCCGAACTCTTAATCCGTAACTTCTAATTCTTAATTCTTAACTCTTAATTCTTAATTCTTAACTCTTAATTCTTAATTCTTAACTCCCCTCTTCTCCCGCCACACGTTCCAGAGGAAGAGGGCGTTGCCTATGAGGTAGCGGCGCCACATCCGCCGGGGCTCGCGCAGCAGGCGGTAGAGCCACTCAAGGCCGTGGCGCTGCCACCACGCGGGGGCGCGGCGCACCGTGCCGGCGAAGAAGTCGAACACGGCCCCGATGTTGCCCACGTGGCAGTGTACGTCAAGCTCGGCCCAGTGGGAGTAAGTCCACTTCTCCTGCTTGGGTGCCGTCATGCCTATCCACAGCAGGTCGGGGTCGGCATCGTTGATTGCTTTTATTATCGAGCGGCTGTCCTCATCGGTAAACTCCGGTTTGTAAGGCGGCGAGTATGTTACGACTTCGATGTTGGGGTAAACGACCCTCGCCCGCTCCTCTATCAAGGCCAGCACACGGGGCGAGCTGCCCATGAACATGCAGCGGCCGCCTTTCTCATTCAAGCGGTTCATCTCGAAGGCGAACAGGTCCCAGCCCGCCACGCGCTCCCTCGGCTGCGACTTGCAGCCGAGCCACCGGCAGGCCTTCACGATGCTCGCCCCGTCGGGAATCAAGCAGCCGCCATTCTTCAGAGCCTCGGCAAAGAGCGCGTCTTTCTGCGCCGTGTTGTACGAGTGGGCGTTGATGGTGTTCACCAGGAGCTTGCCATCGGGCAGCTGCCCCAGGGCCTCGCGCGATTCCACGAGGGTAAGGTCACTTAGTCTGAGCATTGGGAAACAAAAAAAATGGGTTAAACGTCTGGGCATGCCAACCGCCCGCCGCTGCACGGGGCAATTGCGCTGACATAACCGCCGTGTGCGGGTTGCAATCATTAGTGGTTGAAAAACGCCTGGACGTGGGAGTGCCGTAAGAAACAGAGACGTGGGAGACAAAGACGCAGGAATGTGGCGTGGGAGTGCGCGTGGAATGCAGAGGCATGGGGATTCGTGGCTGGCGCCGACCAAGGCCAATGGCCCGGCCTGGAAGGAAATCACCTTGGCCTCTCTTTCTGTGCCTCCAAGCATTTCCCATAAAGTTCCACCATCTGCAGGGCCTTGTTGCCCCACGACAGCTCCTCCTGCCGGCGGCGGCAGTTGCGCGACATCTCCGCCAAAGCTTCCCTATGGGCATACAGGTACTCTATTTTCCCGGCGAAGTCGCTCACGGACTGGGCGGGGTTGGACAACGGAACTTTCACGCCAACATCACCCGTTATCACATACCCGAAGCCACAGGCGTCAAAGCACAACACCGGCAGGTGGCAGCTCACGGCCTCAAGTACCACCGTGGACGTGTCATCGCTGACGCTCGTGAAGAAGAGCAAGTCTGACTTGCGCATCTCTGCCATCACTTCCTTGTTGCCCACATTGCCGAGCCACGCTATGCTGCCATCCACGCCCAAGTCAGCCGCCAGCCGGCGGTAATGTTCCACCTGCGCCCCGCTACCGGACCCGCAGACAACAAGCTCCACGCCCGCCATGCCCTTTACCGCCGCCAGCGTCCTTATCGCGATGCCAAGCTGCTTCCTGAAGTCGAACTTGCCGACCCACAGCAGCCGCAAGCCCCTGCCGCCGCCAACAGGCCTGCCGTCGGCACCGCCGCCCATGAAGCATCCGGTTTCCGGGATGATGACGCTTTCCATGCCCTTGTGGCGCTTTATCATGTCGTAGGAGTCGGGGATGGAGCTGACGAGCAGCGAGGCCGTGCCAAAGGCCTTGCCGACACGCCTGCCATACTTTAGCTGCAAGACATTGACAATGTTTTTCACCCGGTTGAACAGCCACATCTTCCAGCCCGCCCCGCGCAAGTATGCGACGGGGAATTGCTTCAAGCCGCCGATGGGCCCCCACACGAAAGGCTTGCCCGTCTCGCGGGCGAGCTTCCACAGGTACCCCGGCTCGCGGAAACCTATCATGTTGAGCTGGTGGAGGATGTCGATGCGCTCGCGCCCGCAGATGTCCCTGGCGATGCGGTACGTACTTTCCTGCCACCTACGGTAATGGCGGTAGAACCGCCAGTCGCCCTGGTTCCAGCACATCCGCCTTACCTTGTCAGGAACGGGGTTGTAATGGAAGTGCATGTTCCGCCCATGCGGCAGCAAGGGCAGCGCGGCCTCTATGCGCCCGCGGAACTCCCCTTCAGTTATAATGTGCAGCTCGCAGTGCTGGGCAAGGGCGCAGCACCAGTTCCATGCCATGCCCGGCTCGCTCCCCATGCCAGGGGAGCAAGCGTATGCGTTTATCAATACGGAAAGCATCGGGTTATATTTTTTTTCAAATGAATATCCACAAACGCCAATACGGCGCATACGTACATGGCCTCGCCAGGCACGGCGCGAGGCGGCGGCAGGGCTTGCAGACCCGCCTGCCACAAGGCCTGCAGTCATTTAAGGTTGCTTACGAGGAAATCGACCGACGCCTGCCGCAGCCTGGCCAACGCCGAGTTGGCACCGGAGAAGTCGACGCCCAAGGACGGCAGCGGGCCGTCGCCGGCGTCATCAACCACCAGCCTGCCGGACAAGCCCACCGCGTCGAGCAGGGAGGCCATGCGCGAGTTGTTCTTCTTGCGCGCCGACACCACGGTGAGGAACGGCACGTTGAAGTTGACCGAAAACGCCGTGCCGTGGAAGGAGTTGGTCACGACGAAAGCCGCATGGGCCACGAGGTAGAGAAACTCCGCCGGGCCGGCGTCGAGGATGTTGCGCACGCCCGCATCCTTGCGGACATTGAACGCACGCTTGCAGATACGGAGCACCGGCAGCCCGGCCTCTCGCCCACAGTCCAAGGCAATGCGCGTCAGAGCGTCAGAGCCGGACAAGTCGTAAATGAGCACATACCCAGCCGGGGCGCCTTGATATGGAACCATGTAGCCAGCCCACTCGTCTTTGTCAAGGAGCAGCGTGGGGTCAGCCACAAGCCTCGCCTCCCTGCCCGTGAGGCTGCGCACAAGCTCCACGCCGGAGTCCTCGCGCACCGACACGGACTCGATGTTTGCCAACAACTCCTTGTAACGCCCCTGCAGCGGCCCGCTTATTGACGACACGCCGAAGCTTGACGCGTAAGAGATGCGCTTTGCCCCAGCCGGGGCGAACGTGAGGAAATACGGCTCTATGGACGACGAGGCAGAGGGGTTCCACACCTGGTCGCTGCCCACCATGTAGACATCGTAGCCGAGGCTGGCGGAATACAGCGCCGGCATGGAGCGGAACGCCCTGCTGAACTTGGTGTTGCGCCCGTGGAAGCTGGCGAACCGTTCCTTGCGCAGCCTTGCGTCCTTGCTGAGCAGGGGCAGGAGCGTGTCGGCCAGCATCCCGGCCACGCGGTACTTCGCGAAATAAGCCAGGCGGCCCCTGAACCCCAGCGGCACCAGCGGGCGCGAGCGGCGGCTGTCGCGGAAGCGCCAGTCCTTGTAATAAAGGTAATCTATTATCTCCGGCTGGTAGCCAAGCAGCTCAAGCTTCCTCTGCAAGGCAAAGGCCTGCAGCTCGGCTCCGTAGTTGTTTACCTTCACTATCGTGATTATCCCTATCTTCTTCATGCTGCTATCGGTTTGACGAAACATTGGGCCTGGGCCATTTTACCCCCTCCGATTCACATACGTTAACAACCGCTCCAGGTCCTTGTCATGCCGCGCCTGCCTGAGCAGCCTGCGCCTGCTGGCCTTGACGTGGAGCATGGTGGCCACCTTGAAGAAAGCCCAGAACAGCTTGTGGGGCATGCGGTTGGCAAGGATGGCCAAACGCAGGCGGGCGGGCAGCACCCGCTTCATGAGGCCTGGCATCAATGCCATGGGGTGCCACTGTATGAACTTGAACCCCGTGAAGAGATGCGGGTTGCCATTAACAGCCTTGGCCAACGACTCCTCGAACACATAGACCCCGTCGGCCTGCCTCACGAAGCTGTCGGCCTTGGCGTTGTTGGCCATGATGAGCGACACGCCCTGCTTGTAGAAATCCGGCACGTCAAGCCCCCAGAAGTCGGCCAGCGTGATGTCGGCCACGCGGTGGATGGAGGAATAGCGGCAGTTGCTACAGCTCCTGCGGTCGAGCATCCACCCGGAATAGATTGCGTAAAACACATCGCTCTTTCGCTGTAGCTTGCATGGCTTGCCGTCGATTTCGATGGTGGTGCACTGCGAGAACTTCCAGTCCTGGGTGCCGGTGTGCTTGTCGCGGAAAGAATATATCCGGGGCGAGTGGTAGTGGGCCAGGTGAAGGTCAAGGGCCTCGGGGCTGGCCACGCCGTGGCAAACAACCTCGGCCGTGAGCAGCCGCGCCCCTTCCCTGTGCCTGCCGAGGAAGGCGTAAAGTGCAGCCACCTGGCACGGACAACCGGAAAACAACACCCACCAGCCCTGCCTCAGCCTGTCGGACACGGCGCGGTAAATGCCGGCGGTGTCGCTCTGGATGTACTTGCTGTTGGCGAGCAAGTGCAGGTCTTCCTCGCGCTCAACGACGACGTGGCGCACGCGGTTGCCAGCCAGGGCGGCGCCAACCACGGCCACCGGTTCGCCCCCATGTGCGCGGAAGAAGCTGTGGGCCAGACCAGTGAACGCGCCGCCCGACGCGCCGTCCAACCTCACGGCCTCGCTGGTGGCCCAGCCACCATACACGTGGGCCTCCGCAAGGCTGTTCTTCGCCACGGGCGACACTATCGGGCAGGCACCCTCGCAAAGCCCGCAGCCCACACACTTGCCCGCATCGACATCAACGCAGGCGAAGCCGTTCTTCTGAATCACTCTTATCGCCCCGTGCCTGCAGGAGTCATGGCAGGCCATGCACCCGGTGCACAGCCTGCCCGAGGCCAACCGTGGTTTGTTCATCATGTTCACAAGGTTGAATAGATATCGTTTAACTTAGAGGCAATAACATACACCGTCAAGGGTTTTAGATGCACCAACTGCAGTTAATGCCATGCAATCCTACATATTTTATGATAGAAAATCACCACAAATTTTCTCTGTAAAAAACAACTGGTTTACTGCATTAAACCAGTCGGAACACTTCTTTCCAATCGTAGTCAGCTTCCTTGAACGTCTGCGACCATATCCTGCCCAGGCAGCGCAGCGCGTAGGCCACGGCCAGTATTTCGGCGAGCACTACCAAGATGTTAAAGGGGAAGATGGAATTGAGCTTGTCGGTGAAGAGGCTGTTCTGCACGAGGTAGACCTCAAGGCACAGGCCGCCAATGGCCCTCATCGCCCAGCCAGCCCTGGAATGGTAAAGGGCCTTAGCACAACCGGCGTTGCACAGGCGGTAGACGTAGTGCGTTACGCCGAGCAGGGGCAGCAGCGAGAGCGTCTGCACCCAGTTAAGCCCCGCGCTGCCCTTGAACGCGCACAACGCATAGAACAAGGCGGCGCAGCCAATGGCCTTCAGCAGCTCAAGCCAGCCGCTCCTCACCTCAACCGCGCGCAGCCTTGACAGCACTCCCATCAGGCAGCCCTGGAGCATGAACGAGAAGTAATGAACCCACTTGTAGTATGTATTGCCGTACATGTTGAAATGCGCGCCGTCGCGGAAAAGCCAGTAAAGCCCCATGGAGACGGCCACGCTCACTGCCAGCGCGGCCCGCAGGTGGTTGAAGCAAGCCTTGCGGACAAAATACAGCACCACGTAATAGACCATTATGCAGCTTACGAACCAGCCGCCGCCAGTGAGCAGTATGCCCACGATGTCCTTCTCCCTTTGGAAGAGCAGGCAGCTGAGCACCGCCCACACGAACACCGTAGGGTAGATGCGGCCGATGCGCCGCTTGTAATAATTGTCAAATGTTTTTACCCCCCCAGAAACAAGGTGAAGCCTGAGGCGAAGAAGAACAGCACGTCGCCGATGACGCCGCCAGTGGCCAGCGCGGAGTACTTGCCGTAGAGCAGCTCCATGTGGCTGTTGGTGATGGCCAGCACCGCGATGAACTTAAGGATGTCGATGCTTGTGTCTCGTTGTTTCATCCGTGAAATATGGCGTTATTCAAAACAAATTACTTTGGGGATTTCCGTCCTCTGTTCAATGAGGCGATATAACTTAAATGCTTATCCTTATCCTCTACTGTGCCAAACCTATCTTTTATCTTTCGAGCTGGAATGCCTCCCCATATTTCACATGGCGGTACATCCTTAGTTACAACCGCCCCCGCAGCTATTATCGAGCCTGTACCTATGGTTATCCCACCCAACAATATACAACCATTACCAATCCACACATCGTCTTTTACAACAATAGGGCGTTCTTTGCCTCGGGGAGAATCCCATATGGTCTGAGCTGGGATATTAAATGTATGGTCATTCCCTCCAACACAAGAAACATTGCCTGCAAATAAGACATCATTGCCTACTGTCATATCAACAGCGATTCCACAATACTTTCCAAATTGCACATTAGTGCCTAAGGTTATTTTACGCTTTGCAAAGCGTGTATGTGACATCACTCTTACAAACCCATCATACTTTACCCACGGGTATTTTATATGGAACAAATACCAAGTACGGATAATGTTAAGCAAATACCTTATGGCAAAAGTTGTCCTATTAGCCCCCAATGGCATATTATGGATATCCACCCTCATAATCCGTATATTTTTAAGCAAGCATCGTATATCCTTTTCGCAGCTTTATCTGGTGTGAAATGGCTTTCTATCTCTGCAGATTTTGCTCCCATTTCAATTAAATTCGCTGAATGGAATTTCTCCAATGTGTCGAGTATTGATTGAGGATTCCGCGGGTCGAATTTATAACCATTTACCCCATCATTCACAAGCTCATAATGCCCTCCATTGTATATTGAACAAGCAACAGGCTTGCGACATGCCATCGCTTCAGGCACGACCAGACACCAATTGTCTTCCAATGTCGGCATGATGAACACGTCACAAATTGCATAATACTTGTATAGAGAGTCATATGCTATTTCCCCTAAAATATGGATTGAACTTTCATCCTTAAACTGTTTACTTAACGGTTCCAACAAAATTCCCTTGCCTATCACCAAGAGATTATCATTAGGATGTTTTTTTGTATGCTTTGTCCATACATTTAAAAGTTCTTTTATACCCTTTCGTTCAACCATTTGCCCAACAAAAAGGAAAGTCAAACCGTCATTTAAATTCAGGGCCATTTTTAATCTATCTTGATTTTCAAGGCTAAAGGACCTTACGGCTTCAGACAATCCATAACTGTCTGCACTCATACACCCCAATACTTTTGGTGTTTTCACAAAGTGCAGGTTTTCTGTAAGATATTCTCTTGTAAGTTCCCCATTAATCAAAAAAGTATTTACCGTAATTCCTATTATTTGCCGGTATAACTTTCTCCAAAATGGGCAGTTGCGTTCTACATAAGCGGTTCTTTCGTAAAACATACACAACTTCTTATTGTGCATGACTGCATAGCGTATACCTGATGGGGCCCAACCTCCAAACCCTTCTGTTATTATGATGTCTGCACCTATTCTACAGATTTCATGATATAGACCTGGTTGTTTTTTTATCACCAAAGCCTTGTTGGCAAAATTAGATGATTCATCGCCAATCTTAATCCGCTTCTCACCTTCCTTTATAATCACATTGCTGCCCAACGCCTCTACCAGCTTATTTTGTACTAAACCTGATGTGTTTTCTTTAGAACAGATTAAGAAGAAATTACCATCGGTCAACTTATTCAAGCACTCGTACACTGGCACTCTGTAGTTTCCAAACCATGGCGATATCCATAGGATTTTCATACGCTATATATTATGAGTAAATTAAGATATTATCAAGAGAGAGACTGTTGAAAAACGCCTGGTCATGCGTCTTTTAGACCTTGGGGATGGACTTGTACTCCACTGAGCTTACAAAACTTCGGGCATCTTTATATGCCGCCATGTAAGTTTTAAACTTATGCAAGTCTTTCTTTGCCAAGCCCGTTAGCAGAGCGAACATTTTCACGAAGAATTCCCTGCGCTTCATGGCAAGCACACATCTCAACCTTTCAAGCCCTTTCGCCCTAAGATAGATGAAGCGATGCCAAAAAATGTAGCCGTTACGAGCCGATGCGTATGCTATTTTAAGTTTCTTGTCCTCTTTGGGTTGCCCGCTTTGAGCATCGAGATGGCAGAAAGGCACGGACAAGTTTACTGCAATCTTGTAACCTTTGCAGAATAACTTATAAAACATCACCTGGTCTTCAGACAAGGCATACGGCGTGTGTTCGAGCCAAAGCTCTTCCTCATAGTGAAGGTCATCAAGGGCCTTGCGGCTTGCAAAGCAACACGTGCCATGGCCAGACTGCGAATAATACTGTTTATGGTGGTCAACTTCCTTGTTGCGGCAAAAGCCTCCTGTCCGGATTATTGTTATAAGATATTGCCCAGTTCGCCCTTCAGTGCTGATGCCCATGAGCTGATTGGCAACTCTCCGCCCTCCCCGTTAACAATATTTAAGTTTTTTACACTCTCTAACGACAGGTATCACAACATCTGCTTTTGACTTGACAGCCGTGCCGCACATACTTGCGACGAAATCCGGGCCAAACTCCACGTCATCGTCAAGCAACAACAACCATTCGCTGCGGTTTTCCTCAATGTCGTATAAGCGTTGCCTAACCATTCCGCGCGGTTTCACTACGAAACGCTCCATGCCGCATTTGTACAATGCCGGGATTTTACTTTCATCGTCAATGACAACAATAATTTCCTTGGGCGGAACAGATTGTTGGGCAATACTTTTAATTGTACGGACATACTTTTCCCCTGCATTGCCAAGGGTGCGTATGGCCACGCTATAGTCTATTGTGGTCAACATCTTTCTTTTTTCAATCATGTTCAATACAACAAGAACCAAATATAATTTCTCAGCAACACATCTTCCACTGGTGCATATTGCCAAGGCATATCATCGAAAGTAAGGTAAAACCTCATGGTGAAGAACGCAGCCACTGCAAACAAGTAGCCCCTGCCTACCGCCGTCGTTTTTTTGAACAACAATGGCAATATGAACGGCAAGAACGAATAAGACATCATGAAAAAGCGGTACTGCATCGTGTTGTCTGGGTTAAGGAAAGCGAACAGGAACAAAAAGACGTAAGCAATGAAGACAAGGTTGATGTTGTCCTTAATGCTGCTTCGCTGTTTCCACAGCTCCCTCAATGCAATGAATATCAAAGGAGCACTGAACATTATAACCAGATTTACATTGAACCTGCCCTCTTCGCTGCTGCCTGCGCCTGCAAGACGGTCAAGAGCATAAAAGCTGAAGCCCAATGCCGAAGCGAGTTGGGACGAAAGCAACGCAAGCGAGCCCATGCCAATGCAGAACAATGCAAGCAATGCAAAAATATGCCATGACTGCAGCCTCTTCTTTACCTGCATGAGAAAGAGAAACGGAAGGAACAAGCCAGTACTCGTGTGCAACGTCACGGCGATTATGGCCACTATCCAGTTTGGTTTCTGCTTAACCGTACTGTCCACCAATGCCCAAAGCATCACAGCAGTGGCTATCATTTGCCGCTGGAGGTGGATGGTGAGGTTAAAGTATTGACTGTAAAAGCACAGGGAGAACACTGCCGAAACAACGAACGGCAACTGAGGTCTGACGCCCATGTAGTCAATGAACTTGCGTACAGACACCATCATAAGCATATATAGCAGCACGCTGTACTCAACGACAAACAGCTGATAATTGCCCAAGCTCAGATAATAGCCCACGAAGTTGAGCAGTCCAAAGCCCATTTCCTTGTATGTCGTAGAAAACTTATTGCCATAGATATTGGTAAGCGACTCCAAGAAAGACTGGTGCGGAACAAGTAGATAAGCATTCATGTACTGCACTTGGTCTGAATACGGAACCTTTGTGGCATTGATGGCTCCCATGTAAAGTGAAAGGAACAAAAACAGCACCGTGAGCAGGCGTTTATCGCCTGAACGGTCGTTCATGGCCAGCACTGTGCAGAACAAGATTCCGCAAATGGGCATGAGCAGGAAAAGCAAAAATGCCAAAAGCATCAATCTGCTATTATGCAGTGATGCAAAATATGCAGTGGTAGGATTCATTCTTTTGTGCTTGGCTTCCCCTCATTGTCAAACCATCCGTCGCGCTTCGCCTTTTTCCTGTCGAGGATATACTGCGTGAGCCTTGCGGGGAGGATGGCCTTGGC
>CALUGA010000029.1 GCA_944320105.1 uncultured Prevotella sp. | reverse complement strand
ACGGCAGTGGCCGGCTTCGACACGCTTGCCGCCGGACTTGGCATGGAGGAGCGAGTACACGTCTTGAAGGAAGTGAACGTAAAGGGCAAGCGGCTGTTCGAGAACGCCCGGGCGGGGTGGGAGACCGAGCAACGCGGAGCCTTCCGCTCATACGTGCGCTACGACTGCGACAAGGCCGCCGACGAGATATACGATAGGGGAGACGAAACGCCAGAACTGTTGGACTGGCTGACCAAGAAGAACAAATGGTTCTCCGGCTCGGCAATATATATGGACGAGCTGTATATCAGTCCAGATACGTTGCTTGTCGGCAGTAGCGGGACTGAGATTGACATGGATGGCTTCAACAAAATTAATGTTTCATTGATGGATGAAGCAACGATGAAGAACGGGAGTGCGACAACAGTTTCGGCAAGCCAAGACAAAGGGGATTACTCTGTCGAGCGCGTAGGCCACGTTATCAACTTGCAGAAGTTGGGGCTTGCTTATAAGGGGCATCCTATAGTTTGGGTGCTTAACAATAACTATTATTGCCTTTCAATGGCCCCAATGTCGATAAGTACAGACGACATACTCCACATATATCGTAGCAGCGCAGAGCGTATGCCCCTTTACCTTGACGAGTGCAAGGCAGTGTATATATCCGAGGACGAATACGCTTGGAGGCAGTATGTGGACATACGGGGCCTCAGTTCTTACAGCCCCGTTACGGTGTTCGTGTATTCCCACCATGCTTTCCCGGGCAAGCACAATGGGCAGCGCACCACCCACTACGAGGGCTACAGCAAGGTGGAGACGTTTCAGATGCCCGACTACAGCCTCATGCCGCCCGAGGCCGACCACCGCCGCACACTCTACTGGAATCCCTCGGTGACGGTGGGCAAGGACGGCCGGGCCGCCATCGACATTTACAACAACTCTTCGTGCAAGCGCCTTTCCGTCTCAGCCGAGGGCATCACGCCCGACGGGCAGCCAATGGTTTGCAGGTAGTGAAGCATCCTTACAAATGTGGCGTCATAGTGCCTGGCTGTTTACCCGGATGACTGCTCTTGATGCCGCTCAGCGGCTTATTATTACGCTGCCGAAGGCCGAGCCATAGCCAAACCAGTAGCCCAGCGCGCCGCTTACGTTTGAGTGGAGGTTGGCGGTTACTGGGAAGAGCGGGTTGCGCGACAGCTCCATCATGTCCTCGTAGCCGCGCCAGAATTGGTAGGCATCGTCGTCGATGCGCGCGAGCTTCACCATCACCGTGTCGCCCACGGCAAAATAAGGGGTGAAGTCGTGCTCCATATTCAGTCGCCCGCGGTTGGCCGGCATCCTGCCGTCGGAGGGCAGCATGTCGCCCGTGGCAAGCCCGAGGTAGGCGGGCCGGTAGCCGTAAGGGCTGCCAAGCACCTGTGTGAACACCCGGTAGCGGTCGCCCCCGGCCCTGTTGCCGCCCACGTAGGCGTACAGTTGGCGCAGCGTGTCGGCTCCCGGTGCAGGTTCGAATACTATCGAGTCGATGGCGGCAGGCTCGGGTATGGTTGTCACGGCCTCGGCATGGGTGCCGTTGGGGCAGTCTACTGTGAGGCGGTAGGTGCGCCCCGCCACACCCCTAAGCTCGGATGTGGTGTAGGCGTAAGGCGGGAAGTAGCTCTCGTTGGCCATGCCCACCAGCACCACCTCGCGCTCGCCGTCGCTCACGGCCACCCTTGCCCACCGCTCAACGCTGGCGGCGAGGTTTTCGGTAGACTGGTAGTCGTCGGTTATAGGCACCGTGCGCGACAGCATCACCACCGGAAACCGCCCGCTGTCTATCCATCCCTCAACCACCAGTTGCGGCCCGGCCACGTCGCCAAAGGCGCGGTCGCAGGCCGCAAGCAGCAGCAAGGCCGCCGCGAGGGCAGCCATGGAAATGCATGGAAATCTTTTCATCCTAAAAACTGAAATAATAATTGACCGACGGCATCACCCTAAGGGCAAATGAAAAGGGGCGGTAGGCATACTCGCTCTCGTTGACCTTCAGGCGGTAGAAGAGCACGTTGTCGTGGGCCGTGGCGTTGCACAGCGACACGTTTATGCCGCTGCGCCTGCCGCCGCTCAGGCGGAAGTCGTAGCTCACCGAGAGGTCGAGGCGCACGTAGGGCGGCAGTCGCTCGCCGTAGAGCGGCCCGTAGTCGGCCAGCACGTTGCCCCCCAGCACGTAGAATCGCTCCACGCGGGTGTAAGGAGTGCCTGAGGCCACTACCAGCGCGGTGCCAAGGCTCCAGCGGCGGCCCACCTTGAGCGTGGCCACGGCGTTAAGCTCGTGGGGCCGCTCGTGGGCTGCGGGTCGCCACCCATGGGCTTCTTGCCTCCGGTAGCGGCGGCGCGCCCGCCCGTAGGAGTAGCCTATCCAACCCGTAAGCCTGCCCTTGCGCCGCTCCACGAGCAGGTTGATGCCATAATTGTGGCCATCGCCGGTGAGCAGCACGTCGGCCGGCGAGTAGTCGTCGTAGAGAAAATCGAACACGTTGCCCCCATATTCCACTTGATTCCAGAGCCGCTTGTAGTACAGCTCGGCCTCCACCCGCCATGCCCTGCGACCTAAGTAAGCCTCGGCCACAAGCGAGGCGAAGGCGGCGCGCTGCGGCTCCTGCCCATAGCCCGAGGCCAGCCAGAACTCCGTGGGCAGGCCCACGTCGGAGAACCCCGCCCTGAGCAGGTACTGGTGGCGCAGTCCGCCGCTGAGCGAGAGCCGCGCCCCGGGTGCCACGCGCCACTCCAGGCGCGCCGTGGGGTCGGCCCCGAAGCGCACCCGCCGCGCCGAGTAGAGCGTGGGCCTAAGCCCCGCCGCCAGCAGGAAAGCCTGCCCAAGAGGCTGCCGCCAGCCCACCCATGCCGACACCTCGGCCGCCCGCTGCCGCTCCACAGAGGCGTTGCGCGGGGCGAAGTTGCCGGAAACGCTCGGCTCCTGCGGCCTAAGGCTGTGCCATGCGGCATCGATGCCGGCCTCGGCCCGCCGCCAGCGGGCAGAAGCCTTGTAGCCCGCCGTGGCCACCGACGAGGGCAGCCCCAGGCTCACCGTGGTCTGGTCGAGGTTAAGGCGGTTGTGGTAGCGCGTGAAGTAAGCACATTGCTCTATGGCGAGCGCGCCTGCCTCGTGGCGCCAGTGGAGGGCGGCCATGGCGTTGCCCCATCGCAGCGAGGTGTGCATGGAGTAGTCGCCGCCGCCATATCCGGCATCGTCGCCCCCGTAGTAAGCCTCAAGCCAAACGAGGTTGCGCTCGTTGGGGCGCAGCGTAAGGGTAAGGTTGTAGTCGTGGAAGAAGTAGCTAAGCTCCTCGCCGTCAACCTTGAGCCAGCGGGAGTAGAGCAGGTTGGCGTAGGCGGCTCGCGCCGACAGCGTGAGCGAGGCGCGCCGCCCGGCAGGCAGCGTGAGCGTGGCCTGCGACGAGAGCGGCCCCACGGCCACGTCGCCCGAGGCGCGCCGGGCCACCGTGTCGGCCACGGCCATGTCGACAGAGCCGCCGAGGCGGTTGGCTGCCGACGGCTCGGCGGGCGACTTGGCAAGGCGCATGGATGCGAAGTGGGTGGCGTTGAACACGGAGAAGAAGCCCAGCAGGTGGGCCGTGTTGTAAATAGGCACGCCGCCGATGGACACAATGTTGTGGGCGTTGTCGCTGCCCTGTATGTGCAGTCCGGCGTCCATCTCAGCGTTGGTTTGCACGCCCGGCAGGGCCTGGGCGTAGCGCATGGGGTCGGCGTTGCCCAGCACGCGGGGCATGGAGCGCAGCAGGCCCATGCCCACGATGCTCGCGCCAGGTTCCGCCCTAAGCTCGGTGCGCACCCGCTGCCCGCTTACGGTTACTTGTTGCAGCGTTTGTCGCAGCGTATCAACGCTGTCGGCCGCCGCAGGCAGATGCCCGGCGGCGGCCGTACAAGCCAGGGCCAGCGTCAGCAATGCAGGCATGGGCCAACCCGGAAAAGAGGTTCATACTGCGCTGCGGCACGCGCTGCAGCCATCATGGGGCTGCACACTACCAGTCTACCCCGGCTCCGGGGTTTACCAGTCCAACAAAGTCGCCAGCCAGTTCGGTGAAGCGGTCGATTACGCCCTGGAACGCCTCTTGGCTGAAGAACGAGCCGAAGGTGGAGTACGACGTGCCGTCGGGGAAAGCCAGCACGAGCTGCGCGCTCCACCGTTCGCCGTAGTAGCCGTAGCTTGCGAAGGGGTAGAGCTTTAGCGAAGCGCTGGGCGTGGAGCTTCCGTCGAAGTAAACGCCGATGTTCATGAGCCGGTTTGCGTTGTCGATGTTTTCCTTGAAAGCGGCCTCGTTGTGGTCGTTGCCGTTGGCATCCTCTATGTAGCGGCTGAAGGCGGCCACGTCGTCAATCTGTCCGCCCACCTTAACGCGGTCCAGGATGGCAAGCTCAAGCGTGGTGATGTCGCCGTTGGGGTCGGCCTCGTTGGTGATGTCTCCGCTGGCCTCGGCCTTGAGCGACACGAGCGTTTCGCCCGCCACGGAGAGCGACTCCTCGTAGGCTGCGGTGCGCCCGGCACTGTAAGCCACGCGGTCCACGGCCCAGCGGTAGTTGCCAGCGGTGACGGCGATGCTCAAGTCAACGTCGGCATCCTTGTAGTCGAAGTAGCCGTCGGGTCTGTTGAGGTCTACGCGTGATTCTATATCGGCTTCAGCCAAGAAACGCCCGTCCTTGGCTAGCCTTATGTTGATGCGCTCGGGGAGCACGTAGGTGTTCTCCACGCGCTGAGTGTAGCTTCTGGTACTACCTGTGTGGTTTACTTCGAAAGGTGACTCCTCGTCGTATTCGTCGATGTGGATTGGGAAGTCTGTGCCTGAGCAGGTAAGGCGCAGGCTGCACGGGTCGCCGTTGCCGGCGGTGAAGTTGAACTCAATGTAGTTCACGTTGCTGGCCGTCTGCACCCAGCGTCCGCCGCGAAGCTCAAACTGGCCGTAGAAGTTTGACATAACGTAGATGTTGCTTATCACATCGTCTGCAGGGTTTCCTTCGCAAAGGCTTACGCAGTAGTCGAACCATCGCTCCACCTCGCTGCCGTCGGAAGTGGCGCTTTCAACATACTCGAACAAGTCTACCACCTCTTCAAAGTCGGTGGCGCTGATCTTCGACATAATCTCGTTGGCGGTGGCTTCGAGCACCTGCTTCTGTTTCAGGGTGTCGATGGCCTCGGCACTTACGTCTCCACCGGGCGTTTCCTCGCCTCCGCCGGGTGTTCCGTCGTCGCCGTCATCTTCGCCATCTTCGCCACCTCCGCCGGGGTTGCCGCCCTGTTCGGTTGCGGGTTCGTCGTCATCGCCGCACGACACCATGGTCATAGGCAGCGACAGAGCCATGAGCATCATGGCCATGAAACTGATTTTTCTCATACTTATAATTTTCCTTTTAAAATTGATTAATGATTTTGTTGGGGTACAGTTGCACAAAAAAGGTAAAGTAACAAGGCTCTTCCAGTGCCTCATCTTACATTTTCCTAATTGCGATTGCAAATATAATTAAAATTTTGCAAACGCCATCCTGAAAAGCTATTTATTTTAAAAATAAGCAGGATGGTGGCCTTTGTTCCGCGCCTTTCGTGGCGTAAGGAAACTTTACAAAAGCCACCCTGCGCGGGGCTTCGGGGCAAACGGCTGCGCGAAACGGTTCGTTTTGCATCGCGAAACGGGCTGTTTGGCACTGCAAAACGTGCCATTTCGCATCGCCAAACGACCCGTTCTGCAACCTCTTGAAATCCAGAATGTTGGCGCAAATGCCATGGATTGTGAAATATCCTTACAGAAACGGGCCGCCGTCCGCTTCCTGCCAAGTGGCCGCGCTCGGCTGCCAAGCTCCCCCGGGGCGCGCCCTTCAGCGCGCGGGGGCCTGCCTGCGGCTCTCCTCTATGGCGCGCAGCTGCGCCTCTATTACCTCGGTGCGCTCCATGGCAAAGCCATGGCGGCGCGCCTCGATGATGGGGCGCGTGTAGAGATACTGTATCTCCATGGGGCGGCCAAGGTCGAGGTCTACCTTCATGCTGGGCGAGTAGGGCGGCATGCGGCGCGTCATGTGCATCATCTTTTGGGCAAAGCTGTAGTCTACCGCCGTTGCGCCGCAGGCGCGGGCGGCGCCTATAACCTCGGCCATGAGCGCGCCCACGAGCCTCTCGCCCGAGGGGGAGGCGATGATGCGGTCGGTGGTTAGGCCGAGCACCGAGGCCAGCCCGTTGAACGGCATGTTCCACACGGCCTTCTTCCAGCGCGCCTCGGCGTAGGGGGCCACGGAGACGCTGATGCCCGCCGAGGCGAGGTCGGCCTGCAGGGCGGAGATGAGCGTGGCGTCGCGGCAGGAGTAGTTGGCTATGGTGATGGCTCCGCCCGAGGCGTGGGTGATGAGGCCCGGGGCGGTTTTGGTGGAGCACACGAAAGCCAGGCCGGCGGCCAGCTGCACCCCGGGGATGGCCTCGGCCACGTCGGCCTCCACGCCAATGCCGTTCTGTATGAGCACCACGAGGGTGCCCGGGGCGATGAGCGGCGCGAGCAGGGCGGGCAGCTGGGCGTTGGCCGTGGTCTTGAGGCACACGAGGGCCACGTCGCACTGCGGCATCTGCCCTGCCGAGGCGTAAGCGTGGGGGCGGGCGATGGTGAACGAACCGTCGCACGAGCGGATGCTGAGACCGTTCGCGCGTACATATTCATAGTCGGTGTGCAGCAGGAAATGCACATCGTGGCCGGCCCTTGCCAGCCTGCCGCCATAGAATCCGCCTATGGCTCCTGTACCGATGATGGCGTATCTCATATAGGGTGTATGGTTTGCATTTGTTCGCAAAGGTAGGCATTTTTTTGCGCCGGAGGGCGTTTTGTCGAAATAAAAGCGTATCTTTGCACGGTTTTAATCTATATCGCCCTATTGTGAAACACGACGGATTGGGCCTGCTGGCCCACATCGAATATCCCGAAGACCTGCGCAAGCTGCCGGTGGAGGAGCTGCCCGAGGTGTGCGCCGAGCTGAGGCGCGACATCTTGGACGAACTGTCGGTGAACCCCGGCCACCTTGCGTCGAGCCTCGGCGCGGTGGAGCTGACCGTGGCCCTGCACTACGTCTACGACACCCCCGGGGACAGGATAGTGTGGGACGTGGGCCACCAGGCCTACGGCCACAAGATACTCACGGGGCGCCGCGAGGCTTTTTGCACCAACCGCAAGCTGCACGGCATAATGCCGTTCCCATCGCCATTGGAGAGCGAGTACGACACGTTTGTTTGCGGCCACGCCAGCAACTCCATCTCGGCGGCGCTGGGCATGGCCGTGGCCGAGAAGCGCATGGAGGGCGCCAAGGGCGCCGGCGGCAAAGGGCAGGCCGGGGGGCGCAAGGTGGTGGCCGTGATAGGCGACGGGGCAATGAGCGGCGGGCTGGCCTTCGAGGGGCTGAACAACGTGTCGTCAACACCCAACGACATGCTCATAGTGCTCAACGACAACAACATGAGCATAGACCGCAGCGTGGGGGGGATGAAGCAATACCTTATAGGACTGAACACCAACGAGACGTACAACGCGCTGCGCTTCAAGCTATCCAAGTGGCTGCGCTCGCGCGGATACCTTGAGGACGACCGCCGCAAGGGCCTCATACGCCTGGGCAACGCGCTCAAGTCGGCCTTCAGCCACCAGCAGAACATCTTCGAGGGGCTTAACATACGCTACTTTGGACCCTTTGACGGGCATAACGTTAAGGAGCTGGTGCGCATACTGAGGCAGCTAAAGGACATGGAGGGTCCCAAGCTGCTGCACCTGCACACGGTGAAGGGCAAGGGCTACAGCCCGGCGGAAAAGGCGGCCACGGTGTGGCACGCGCCGGGCCGCTTCGACGTGGACACGGGCGAGCGCATCTGTGACGACGCGGCGGGCAAGCCTGCCAAGTTCCAGGATGTGTTTGGCAACACGCTGCTGGAGCTGGCGCGGCAGAACCCAAAGATAGTGGGGGTGACGCCGGCAATGCCCACGGGCTGCTCGATGAACATAATGATGAAGGAGATGCCCGACCGCGTGTTCGACGTCGGCATAGCCGAGGGACACGCCGTAACCTTCTCCGGAGGCATGGCCAAGGAGGGCCTGCTGCCTTTCTGCAACATATACAGCGCGTTTGCGCAGCGCGCCTACGACAACATAATACACGACGTGGCAATATTGAGACTGCCCGTGGTGATATGCCTCGACAGGGCCGGCCTCGTGGGCGAGGACGGCCCCACGCACCACGGGGCGTTCGACATGGCCGCGCTCAGGCCCGTGCCTAACCTTACCATTGCATCGCCAATGGACGAGCATGAGCTGCGCAGGCTCATGTTTACGGCGCAGTTGCCGGGCAAGGGGCCGTTCGTGATACGCTACCCCAGGGGCCGCGGCGTGCTGCCCGACTGGCACTGCCCGCTTGAGGAGGTGGCCGTTGGCACGGGCCGCAGGCTGAAGCAGGGGGCCGACGTGGCCGTGGTCACCATCGGCCCTATAGGCAACACGGCCGCCGAGGCCATAGCCGAGGCCGAGAGGGAAATGCCCTCCCTGAGCGTGGCGCACTACGACCTGCGCTTCCTCAAGCCGCTCGACGAGGGCCTGCTCGGCGAGGTGGGGGCGCGGTTCAGCCGCATCGTCACCGTGGAAGACGGGGTGCGCAACGGCGGCATGGGCTCGGCCGTGCTCGAATGGATGGCCGACCACGGCTTTGCACCGCGCATGGTGCGCCTGGGCCTGCCCGACTCCTTCGTGGAGCACGGCACGGTGGGCCAGCTCATGCAGATAACAGGCATAGACAAGGAGGGGATAAAGCGGGCCATAACCGGCATCTGCCACGGAGGCGGAATGCCGGGGGAACAGGCACCGCACCTGCACCAAACTGACAAAAACAAACCAAGATGAAGATAGTAATCGCCGGGGCAGGCGCCGTGGGCACGCACCTGGCAAAGCTCCTCTCGCGCGACCACGAAGACTGCGTGCTGCTCGACGACGATGCCGCAAGGCTCGAAGGCCCGGGCGGCGAGTATGATATAATGACCATGGAGGGCTCGCCAACGAGCATAGCCACGCTCAGGGAGGCCGGCGTGCCGGACGCTGACTTGTTCGTGGCGGTGACTCCCGACGAGAGCCGGAACATGACTTCGTGCATCATGGCTCACGCCATCGGGGCGAGGAAAACCGTGGCCAGGATAGACAGCTACGAGTATATGTCGCCCAAGATGGGCGCTTTCTTCAAGGAACTGGGCATCGACTCGCTCATCTACCCCGAGGCTCTGGCCGCCATCGACATAAACAACGGGCTGAGGATGAGCTGGGTGCGACAGCGGTGGGACGTGCACGGGGGCGCCCTGGTGATGCTCGGCATAAAGCTCCGGGCCACGTGCGAAATACTCAACCGCCCGCTCAAGGAACTCTGCGGACCCGACGACCCTTACCACATCGTGGCCGTGAAGCGCGAGGGCGAAACCTTGATACCCGGCGGCAACGATGAGCTGAGGCTGGGCGACCTTGCTTACTTCATGACCACAAAGGAGTATATACCTTACATCCGCAAGATAGTTGGCAAGGAACAATACGCCGACGTGAAGAACGTAATCATCATGGGCGGGGGCAAGACGTCGGTGAGGGCAGCCCTGACGGCGCCCAAGTACCTCGACATAAAGATAATAGAGACCGACGAGCAACGCTGCGCCAGGCTCAACGAGCTGCTCAGCGAGACCGACACCATGGTGATTCACGGCGACGGGCGCAACATAGGCCTGCTCACGGAGGAGGGAATAAGGAACACGCAGGCATTCGTGGCGCTCACCAGCAACGCAGAGACCAACATCCTCGCCTGCCTCACCGCCAAGCGGCTCGGCGTGCGCAAGACCATTGCAATGGTGGAGAACCTCGACTATGTGGACATGGCCGAGGAGCTGGACATTGGCACCATAATCAACAAGAAGACCATTGCGGCCAGCCATATCTACCAGATGATGCTCGATGCAAAGGTGAGCAACCTGCGCTCGCTGATGATGGTGGACGCCGACGTGGCCGAGTTCACGGCCGAGGAAGGCTCGCCGGTGACGAAAAAGCCCGTCAAGGGCCTCGGGCTTCCGTTCGGGGTGGCCATCGGCGGGCTTGTGAGGGGCGAGACGGGGATGCTCGTCAACGGCAACTCGCAGATACTGCCGGGCGACACTGTGATGGTGTTCTGCCACGAGCAGAAGATGAACAAGGTGGAGAAATACTTCAAGGCAGCCTCGCTATGGTAAGGTTCGACATAGTATCAAAGATCATAGGGCAACTCCTCTTCCTCGAAGCCGCAATGATGATGGTGTGCCTCGCCATGGCAATATGCTACCGCGAGGACGACGTGATGGCTTTCCTCGTGTCGATGGCGCTCACCACCGGAGGGGGCGTGGCGTTCAGGTACTTCGGCCGCAACGCAGGCAACGAGCTTAACCGGCGCGAGGCTTATCTTGTGGTGGCGCTCATCTGGGTGGTGTTCTGCGCCTTTGGCATGCTGCCGTTGCTCATCAGCGGCTACGTGCCGAGCGTCACCGACGCCTACTTCGAAACGATGTCGGGCTTCACCACGACTGGCGCCACGATTATAGACGACGTGGAGTGCCTGCCGCACACTATCCTCTTCTGGCGCTCGCTCACCCACTGGATAGGCGGGCTTGGCATAGTGTTCTTCACCATTGCCATCCTGCCGTCGGTCGTGGGGGGCAGCATAAAGGTGTTTGCCGCAGAGTCCACAGGCCCGCTGAAGAGCAAGATGCACCCCCGGCTGAGCACCGACGCCAAGTGGATATGGATGGTCTACCTCGTGATAACGGCCGCCTGCGCCATCTCTTTCAACGTGGCGGGCATGGGAGTGTTCGACAGCGTGTGCTTCTCCATGTCGATTGCCGGCACGGGAGGCTTCGCCACGTACAACGACAGCCTTGCCCACTTCGGCTCGCCGGCCATCGAATACATAGCCACGGTGTTCCAGGTGCTGGCCGGGATGAACTTCACGCTCATCTACGTGGTGCTGTTCAAGGGGCAGCTGAAGAAGCTCCTTGCCGACTCCGAGTTCAAGCTCTTCTGCTGGGTGATAGCCGTCTCGACGGCGCTCATCGCCTACTTCCTCGTAAGCCGCAGCGGCTACGAGCTTGAGGAGGCCGTGAGGTATGCCTTGTTCCAAACCGTTACGTTCATCACAACTACCGGGATGTTTACCGACGACGCAGGCCAGTGGCCCCACTTCACGTGGGTCGTGCTCGGCTTCTGCATGTTCATAGGCTCCTGCGCAGGCTCTACGAGCGGCGGGTTCAAGTGCATCCGCGGCGTGATGGTGCTGAAGATAATACGCAACGAGTTCAGGCAGATACTCCACCCGAACGCTGTGCTGCCCATAAAGATAAACAGGCAGAACATACAGACGGGCCACGTGCCATCGCTCTTGGCGTTCTTCGTGACATACATCCTCATCTGCCTGTTTGCGGCTATGGTGATAATTCTCTCTGGCGTTGACGACACGAACGCCATAACCATTGCCCTGAGCAGCATAAGCAACGTGGGGCCGGCGCTGGGCAAGACCATCGGGCCTACCATGTCGTGGGCTTCGCTGCCCGAAGGCGTGAAGTGGCTCTGCTCACTCTTGATGCTCATAGGGCGCCTTGAGATAATGACCGTACTCGTACTGTTCACGCGCGGTTTCTGGAAAGAGAACTGACGCGCTCATAAACAAAGCGACAATGGCAAACATATTCAAATTCAACCCGCTGCTGAAGCAGACCATCTGGGGCGGCGAACGCATAATACCGTTCAAGCACCTTGGCTGCAAGCTCGACCAAGTGGGCGAAAGCTGGGAGATATCTGGCGTGAAAGGCCACGAGACAACCGTGGCCGGAGGCCCTTATGACGGGCTTGGAGCCAACGCCCTCGTGGCCGAGCTGAAAGACAAGCTGCTTGGCAAGGAGAACTACGCGCGCTTCGGCGACGAGTTCCCGCTGCTGATAAAGTTCATCGACGCGGCCCGCGACCTTTCCATACAAGTTCACCCCGACGATGCCAGCGCCGTGAGGAAAGGTTACGAGCGGGGCAAGACCGAGATGTGGTACGTAATGGACTCCGCCCCGGCGGCGCGCCTCATGGTGGGCCTCAACAGGCGCATCACGCCCGAGGAATATAAGCTGCTCGTGGAGGGCGACACCATCTGCGACGCCATCAACAGCTACGCGGTGAAGGAGGGCGACTGCTTCTACATCCCCTCGGGGCGCATCCACAGCATTGGGGCGGGCTGCTTCCTGGCCGAGATACAGCAGACGAGCGACATAACATACCGCATATACGACTTCAAACGGCGCGACCGCGACGGCAACCTGCGGCAGCTGCACACCGCAGACGCCGCAGAGGTGATAGACTACGAGGTGGCCGACGACTACCACACGGCCTACCGCCATGCCCGCAACGAGCCTGTCGACCTGATATCGTGCCAATACTTCCGCACAGCCCTTTACGAACTCGACGAGCCTATGGCCCTCGACTACTCTGAGCTTGACAGCTTTGTGGTGCTGATAGGCCTGAAAGGCGAGAGCGTGCTGACCCTCGACGACGGCAGCCAGGCCACGCTAAATGCGGGCGAGACCGTGCTGCTGCCTGCCACCACGGGCTTCGTGACGGTGAGCGGAAAGATAAAGTTCCTTGAGGCTTACGTCTGAGCTTGCCCCGCCCCGGTGGCGGCGGCATCCGTGCTGCCCCCTGCGCCACTTGCCGCAGGGGCTGTGGCGGCCTGCGCGTCGCACTGCGCGAGGTAGCGCTCTACATCGGCTTGCAGCCGCTTGAACTGCGGGCAAGCCATGTAGCCCACGCTTTTTTTGAGCATTGAGCCAATGTTCTCAATGCTGTTTTCGTAGCATGATATTTCGTTCCTCATCTGCGTGCGGTGCACCGACGTGCGGTTTATTTCGTTCTCGCGCTCCATGCGCAGGCGGTTGCACACCTTGGTGAGTATCGGGACAACCACGGTGTCGAATACATGGTGGCCTTGTATGTATAGGTAAGTGGTTTCGGGAGTCACCCCCAGCCGCCTCAGTTCCCCGTCGAGCTGGCGGTAAGACGCCTTGGCCTTTGGGTAGCGGTTCTGCAGGAAATGCACCCTGCGCCTCACCTTGCCGCGCAGGTGGTCGATGGAGGCCTGCGGGTTGGCCACGTTGAAGCCCCCCGGGTCGATGGCCTTGCAGAAGTCTGTGAGCGAAAAGTCGTTGTAGTTGCCCGTGCGGTACATCCACACCGACCACACGAACAGTGGGTAGCACACCTCGGAATACTGCCTCAGGTAGTCCTCGAAGTCGAAGATGGCGTGGTCGTTGAGCGTCACCATCACGCAAACGTTGTGCAGCCCGGGGGCGTAGCACTGGTAGTTCTCTATGGCGTAGACGTATGTGTGGAACACGTAAGGGCTGCCCAGAATCTTGGCCGACGTGTGCGTGGCCCCCTGCAGCAGGTAGTCGTAGTCGGCATCCACGCAGGCTATCATGTCGCGGCCCACGCGCTCGCTGATGAGATTCATCAGCACCGATTTCTTGCCGCGCTTCAGCGTGCCGCGCGATGGCAGCATGACCTCGAAGAAGCGCGTGTCGTCCTCGAAGCGGTCGAGCACAGTCCGCCAGAAGAGTATGTCGTCGTAGCTCTCCACGTAGGCCACTATCTTGCGCCTGGCACGCTTCGAGGCGAGGCTGTTGGCCGCCTCCACGTAGCGCGACGAGATGTTTTCCCTAAGCCTCTTGCTCATCTTGGGCCTCCTTTCCTTTGTGCTTGCTTGTGGCCGTCAGAGCGTTATGTCGCTCACCTCGGTCACCTTGTCCATCCATCCGTTCATTATTACGGCGGGCGAGTGGGTGGTGAGCACCACCTGCACGTTGGGGTTCAGCTCCACGATGAGGTCGATGAGCCGCTGCTGCCAGTCTACGTGCAGGCTCACCTCCGGCTCGTCCATGAAGAGCACGTAGTGCTGGTTGTCCTCTATGAGCACGGTGAGCAGTATGGCGAGCATCTGCTTCTCGCCGCTCGAGAGCTGGTAGGGGGTAAGCTCCTCGCCTATCTGCGAGAACATTATCTCGTTCTTGGAGCGTATCAGCCGCTTGCCCGTTTCGGCGAAGAGGCTGTCCATCATGTCCTGGAACTTGTTCTTGGGCTGCGACAGCCGCTGCGCCCGCTCGGCGGCGTCGGGCGCCCCGCTCGAGAGGGCCTCGATGATGCGGTTGCCTATGTTCACCTGGTAGTCGAGGTACTTGCGCTGCAGCTGGTACAGCTGCCAGTCGAGCTCGGTGGTCACCGAGGCGTCTACTATCTTGCTCACGAGGTCGCCGCTCATCAGCGGGCGGTCGAAGCTGCGTATCACGTCGTAGCGTATCCAGCGGGCGTCCTCGGGTTCCACCTTGATGCGCACGCCCTTGAGCATGTGGCTCGGAAACTCGCCGCCCTGCATGAGGCCGCGCACCACCTTGTTGAGTATGGTGCTCTTGCCCACTCCGTTGATGCCGCTGAGGATGTTGACCTTGGGGTCCAGGTTCCACACGATGTGCCTCGTGCCGCTCCACAGCGAGTCGATCTCTATCTGCACTATGTAGTCTGCGTATTTCTGCATAAGCCGCACTTATTGAAATCTTTATGGCAAATATAGCGATTTCCGCCCGAAAATGTGTACTTTTGCAGGCTCATTTATGCACCGCGGCGGCGGCTTTAACGTTTAACTTTCAACTTTTAACTTTTAGTTTTTAACTTTAAACTTTTTAACTGTGTTTGTCATGGATAGCAACCGACCCCTCGTGGCACACCTGTGCCTCTTCCTTTCATGCGTATTCTGGGGGCTTATGGCCCCTGTGGGCAAGGACGCGATGAACCACGGCATCAGCGGCGTAGAGCTGGTGACGCTCCGCGTGTGCGGCGCGGCGGCCCTGTTCTGGCTGGCCTCGCTCTTCACAAAGCGCGAGCGGGTGCCGGCGCGCGACCTCGTGCGCCTGTTCTTTGCCGGCATGCTGGGCCTTGTGTTCAACCAGTGCTGCTACATCATCGGCCTGGGCATCACCTCGCCCATCAACGCCAGCATCGTAACCACCTCGGCCCCCATCTTCGCCATGGTGCTCTCGGCCATCATACTCAAGGAGCCGGTCACAGGCAAGAAGGCCACGGGAGTGCTCCTCGGCTTCAGCGGCGCGCTCATACTGGTGCTCGGCAGTGCCTCGGCTACAAGTTCTAAGGAGGGCAACCTCGGCGGCGACCTGCTCTGCCTCTTCGCCCAGTTCTCCTTTGCGCTCTACCTGGCACTGTTCCGCCCGCTCGTGCAACGCTACTCGGTGTTCACCGTAAACAAGTGGATGTTCACATTTGCCGCAGCCATGGTGCTGCCCTTCACCGCCGGGCGGCTTTCAAGCGTTGACGTGGCCGCCACCCCGGCCTCGGCGTGGTGGGAGGCTGCCTACGTGGTGGTGGTTGGCACTTTCCTCTGCTACATACTCATGATGACGGGCCAGCGCACGCTCAGGCCCACCGTGGTGAGCATATACAACTACTTGCAGCCTGTGGTTTCGGTGGTGGTAAGCGTGGTGGCCGGCCTCGGGGTGTTCAGTCCGGGCCATGCCGTGGCCGTGGTGCTCGTGTTCAGCGGGGTGTGGCTCGTAACGAAGTCGAAGAGCCGAGCCGACATGGAGAGGCAGGCAAAGGGGCAATAGCGAGAACCGTAGTATGGCGTAAAGAATTCTTAACTCTTAATTCTTAACTCCCCTCTTCTCCCGCCACACGTTCCAGAGGAAGAGGGCGTTGCCTATGAGGTAGCGGCGCCACATCCGCCGGGGCTCGCGCAGCAGGCGGTAGAGCCACTCAAGGCCGTGGCGCTGCCACCACGCGGGGGCGCGGCGCACCGTGCCGGCGAAGAAGTCGAACACGGCCCCGATGTTGCCCACGTGGCAGTGTACGTCAAGCTCGGCCCAGTGGGAGTAAGTCCACTTCTCCTGCTTGGGTGCCGTCATGCCTATCCACAGCAGGTCGGGGTCGGCATCGTTGATTGCTTTTATTATCGAGCGGCTGTCCTCATCGGTAAACTCCGGTTTGTAAGGCGGCGAGTATGTTACGACTTCGATGTTGGGGTAAACGACCCTCGCCCGCTCCTCTATCAAGGCCAGCACACGGGGCGAGCTGCCCATGAACATGCAGCGGCCGCCTTTCTCATTCAAGCGGTTCATCTCGAAGGCGAACAGGTCCCAGCCCGCCACGCGCTCCCTCGGCTGCGACTTGCAGCCGAGCCACCGGCAGGCCTTCACGATGCTCGCCCCGTCGGGAATCAAGCAGCCGCCATTCTTCAGAGCCTCGGCAAAGAGCGCGTCTTTCTGCGCCGTGTTGTACGAGTGGGCGTTGATGGTGTTCACCAGGAGCTTGCCATCGGGCAGCTGCCCCAGGGCCTCGCGGCTTTCCACGAGGGTAAGGTCAGTAAGTCTGAGCATTGGTAAATATTGGGGAAAATGAAACTTTACTGTATGCAATCTGCCAGGATGCTTTTCATCCTGCCCTCAAATGTCTGCAAGGTATATTGCCCTGCGAACTTTTCGCGGCCTTTCTCACCCATCGCCTTGCGCACTTCGGGGTGGCTTATAAGGTAGGCCATCCTGTCGGCCAAGGCTTTGGCATCTTGCCGCCCGACGACATAGCCGGTCAAGCCATCGTCTATTATGCCACTTATGCCGCCCTCCGCCGTGCTGATGCATGGCAAGCCGTATTGCATGGCCTCAAGCAAGACGATGGGGAAACACTCGTTGGCATAATAAGTGGGGAACACGAAGATGTCGGCCTGCCCAAAGAAAGCGGCCTTGTCTTCGCCATACTTGGCTCCGTGTGCGCAGACAAAGTCTTCCAGCCCCTTGTCGGCCACCGCAGCGTTGAACTCTTGTTCGCCTATGTCGCCCCACTTGCCAACGAAGTCGCACACGAACGACATACCACGTTCCTTAAGCAGGCGGCACGCCTCAAGCAACACCCACACGCCCTTTGTGGCTATCATGTTTGAGAGGAACAAGAAACGCACTACCTGATTAGAAGATTTATCCATCCGACACTCAGTCAGTGCAGGGATGCCGTTTGGGCAGACAAACACATCCTTTCGGGCAACATACTTCTTTATGTCATCATACAGCACATCGGCCAAAAGGATTACTTTCAGCCCCTTGAAGAACCGACTGTACAGGAAGTTATCGAAAGCCCTGCCCTGCCTCGTGGCCACGCCTTTGTTGTGGTAGTGTATCACCACCTTGCATCCCATCTTTTTCAGCATCTGCACTACAACGAAGTCCTTGTAAAAGGCAAAGCCCTTGGCGTTGGGCGTAACGTAGCAGAGTTCCGGCATTGCATGCCTCACCGCCCTCCTTATGCCGGCAAGCTGGCGGACGAAATCCGCAAGTTTCCTCAATCCTCCTTTGCCTATGTCGTCAAGGCTGCGGGCTAGCGTTAGGTTGAAGTAATGGCAGCAGAAGGCCTCGTTGATGGCCTTGCTGTCGTGGATGTACTTGCCCACCATGGCCGCGCCGTGCACGGGAGGAGGAAGATGGAGAACGAAAAGAATTGATGGTTTCATGATATATTTTGAATATCGGCAAAGGCCCCATTCAAAGGAGTTAAAGAATTCATGAGGAGTTATAGGGAGTTAGAGGACAGATGCTTTCTGTGGCACAGGCCTTTTAGGAGAGAGGAACAAAACAGGTTTTACGCGGGTTACAAACCCGCAACAGGCTACAGGCGGGTTGCAAACCCGCCTGAACGTGGGTGTTTGCGTGGGAGGTACGTGGAACACTCGTGGGAGGTACGTGGAATGTACAGAGAAGTTTCCACGAATGATTCCAAGCAAGCTCCCACGTTGCGGCGGGTTTGCAACCCGCCGCCATCTGTGGCCGGGTCTGCGACCCAGTGAGGAGAAAAAGATAGCACAAACTACGCAAACCCTGCATGAGGGTTTTAGCAGCCTAGACAAGGAATGAACACCTGTCGCCTACCAGTAACAGCCTCCCTCCACCTTGCCAAGCCCCTGCGGCCTCTCACCGGAAGATGGCGACACCCAATATTCATTGTAAAGGCCCGTGCCATCCCAGCGTCTACCCTTTATGCCGAAATACACCTGCAGCACCCCGCCGAGAAGCACAGCTTTCTTGCCCATGCCCTTGACGAAAGCGGCCAGGGGGAAGCCGTATGCGCCACAGCCTATGAGGGCCACATCGAAATCCTTCGCTGCAATCTCGGCCTCCATGTGCTCCAAGGCGTCGAACCAGCTATTGAAGCCCGCCGTGTTGCCAGCTATTGTCTGCACGGCCTCCACGGTGCAGAGCGACTTGAACTCAGGCAGCAGCCCGGGGTCGGCAAAGAGCCTTGCCCTGTTCTCGCCATACTGCCGCTCTATGCTCTTGGCAAAGGGGTGCACAACGAGCACCCGCCTGCCCGCCAGGGCCGAGGTCCACGAGTAGCCCTTGCCTACCGATGGGTTGAGGTCGTTAATGGAGATGCGCCTGCTTCCCGCCAATGCCCGCCTGAAGAACACCTCCTCGGGCCGCCACGACGCAAGCACGTCCACCTGCCCCATGCCTCCAGCATCAGCCTGCCGAACTTCCTTATCGATTGCCCGTCAACGGGGAAGAAGCCCGCGTTGGTGTGCAGGTGCTTATAGGCGTAGTTCTTTAAAAATATGTTAATCGGGGGGGGTGAAACGGAGTATAGCACGGCCTTCACCTCTACCGCGCCGAGCCGGGCCACCATGGCCGGGCTCGGCGCGGGCGGAGCGCCTCCTGCATTATGCCGCAGGCCCCGGCCCCGGTGGTGCAGGGCAGCAACCTCTTGTTGAATGCCCTCACGAGCTTGCGCTTGATGTCTTCCATATCTGTTTCAATTGAAGTTCAATGGGTTATACAATGAGAGGCCATTGGGAGTCGTCAGCCATGGAGACGATGTGTGTGCATCGCCCCACCTATGCAGAATGCTGACATCCTTATTTGCCTTGTCTGCGCCTCATAGAGCGCACAAGGCAGAGAGCCTTGTTCTTTATCATTATCTCCGGTATGCTGAGCCACACCGACACACGGAAGCCCAGCCTCGGGTAGAGCGCGGCGAAGAGTCTGGCGCGGGGGCTTTTCCTCATGGGGTGCCGCAGCTGCTTGTTGCCGGCAATGGCCTCGCCCAGCGGACGCTCAACCGTGGCCACGCCCTTGGCGCTGCCCAGCAGGGCCTCGCCCTTAGGCGTGTTCACGAGGCAGAGCGACACTCCCAAGCCCTCGTCCTGGGCCGCGCCCTCGGCCAGCCCCCAGAAGTCGCCCAGTGTCATGTCGCCGGCCCGCTTCCCCTGCGCGAAAGTACACCGGTAGCAGCTGTCGCGGTAGAACAGGGCGGTGAAGAAGCCCTTAAGGAACAGATCGCTGCCCAGGCTCCGCTCATAGACGGTTGAAATACCACTTTTCACCGAAAAGTGGAATTTCGTGTTAACACGAAATTCCACGCGGTCGCAGGCGGCCTGCAGCACCCAAGCGGGCAGGCTATCCCTGAGCACCTGCGCCGAAGGCACGCCGTGGCACACGAGGTCGATGGTGAAGAGCAGCGAGTCCTTGCCATTGAAGTATGCCCGCGCGGCGGCCACCTGGCACGGAGTGCCTATGAGCAACACGCGGCGGCCCGCCGCCATGTCGGCAGCCATCTGCCTGTACGTCCCGGCCATGCCGCTCTGCACGTACTTCGAGCCGCGCAGCCGGGCAAGCGCGCCCGCCCCATCGCACCTTAAGTGGCCGAACGCGAAGCCGTGGGCGAAGGCGCAGCCATACACAACGCCGCCTGCGGCCACGAACGCCTCCGACACCGCAGCGGCCATGCCGCCCGACGAGCTTGCGGAGCGCAGCGACGCATCGGTGCGCCACGCGGCCACGGCCCTGAGGCTGGGGCGCAGGGCCACGGCGTTCTCCGCCGGGCATACCTTCAGGCAGAGGCCGCAGTCTACGCACCCCTCCGTCACGTGGGGATACATGTGGCCCAGCCTGCCGGGCCTGAACTCTATGCAACGCTTGGGGCACCTGTCGGCGCAGGCCATGCACCCGTAGCAGTTGTCAACAGTGCTTATGTTCATAGCAAACCGCCGATGAAATCCTTCGACTTGCGCAGCTCGCGCTCCATCACGCCATCCACGGCGGCCCAGTCCACAGCCACGTCCATGGCCCGGGCAAACTCGGCCTTGCCCCCTATGATGCAGCCCTCCAGCCCGAAGAGCCCCATGAGGCTCTGCATGCGGGAGTTCACCTTGTGGCGGTGGCGGTTGAACACGAAGGCTGGCTTGTGGAAGATGATAGAGAAAGCCGTACCGTGGAACGAGTTCGACACGAAGGCGTCGCAGTTGTAAACCAGCGAGAGGAACTCCCTCGGCCCGGCGCTGCTGAAGTTGCGGTCGGCCCAGAGCCTCGGGTAGGTGTCGTTGATAGAGTACACCCTAAGGCCATGGCGCCCGGCATACTCCCTGGCGAAGTCCTTCAGCAGGGCGTCGCCCTCGAAGTCGTACACCAGCAGGTAAGGCCCGCGCTTGCGGAAAGGGGCCATCATGGCGCGCCACTCCCCGACCGGCAGCAGGAACACGGGGTCGAGCACCCACGTGCCTTTTATACCCATCTTGCCCAATATGTCCAGGCCTTGGCTCTCCCTCACCGACACGGCGGCGAACGTAGAGAGCGAACGGGCAATCCGCCGCAGGTTCGCACCGTCGATGTCGAGGTAGGAGAAGCTGGCCGCGTAGGACGCCTTGCGCCCCCGGCCCACGAAGTCGAGGTAGAAGGCAGGGTCGCGGCCGGCCTCGTAGAACACGTTCCACACCTGGTCGCTGCCCACTATGTAGAGGTCGGCCTCGGGCGGGTCCTGGCACAGCTCCCCGTAGGTGCGGTAGCGGCGCGGCGTCTCCGCCAGGGCCTTGTGGTTGAACTCGTCGAACTTGCGCTTGCGCCCCATCGTGGTCTGCCTCTGCAGGAACTTCATCACCCTGTAGGCGCAGCGCGTGGCGGCGTGGCGGCTCATGCGCGACTCAGGGTTGACCCACCGGTAGTCGTACTTGCGCGTAAGATACCCGGGCTGGTAGTTTATCACCTCTACGTCGTGGCCCAGCCCCTGGAGATACCTCATCAGGGCGTAAGCCTGCAGCGACGCCCCGTAGTTGTAGACGTCGTAGGTTGTCAGTGTCTTTATCTTCATGTGCTATGGATGTCGATGCCCACTGCCGCCATTATGGCCTCGTACTCGCGGCGGGCGCAGCTCTCGGCGTTGAAAGGCTTTTCAAGCTCAACGGAGTTGCGCCCCAGCTCGGCAAGGTCGGCATGGTGGAAGAAGTCGAGGGCGCGCACTATGGAGGCGTGGTCGAAAGTGTCGAAGGTGGTGCCGTTCTTGCCTTCCTTCACAAGCTCGGTGTGGCAACCGTTATAGATCGACGTGGCCACGGGCAGGCCGCAGGCCATGGCCTCGGGCACCACGAGGCTCCAGTTGTCCTCTATCGTGGGCAGCACGAACACGTCGGCCACGGCATAGTACTTGTAAACGCTGTCGTACTCCACGCGCCCCTCAAGGAACACGGACGGCATGCCGCCATACCTTTCCTTGAAACCCTCATAAAGGTCGCCGTAGCCTATGAGCACCAGCGTGTCGTTGGGGTAAGCCCCCACGTGCTCCGTCCATGCCTCAAGCAAGTGGCCAACGCCTTTGCGCACTACCACCTGGCCGGAGAACAGGTATATGAGTCCGCCATGGCTGTAGCGGCTGCGGAATGCCCTGCGCTCCGCCTCGGGGAAACGCCTTATCGCGTCCACAAGGCCTGCGCTGTCGGCGTTCATCCCGCCTATGTGTATCTTTTCCGCCTTCACGCCGAGAGACAGCAGGTACTTGGTGGTCTCGGAGCCATTGACGAGGTAGCCCGTGATGAAGAGGTCGGTAAGCTTGCGGTGGAGCTTCTTTATTGGCCCGGCGTTGCGCTCGGTGTGGCAGGTGCGCTCGTAGCCCATGAACACGGGCTTGCGCCTCAGCACGGAGTAGAGTATCACGAGCGGCGTCCACTGGAAGAAGCCCTCGGTTATCAGGACATCGGGGTTGAGCCTCCACACCGCCCTGAGGAAGCCATGGGTGAAGGGTATCTTCTTCCCCTTTTCTGTGTTGTACCTCCTGAACGACCGCTCGTAGGTGTTGAACAGTGCCTCGCCCTCAAAGGCGATGGCGTTCTCGCCCATCACGCGGGGTATCTTGGCCAGCAGGCTGTCGTACCGCCCCTTGTAGCGGTTGGCGGAGTACATTATGTAAAAGCCGCCGCCGAACAGCTCGTTGAGCCGCTTGTAGAACGGCAGGCGGTAATCAAGGAAAATCGGGTTGGCATAGAGGACTTTCATTGGATGCTTATGTTTTGTGTATAGATGTCTATCAGTATCTTTTAGATTCTGATATCACGTTGGCCAAAGGTATTCACTGCGTGGCATGGCGCATACAGAGAAACTGGTGCCGCAGGACACTTGCTTAATTGCATATTTGCAAGTATGGGCTGAATGCGGATATCCATTCGTACAATTGTCCAAGAGATTCCGGCAGGTAGTCAATTGCAGGAATCACTTAGTGTTGTTGACACATACATTTGTGCCGACTCGTTCAATGAAAACAAGCATGGCAATGAACATGGCAGGAATCCACGTGCCTGTCACACGCGTTCCTATCCCAGGATTGCCTATCGTATGTATGATGACGGGGAAAACACTGGCTATGACAATGGCACGGTAAGCACTGCTCCTTGGAATCTTGTAGGCATTGCACACTATTGCAACAAGAAACATGAAAAGAAGAACCAGGCCAGGATAGCCGCAACCAAAATATGCGGACATCAGGCCATTATGCATACCTACTACTTGGTTTCCTATAAGAGACTTGACGAATGTATTCTCTCCGACAAAGAAGCCGGTGCCATATAGTTGCCTTTCGCTATCATTAATGTATGATATTGCATTTTCCCATATTGCGAAACGGCCAGAAGTTTTGTCCTCATCAAACTTTCCATTCTCCATTGCACCACCCTTGGCCTCAAAAATCGTATTGTTAACAACAGTGTCGAAGCCGTATATGCCTATACCCATGAAAATGGCAACAATAAAGGCAATGGCAAACAACCTGTACTTTCTATTCTGGAATGCCATGGAAATTATACCGCACACAATCCCCAAATAACCAGTTACAGACTTGCAGCCTAGCATAATGATTGTAGATATAGCTTTTACAGATGTTTTGTTTGGCCCAAAGAAAAGCAAAATAAAGAATATCGTTATCGGGAATTGGCACTTGTAAAAGGCATATTTCACTCCAGAAGCATAAAGACCCGAAAAGAACTGGACAAGGGTTATGAAGAAAAAGATACTACTACATACTCTTATTATACACCTGTCATTTTCGTGTTTTAGATGCAAATATGCTACTGCATCGAATATCAAGAAAAACATCATGATGCACTCAACTGCCCTGTAGAGGCTCAGCATAGGACTTGAACTCCAAATGGAACTTAAGGCGCACAGTGCATGGTAAAGAAAGAAAGCCCACAAGCCGTTTTCCATACACGCGGAAAACATGGCTTTCTTCACGGGATACTTATTAATGCTGACGATAGCATACAGCCCGGCCAACATTGAATAAGCTGCGTAAACCATTGCTGTGATATCTATTGCTGAGGCATCTTCCCTTTGTCTGGCGAAAGCCGTTTGCACTATGTAGTACCCAATAACCAACAAGCCAGACACTCCGTATTTTCCCCTTGTCTTTGCAAACATTTCCTGTAATCTAAATGATTATTTCCCCCTCATCAAACCATCCGTCGCGCTTCGCCTTTTTCCTGTCGAGGATATACTGCGTGAGCCTTGCGGGGAGGATGGCCTTGGC
>CALUGA010000028.1 GCA_944320105.1 uncultured Prevotella sp. | reverse complement strand
AGCGAGGCAGCCGCGCAGCTGCTGCCGGTCACGGCAGTGGCCGGCTTCGACACGCTTGCCGCCGGACTTGGCATGGACGAGCGAGTACACGTTTTGAAGGAAGTGAAAGTAAAGGGCAAGCGGCTGTTCGAGAACGCCCGGGCGGGCTGGGAGACGGAACAGCGGGGCGCGTTCCGCTCCTACGTGCGTTACGACTGCGACAAGGCCGCCGACGAGATATACGACCAGGGCGGCGAGATGCCCACGTTGCTCGACTGGCTGGCCGCTAAGAACAAGATGTTCTCCGGCTCTACAACTGACATGGACGAGCTGCGTGTAGAAGGCGGCGAGTTTGATTCGGATGTGTATCATCAGATTCCCAATTCGCTTTTATTTGGAACCACATCCATTTCGGCAAACAAGGAAAGGGGCGACTATACTTCTGGAAAGGTTGGCCACGTGATATACTTGCAACGCCTTGGGCTGTCGTACAAGAACAGGCCCATAATGTGGGTGCTGAACAACAATTATTATTGCATATCAATGGGGCCGTTTTCTGTCGCGACAAAAGACATAGTACGCATTTTCTATCACAGTGTCGAGCGTATGCCACTTTACCTTGATGAGTGCAAGTCGGTCTATATTTCCGAAAATGAGGACATTTGGCGGCATTACGCGGATATAAACGGACTTGCCCAATATAGCCCCGTTACAGTGTTCGTGTATTCCCACCATATTTTCCCAGGCAAGCACAAGGGGCAGCGCACCACCCACTACGAGGGCTACAGCAAGGTGGAGACGTTTCAGATGCCCGACTACAGCCTCATGCCGCCCGAGGTAGACCACCGCCGTACACTCTACTGGAATCCCTCGGTGACGGTGGGCAAGGACGGCCGGGCCGCCATCGACATATACAACAACTCTTCGTGCAAGCGGCTTGCCGTATCAGCCGAGGGCATCGCGCCCGGCGGGCAGCCAATGGTGTACAGACAAATAATTGAAAAAACAAATAAGCAAGACAAATGAAAACAAAACGCATTCTTAAATTGTTAACCCTTGGGATTATCGGGGTTGTAGCTGTAAGTTGCAGCAGTGAGGACGATTATGCAGAAGTGGAAACTCCACAAGATAAATTGGTGGAGTTGAAATCACGTGTGCAGCGGATAGCTTCTGACTATGGAGTTAGAGACATTGCGTTTGATGATGCAGTGTTGATGAAGAACCTCGATATGTCTGATGAGGAAATTGAACGAACGATGAAGATATTCTCTGGCTTGAAAGGCCATTATACGATGGAAAAGAAAGAAGGCCAGACTTTTAAGATGAAAAAGCAAATCCGCCCGCGCACAAGGACAGCATCACCCGCGGCAGAGACATGGAGCGGCTCTACTTCAGGCACTTATTCGGAAAGGGATTTTTCTCTTGACATAAGCTTAAGCTACTATTACTCATCAACAGAAAATTCGTATATAAATGGTTCAATCAGTGTAAGGTATTCTTGGTATGATCCTGATAATTATTGGGAAGTTTGGGAAGAGGAGAATGTGAATATTGAAGAGGAGCATGGTGATTTCGCAGGTGTTGAACAATTTAGTTATTCTGCGCTGATTTCCTTTAACAGTGACCATGGCTTCTCGTTAAAAGGCGAGGTTATCTGCGATTATTCAGCAGGAACGTTGCGTTGCGACTTTATATAAACAAAATATTAAAGGTGTATATGAAGCATAGTGCATTGGGCGTTTTTCCCGGTAAAGCCCTGTTCATGGCTCTGTTGTCCGTCTTGGCATCTTTGCCCTTGGCTGCAAAGGGTGGGGTGGATGGCCATGCCTTGCATTCACGGATAGAGGCGTTTGCGGAAAAGTTTCCTCAAGAGCGAGTTTACCTGCACCTTGACAACGCAAGCTATATGCTTGGCGATACCGCTTATTTCGTGGCTTATGTCATAAGGGGTGACAGCATCGTGCCTTCCCGGCTCAGCAAGTATGTGTATGTAGACGTGCTTAACGCTGCAGGCATTCCTGTGGCGTTCAAGAAGTTTGAGCTTCGTGGCGGGCGGGCAGCAGGGAGTGTGGAGCTGCCCCGCACGCTTCCCCCGGGGTTTTATGAGATAAGGGGATATACGTCGTGGATGCTGAATTTCGGCGGGGGCGAGCGGCATTCATGGGAGAGGTTTAGGTCAAAGGCATATCGCGGCATGCTTTCTGAAAGTTTCCACAAGTTCGTTGCGGGGAATGCCGGGGTGTTCAGCCGGGTGTTCCCTGTATATGGGCTGTGTGGTGATGGCACTCGTGACATAGGCGTGAGGACAGGCGCGACTGTAGAAGATACCTGCCTTTATGTTGATTTCTACCCCGAAGGGGGCAACATTGTCGAGGGGGTTGGCGCGCGCATTGCCTATTCCGCCCATGACGGGCGTGGCCGCGAGTTGCGTATAAGCGGCCTGGTGATGCATGAAGGCAAGGAGGTGGCGCGCATTGAGAGCGGCGATGACGGGCGTGGAATCTTTGACTTGGAGGGCAATGAATGCTTGTCAGGCAGCAAGCTGTATGTAAGGGTTGCCCGTGGCGGCAAGAATTGTGAATTCCCTTTGCCTGAAGTCCGCAAGCGGGGCTACGCAGTGAGGGTTGCTGATGCTGGCGAACATTACGATGTCATTGTGTCGCGTAATGGGGCAACCGCTGGCGATAAGCTCGTATTGGCTGCTTTGTGCCGACAGCGCGTAGGCTTTGTTGCTGATGTCGATATGGCAGGCTCCTTGGAGCAGGCGATACGCGTAGACAAGGACGGCCTTCGCACCGGCGTAAATTCTTTTGTCCTTTACGATGCAGGTGGGAGGGTTTTGGCTCGCAGGCTTGTTTTTGCCATGGGTGGCGACAGCGCGCGTTATTCGTCATGCTGTTCGGTAAATGTTGATACGCTTGGCAAGGCTGGCTTCACGCGCTTTAGGCTAACGGCCAAGGTCGGCGGTGGCCATGGCATTAATGTCGGCAATGCGCATTTGTCGGTTTCGGTTCGCCCGGCATCTGACGACAAGGCAGGGGCAAGCAACGATGGCATGCTTACGAGCCTTCTGCTTTCCTCTGAGGTGCGAGGGTACATACACGATGCCGACCGCTATTTCAGTTTTGGCAGGGTCGCCGATGCTGGTGCGCTCGACTTGCTCATGCTTGTGCAGGGCTGGACTCGTTATGACTTTGAAGCGATGTCGGGGGCGGAACCATTCGTTCCGCTTTACCCGATGGAGCGTAAGCTAACGTTCGAGGGGCTTATGTGCGACAAGCATGGACGTGCAGAGCAAACCCGGTGGAAGCCTTTGGAGGATGGCTACTACATATATGCCGAGATGCAGCTTGGCAAGCAGCGCCATGCCGTGGAGGCCAAGGTAAAGGGCGGGCGGTTTAGTGTGCCGTTGCCCGATTTTGAAGGAAGCGGCGATATATGGCTTAGCCTTAACAAACGGAGCGTAAAGGAAATTGGGAAGGAAGAGGCCGGCGTTGCTGGCCATTTGTTCAAGACGCAGCCTTTGGGGCGTTATCATGACAAGGCGATGGTTCCGCGAAACGCTTTCCCGCCAATGGGAAAGAATCTTAGTTGGTACGAGACGCAAGTGCCGCCTGGATGCCGTTATAGGGAAAGCTCAGCCATGGAGTATGTGACTACACTCAGCTCGGGCGAGCTTGTCACATACTTGTCTGACGTTTATGGCTGCGCCGGTACGCTGGCCAAGCCTTTCGTGGCTGCCCGCTCGTTGTTGAGGCTTCTGGGGGTTGACGGCCATGGCAGCGTGCGCCGCCCGGGCGAGCCGGTATATGGCGACAGTGCGTGGTGGGCAGCCAGTGGTGCCGAACAAGCCCGAAAGTTCATGCGCATAATGCGCAATCCGCTTCCGCCAGACCAATGCATCGGGGCAAGCATCTACACCTTGCGTCCTGACCGCAGGCAGATGCATTTGCCTGCCAAGTATGGGGAGACGATAAATGGCGAGGACGATATAAGCGGATGGTACACTCCGCATGGTGAGGGTGGCTACGAGCACTATCAAGACGGGCCTGTCACCTCGCATATTGAATACCATTACGATACCAAACGCAAAGTGAGCGATGCAGGCCTTTACCAAGGGTATCATCTGATGGTAAAGGGGGTTGACAAGCCTGCCGAATTTTATGTGGGCGACTATCGACACGCACCTGATTCTCTTGCGCATCGCAATCGTACTCTTTATTGGAATCCCGATCTTGTTTTAGATGGCAATGGCGAGGCAACAGCGGAATTTGAGTGCAGCACCTCGAAGCGGCTTGCCGTTTCAGTAGCGGGGATTACTCTCGATGGGCTCCCTATTTATATTCAGCTATGAATGTCCATGGGGATTTGCAGTCCGCCGGCGTAGCGGGCTTTGCCATTTGCTTGGTGTCGATGGCCGCTTCGGTATTCACGGTGAGCGCACTGCTTCCCGATGAGATGATTGAGCCTAAGTGGTATGCGGCCTGTGGGGCGGCCCTTGTCGGCGGCATCGTGCTGGCAGCCCTACGCCTTGCGAGGCCGCGGTGCATGGGCTTTCCCGCCTTGTGGCGTGGCTTCGGGGCGGCCTGCGTGGTGGTATGCACGGCGCAGGCCGCCCTGTTCCTTTTGCAGGAAACGGGGCTTGTGAGAGCCTACGGGCGGTTTACGGCAGGCAGCTTCGACAACGTGGCCGGGCTTGCCTCGTGCCTCGGCATAGGCCTGCCCGTGGGCTTGCGCTGGCTGCGGCACGGCAACTGGTGGTTGCGTGTTGGCGTGGCAGTGTGCAAGGCATTGTGCGTGGCGGCCATCGTGGTGTCCGGCTCGCGCTCCGGCTTGCTGTGCGTGGCAGTCTGCGTGGTGATGGTGTTGCCCGTTGGCAGGCGGCTTAAGGCGGCTAGTAGCATGGCAGTGTTGGCGTTGGGGCTTGCGCTGGCTTTGTGCGTGAAGGCCGGTTCGAGCCGTGGCAGGTGGTTCATAGCCTTGCGCACGGTGGAGCTTATTGGTGAGAGGCCGCTGCTGGGCCACGGGCCGGGTGGCTTCAGCGCGCGCTACATGGACGTGCAGGCCGACTGGCTGGCGCGCCATGAGGGCTGCCCCGAGGCCATGCTGGCCGATGACGTGAGGCATCCGCTCAACGAATGGCTGCTCGTGGCCGTTGACTATGGCGTGGCGGGTATCTGCATGGTGCTTGCCTTCGTTTCCCTTGTTGTCTGTTACGCCCGCAGCCACCCAACAGCTGAGGGGCGCGACGGGCTGCGCGTCATGGGTTGCTTGGGAATATTCACGATGTTTTCCTACCCCTTGCTCTATCCGTTCACGTGGCTCATGCTTGCGGCATCGCTTGTTAGCGTGTTCCGTTGCGCCTTGTCTCGCCGTGCAACGTCTCTTTCGGCAGGCATGCTTGTGGCGTTGCCTCTGTGTCTATGCTGGCTTTTCCGTGAGGCGTCGCTCGCCATTGAGCTGCGCAATGTGCAGGACAAGGCCATGCTGGGGCAGTCGGAGCGGATGATGCCGCGCTACGCCCGGCTATACCCCAAGCTGCGCGGCGACAGCCGCTTCCTTTACAATTATGCCGTGGAACAGTATGAGGCGGGCCGCTGCTCAGAGGCATTGATTACTGCCCGCGAGTGCGGGCGGCTGTTGGCGAGCTACGACCTGTGCTTGATAAAGGGTGACATACACCGCGCCTTGGGCGACCTCCCGGCGGCCATGCGCAGCTACCGCCGCGCCCACTGGATGGTGCCATCGCGCTTTGCGCCGCTTTACGAGATGTACAACGTGGCTTCAGCGAGTGGCGACACTGCCGCTGCCTCCGCCCTTGCCCGCGAGATAATGGCCAAGCCCGTAAAGGTGCCGTCGCGCGAGACGCTCGATATGATTGAGGACGTGAGGCGCAGGGATACATTATAAGGATTGTCTTTCCACAAAACTAAAAAAATTATCATGAAATATATCATATCCTTCTTCCTTGCCTTTGTTGCTTGTTCGCTGAAAGGCAACAACGTACAACTTATAACAGGCAGTGTCATTGACGATGAAAGCAACGTCCTTGTAAATGCTACAATACGCTGTTTTGTTGATGATACCACCTTTGTGAAAGGGACTACGACCAACTCCAATGGCGATTTCAAGTTGGAGGTGCCGCAGACGGATAAGATGCAACGGCTTGTTTTCAGCTATCTTGGCTACAAGGAGCAGGTGGTGAACATCCAGCCGAGCGAGGAGGCCTCTGTTCGTTTGGGCAACATCGTAATGAAGAAGGATATAACGCAGATACATGAAGTGATTGTACTCGGTGAGAACCAGGTGAGGACTGAAGAGAAGCTGATGGTCTACCCAACCAAAGAGGAACTCCGTCATGCTTATGATGGTTACAGCGCATTGGATGCTTTGATGGTGCCGGAGCTGAGTGTCAGTACATTCGACCATTCCATCAAATATATGAACCAGACGGTGCTGTTATGCATCAACGGGCGTGAAGCCACGCAAGGCGAGGTGCGCGACCTCGATGCCAAGTACATCAAGCGGGTAGACCTTTACCCTATGGGCAAGCCGGAGTTCCCGCAGGCAAACACGGTGATAGACGTCATAATGAAAGTACGCGACTACGCAGGTACCGTTGGGGTTAATGCCGAACAAAATTTCACAAGCTTGGAGGGAGACGGCCGTGTAAACGCACAAAATTTGGAATACCCAGCAAATCTGTAATCATCCAATAACCATCGAATTTAAAGAAAGGATTCAAGGTAAGGGTAAAATTAAAATTCATCAGCAGAATCACATAATCCAATACGCCATATCCGTTGATGATGGCAAGTGCAAGCAACGGAATGAGCAGAATCATTTGGAAATAGACTCCACCAAAATTGACAATGCAACGCTGTCGACACGAGAGTTTCCACACGTGTGTTACATCTGTATAAAATACAGGGAGATTGAGATACAGGCCTAACCCGATATTTCCATGTGGCATACCATAGTATCTGCATGCCGCTGCATGGCCAAGTTCATGCACCAGAGAAGAAAGAGCCAAAAAAAGATACAGCCCGGCAATGAGATACACGTTTATCGGTGTCTGTTCTACCATACTGCGGAAATGAAAGAAATAAATCATTTCCAGTCCTGCAAACACAGCCACCACAATCCACATCAACCACGGGGAAAATAGATATTTCAATATATCAGAGTACCGTCTCAACAATGTTGCTGAAATAAAATCCTTGTGGTAAATGAACGATTTCCGACGGTCACCTTTACTATTTTCGTCACTGCCAAGTTGTTTTCCAAAAGAAACCAAAAAGTTTTCTATTTCCTCCATTTTGGGCTTTCCGCCATGTTCTTCTACATAACGCCTAATGCTATTTTGATCCATACCATTAGTTTGCAGGTATTTTATGAGCTCTGCCGTATTATATTGTCCTGCATCTACCGCAAGGAGGGAAACACTGCCAAGGCAGACTCAGTGAGGGAAAAGGCCATGGCAATGGCCGACAGCCACTACAAGCTGATGATACTGACGGATATGTGGAACGAGAAAAAAGCCGAAGGGAAACACATGGAAGCCTCCGAACTGGCCGAAAGGATGACTGCGCTAAGAGACACGCTGGCGAAACTGGAGCGCACCGACAACATAAGGGAAAAGCAAGTGACTGCCGACATGGCTGCTTCCATATCGGAGGAAACTACGAAACACAATAACACATTAAACATCGTCATTGCCTTGGCCATAATTATCTCCATTGCCATGGCTACAATAAGCCCCAGGCAATACAAGAAAAAGGAAAATGCACAAAACGCATTGGCCAAGGCGGCAAAGGCAATCAAGGAACTGGCACAAAAGTACACAGCTTTGGCAGCAGTCCTTAAAAGCATGGAAACCGAAACGCAAAAAAGCAATGCAGCGGCAGAAGAGCTAAAAAAAGCATACGCCGAATTAGGAAGGCAACTAACACAAGAAAAGAGCAAGCACCAAAAAGAGCTGCTCAAGGCCACAGAACAACATATAGCCGCACTGAAAGAATGCACATACATGTTTCACCATGTGTTCATGGAAAACGGAAGCATCGTCGCATGGAGCAGCAATGAAATAGCGAGGTTCTTAGGCTACTGGCGCTCAATAAACAGCGAAGATTATGAAATGATCATGCAGAAATACACAAAGCTGACGGAATGGAACTTAATAATTCTCATATTGAGATACAGAAACAAAACAAACAATGAAATCTGCACGATAATGGGGATGAACGAACACACCCTGGCGCAGGCCCTCTACAGGCTGAAGAAGAAGGAAAGGTGACGGGCGCACACCCCACGAAATATCCTTACAACATCACCCCTACTCGCCACGCCGACCGAAACCGCTTTGCAATACAGGCCGTTCGGCACGGCAAAACAGGCCGTTCGGAAGGCTCAAACGTGCCGTTTCGCAGGGCAAAACGGCACGTTTTGCAAAGCACTGAAATTCAGGTTGTTACGCAAAAGGTACACATTGGGTAACTTTTATTTACAAAGTTTATTTGCCCCGCACGGCATTTTTATCCCGTTTTTATTTGGCACTGGCATTTAAAATTGCTACATTTGCATTGGCTCGGATACAAGAGGGCCACTCCTGCCCACGGCCGCCACAAAGCGGCGCGGGGCGGGGCAGAACCTAAAACAAGAAACAACCACCCATGATATACATCGACCTGCCCGACACTGAGGCCAGGGACGCGGCGTTCTACCTGGCCATGGAGGAGCACGTGGCGCGCACCACCGGCCCCGGCGACTGCTTCTTTACGTGGCAGGTGGGGCCGAGCGCAATCTTCGGGCGCAACCAAGTGGCCGAGGCCGAGATTGACCTCGAATACTGCCGCAGCCGGGGCATAGCCACCTTCAGGCGCAAGAGCGGGGGCGGCTGCGTGTATGCCGACCGGGGCAACGTAATGCTGTCGTACATCACGGGGGGCGAGGCCGTGGGCTTTACGTACAACAAGTATGTGCAGCTGGTGCTCTTCGCCCTCAGGCGCATGGGCATCGAGGCCACGGCCAGCGGGCGCAACGACATAGTGGCGGGCGGGGGCAAGGTGTCTGGCACGGCGTTCTACCGCCTGCCCGGGCGCAGCATAGTGCACGGCACCCTGCTCTACGACACCAACACCGAAAACATGGCGCGCGCCCTTACGCCGCCTGCCGACAAGCTGCAGGCCAAGGGGGTGAAGAGCGTTGGCCAGCGCATAGCCCTGCTTAAGGACATGACCACGCTGCCGCTGGCAGGGCTGAGGGCCGCCCTAAGGCGCGAGCTGTGCAGCGAAAGCCGCACGCTCACCCCTGCCGACGTGGCCAAGATAGAGCTGGCGGCAGAGGAATACCGATCGCCGGAGTTCATCTTCGGCAAAAACCCGCCGTGCTCCATGGTGCGCAGCCGCCGCATGGAGGGCGTGGGCAGCGTGGAAGCGCGCTTGCAGCTGCGCGGGGGCAGGATAAGCAGCGTGAGCTTTGCGGGCGACTTCCTGCCGGGCGACGTGCCGATGGAGCGGCTGGAGCAGGCCCTGGGCGGGGCAAGCCTCACCCACGGAAGCCTCAGCCAAGCGCTGCGGGGCGGCGAGGCCGGGGCCATAAGGGGCATGGACGCCGCCATGCTTACATCACTCTTGACAGAACAAACCTAAAACATACAACGCAATGGAAAACAAGCGAACCTGTCTATACGACAAGCACGTGGCCCTGGGGGCGCACATCAGCCCCTTCGGCGGTTTTGATATGCCGATACAGTACACCACCATTGAAGACGAGCACCGCGCCGTGCGCACGGCATGCGGCGTGTTCGACGTGTCGCACATGGGCGAAGTGACAGTATGCGGAAAGGATGCCGAACGCTACGTTAACCACATCTTCACCAACGACACCACGGCCATCAGGCCCGGCGAGATTCTTTACGGCATGATGTGCTACCCCGACGGCGGCACCGTGGACGACCTGCTGGCCTACAAGGCAGGCGGCGACAGTTTCCTGCTCGTGATAAACGCAGCCAACATCGACAAGGACTGGGAGTGGATGAAGCAGAACGCCGAGGGCTTCTGCATCGACCTCAGGAACCAGTCTGACGCATACGCACAGCTGGCAGTGCAGGGGCCAGAGGCCGAGCGCGTGGTGGAGGAGGTGCTGGGCATAAAGTGCAGCGAGCTGACATTCTACACGTTCAAGACCATTGGGAATGAAGAATTAAAGGCTGGCGCACTGTATGGCGCAGCCATTTCTCCATCCTTCATCCTTCATCCTTCATCAATAATCGTCAGCCGCACAGGCTACACGGGTGAGGACGGATTCGAGATTTACGGTTCGCCAGGCTACATACGCGAGTGCTGGGACAAGCTGATGGACAGCGGGCGGTGCAAGCCCTGCGGACTGGGCAGCCGCGACACACTGCGCTTTGAGGTGGGCCTGCCGCTCTACGGCGACGAGCTGTCGGCTGAAATATCGCCCGTGATGGCAGGACTGAGCATGTTCTGCAAGCTCGACAAGGCTGAGTTCATTGGCCGCGACGCGCTCGTCAAGCAAAAGGCCGAGGGCGCAGGGCGCAAGGTGGTGGGCATAGAGCTGAAGGACCGCGCCATAGCCCGCCACGGCTACGCCGTGATGAAGGACGGCGAGAAGATAGGCGAAGTGACCACGGGCTACCACACCATATCCACCGACAAGAGCGTTTGCATGGCCCTAATCGACGCGCGCCACGCCAAGCTCGGCACCGAGGTGGAGATACAAATAAGGAAAAAGACTTTTCCCGGCACCGTGGTGAAGAAGCGGTTCTACGACAAGCACTACAAGAAAAATTAAAAGTTAAATGTTAAAAATTAAAAGAATATGCTTCAAGGCCGTCTCGCGGCAGAAACCGACGACAAGGCATTTTCTTTTAACTATTAACCTTTAATTTTTAACTCTTATGCGAAACAAATAACTAACAAAACATAACGACTATGGCAAAAGTAATTGACGGACTCTACTACTCAGAGTCGCACGAATATGTGAGAGTGGACGGCGAGTATGGCTACATTGGCATTACCGACTATGCACAGAACGAGCTGGGCAACGTGGTCTACGTGGACATGCCAGAGGTGGACGACGAGCTGACGGCTGGCGAGGAGTTTGGCGCCGTGGAGAGCACCAAGGCCGCCAGCGACCTCAACGCGCCAGTGAGCGGCACGGTGGTGGAGGTGAACTCGGCCCTCGATGACTCGCCCGAACTCATCAACCAGGATGCATACGCCAACTGGATAGTGAAGGTGAAGCTCTCCGACCCCGCCGAACTTGACGGCCTCATGGACGCCAAGGCTTACGAGGATATGTGCAGCAAGTAAGTTAAAAGTGAAAAATTAAAAATTAAAAGAAAATGCTTCGAGCCTGTCTCGTGGCAGAACCTGCCAACAAAGCATTTTCTTTTAACTTTTAACCTTTAATTTTTAATTCTTATGCCATATAAGTATTTTCCCCACACTGAGGCCGACATAAAGGCCATGCTCGAACGCATAGGGGTGCAGGCCGTGGGCGACCTCTACGCCGAAGTGCCGCAGAGTGTGCGCCTGAAGAAAGACTACGGCCTGCCGGAAGCCATGAGCGAGATGGAGGTGCGCCACTTCTTCATGCGGCTCGGGCAGCAGAACACGCAACTGACGTGCTTCGCCGGAGGCGGAGTGTACGACCACTACACGCCCGCCGTGGTGCCACAGATAGTTAGCCGCTCGGAGTTCCTCACGTCGTACACGCCCTACCAGGCCGAAATATCGCAGGGAACGCTGCACTATATATTTGAATACCAGTCGATGATGGCCGAGCTTACGGGCATGGACATATCCAACGCATCGCTCTACGACGGCACCACGGCCACGGCCGAAGCCGTGATGATGGCCGCCGCCGTGGCCAAGAAGGCAGGCAAGGTGCTCGTGTCGGAGACCGTTGACCCCAAGATCCTGGCCGTGGTGCGCACCTACGCCCACTTCCACGGCATAGAGATTGAGATGGTTTGCGCCGACGACGGCGCCACCGACAGGGCCGACATGGAACGCCGCCTGGCCGCAGGCGGCGTGGCCGGGGTGGTGGTGCAGCAGCCCAACCGCTACGGAATAGTGGAGGACTACGCCGGATTCGCCGATGACGCACACGCCGCCAAGGCCCTGCTCATAATGAACTGCGTGGCCGCCGACCTGGCCGTGCTGCGCACCCCGGGCGAATGGGGGGCCGACATTGCCGTGGGCGACGGGCAGAGCCTCGGCCTGCCGATGTCGTTCGGTGGCCCTTACGTGGGCTATATGTGCTGCCGCGAAAAGCTCATGCGCAAGATGCCGGGGCGCATCGTGGGCATGACCAAGGACTCGCGAGGCCAGCGCGCCTTCGTGCTTACGCTCCAGGCGCGCGAGCAGCACATACGCCGCGAGAAGGCTACGTCGAACATCTGCTCCAACGAAAGCCTCATGGCGCTCTTCGCCACCGTATACATGGCCATCATGGGGCGGCAGGGCCTTAAGGAGGCGGCGGAGCTTTCCTACGCAGGGGCGCACTACCTCATGGACCGCCTCGTGGCCACTGGCCGCTTCAAGCCAGCCTTCAGCCGACCGTTCTTCAACGAGTTCTGCGTGCGCTACGCAGGCGACGTGGACGAGCTTCAGCGGCGGTTCATCGCAGCCGGCATATTCGGCGGCCTGAAGGTAGCCCCGGACACCATCATGTTTGCCGTGACCGAGAAGCGCACAAAGGAAGAGATAGACAAACTAATAGCAACCATCTGACTTATGAACAACAGACTATACGGCAACCTTATATTCGAGCTGTCGCACGAGGGGCGGCGGGCCTACTCGCTGCCTGCCAACAGGTTCGGCGACTACGAGGTGCCTGCCGGGCTGAGGCGAAAGGACGACGCCATGCTGCCGGAGTGCGACGAGCTTACCGTGGTGCGCCACTACACCAACCACAGCGAGAACAACTTCGGCGTAAACAACGGCTTCTACCCGCTGGGCAGCTGCACCATGAAGTATAACCCGGCCATAAACGAGGAGGTGGCGGCCATGCCAGAGTTTGCCAACCTGCACCCGCTACAACCCGCCGAAACCTGCAGGGGAGCACTCGAAGCCTACGACGGCCTGCAAAAGGCTCTCTCCGAAATATCCGGGCTGGCCAAGTTTACGCTCAACCCCTTCGCCGGGGCGCACGGCGAGCTTACCGGCCTGATGGTGATACGCAGCTACCACGAGCGGCGCGGCGACACAAAGCGCACCAAGGTGATAGTGCCCGACTCGGCGCACGGCACCAACCCTGCCTCGGCAGCCGTCTGCGGACTCGACGTGGTGGAGGTGAAGAGCACGCCGGAGGGCATCGTGGACGTTGACGACCTGCGCTCGCTGCTCGACGACACCGTGGCCGCCATGATGATGACAAACCCCAACACGCTCGGACTCTTTGAGCGCGAGATTCCCGAAATAGCCGAGCTGGTGCATGGCTGCGGCGCACTGATGTATTACGACGGGGCTAACCTCAACCCCATGCTTGGAGTGTGCCGCCCCGGCGACATGGGCTTCGACGTAATGCACATCAACCTACACAAGACGTTCTCAACGCCCCACGGCGGCGGTGGCCCGGGGGCAGGGCCTGTGGGAGTGCGCAAGGGGCTTGAGGAGCTGCTGCCGGGCGAGTCGGAAATATCTGTAGGCCCATACCACGGCAACTTCGCCGTGCTGCTGCGCGCCTACGCCTACATCCTCACCCTTGGCCGCGAGCACATCAAGGAGGTGGGGCCGCTGGCCACGCTCAACGCCAACTACATAAAGGAATCGCTCAAGGACGTATATGAACTGCCCATCGACACCACTTGCATGCACGAGTTTGTGCTCGACGGACTGAAGGACAAGCAGGCTGGCGTCACCACCATGGACGTGGCCAAGCGGCTGCTCGACTACGGCTACCACGCCCCTACGATATACTTCCCGCTGCTTTTCCACGAGTCGATGATGATAGAACCAACGGAAAACGAGGGCAAGGAAACCATCGACGGCTTCATCGAAGTGATGCGCCGCATAGCCAACGAGGCCAAGGACACGCCCGAGGCGGTGAAAGGCGCACCCCACAACACGCCCATAGGCCGCGTGGACGATGTGCTGGCTGCCAAGCACCCGGTAGTGACTTACCGCCAGATGGCCGCCGGAGAATAAGCCGGGCGAGGCCCGGGCCACCAAACAACAATGCCCGATGGCCCGGCCCCGCCTTTCCACTAATCCCAGTTCTCCCATTACTCCCATAACTCCCACTTCTCCCATTCCTCCCATAACCCAAAGCCAAGAAGAAATGAACACCGACCTGATAATCATCGGCAGCGGCCCTGGAGGCTACCGCGCCGCCGAGCACGCTGCAAAGAACGGCCTGCAAGTAGTGATAGCCGAACGGGCCGACGTGGGCGGAACGTGCCTCAACAGGGGCTGCATACCCACAAAGGCTTACGCCCGCAATGCCGAAATAATAGACACGCTGCGCGGCGCCGATGGCTTAGGCATAGGCGGCGCAAGCTTCAACTTCGACTTCGCCCGCGCCGCCGAGCGCAAGGACGGCATCGTGGCCACGCTCCGCAGCGGCGTAGAGACGCTGCTCTCTGCCCCGGGCATTACGCTCATAAGGGGCGAGGCGCGCTTCAAGGACACCCACACCGTGGAGATAAACGGCGAGGAATACACCGCGCAGGCCATCATCATAGCCACCGGCTCTGTGCCTAAAATGCTTCCAATAGAGGGGATTGGCGACAGCCAAGTGGTTTGGACGTCCGACCAGATGCTTGCCGCCACCACCCTGCCCCGCCGCATCTGCATCATAGGGGCGGGCGTGGTAGGCATGGAGTTCGCCAGCATACTGAGCAGTTTTGGCTGCGAGGTCACAGTGGTGGAATATCTCAAGGAGTGCCTGCCCATGCTCGATGGCGACGTGGCCAAACGACTCCGCAAGGCCATCGAGAAGCGCGGGGTGAAGTTCTTCATGCAGTCGGCAGTGGAAGCCGTAAGTGGCGGCAGCGTCATCTTCAGCCGCAAGGGCAAGCAAGAGGCTGTTGAGACCGACCGGGTGCTCATGGCCGTGGGGCGCACCCCCGCCATAGGCGGCCTCAACCTCGAAGCCGCCGGGGTGGAATACAGCCCCAAGGGCATCGCAGTTGACGACAACCTGCTTACCAACGTGCCGGGCGTCTACGCCATAGGCGACGCCAACGGCCGCCAGATGCTGGCCCACGCCGCCACGATGCAGGGCATACGCGCCGTAAACCACATACTGGGCCGCACCGACTCGATACGCTTCGACGTCATGCCATCGGCCATATTCACCCACCCCGAGGCTGCCTGCGTGGGCCTCACCGAGGATGCCTGCAAGGCGCAGGGCATTGCCTGCCGCACAGCCCGCGTCAACTACCGCGCCAACGGCAAGGCTCTGGCCATGGGCGAGGCCGAGGGCATGGTGAAGATGCTGGCCGGTGAGGACGGCCTCATCATCGGTTGCCACGCCTACGGCGCGCATTCAGCCGACATTGTTCAAGAAATCAGCGCGCTGATGTGCCGCCGCACGACCGCCGCCCAACTGGCTGACATCACGCACATCCACCCCACCCTCTCAGAAATGGTGCAGGAGTGCGCCGCTGCCCTGCAGGCCGGCTAAAACCGCAGGGAGGCCTGCAAGGCCAATTTTCAAAAAAGACAAGCCAACAAGAAACAAACAATGGGGTGGACAGGATTGCGAAAGAACCGCAAAACTGCCACCCCATTGCTTGGTGCACGGATTATCTCGACAAGCTTATTATCCCAAATCGGTCATTAGACCGCCTAACACATGTTTTTGTGTCAGTGGTCGGCTTTCCAAACGCTTCCATCCTCTTGCCGACATCTTGTCTGCCGCTTTGTCTCGACGTAGCCCGCTACGCCATCGACAAAGGCGACAGCCAATCTGTACGGCAATAGAATGGAATCGTTTTGGATTCTAATGACCGATTTGGGATTATTTATTGTCCGGATTGAATTGTTTGTCGTAATTCCATAAGAACTTTACCAGTTCGGGGTTGCGGTGCGACCAACGGAAATCCTGCGGCTTGTCCAACGGGCGGACGCTTTCCATCTCTTCCGTGGTAAGCTCAAAGTCGAACACATCGAGGTTCTGCCTCATTCGCTCGATGTGGGTGCTCTTGGGAATGGCGATGATGCCGCGCTGCAAGAGGTTGCGCAGTGCCACCTGCTGGGGAGTCTTGCCGTACTTATCGGACAAGGCTTTCATTACGGGATTGCCTTGCAGGTCGGGGGAGCCTTGTGCCAACGGCCCCCACGCCATGATGTGGGTGCCGTATGGCTTCATCTCCGCCTCGGCCTCCCACTGTTGGCTGAACACATTGGTCTGCAATTGGTTTACGGCAGGCTTGATATTGGCGTATTCCGCCATGTCTACAAAGCGGTCGGGATAGAAATTGGAGAGCCCAATGGCCCGCACTTTCCCATCGCGCACAGCCTTCTCCATTGCCCGCCAAGTGCCTGTATAGTCGCTAAAAGGCTGGTGGATGAGCAGCAGGTCGATATAGTCTGTGCGCAACTTGTGCAGCGATACGTCGATGCTGGCGGTCGCCTTTTCCTCTCCGGCATTGGAAATCCACACCTTTGTGGTAAGGAACAGTTCGCTGCGAGGCACGCCGCATTTGGCCACGGCATTGCCAACGCCCTCTTCGTTGTAATAAGCCTGTGCGGTGTCAATCAGGCGGTATCCCACGCTGATGGCATCCATCACGCAGCGTTCGCACTCTTCGGGCGACACTTGGAAAACGCCGTAACCTAATATCGGCATTTCCACTCCATTGTTCAGTTTTACGGTTTGCATAATCTTAAGTTTTTAAATTTAGTCCATCATTACCCCAGCAAAAGCCCGTTAGGCTTCGGGAAGCAGTCCAGTGGTGGCCAACATATCGCTTTCCGCTTAATCATGTATTTTGTACAATCCTATGCCTTTCACCGTTGCCAAGTCCATATCGTCGTAAATCGGGCTTTTCCCGGTGTCGAGCGTGGCGATGGCCTCCATCTCTTGTTCGGTCAGCGTGAAGTCGAGTATGTTGAAGTTCTCCACCATCCGCTCCTTGCGCACCGTCTTGGGAATGACCACCACATTGCGTTGGTTGAGCCAGCGGAGCACCACCTGCCCAACCGTCCGCCCGTGCTTGTCGGCGATGGCCTTCAGTATCGGGTTGTTCCAGATGTCATTCTGCCCCTCGGCGAACGGCGCCCAGGCTTCGTGCTGGATGCCTTCGCATTGCAGGAACTTATTGGCAGCTTTCTGCTGGAAGAATGGATGAGTTTCCAATTGGTTGACGGCAGGCTTCACTTCGTTGTGCAGGAAGAGGTCTTGCAGGCGTTCGCTGGAAAAGCTGGTCACGCCGATGGCACGGATCCTGCCTTCTTTGTAAAGCCGCTCGCAGGCTCTCCACGCAGCGTAATAGTTGCCGTAGGGTTTGTGGAGCAGGTAGAGGTCGATGTAATCAAGCCCGAGCAGCTTCAACGACTTATCGAAAGCGCGGAGCGCATCGTCGTATTCATAGTCTTGCACCCACAGCTTAGTGGTGACGAAAACCTCCTCCCGCTTCAGCCCGCTCTGCCGTATGGCGTTGCCCACCTGCTCCTCATTGAAATAAGACGCAGCGGTATCTATCATCCGGTAGCCTACCTCCAACGCATCACTTACTATCTTTTCCGTTTCATCCACCGGTACTTGGAATACTCCGAACCCGATAGCCGGCATCATTACACCGTTGTTCAACCTTGCTTCTTTCATATTGTTTATCCTTTTAGTTTGATGTTGCAAAATTACAATGGCACAGCCGGAAAACCGTTATACAATGCGTGGAGAAGTTTTCACGATTCGTGGATTTTGCGTATTTTTGCATCATGAACAAGCAACGCACGGCACATGGAAGGAAATTTTGAATGGAACAAAGTCGTGTTTTACGACTCGTTGGAATACGACAGGTTGGCGCAGTATGCCGACCACATATTGCATATCCTCTGCATTGGGGGAAACATGAGCTTCACTTTTCAGGATGTGCGCTACAATGTAGTGCCGGGCGATTATGCCATCGTTACCAATCCCGCCTTGGCTTCAGGCTTTTCTGCATCGGACGATTTCGATGCGGTCATCGTCAGCCTGTCTGATTCCTTCATCACTTCAATGGCCATACAGAGCAATTATGGCATCATAGGACACTTGTCGTTGCTGCAAAACCCGATAATGAAACTTTCACAGCACGATTTCCGCATTTGCCTTGAAGACTTATGGAGGCTCCGCGAACGGCTGAACGAAACGCAACATCTGTTTCGTGAAGAGATGGTGGGGCATCTGCTTTTAGCCCATATCCTCGACCTATACGACATCCACGCCCGAAACATGGCTGGGCGCGATGTTTCCGAACGCAACGCCGACTTGTTAAGACGGTTTGTGGAGTTGCTTTATCACAAGGAATATCTCAAAAACCGCAACCTTTCCCACTACGCTTCCCAACTCTGCATCACGCCCCATTACCTGTCGGAAGTATGCAGAAAGATAAGCGGGAAGCCAGCCTCCTACTGGATAGACCGCTTCACCATGCAGGAAATCACACGCCTGCTCCGGCAGAAGGAACTCTCGCTGACGGAGATATCAGAACGGATGAATTTCTCCTCCGTGTCTTATTTCAGCCGGTATGTGCAAAAGCGGCTGGGCGTTTGCCCTACCGAATACAAGAACAGCATCTTGAAAACAAAGCAATCCTAACCACGCCAAAAGCCAACGACAAGGCGCACCGCCAAACTGCCTACCCTCTGCCAATAGTCTAACGATTATGATGAAATAGCCCAATTACAGAAAAAGGCGTGCCGCCCGCACGAGGCAGGCAGCACGCCGGAAAGGTTGGTGTTACCTGTAAGCCCTCTCGAAGATGGCGGCGCAGTCCTCGTCGGAAAGCTCGCAGGGGTTGGCGGCGTAAAGGCCGCCCATGGTCTCGCGGGCGTTGCGGGCGAGCGTCATGCACTCGTCGCGGCTTATGCCGTAGTCGCTCATCTTCAGGTTGTCCACGCCGCAGGCCCGCTGCAGCTCGGCCAAGGCGGTGAGGAAGTCCTCGGGCTTGGAGGCGTTGGCCATGCCCATGGCGCGCGCCATCTTCACGAACTGTGCGTCGCAGGCGTGGCGCTCCACGAAAAAGCGGTAGAACTCGTTGGAGATCATTATCAGCCCGGCACCGTGGGGCAGGTCGTAGTGGTAGGCACTCATGGCGTGCTCCATGGAGTGCTCGGCCGTGGTGCTGGTGAGCTGCATGGTAAGCCCGGCTATGGTGCTGCCGTAGGCCACGGCCTCGCGGGCCTCGATGTCGTTGCCGTCCTTCACTGCGGGGGGCAGGTACTTGGCTATGTGCTCAATGGCCGAGAGTGCTATTGGCTCGCTGAGCACGTTTACAAAGCGGCTTATCATCACCTCGGTGTTGTGGAAGAGGGCATCGAAGCCCTGATAGGCGGTATACTTTGCCGGCACGGTCACCATAAGCTCGGGGTCAACGATGGCCAGCACGGGGTTAAGCTCGGGGTAGCCAAAGCCTATCTTCTCCTTGGTGTCGTGGTTGGATATCACGCCCCAGCAGTTAATCTCCGAGCCTGTTCCCGACGTGGTGGCCACGGTGACTATGGGCAGGCCGGGCTGCTGCAGCGGCTGACCCTTGCCAGTGCCTCCGCAAACGTAATCCCACAGGTCGCCGGGGTTGGTGGCCATGGCTGCCACGGCCACTGCCGAGTCGAGCACGGCACCCCCGCCCACGGCCAGCACGAAGTCGCAACCGTTGGCCTTGGCGCAGGCTGCTGCCTCCATCACCACCTCCTTCGAGGGATTCTCATGTATGTTTGCGCAAATGGTGTATGCCACGCCCGCCTTGTCGAGCTGTGCCGTTACGCGGTCGAGCGTGCCGGTGGTGCGCACCGACTTGCCGCTCGAAATGAGCAGCAGTGCTTTCTTCCCGGGCAGCTTCTGGTTGGCGAGTTCGTTAAGTTTGCCGCGGCCAAAGAGCAGTTTGGTCGGCGTGAAAAGGTTGAAATCCATGTTCATAGTCATGTCTCCTATATTAAAACAACATTCATCATTGGTGTTGCAAAGGTAATGATTTCCGCGATTCGCGCTTGTATCCGATTTACATAAATTTGTGGCGTTATTACTGTTGTATCGCAGGCTACAAACCGGAGGCAACGCACAGCGCATGGCACAAAAAGCAAGCCCCACAGCTTGCTTGCTGTGAGGCTTGCCAATACTGTAGGGATGAGGTGCTCACCGTCTTGCACACATCGCGAAACGGGGAAGATGCACCTGCCCTATAAATCCTTTTAACTCCCCATAATTCCTTATGGCCCCCTTGACCGGGGAAACTACTCACATCGCCCCTACTGCACCGGCGACCAGAAATCCACCAGCCGCAGGTCGAAGATGAGCGTGCTGTAGCCCGGCACCGAGCCGGACCCCGACGCGCCATAGGCCAGCTGGTAAGGTATGTACACCTCCCAGCGGTCGCCGCGCCTCATGTGCTGCATGACGGTGGCAAAGCCGTCTATGAGGTTGTTGCCCGAGCTGTTGCCAATGGCCATCTTGTAAGGCTTGGCCACCTCCTCGTAGAAGTTGCCCGTGTATGTGCGGTCGAACACGTAGCCCAGGGGATACGAAGCCGACGGCAGCAGGCGGCCAAGGTAGTGAACGCTCACGGTGTCGGTGTAAAGCGGCGATGGCTGCGAGGCGTCGCCCTCTTCGAGCACGTGGACTATTATATAGTCGCCATTGCTGCCCTCGATGCTGTCCGACTTCGACCACGACTTTATCCTCCGCCAATCGGTGCGTGTGGGGTCGAGCGCGAGCAGCTCCTCCACGGAGTCGGTAAGATTGTTGAAGAAGGCTTCGTTGCGCGCCTGCCAGTTTACATACTCCTCCTCCGTGCCTCCCTCCTCGCTGCACGAGGCAAGGCCGAGCACGGCCGCCAAGGCCACGATAACAAAGAAAAAGCCACGCCTCATCATCACTGCAGTTTTTTGAGCAGGCTGGCTATGCTCACCTTGTCCTCGATGATGGCGTTCAGCTCTGCTATGTTAACGCGCTCCTGCTCCATGGTGTCGCGGTGGCGCAGGGTGACTGTGTTGTCCTTCAGCGAGTCGTAGTCCACGGTTACGCAGTAGGGCGTGCCTATGGCGTCCTGGCGGCGGTAACGCTTGCCTATGGTGTCCTTCTCGTCGTACTGGCAGTTGAAGTGGAACTTCAGCTCGTTTATTATCTCGCGCGCCTTCTCGGGCAGTCCGTCCTTCTTCACCAGCGGCAGCACGGCCAGCTTCACCGGTGCCAGCGCAGCGGGCAGGTGGAGCACCACGCGGGTCTCGCCGCTGTCGAGCTTCTGCTCCTCGTAAGAGTGGCACATCACGCTGAGGAACATGCGGTCTACGCCTATCGATGTCTCGATGTCATACGGCGTGTAGCTCTCGTTGGTCTGCGGGTCGAAATATTTGATTGACTTGCCAGAGAACTTCTCGTGCTGCGACAGGTCGAAGTCGGTGCGGCTGTGTATGCCCTCCACCTCCTTGAAGCCGAACGGCATGCGGAACTCAATGTCGGTGGCGGCGTTGGCGTAGTGGGCCAGCTTCTCGTGGTCGTGGAAGCGGTAGTTCTCCTCGCCGAAGCCCAGGGCCTGGTGCCACTTCATGCGGGTTTCCTTCCACTTCTGGAACCACTCCATCTCGGTGCCGGGCTTCACGAAGAACTGCATCTCCATCTGCTCGAACTCGCGCATGCGGAAGATGAACTGGCGGGCAACAATCTCGTTGCGGAACGCCTTGCCTATCTGGGCTATGCCGAAGGGTATCTTCATGCGGCCCGTCTTCTGCACGTTGAGGTAGTTAACGAAGATGCCCTGGGCCGTCTCCGGGCGCAGGTACACCTTCATCGCGCCGTCGGCCGAGGCACCCATCTCGGTGGAGAACATGAGGTTGAACTGGCGCACGTCGGTCCAGTTCTTCGTGCCGGAGATGGGGTCAACAATCTCCTCGTCGATGATTATCCGCTTCAGCTCCTCCAGGTCGGGGCCCTGCATGGCGCGGGTGTAGCGCTCGTGCAGCGCGTCGCGCTTCTGCTGGTGCTCCATCACGCGGGCGTTGGTCTGGCGGAACTGCTGCTCGTCGAAAGCCTCGCCAAAGCGCTTGCGGGCCTTGGCCACCTCCTTCTCTATCTTCTCGTCGTACTTCGCTATCTGGTCCTCAATGAGGTTGTCGGCGCGGTAGCGCTTCTTCGAGTCGCGGTTGTCGATGAGCGGGTCGTTGAAGGCGTCCACGTGGCCGCTGGCCTTCCATATTGTGGGGTGCATGAAGATGGCCGAGTCTATGCCCACTATGTTCTCGTGGAGCAGCACCATGCTCTTCCACCAGTATTCCTTGATGTTGTTCTTCAGCTCCACACCCATCTGCCCGTAGTCGTAAACCGCGGCCAGACCGTCGTAGATGTCGCTGCTGGGGAACACAAAGCCGTACTCCTTGCAGTGCGACACGATTTTCTTGAAAACGTCTTCCTGTGCCATTGTATTCTTGAATGCTTTGGTTTTTTGTCACAATTACCGTGCTCCTGGGTTGCGCCTTGTCGCGCCGGAGCCACTTTCAACTTGCAAAGATAAGGCAAATCGGGCGAACGGCAAAACTTTTTCACACACATTATAATAAGATACTCGAGTTCGGCATAAGTTCGGCATAAGCAAGCGTTGGGCTTAATGGAAGCAAACGAAACCAATGCCACGGCTGTTTCGGGCAATTTGCAATTGCCTGCCCACCAACCTTTGCATTGGCAAGCAACCGGGGGAACACGCCATCGGCGAATATATCCGGCACCTTGTTTGTAAACAAAACATACCATATGCCGCCATACCGTCCGGCGGAAGCCGCGCCATCTCCATACTGCTGATTACCAACCACTTACGCAACGCACCCATTTCACCTTCCCAAAACGGCCGTTTTGCAGCGCGAAACATGCCGTTCGGCCTTGCGAAACGTGCCGTCTTGCATCGCAAAACGGCACAACCCGACGAGGCGGATGCCCTCACCATCAAAATTGTAAACAAAATTCAAGAACTACAAACGTGCTCTTTGCCATCCGCCTGCGCGGCTGAAGCGCAAACACCACTCAGCAACACACCGGCAGGCAGACACAAGCCGAACGGCATTGGCAACCGACGGGAATGGCTTCTGCATAGCGACGTATCACAATAAAAATCGCTATAAATTTGCAACATAAGCAAATTTTGCTTAACTTTGCACCACTCTAAGCGCTTGTGGCGGAATTGGCAGACGCGCCAGACTTAGGATCTGGTGTCTCGCGACGTGTAGGTTCGAGTCCTATCAGGCGCACAAATGGACTGAAGAGGAAAATTCGGAAGGATTTTTCTCTTTTCCATTTTTATAATCGCTTGATATTCTCGCAATTATGGAGAGGGCCTTGTTCTCATTAAAGGTTCGATAATCGTCAATTTCTTTATCCCACAAAATTCCATCAGGAAAAAGCAAATTTTGGATTCTTTGGCTCAATTCCAATGAAGCATTCTTCCATAAAGTATCTAATTTACAACATATTGCAAGAGTATCATCAACTTCTTCACTGAGGTTCGATAAGTTCCTTTTGCAGTTTGCCAGTTCATGGTCTATTTTAGTCAGCCTTTCTTGTAAGGTTTCGATTGTTGTCTCATAAATCTCTTCATCAATTTCGCCCATTCCATATCGCACTTTACACTTCTTCATCTTGTTTTGGCATTCGGTTTTCTGCTTCTTCAATAGAATTTCAGCTTTTCTTTCTTCTTCATTATCCACTTCTATCATCCGACTGATGATGTCACGCAGAATGTCTGTAAGTTCGTCAGGGATGTTGAATGAATGCAGTAGGCATTCATATTTACTATGTAGCTTTTTGGCTGACTCATTGGTCTTGCAGCCAACCTGATTGCATTTGTAGTAGTCCAAATTCTTTTTCTTCACCGTGTAGGCGGTAAATGGTGTATGGTCTTTGGCACATAAGATATGCCGCTTTAACGGAAAACGTGGTGTTTCCTTTTTATGCGTATATACTCCCGTTCTGTTGCCTAGCATTTCTTGCACCCGCAAGAAATCATCGTAGCTGACAATATGAGGTTGGTTGCCGTCAACAAGTTTTCCGTCCAACATTTTACTTCGAATTTTTCCGGTTCATCCGACATTTCGAGTGATAGGATAGTAAGAAAGAAGAAAACCGCTGAACAATTTGTATATTTGAATAACC
>CALUGA010000027.1 GCA_944320105.1 uncultured Prevotella sp. | reverse complement strand
GCCAAGAACTACGGCACCAACTACATACTGAGCAAGAGCGACTACGTGGTCATCGAGGCCGACGAGTTCGACCGCTCGTTCCACTGGCTCAGCCCGTGGGTGAGCGTGGTCACCGCCACCGACCCCGACCACCTCGACATCTACGGCACAAAGGAGGCCTACCTTGAGAGCTTCCGCAAGTACACGTCGCTCATACAGCCCGGCGGCGCGCTCATAGTACACACCGGACTTGAGCTGCAGCCCGACCTCAAGGAGGGCGTGAGGCTCTTCACCTACAGCCGCAGCGAGGGCGACTTCCACGCCGAGAACGTGCGCATAGGCGGAGGCGAGATAACCTTCGACTTCGTGTCGCCCCTTGGCCGAGTGGACGGGGTGAAACTCGGGCAGCCCATCCCCATCAACATTGACAACGGGGTGGCCGCCATGGCCATGGCGCAGATGGCCGGATGCACAGCCGACGAGCTGCGCTACGGCATGGCCACATACGGCGGGGTGGACCGCCGCTTCGACTTCAAGCTGCGCACCCCGCAGCTCGTGCTGCTCAGCGACTACGCCCACCACCCCAAGGAGATAGACCAGAGCGTGCGCAGCCTGCGCGAGCTTTATGCCGACAGGCGCATCACGGCCATCTTCCAGCCTCACCTCTACAGCCGCACACGCGACTTCTACAAGGACTTCGCCAGCAGCCTGAGCCTGCTCGACGAGGTGGTGCTCTGCGACATCTATCCCGCCAGGGAGCAGCCGCTGCCCGGCGTAACGTCGAAGCTGATATTCGACAACCTCGCCCCCGGGGTGCAAAAGGCCATGGTGGGCAAGGAGGATGTGCTCGGCTACGTGCGCTCCCACGACTTCGACGTGCTCGTGGTGCTCGGGGCCGGCGACATAGACAACTACGTGCCGCAGATCGCAAAGATTCTGCAAGAAAGGATTAAGGGCTGAGCCGCCGCGCGGACGGCAGCCGGACACAAGGCAAAGAAATGGCTTTCAACTGGAAGAAAATCCTCGCCACTGCGCTCAGCGTGGCCGTAGCGGCCTATTTGCTGCTGGCCGTAACCGCCTTCAACAAGCCCGAGGGCAAGGCCAAGGTGTGTACCCAGGTCAAGATCAACATCGCCGACGCGGCCGTGGACGGCTTCCTCAATGCCGACGCGATAAAGCGGATGTTGCAGCAAAAGGGGGTCTACCCGCTCGGCAAGGCCATGCACGAGGTCAACGTGCGCCTCATAGAGGAGACCATCGGCAGGAGTCCGTTCGTGGCAAAGGCCGAGGTGTGCAAGACCGACGGGGGCTTCGTGGAGATAAACCTGAGCCAGCGCATGCCCGTGATACGCGTCATGGCCAACAACGGCGACGACTATTACGTTGACAGCCACGGCGGAATAATGCAGAAGACCCACTACGTAAGCGACATCATCGTGGCCACGGGCAACATCAGCAAGGGCTACGCGCGCCGTGTGCTGACGCAGGTGGGCAACACCATAGCGGCCGACAAGTTCTGGCAAAGCCAGGTGGTGCAGCTCAACGTGCTGCCCGACGGCACGATGGAGATGGTGCCGCGCGTGGGCGACAACATCGTTTACCTGGGCAGCCCCAGCGGGCTGCAGGCCAAGCTCGACCGCCTGCGCAAGTTCTACAAGTACGGGCTGAGCCGCGTGGGATGGGACCGCTACTCCTACATCAGCGTGGAGTTCGGCAACCAGATAATATGCAAGAAGAGGCACCATGCCCCGGGTGCGCGGCCCGCCGGGCAGTAACATACAACAAGCTAACAGACAAAGGAGACATAATGATGGCAGCAAAGGATTTCATAGTGGCGATAGAGCTTGGCTCGTCGAAGATGACCGGCATCGCCGGGAAGAAGAACCTCGACGGCAGCATCAACGTGCTCGCTGTGGTGAAGGAGGACTCCTCCTCGTTCATCCGCAAGGGCGTGGTCTACAACATCGACAAGACGGCGCTCTGCCTCACCAAGATCGTGGGCAAGCTCAAGTCGCTGCTCAAGACGGAAATAACCCAGGTGTACGTCGGCGTGGGCGGACAGTCGATAAGGGGCGTGCGCAACGTCATCGCGCGCGACCTGCCTGCCGACACCAAGGTGACGCAGCAGATGGTAATCGACCTCATGGACGCCAACCGCAACATGCAATATCCCGACATGGAGATACTCGACGCGCAGGCACAGGAGTACCGAGTGGACTCGCAGCTGCAGGTGGACCCCGTGGGCATACAGTGCTCGCGACTGGAGGGAAACTTCCTCAACATACTTGAGCGCAAGACGTTCTACAAGAACCTCAACAAGTGCTTCGAGGCCGCCGGCATAAGCGTGGCAGAGATGTTCCTCGCCCCGCTCGCCCTGGCCGACAGCGTGCTGACCGAGGGCGAGCGCCGTTCGGGCTGCGCCCTCATCGACATAGGCGCCGACACCACCACCGTATGCGTGTTCAGCAAGAACATCCTGCGCCACCTTGCCGTAATCCCGCTCGGCTCGGCCAACATCACCAAGGACATAGCCTCGCTCCAGATGGAGGAGGCCGACGCCGAGAAGATGAAGCTCAAGTATGGCAGCGCATACACCGACAACGCCGAGATAGACAACTCGCTGGCCCTGCCCATCGACGCAGAGCGCAGCGTGGAGAGCCGCAAGTTCATAGAGATAGTGGAGGGAAGGCTCGAAGAGATAATCGTCAACGCGTGGAACCAAGTGCCTGCCGAGTACAACGACAAGCTCCTCGGGGGCATCATCCTCACCGGCGGCGGCTCGAACATGAAGAACATAGAGCGCGCATTCCAGAACCACACGCACGTGGAGAAGATAAGGGTGGCCAAGACCGTGACCCACACCATACACTCGTCAAACCCCGACATCACCGCCAAGAACGGCATGATGAACACCGTGCTCGGCCTGCTGGCCAAGGGCGACATCAACTGCGCGGGCGGAGACATGGCCGAGGGCGGCGACCTCTTCGGCCCGGCCAAGGCCGCACAGCCCGCCGGCGAGCAGCGCACCAAGGCGCGCCAGCCCCACGAGATACCCCCCGGCACGGTGCCTACCGAGGCCGAGAAGCTAAAGGCCGAGGAGGAGGCCCGCCTCAAGCGCGAGGAGGAAGAGCGCCTGGAGCGCGAGCGCGAGGAGGAGGAACGCCGCCGCCAGGAGGAGGAGCGCAAGCAGAACAGCCCGCTGGGCAAGGGCCTGCGCTGGCTCAAGGAGTTCGGCAGGAAGATAGTCTCCGAGGAGTGACGCGCAATTCACGATACCACATCCCTAACCATTCATTCTTAAAGACATGGCAGACAACAGCAATTACCCCAACAGCATAGTCGACTTCGGGCTTCCCGAGAAGGAGCACAGCATAATCAAGGTCATCGGCGTGGGCGGAGGCGGCGGCAACGCCGTGAACCATATGTACCGCGAAGGCATACACGACGTGACCTTCGTGCTCTGCAACACCGACAACCAGGCACTCAACGACTCGCCCGTGCCCGTCCACCTGCAGCTCGGCAAGGAGGGCCTGGGCGCCGGCAACAAGCCGGCCAAGGCCCGCGAGGCGGCCGAGGAGAGCCTCGACGACATTAAGGCCATGCTCAACGACGGCACCAAGATGGCCTTCATCACGGCCGGCATGGGCGGCGGCACCGGCACGGGGGCCGCCCCGGTGATAGCCCGCGTGAGCAAGGAGATGGGCATACTCACGGTGGGCATCGTCACCATCCCCTTCCGCTTCGAGGGCGCGCGCAAGATAGACCAGGCCCTCGACGGCGTCGAGGAGATGTCGAAGCACGTAGACGCTCTGCTCGTGATCAACAACGAGCGGCTGCGCGAGATATACCCCGAGCTTACCGTGCTCGACGCCTTCGGCAAGGCCGACGACACGCTCAGCGTGGCCGCCCGCAGCATAGCCGAGATAATAACCGTGCACGGGCTGATAAACCTCGACTTCAACGACGTGAAGACGGTGCTCAAGGACGGCGGCGTGGCCATCATGAGCACGGGCTACGGCGAGGGCGAGGGCCGCGTGAAGAAGGCCATCGACGACGCCCTCAACTCGCCCCTGCTCAACGACAACGACGTGTTCAACTCTAAGAAGATACTCCTCTCCATCTCCTTCTGCGGCGAGGGCGACGGCAAGGACAGCCTGAAGATGGAGGAGATGAACGACGTGAACGACTTCATGGCCAAGTTCGGCAGCGACTTCGAGATAAAATGGGGGCTGGCCACCGACCCCGAGCTGGGCAAGAAGGTGAAGGTGACGATACTCGCCACGGGCTTCGGCATCGACAACGTGGACGGCATGAGCAGCCACCAGAAGCGCCACACGCAGGAAGAGGCCAACCGCATGGCCGAGGAGCAGGAGAAGGCCGCCGAGCGGCAGGACCGCCGCAACCGCTACTACGGCAGCGAGGGGGGCGTGGTGAAGTACAAGCGCCACCCCCACATCTACGTGTTCCGGCCCGAAGACCTCGACAACGACGACGTGATATCGGCCGTTGAGCAGACGCCGACATACAAGCGAACGCGCGAGATTCTCGACAGCATACACAGCCAGGCGGGCGACGCCCCAGCCGAAGCGCCCCACCAGGCCGACGCCACGCAGGGCGAGGCCGTGCAGGGAGTGATAAGCTTTACTTAGGAACCAATAATACAACACATACATGGCACTGTTTGAACAAGTAAGCAAAGACATCGTGGCAGCGATGAAAGCCAAGGACAAGGTGCGCCTTGAGGCCTTGCGCAACATAAAGAAAGTGTTCCTCGAAGCCAAGACCGCGCCCGGCGCGGGCGACACCCTTGAGGACGCCGACGCAATGAAGCTCCTGCAGAAGCTGGCCAAGCAGGGCCGCGACTCAGCCGCGCTCTATGCCGGGCAGGGCCGCCAGGACCTTGCCGACGGCGAGCTGGCGCAGGTCGAGGTGATAGAGGGCTACCTGCCGCAGCCCCTCTCGGCCGAGGAGATAGAGGCCGCAGTGAAGGACATCATAGCCCAGGTGGGCGCCCAAACCGTAAAGGACATGGGCCGCGTTATGGGCGTGGCCTCCAAGCAGCTGGCTGGCCGCGCCGACGGCAAGGCCATAAGCGAGGCCGTCAGGCGCTTGCTGGCGTGAGTCCGCAAGTGTGGTTGGCGCCCTTGCAGCCTATTTGATTTTACTTTAGCGCGCTGCTCCCCGCCGGGTTGTCCGGCAGGGAGCGGCGCGCTTTTTTGTTGCGTTTTATGTCCGCTTGACCTTGTCGCGGTTTGCGGCAAGGGCCGTTTTGCATCTTCAAACGTGCCGTTTCAGGACCTCAAACGGCCCGTTTTGCTAACCTGCTGGCTGCCAGCGGGTTGCCTTGGGCTAAATTCTGCCATTTTCCATGGCCTTTACGGCCTGCACTATGAGGGCGGCTGCGCCGCCTATGCCCAGCCTGTCGGTGTTGAGCACAAGGTCGTAGGCCGAGGGCGAGGCCCACTGCTGGCCCGTGTAGCGGCGGCAGTGGTTGGCGCGGCCCGTGTTCACTCGTGCGGCCTTGCGTGCGGCCTCCTCTTCGCTCAGCCCCAGGCGTGCGGCCACTCGGCGCGCAGCCGACTGTTGGCCCGAGGTGACGAACACGCGCAGCACGTGGGGGTCGTCGCGCAGCGTCTGGCCCGCCAGCCGGCCCACTATCACGCAGTCGCCCGCGTGGGCCAGCTCGCGTATGGTGCGGCTCTGGCTCACGAAGATGGCATCGTCCTTCGACGGGTTCATCGAGGCCGGTATGCCGCTGTCCTCCATCACCATCTCCCACAGCCGCGCCGTGGGTATGTTCTGCTCGCTGCGCTCCACGAGCTGCGGCGAGTAGCCCAGGCGGCAGGCCGTGAGGTCTATGAGCTGGCGGTCGTAGCAGGGCCAGCCCAGCTGCCGGGCCACGGCGTGCGCCACGTCGTTGCCCCCGCTGCCGTAGGTGCGGGCTATGGCCACGGCGCGGTGGCCGCTCCATAGGTCGGTGGTGGTGGCCGTGTCCGTGGCCCTGCGGCAGGCCTTGGGTATGAGCAGGCGGTCGAGCCACGTTATGTGGGGTGCTATTACGCGCACCATCATGCCCACGTAGAACATCGAGATGAGCGTGCCTGCGCCCACCATGCTCCAGTCCCACCGGCCAAAGTACACAAGCATGAACACCACGCCTACGGATACCAGCAGCGTGTCGGTGCAAATCTTCACCTTGCCGAAGTCGCGCCCCGTGAACCGGGCTATGGCCAGCGGGAAGCCCTCGCCCGCCAGCATGAGCGAGTCGCAGCGCACCTCCATGGCTATGCCGAAGGCCAGCACCGCGCCGCCCAGCAGCAGCTCGGCCAGCCGCAGGGGCAGGCCCAGTGCGGGGCTTACGTGTTGCGGCACCTGCATGAAGCCCGTGAGCCACATGGTGAGGTCGGTGTAGAAGCCGAAGAGCAGCGAGACGGCTATCTGCAGCCACTGCCGCCGCTCAAAGTTGCGCCTGAGCAGGGCCACCTGCGCCGCTATGAAGAACACGTGCATGCAGATGGTGAGCTGGCCCATCGTAAGCCCCACGCCCGGCACCATCGACAGCACGTAGGGCGGCGCCGATATGGGCGACGACCCGAGGTTGGCCCTGATGGACAGCGACGTGCCGAAGGCTATCACGAAAAGAATCACCACGAACGCGGCGTAGCGCCGCGCCCACTCCTGCTTGCTCCTCTTTGTTTGTTCCATAGTTCCTTTCTTCTTTAGTGTAGGTGCGTGCCTCAATGCCCGCCCGGGCATGGCCGGTGCGGGCTTTATGTGTGGCCGTGGCAGCGCAAACCATGGCTTAAGCCTGCGGCCTGCATTGGCTTAAGCCACGCAAAGTTACTCAAATCTGCGCTCATTGAGGCGTATGCGCCCCGGCTTTAAACAAAATTAAACACCGAATTGGCCCTGCCTATAGTGAGTGTTAAATAAAACAAATTAGCTAATTATTTTACTTGAAAGACGATGCCGTTTTGCGCTTTTTTTTCTTAAATTTGTCATGTATTACTAATTTAAAATATAATGAATCATGGAAAAGAGGATTGGTACAATTGCCCTTGTGGCTGGGGTCGCTGGTTTGCTGGCTTTCGGGCTTTTCGTGGGCGCACAGAAAGATGATGCAGGTGAGGACGCCCTGCTGCTTGAGAATGTTGAGGCCCTTGCCCGCAACGATGTGGGCTCCAGTGGGGAGATACCACGGTATGTCAATGAAACAGAAATAAATGAGCATAAGGATGTAAAGGTAGAGATAGACTCGTCGGGCTTGCGGATAGAATATTCGCGGACGTGCAGCGACGTGATTACCTATTGTAAGCACACAGGCAAAGAGGAGGACATCTGCTATGAGCGTTTAAACGGGGTTGAGACAACATGCTGAAGCTGGTCAAATTAGTTTCACTTATGGTTGCCCTTGCGGGCTTGCTGCATGGCTGCGCCGTGTCAGAACCGATTCCCGAGCGCACCGTGGTGGTGGACATGGAGCCGGGCGGGCTCCTCGGCAACGACTACGTGGCAGAGGCTTTTACCATCGAAAGGCTGCTGCCGCTCAAGGCAAGCGGCTTGGCGTCGGTCCGCAAGATTGACATGCGCTATGGCAGGCTGTTCGTGCTCGACGGCAGGGCGCACCGGCTCTGGGTGTTCAGCATGGATGGCGACAGCCTCCTGTGCATCGACAAGCGCGGCCGTGCGGCAAACGAGTACATGGGGATTTCCGACTTTGCCATAGGCGACAATGGCGACATTGCCATATATGACGCCAGCTCCGCCAAGCTTATTCATTATGACCTGAAAGGCAATTACAAGAGCCATGTGCGCCTGGCCTATGCCGACGGCTTCTTGCAGAGGCGCAACGGCAACGTGGCGCTGCTTTACAACAGGGCGGGGAATGTTGCCCTGGCTGAATATGGGCCGGACGGAAAGAAGCTGCGCCAGGCCGAGGGCGAGGTGGCCAAGGCTCCACTGTCGCTTTCGTACTTGGGCGGCATGGCGGAGCAGGGCGACACTGTGCTGTTCACCGTGCCGTTCGACCACACGGTGTATGCCTTGGCCGGCGAGTCGGTAACGCCAAAGTACAAGATGGAGTTCCCGGGGCATGGCATCCCCGAAGAGCTGTGGACAGACGACAAGCAGGCAGCGCTGCGCAGGCTCGGAAGCACCGGCGGAGTGCTTTACGTAGACCAGATGGCGCTCTGCGGGCGCAACCTGTTCATGTCAACCAACAAGAACACCCCCATCATCTACGGCATAGACAGGAATGAGGCCCGGGCCATAGGCAACCTAAAGCTGCCTTTCTCAGTCTTGTATAGCGGCAAGCTGTTTGTCGCGCATGATGGCCATGTGCTCTCGGCAATATCGTATGGCAACCTGAAAAACGGGCTTTGCCCTGTGCTTGGCGACTACCTTGAAGCCATGCCATGCCTCGCGCCGCTCAATGACTTTGCCCTGCATGGCGATTGTTATTGGGTAGTGGTGGCAAGGGTGAACGGGGAAAGTCTTTGGCGGTGACGGCTTTTCTCTTTGCCCCCTGTGCTACGGTGCGGGCGCATTGTAACCCTCCGTTAACCGCTTTTATATGTTATCGTTTGGCCAAGTGGGGCAAAATCATTAACTTTGCGGCCAAAGATTGAAAACGATACATTATTATTAAGACTATGGCAAAGAAAGCACTGCTGATGATCCTCGACGGATGGGGCATCGGCAAACACGGCAAGGGCGACGTGATCTACAACACCCCGACTCCTTATCTCGACTATCTGACAGCCGTGAGCGCGCACTCGCAGCTCCAGGCCTCGGGCGAGGACGTGGGCCTGCCCGACGGCCAGATGGGCAACTCTGAGGTGGGTCACCTCAACATTGGCGCCGGCCGCATCGTCTACCAAGACCTCGTGAAGATAAACCGCGCCTGCAAGGACGGCTCCATAATGCAGAACCCCGGCATAGTGAGCGCATACTCTTACGCCAAGGAGCAGGGCAAGAAGCTCCACTTGATGGGCCTTACGAGCAACGGCGGCGTACACTCGTCGCTCGACCACCTCTACAAGCTCATTGAGATAGCCAAGGAGTACGGACTGAAAGAGACCTACGTACACTGCTTCATGGACGGACGCGACACCGACCCGAAGAGCGGCGTGGGTTTCATCAGCCAGCTGCAGGAGCACTGCGGCGACTGTGGGGCGCACATAGCCTCAATCGTTGGCCGCTTCTACGCCATGGACCGCGACAAGCGCTGGGGCCGCGTAAAGGATGCCTACGACCTGCTCACCGAGGGCAAGGGCAAGCAGGCTGCCGACATGGTGAAGGCCATGGAGGAGAGCTATGCCGAGGGCGTGACCGATGAGTTCGTGAAGCCGATAAACAACTCCACCGTTGACGGTACCATACAGGAGGGCGACGTGGTCATCTTCTTCAACTTCCGCAACGACCGCGCCAAGGAGCTTACGCAGGTGCTCACACAGCAGGATATGCCCGACGAGGGCATGCACACAATCCCCGGCCTGCAATACTACTGCATGACGCCCTACGACGCCTCGTTCACCGGCGTGAGCGTGCTCTTCCCCAAGGAGAACGTGGAGGACACGCTGGGCGAATACCTCAGCAAGCAGGGCAAGCGCCAGCTGCACACCGCCGAGACGGAGAAGTATGCCCACGTTACGTTCTTCTTCAACGGAGGCCGCGAGGCACCGTTCGAGGGCGAGGACCGCATACTCGTGCCGTCGCCCAAGGTGGCCACGTATGACCTTAAGCCCGAGATGAGCGCATACGAGGTGAAGGACAAGCTCGTGGGCGCAATCAACACGCAGGAGTACGACTTCATAGTGGTTAACTTCGCCAACGGCGACATGGTGGGCCACACCGGCGTTTACAACGCAATAGCCAAGGCCGTGTGGGCCGTTGACAACTGCGTGCGCGAGGTGATTGAGGCCGCCAAGGCCAACGGCTACGAGGCCATCATCATTGCCGACCACGGCAACGCCGACAACGCCATCAACGCCGACGGCACGCCAAACACGGCCCATTCGCTCAACCCCGTGCCGTTCATCTACGTAACCGACAACAACAGCGCCACCGTGAAGGACGGACGCCTGGCCGACGTGGCACCCTCCATCCTGCACATCATGGGGCTGGAGCAGCCCGCCGACATGACCGGCGAAAACCTCATCTCAGACAACAGATAGTTGTTTTTTTAACCCCAATCGGCCGTTAGGGCGCCAAGCATGCTTTGGCCTCTAACGGCCGATTTTTTTATGAATGTCCGCAATCAGCCAAGCAAATGGAAATATTGAAGTGGACAAGCATTTGTCCTCTAACTCCTTAGCGGAATGTAGTGGAGCGATAACTTCTTATAACTCCTTTAACTCCTTAGGATAGGAGCTTTGCGGATATTCAATTTTTTTATGTTTAACCCAATCCGGTCATCAGGCTTGGGGCTGATGGTGTGTTTTGTTGGGCAGCCGGAGAGTATAGAAAGCATCAACATTCAAGCAAATACGGTCTAATGACTTGCGTGAGTTCGGGATAAGCAATCATTGAGATTAAGCAGTGGTAAATCTCATGTAGAGACGCAAAATTTTGCGTCTAACATTGTCATTTGCATCCGTTTTCAAGGCACTTGACTACCACGAGACGCAAAATTTTGCGTCTCTACATGAGGCAGACAGCAGGGATGAGGCTTGCATTGCTTGTTGAACAAACGAAAATCCTTATCCCGAACTCGCGTAATGACTTGGCAAAATCCACTGCACAGCAAGAAAATGCGCGGCGTAAGCAAACTTTAACATTTGAAATGCAAAATCCGTGAAGTTTCGAGTATAATTGCATTGTCTCATGTTTAGCCCGAAGCTGCAAGGGGCCGGTGCTCAGTTACAACGTGCGCAAGCTACCTGGCGCATGCCTATTTGGGCTTAATCTGTACGGCAGTCTGCGAATTGTCTTGAAATTCTTTGGCGTGTTCGGCCTTTTTCCTTTTTTTGTAAACGAGAACACAATTGTATACTGTGCTCAACTTTCAAAAAAAGGAGGTAACGAAACAGACAGAAGAAAATAAAAGACATATTGCAAGCGACTTGTAGACAAGTTATTTGGCTTTAGTAAATCTGGTAAATTGAAAATAGCCCCAAATGATAAGTCTAAAGGTGTGTTTGTACCCTGCAAAGGGCGCAGACTGCTTTTCCTTGTTTGGGCTAAGGGTTTTACCAGAACCTACTAAGGCAGATGAGCGAAAAGGCTGTGTCCTTTTTTCCTTTTGCCCCGCGTGCAGGAACAAAAAAGTACAAACACCCTAAATACCTAAGTAATATGGATTTCAAGTTGGAATACATGGAACGTCTGTTTGCTAAGATAAGCAAGAAAAAGACGGAGTCTTATGTCATAAGTAGGATATGGCATCAGTTGGATGACGACAGAGTTAAGTTTGTCGTCCAGCAATACGTCAAAAGAGTGCAAGACAAGTATGCGCTTGCAGACTTGTACCTGCCCCAGCTCAACATCTTCATAGAGATAAACGAACCGTTCCACAAGAACAATGTGGAGGTAGACAGGATACGCAACGAAGAAATTCTGAGCGTTGTGCATTCAAAGCCAATTGTGGTGGATTGTGATTGTGACTTGACGGAAATCCACCGCCAAGTTACGGAGGTCGTGGCCCTGATAAGGCAGCGCATCGCTGAGCTTGGTGACAGTTTCAGGCCGTGGGATGAGGCAAGCACCCTCACCGTGGAGCATCACCGCGACAAGGGCTGCCTGAAAGTTGAGGACAACGAGTGCTTGCGCACTACGGAAGACGTGGCGGCAGTGTTCGGCACGAAAGCAAAGCACCGTGGCTTCCTGCGCGCTTCGGGCGCGGCTGTGCCTGGCAAGAAGAATGAAATAGTTTGGTGGCCTAACACAGACCACCGCCTTTGGCACAACGAGCTTTCGGAAGACGGGCTGTTTATCTACGAATATCCAAAAGCCGAGGAGAAGCGTGCGGAACATCTTAGGCATTGGCTTTCGGCCCCCGAGGAAACCCGCATCACGTTCCTGCGTTACAAGGATGACTTGGGCTTCTGCTTTTACCGCTTCGTGGGCGTGTTCCGCCTTGACCGCGACAAATCAATTAAAGAGAGCAAATGTGTATGGGAGCGCATCTCTGACACTTATCAACTTAATGTTTAATTTTAAATTCTTAAAGTTATGGCTTACGCTTTTAAAGTGACAGTTAAGAACACTTACAACAAGTATGTTAAAGGATTGACGGTGCAAGTAGTCCATGATTCTTGCGGGCAACCTACAAGACAAGAAATCTTGCAAGCTTTTAAAAACCAGCTGGGTATATAAATTAATCCCTATACTCCACCAACGACTTTTACGGTAGAAAAGCTGAAATGATGGTTTGTAAAAGAGGGCTTGCCGAAACTCAAATCTTAAAGATGAATCTGTGATTTGAATGATTACGCGAGTTCGGGATAAGCAATTATTGAGATTAAGCAGTGGTAGCTTTCATGTAGAGACGCAAAATTTTGCGTCTAACATTGTCATTTGCATCCGTTTTCAAGGCACTTGACTACCACGAGACGCAAAATTTTGCGTCTCTACATGAGGCAGACAGCAGGGATGAGGCTTGCATTGCTTGTTGAACAAACGAAAATCCTTATCCCGAACTCGCGTAATGATTGGCACTAAACTGATGATGGCAGGGTATATCAACGGTTATGCACCCTGCCATTTTCGCGTATGTTATAATTAGAAACCAATGTGGAAATGGCAAAACGTGGAATGTGCAGAAATTACAAAGGGCCTCGCCCATGGAGCAAGTTGCAGTCGGCCTTGTACAAAGTGATTGACAAGAATGTGGGTTTCCAGATGCACAGTTGCTCCTATGACATTGGCGACGGCGTAGGTATTCCCCGCTATTGGATTACCATTGGGAAGAATATAGTGTGGGATTTTCCTAAAAACGCCGTATGGGACAAGAGCGATTGGGATTTCTTTGACGAAGCTCAAGGCATATCACGGTTGATAAAGGCATACGTTGATTGCCCCAAGGATGAGCTGCTGACAAACGTCTTTGATGACAGATGGCAAATGCTTCCTTACCTGCTTGCGTGCGACAGGCGCATAGGGAAAAGGCGACTGGCTCAAATGCTTGGAATGGAGGAGTTTTCAAGCGTGGCGTGGATTGTACAAAAAAGATTGGAATCAAGCAAAAAAACGAGTGAATGATGAAAAGGGTAAAAGACTGCGTGTTTGTGTTGGAAGTCGTAACGTTTACGAAGAAACGCCGTCGGCACAAAGATGATTACCAGCCATTGCGCCTTTCGGCATACAGTTGTGGCTACGGCGTGATGTTTTTGCGCGTTTTGTTTCTTATTGCGGCGCAAAAGTGTTAACTTTGCACGTGGCAACCGCAGACTGCGCGCCCCGCGCCGGGCGGCAGGCTGCGCCCCTGCCGCCAACAACCAAAAACCTAACGCAAGATGCGCCACAACCAACTGGAGCGCGAGCTGGAGCTGATGCTCCTCATGACCGAGAACCGGGGCTACACCGTAGACCAGCTGTGCGAGCGCGTTGGCATATCGCGCCGCAACCTGTATTACTACATCGACTTCTTCCGCCAGGCGGGCTTCGTGGTCGAGAAGCGCGGCGCGGCATACAGCCTCGACAAGTCGTCGCCGTTCTTCGCGCGGCTCTTCCCCGCCGTCCACTTCACCGAAGACGAGGCCATAGCCTTGCGCCGGCTGATAGACCGGGCCGGGGCCGACAGTCTGCAGCTGCGCCACCTGCGCCGCAAGCTCGACCGCCTTTACGACCTGCGCATACTCGACGACGTGGAGCTGCGCGAGCAGGCCGGGCGCAACGTAAGCGTGCTCTACGAGGCCATAAAGCAGAAGAACAAGGTGGTGCTCCACAACTACTCCTCGCCACACAGCAACACCGTGGCCAGCCGCGTGGTGGAGCCTTTCGCGCTCATGGGCGGCAACGAGGAGGTGCGATGCTACGAGGTGTCCACCGGCATGAACAAGACTTTCAAGGTGGCGCGCATGGAGCGCGTGGAGATGCTGCTCGACCCCTGGGAGCACGAGGCTGAACACAGGCAGATGTTCACCGACATCTTCATGTTCAGCGGCGAGGAACTGCTGCCCGTGGAACTGCGCCTCGACCGCCTGGCCTACAGCCTGCTCACCGAGGAATACCCGCGCTCGGCAGCCTACATCACCCCCGACGGCGACCGCCGCTGGCTCCTGCGCATGGGCGTGTGCAGCTACATGGGCATAGGGCGCTTCGTGCTCGGTCTGTTTGAGAACGTGGAGGTGCTCGGCGGCGAGGGCTTCGCTGCCTACATGGAGGGCAAGCGCAGGCTGATGTGCGGGCCGTGCGCGGCGGCTGGCAAGCCAGTGCCTGCGGCCGCCGGGGCTTAGCGAGGGGGCTGCGGGGCAGCCATATATTGTTAAGGTAAGGGCGCGGAGCGCCCGCCGACTGACTGAAACTTACAAAAGCCAACTGACTAAAACTTATAAAATAGATGAAAAGAATTGCATTATCATTGGCAGCCGTTGCGCTCGCCGCGGCAGGCGCACTGGCTCAAGAGCACAAGTTGTGGTACGACCGCCCCGCCATGACCTGGACGCAGGCCCTGCCTGTGGGCAACGGCCGCCTGGGCGGCATGGTGTTCGGCAATCCCGCCGTGGAGCGCGTGCAGCTCAACGAAGAGACCATCTGGGCAGGCCAGCCCAACTTCACGCTCAACCCACGCGCCAAGGCTGCGCTGCCCCGGGTGCGCAAGCTCATAGCCGAAGGCAAGTACCGCGAGGCGCAGAACCTGGCCGACGCTGACATCATGCCCGGGGCTAACCGCAACCACGGAATGCCTTACCAGACCTTCGGCGACCTCTACATAGCCATGCCCGGCCACGGCGAGTACTCCGGTTACCGCCGCGAGCTGAGCCTCGACTCGGCCCTCTCGGTGGTCACTTACACCGTGGACGGGGTGCAGTACCGCCGCGAGACCATTGCCACGCTGGGCCAGGGCGACAACGTCGTGGCCGTGAGGCTCACGGCATCGAAGCCCGGCATGATAACTTTCACGGCCAACCTCACCTCGCCCCACCACGACGTGATAACCCGCTCCGACGGCAACGATGTAACCCTGAGCGGCGTAACCTCGCGCCACGAGAGCCTGAAGAGCCTCGTTAAGTTCCATGGCCGCATGGCCGCCACGCTGCGCGGAGGCTCTATGACCACAGCCGGTGGGGTGCTCTCCGTCACCGGGGCCGACGAGGCCGTGGTCTACGTCAGCATCGCCACCAATGTGGTAAACTACCACGACGTTAGCGGCGACGAGGTTTCAAAGGCGCGCGCCGCCCTCCATGCCGCCATGCAGAGGGGCTACCAGGCACTGCGCTCGGCCCACACCGGCGTGTTCACCGGCTACATGGGCCGCGTGAAGCTCAACCTCGGCCCCGACCGCTTCCCCTCCGTGCCTACCGACCGCCGCATCATCGACTTCGCCAAGACTTCCGACCCGTGGCTCGTGTCCACCTACTTCCAGTTTGGCCGCTACCTGCTCATCTGCTCGTCGCAGCCCGGCACGCAGCCTGCCACGCTCCAGGGAATATGGAACGACAAGATGCTGCCGTCGTGGGACAGCAAGTACACCACCAACATCAACCTCGAAATGAACTACTGGCCGGCCGAGCCCACCAATCTAACTGAGCTCAACGGCCCGCTCTTCGACCTAATAGACGACCTCACCGTCACCGGCGCCCGCACGGCAAAGGAAATGTACGGGGCCGACGGCTGGGTGCTCCACCACAACACCGACCTGTGGCGAGCCACGTGGCCCATCGACCGCGCCTCGGCCGGTATGTGGATGATGGGCGGCGCCTGGCTCTCGCGCCACATCTGGGAGCACTACCTCTATACCGCCGATGCCGACTTCCTGCGCCGCTACTGGCCGGCAATGCTGGGCGCGGCAACGTTCTTTGAGCAGACCATGGTGCGCGAGCCCAAGCACGGCTGGCTCGTGGTGAGCCCGTCGGTGTCGCCGGAGAACTCGCCGCGCAAGGGCGTTCCGCTCAACTGGGGCGTGACGATGGACAACCAGCTGCTCTTTGAGCTGTTCCACTCCGTGGCCGCTGCGGGCGAGGCTTTGGATGCCGACCCCGGGCAGTGGAGACGCTTCGGCGCGCTGGCCGACTCGCTCGCGCCGATGCAGATAGGCTCGTGGGGCCAGCTGCAGGAGTGGATGGAAGACTGGGACAACCCCAATGACCACCACCGCCACGTGTCGCATCTCTATGGGCTCTACCCCGGCAGCCAGATTTCGCCTTACCGCACGCCGGAGCTCTTCGCCGCCGCCCGCACCTCGCTTGAGCACCGCGGCGACGTGAGCACGGGCTGGTCGATGGGCTGGAAAGTCTGTTTCTGGGCGCGGCTGCTCGACGGCGACCACGCCATGAAGCTCATCACCGACCAGCTTACGCTCTCGCCCGACACCTTCCTCGTGGTGGGCGACGTGCGCCAGCGCGGCGGCACATACCCCAATATGTTCGATGCCCACCCGCCGTTCCAGATTGACGGCAACTTCGGCTGCACCGCCGGCATAGCCGAGATGCTGCTCCAGAGCCACGACGGCTTTGTCTACCTGCTGCCAGCCCTGCCCTCGGCATGGAGCGACGGCAGCGTGAGCGGCCTCGTGGCGCGCGGCGGCTTCGAGGTGAGTATGGAGTGGAAGCAGGGCCGCCTCGTCCGCGCTACCGTCACCTCGCGCCTCGGCGGCAACCTCAGGCTGCGCTCCGCCGTGCCGCTAAGGTGCAAGGGCATGGGCAAGGCGCGCGGCGACAACCCCAACCCGCTCTTCTCCTTGCCGGCCACTGCTGCCCCGTTGATAAACGAAAAGTCCGAGGTGGCCGGCACGGAGCTGCCCAAGACGTACCTCTATGACCTGCCCACGGAGGCCGGCAAGACCTACACCATAATGGCAAGGTGACCGCAGCTGATGGCACAAATGCAATAAACAAATAAACAATAGATAGCAACTCACAAATCATGCGCAGTACAATCATAGTTTCGCTTCTATTCCTCGCCTCCATGTGCGCCCCTGTGGCCGTGCAGGCATCCCGCCTTGGCCAGTCTGGTGAAGCCGTGGCCATTGCCAAAGGCCACTCGGCGGCAAACGCCATGGGGCGTAAGATTTCGCGCAAGCAGGCCCTCCGGGATATAGATTCGTTGATTTTTACCATCAGCGAGGTGCATCCCAATATGTTTGCCGTGTGTGGGCAGGCGGACTTCTTCGCTGCGGCGGACGGCATCAGACAGCAGCTGGCCGACTCCGTCACCGTGACCGATTTCTACCGGCTGGCCGCTCCGCTCGTGGCCATGATAGGCGACGGGCACACCACGATGTGGTTTCCCTACGACGAGTACCGCGCCAATGGCCGCCCGAGGCTGCCACTGGCGGTGACCGTCCACCAGGACTCCACCATAATGGTAGATCATAGCGCAGAAGGCACTGTTCCGGCTGGCTCCGAACTGCTGTCCGTGAACGGCAGGAGCAGCCGCGAGATGGTGGCCGAGATGATGAGATACGTGAGCGGCGAGCGTTACTTCTACCGCACGGATCGCGTCAACGGCGACTTCTCCGCGCTCTTCGATATGCTCTATCACGCCGACAGCTACGCGGTGGAATACCGCCCTGAGGGCAGCACGGCGGTGCAGAAGGCCACGTTGGCCCCGGCAGAACAGGCAAGGCCGAAAAGCACGGCGGCCAAGAAGCAGCCCCGCAAGCGGCCTGCCAACTATTCGTTCCGCCTGATGGATGATGGCCGCGTGGCCGTGATGGACTTCCGTTCGTTCAGCGACCCGAAGCGGATGGGAGAGTTTGCCGACTCTATGTTCGCCACGCTGCGCCGCGAAGGCATACGCGACCTTATCATAGACGTGCGCAACAACGGCGGCGGCAATTCTGCAGTGGGCGACACCCTGCTGCGCTACATAGCACCGAAACCATTCAAACAGTTTGGCAAAAGCCTTGCGCGGGTAACGCCCACAACGAGGCGGCTTGGCAATCGTGGCGTACCCGCCCCGGGGTGGTACTACTACGCCGGTGCTGCCGCCAGCCCGATGGTGGAGCCCCGCACCACCGCCGAGGGCCACTACGACGGTCGCGTGTGGCTGCTCGTGAGCCACCATACGTTCTCTTCGGCTTCCTCGTTCTCGTGGGCGTTTAAGTATTTCGGCATGGGTACGGTAGTAGGCGAGGAGACTGGAGGCATGAACGTGAGCTATGGCGACGTGCTCCGCTACCGCTTGCCCAACTCAGGGCTCAGCTGCTCCGTATCGTGGAAGCGCTTTTGGCAGTATGGGGCCGACGAGTCCGAAATCCACGGAACGCTGCCCGATGTGGCCGTTCCGCAGGCCGAAGCCCTCGATGCCGCCCTGCAACTCATAGAGAAATCGAGACCATAAAAATTCTAACCGGATAAAAAATAACCGAAATGAGAAAGACATTTGTCCTTATGTCCCTGGCTCTCCTCGCTGTCTGCGTCGGGGCAGTGGCGGCAGGGAAAAAGGCCGACCCTGTGGGGCGGCTCGCAGTCTCGGCCGACGGCCGCTTTCTCCAGTATGCCGACGGCCGGCCTTTCTTCTGGCTCGGCGACACGGGCTGGCTGCTGCCCGAGCGGCTCGACCGCGACGAGGCGGCTTATTATCTCGACCGCCTGGCCGCCGCCGGCTACAACGTGGTGCAGGTGCAGGTGATAAACGCCATACCCGCCTTCAACGCCTACGGGCAGATGTCGATGCCGCGAGGCTTCAACTTCGAGGGCATCGACCGCCCCGGGGTGTACGGCTACTGGGACCACATGGACTACATCATCGACCAGGCAGCGCGCCGCGGCATCTACGTGGGCATGGTCTGCATATGGGGAGGCATGGTGAAGGCGGGGCTGATGGACGCCGACGAGGCCCGGGCCTACGGCAAGTTCCTGGCCGGGCGCTACAAGGACAAGAAGAACATAGTGTGGATAATGGGCGGCGACATACAGGGCGACATACACCCGGAGGTGTGGGACGCCCTGGCCACCACCATAAAGCAGATAGACAAGAACCACCTCATGACCTACCACCCGCGCGGCCGCTACACCTCGGCGCGGTGGTTCAACGACCGCTCCTGGCTCGACTTCAACATGTTCCAGAGCGGCCACCGTCGCTACGGCCAGCGCATGGGCAACAAGGATTACCCCATACCCGACGGCACCGAGGAGGACAACTGGATGTACGTTGACTCTGCCTGGAAGTACAAGCCGATAAAGCCCGTGCTCGACGCTGAGCCGAGCTACGAGGACATACCGCAGGGGCTGCACGACGGGGATGAGCCTCGCTGGCAGGCCGCCGACGTGCGCCGTTACGCCTACTGGTCGGTGTTCGCCGGCTCGTGCGGCCACACTTACGGCCACAACTCCATAATGCAGTTCGTGCGCCCGGGCGTGGCCGGGGCCTACTTTGCCGACGGGGAACGGAAGCCGTGGTACAAGGCGCTCGACGACCCCGGCTTCAACCAGATGAAATACCTGAAGCAGCTGATGCTCACCATGCCTTACTTCAGCCGCCGGCCCGACCAGGGCATCGTACTCGACAACGGCACGCGCTACGACCGCCTGGCCGCCACCCGCGGCGACGGCTACCTGATGGTGTACAACTACACGGGCCGCGAGATGCGTATAGACCTCTCGAAGACCGGCGCGGAGCGCAACCGCGTTTGGTGGATGGACGCCGCCACGGGCCGCCTCACGTACCTTGGCGAGCATGACGGCGGCGTGCGCACCTTCCGTTACCACGGCCAGGGCGACGGCGTGCTCATCGCCATCGACGCCGCCAAGGACTACATTAGGCAGGGCCAGGCATCCATCATGCCTGACGAAGAAGTTGCAGAGAAAGACCGCACGGAGTAGGGCAGGGCGGAGTGTAGCCCGCCGCCGTTGCCGGCCAAGGCTGCTGCGGCCGGTGCGCCCCGAAAGATGTTTACAACGCACACCGCTGTGCAGCCCCCCGCGCCTTTGTTCTGTCCCAAACGGTCTCTTTCGCGCCGCCAGACTGCCCGTTTTGCACTGCGAAACGGCTTTCCTTGCGGCGCGTAATCGTAGTTCTCGCAACACCCTGTGGGCCAGGCGGTTGCGCTGCAGGCCGCCAACGGGGATGCCAGGAGGTGCGGATAGAAAAACATTTTACAAATAGCAAGCAACGTAAACCATAAAAAAGACAGAACCATGAAACTTAAACTATTGCTCCTGGCCCTGCTCCTGCCCCTTGCGGCGGCGGCCAAGGTCAGCGTTACGGGGCTGCTCACCGAGGGCCTCGACAGTCCGCTGGCCCTTGACACCGGCCGCCCCCGCTTTTCGTGGAAAACCGTCTCCGACGGGCAGGGCATCGTCCAGACCGCCTACGAGATAGAGGTGGCCACCACCGCCGGGCGGCTCGAAAGCGGCGAGGCCGACCTGTGGCGCTCGGGCCGCGTGGAGTCTGCTCGCCAGCTGTGGGTGGCCTACGGCGGCAAGCAGTTGCGCAGCGGCACCCGTGCCTGCTGGCGCGTAAGGGTGACTACAAACCGCGGTACCACCGGGTGGAGCCGCCCGCAGGAGTTTGGCGTGGGCCTGATGGGCGAGACCGACTGGCGTGGCCGCTGGATAGGCCTCGAACAGCTCATGCCCGGCGAGCGCCGCGGCCTGCGCACACGCCTGGCCGCCCGCTACCTGCGCCGCGAGTTCCGCCTCGGGCAGAAGCCCGTCAGCCGCGCCACGGCCTACGTGGCAGGGCTGGGCCTTTACCGCCTGTTCGTCAACGGGAGCGAGGTGGGAGCGGCAGACGTGCTCAAGCCCGTGCCGAGCGACTACCGCCGCACAGTATATTACAACGCCTACGACATCACGCCCATGCTCGACACGCTCACGGCCGTGGGCATAGTGCTGGGCAACGGGCGCTACTTCCCCATGCGGCAGAACAAGCCTTGGAAGACGCCCGTGTTCGGCCTGCCTGCCTGCCGCATCAACATAATAGTAGAATATGCCGACGGCAGCAAGCAGAGGCTGGTCACCGACGAGTCGTGGCGCGTCACGGCCGCCGGCCCCATCCGCGCCAACAACGAGTACGACGGCGAGGAGTACGATGCCCGCATGGAGCTTGATGGCTGGGCGCGGCCCGGCTACGACGACTCGGCCTGGCTCCCCGCCGTGCGCGCCGCCATACCCTACGGCACGCTGCGCGGCCAGATGACGCCCGCCATCGAGGCCCGCCCCGTGGGCAAGGCCCGCTCGGCCGTGCGCCGCGGCGATGCCCTCGTGCTCGACTTCGGGCAGAACATGGCAGGGTGGGTGGCCTTCACGCCGCGAGGCCGCGAGGGCGACACCATCCGCCTGCGCTACGCCGAGAAGATAAACCCCGACGGGTCGCTCTACACTGAGAACCTGCGCGATGCCCTCTCGGCCGACGTCTACGTGTGCTCGGGGCGCGAGGCCGGGGCGTGGCAGCCGTCGTTCGTCTACCACGGCTTCCGCTATGTTGAGGTTACGGGCATGGAGTATGCCCGCGCCGCCGACTTCACGGCCATGCTCGTGGCCGACAGGATGGAGCGCGCCGGCGAGTTCAGCTGTTCCGACAGCACGCTGACGCAGCTCGTCGAGGCCGCCCGCTGGGGGCTGGCCAGCAACTACAAGGGCATGCCCGTAGACTGCCCGCAGCGCAACGAGCGCCAGCCGTGGCTCGGCGACCGCACGGCCGGGGTGCTGGGCGAGCCGTGGCTCTTCGGCTGCGGCAGGTTCTACGCCAAGTGGGTGCGCGACATCTGCGAGGCGCAGCGCGAGGACGGGTGCATCCCCGACGTGGCCCCCGCCTTCTGGAACTACTACACCGACGACGTCACCTGGCCCGCCGCGCTGCCCATGGCCTGCGACATGCTGCTCACGCGCTACGCCGACACGCTGCCCGTGCGCCGCGCCTACCCCGCCATGGCGCGCTGGATGCGCCACATCACGGCCACCTACAGCCGCGACGGGCTGATAACCAAGGATAAGTATGGCGACTGGTGCCTGCCGCCGGAGTCGCCGAAGCTCATCCACAGCCAGGACCCCGCCCGCAAGACCGACGGCACCCTCATAGCCACTGCTTACACCGTGCGCTGCCTTGCGCTGCTGGAGAAGTTTGCATCGCTGCTGGGCCGGGGGGCCGACGCTGCCGAGTGGCGCAGCCGCCGCGAGGCTATGGCCGCGGCGTTCAACCGCCGCTTCCTCACCGTGCGCCGCGGCACGTCGCCCGCGCCGGGCCACACGCTCTATCCCGACAGCGTGTTCTACGGCAACAACACGGCCACGGCCAACATCCTGCCGCTGGCTTTCGGCATAGCGCCCGACAGCCTACGCCCGGAGATAGCCAAGAACCTGGTGGAAAACATCATTACGAAGAACGGCGGACACGTGTCGAGCGGCGTGATAGGCACGTCGTGGCTGCTCGGCACGCTGACCGACAACGGCTTTGCCGACGTGGCCTGCCTGCTCGCCACCAACCGCTCGTACCCCTCGTGGGGCTACATGCTCGACCACGGGGCCACCACCATCTGGGAGCTGTGGAACGGCGACACGGCCAGCCCGAAGATGAACAGCGGCAACCACGTGATGCTGCTCGGCGACCTGCTGCAGTGGTGCTTCAGCCGCCTGGCGGGGATCAACGTGGCTGGCAACGGCGGATGTGCAGCGGAAAACCGTGGTGGCACGGCGGGCGGCAATGGTGGAGCCGGGGCATCGGCAAAGGCCGATTTCCAGTTCAAGATACTCGATTCACAGTTGATAGACAGTGTTTCGGCTATCTACGAGTCGCCTTACGGGCGGGTGGCGAGCAGCTGGCGCAAGACCCTGCAGCGGCTCGACTGGACTGTGGAGGTGCCTTGCAACACCGTGGCCGACGTGTGCCTGCCCGGCGGCGAGGTGAGGCGCGTAGGCTCGGGCCGCCACCATTTCAGCCTCAGCCTGCCCACGGCCCATCCCGCCATAGTTAAGGACGAGTTCCTGTACACCTCGGCCCCGTTCCCGCAGTGCCACGCGTCTACCATCGTTGAGACCAGCGGCGGCGACCTCGTGGCGGCCTATTTCGGCGGGAAGCACGAGCGCAACCCCGACGTTTGCATCTATGTGAGCCGCAAGGAAAAAGGCTCCTCCACGTGGAGCGAACCCGTGCTGGCCGGCGACGGCGTGTTTGCCCTCGGCACAGCCGACGCGCTGCTGGCCGGAATAAACGACTCCACGACCGATGCCTCGGCCGGCCCCGTGCTGCCCTACCACCGCGGTGGCCGGCTGAAGCGCAAGGCTTGCTGGAACCCCGTGCTCTTCGAGATGCCCGGCGGCGAGCTTTGGCTCTTCTACAAGATAGGCCTGCGCGTGGCCGACTGGACGGGCTGGGTGGTCAAATCGCGCGACGGTGGGCGCACGTGGGGCCGCCGCGAGCCTCTGCCCAAGGGCTTCCTCGGCCCGGTGAAGAACAAGCCTGAGATGGTGGGCGGCCTGCTCGTATGCCCGTCGAGCACCGAGAAGGGCGGCTGGAAGCTCCACTTTGAGCTTTACGACCCTAAGAGCGGCGAGTGGACTTACGTAGGCCCGATAGCCGCCGAGCGCGCCCCGCGCACCGAGGACACCACCGACGTGAAGCCCATCGACTGCATACAGCCCTCCATCCTGCGGCTGAAGGACGGGCGGCTCAAGGTGCTCTGCCGCACGAGGAACGGCCGGCTGGCCACCTCTGAGAGCCGCGACGGCGGCCGCACGTGGAGCAACGTGGCGTTGACAAGCCTGCCCAACAACCAGTCGGGCACCGATGCAGTGACCCTCGGCGACGGAAGCCACGCCCTGGTATACAACGACTTCGCCACCCTGCCAGGCACTAAGAAAGGCCCGCGCACACCGCTCAGCCTCGCTGTGAGCGACGACGGGGAGCACTGGCGCCACGTGCTCACGCTCGAAGACAGCCCCGTGAGCCAGTATTCTTACCCCGCCATAATACAAGGGCGCGACGGAATGCTGCACTGTGTCTACACATGGCGCCGACAGCGCGTGGCTTACAAGTGCATCGACCCCGCAAAGCTGGGGCGCGGCACCAACGCCGCCGTTGGCGCGAAGTGAGCCGGCGACGCCCAGGCATAGTTGCCCCCGAAACGGCCTTGAATCGTGGTCAAAGCCGTCTCGGGGGCATTTTGTCTTTGTTTGTTGCACCTAATATCAAATATTTTGCTTACATTTGCAACAAACAACAGGCTGTAAGGCATGATATATCCCATAGGCATACAAGACTTCGAGAAGCTGCGCGACAGCGGCTACGTGTATGTTGACAAGACTGCCCTTGTCTACAAGTTGGCCTCCGAGGGCAGCTACTACTTCCTGAGCCGCCCCCGCCGCTTTGGCAAGAGCCTCCTGCTGTCCACGCTCGAAGCGTATTTCAGCGGCAAGCGCGAGCTGTTTGGCGGCCTCGCCATCGAGAAGCTGGAGAGTGAGTGGGCCAAATACCCCATATTGCACCTCGACCTCAACACCGAGAACTACCGCGAGCGCGGCAGCCTTGAGCGCCGCCTGAACAACACGTTGCTGCTGTGGGAGTCGCGCTACGGCACGTCGGTCGGCGAGACATCGCTCCCGCTGCGCTTTGAGGGCGTGGTGCGGCGCGCCTGCGAGCAGTCGGGGCGGCGCGTGGTGATACTTGTAGACGAGTACGACAAGCCCATG
>CALUGA010000026.1 GCA_944320105.1 uncultured Prevotella sp. | reverse complement strand
TACGAGGTGGTGACGGTGACCAACGGCACCGACGCCATCGACCAATGCCGCACGCACAACTTCGACCTCGTGCTGCTCGACGAGATGATGCCGGGCCTCAGCGGGCTGGAAACCTTGCAGAAGATAAAGGAGATTCTGCCCGCCGTGCCTGTGGTCATGGTTACGAAGAGCGAGGAGGAGAACATCATGGACCAGGCCATCGGCTCAAAGATAGCCGACTACCTGATAAAGCCCGTGAACCCTAACCAGATACTGCTCACGCTGAAGAAGAACATCCACCGGCGCGAAATAGTGAGCGAGGTGACGCAGAGCGGATACCAACAGGAGTTCAGGCAGATAGCGGCGCAGATAGAAGAGTGCCGCTCGCACGCCGACTGGACCGAGCTTTACCGTCGCCTCGTACACTGGGAACTGGAACTGAGCGGGGCCGACAGCAGCATGGCCGAGATGCTGAGGATGCAAAAGGAGGAGGCCGACAACGCCTTCGCAAAGTTCATAAAGAAGCACTACGCCGAGTGGGTGGGCGAGCTGCGACCCGGAGGCAGCGCCGAGGGGCGCCCCATGCTCAGCCCCGAGGTGTTCAAGCGCAAGGTGTTCCCGCTGCTCGACGGCGGCGAGAAGGTGTTCATGGTGGTGCTCGACAACTTCCGTTATGACCAGTGGCGGATGGTGGCCGGGGAGCTGGGCGACCTCTTCGACATCGACGAGGACCTGTACTTCAGCATCCTGCCCACGGCCACGCAGTACGCCCGCAACGCCATCTTCAGCGGACTGATGCCCGACAAGATAGCCCGCCTGTTCCCCGGACTGTGGGTTGACGAGGACGAGGACGAGGGCAAGAACCTCAACGAAGGCCCGCTCATAGGCACGCAGATTGACCGCTACCGGCGCCACGACACGTATTCGTACCACAAGGTGAACGACTCCGCCGCCGCTGAGAAGTTCATGCAGAAGTTCCGGCAGATAGAGAAGAACGACCTCAACGTGGTGGTATTCAACTTCATCGACATGCTTAGCCACGCCCGAACGGAATCGAGGATGGTGCGGGAGCTGGCCAACAACGAGTCGGCCTACCGCAGCATAACGCTCAGCTGGTTCAGGCACTCGGTGATATCCGACCTCTTCAGGCAGCTCGCGCAGGCCAACTGCCGCGTCATAGTAACCACCGACCACGGCTCCATCCGCGTGAACAAGCCCGTGAAGATAGTGGGCGACCGCAACACCAACACCAACCTGCGCTACAAGCTCGGCAAGAACCTCGGCTACACGGACAAGGAAGTGTTCACCATAAAGGAGCCGGCAAAGGTGCAGCTGCCCGCCCCCAACCTAAGCACAAGCTACGTGTTTGCCACGGGCAACTCGTTCTTCGCCTACCCAAACAACTACAACTACTACGTGGCTTACTACAAGGACACCTTCCAGCACGGGGGCATCTCGATGGAAGAAATGATAATACCGATAATCACGATGACAGGAAAAAAACGATGACATGGAAATAACAATCGACAAACTTGACAACATCCGCGAGGCCGCGCGCCGCTTCGTGGAATGCATGGGCGAGGCGGGCGTGTTCGCCTTCTACGGAAAGATGGGCGCAGGAAAGACCACATTCATCAAGGCCGTGTGCGAGGAGCTTGGCGTAAGCGACGTGGTTACATCACCCACCTTCGCCATAGTGAACGAGTATCGCGCCGAACCCTCGGGCGAACTCATATACCACTTCGACTTCTACCGCATAAAGAAGATTGACGAAGTGTACGACATGGGCTACGAGGACTACTTCTACAGCGGCGCGCTCTGCTTCATAGAGTGGCCCGAGCTTATAGAGGAACTGCTGCCCGGCGACGCCACCCGAGTGACCATAGCCGAGCAACCCGACGGCAGCCGCACCGTGAGCTTCTGACCACAACCCCAAAGCGACAAGACACCAAGCCGCAAACCAAGCACTCCGCCGGGGCAGGACATCTGCCCCGGCGGAGTGCCTATTTCTCCCTAAACGGGCTTGGCGGCATGCAAGTTTAACGCTCCACTCACAAAATCGCCCACAACCGTCCGAAAGGCGGCCTCGCTGCGGCGCATCGCTTCGATGAAAGCAGCAAAGCCACCAGAATCTTGTACTATGGCCAAGCCCAGCTTGCAGAGTTGCCCGGCTGTGTCTTTAATCTTGTATACATCCATGAAAGCCTTTTCAGGATTAGGGAAAATCAACAGCCCACGTGTGGATTTGAAGCGATACATATAGGTTATAGTCTTATAGTAAATGGCTGTGGCGCGCTCTGAATCCGCGCCCAATTCCTTTCTTCCGCCCAACGGCATATACTTTGCATCGGCCACCACGTGCGGTTCCGCACGGCCTATGAAATCAGGATATATCGGCTGGAAATTCTCGAAAAGCCAATGCCTGTGCCGCCCAGTCTTGTTTTCCGGATGCACGAAATCATGGCCAAGAACCGTGGCAAGATACTCTTCCCAAAGCCACGCCCCATCAAACAGGAGTCCACACACCTCTCCATGCTCCAGGCCATAGTCAAGCCTGCCATGCATCAATATGCGCAGGCACAGGCATTGCAAGGTGCGGTATTTCGTAAAATAAGGATGAGCGAGCGGCTTCATGTTGGCTGCCATCACCTTGCCCCTATCCTGCAGCCGGTAAGTAGGCTGCGTGGCAAGACACAAGCGGGCAACGATATCCCTTGTCTCCGCGTTGGCTGACAGCAGCCCGCAAGCCCACGGAAGCTTCCTCAAGTACTCAACGGTATGCCTCACGAGCTGTGTAACGGCATTGTCGGCACTGTACTCGCGCGTTACATAAGCCACACTGCCACAGAAAGGAGTGTTGCGACGCAAGTGACGGGCAACGTCCACACGCCCCCTTACGCTTGCGTCATCATGCAGTCGGCTCACATAAGCCTTGAACATCCCTTGGGCATAAGCCCTCTTGAGGCAGGCGGGGAAGAGGTAAGCCAAGAAATTGAGCGACCCGTCGTGTCCGGGCGACTGGTCGAAGTCAAGCATATTGACGTCGAAAACCCTGCGCAGCATATAGTGCAGGAAATAATCGTGCGAATCAGAAAACGCAAAGCGCGATGCTATAGTGAGCCTCGTTCCGCCACGCCCCACGAACCCCATGACGTTGCCTGTCCTCAAATGGTCACCAGAAATGGTGAAAATGCGCGAACTGCCAATGCCGTCACGCCACTCGCCAAACGACTGCGGGAACACAAGCAAGTTGGGATTTTGCCGACAGAGCGTATCCAAGTCTGCATTGCCAATAGCCAAAAGGTCTTGGAGGCATACCTCAGGCACTCGCATCTGTCCACCGTTGTTGTCAGTTGTCCGCAGCAGTTCCATGCCCGCCATCATTTGTTCCGCCCGGTTCATACGCCTTGTGCAACATTTCCATCTTATCGTCCACGCCCGGCAATCCCCTCAGATACTCCCTCAACAGCGGTTCCAATCTGTACCGCCAAACGGCACCGGCATCACTCACTGGCTTGCCGTCTGGCCCAAGGAAGTAAGCTCCGCCTACATGATAAGCACAGCCCAGACCTTCTGTATCCGATATGGCGGCGTTAAGCCGCGCCATCCTTCCTTTCAAGTCCTGCGGCAATCCCATATTGTCTGCACTCTCCTCGGCTGTCACTTCCACCCATGTGAAACGCCTGCGCATGGCAAAGTCGAAGCTCTCCACACTGCGGTCAATGTCGTTCATAGTGCCTATGATGTATACGTTTTCAGGCACATAGAACTGTTCCTCGCCTTTATGCAAGTTGGCATACTGCGTTGCCACGGACCCTTTAGGGCCACGGTAGCCGGGGTCGATGGCAAAAAACAACTCGCCAAATATCTTGGACACCTCGCCACGGTTTATTTCATCGATGACAAACACATACTTCCCGCCTGCCGCGCCACCGTCCTCATGCCATTGAACTCCCGCCGAATCGCCAGGCAAAGCCACACTCCGAACCTCCATGGCCCTGCGGCAGAATTGCTTGAACACACCATCACGCAACTCGAAGCCCACGCTGCCACTGCCGCCGGCAAACGTGGGGCGCAAGCCTTCCACAAAGTCGGTATAGTCATACGACGGATGAAACTGCACAAAGCCGAACCGACCGCAGGCGGCCAACTCCTCATCGGTGGCCACGTCAATCAACTTCATGGCCATGCGCCGCGCCAAGTACGTCTTGCCAGTGCCGGGCGCGCCGGTTAGCACGATGTTCTTAACTCGCTCCAAGAGTCTCGCTTTCTCTTCGATATAACTATCCATACCGTATCGCTTTTTATCTATTTCATCCAAAAGTTCCAATAATTGCCACGGATAAGTAACAATGTCCATGGGGTCGTCGGGCTTCACGGCATCCCTCACAAGAGCCAAGAGGTTGTAACTGTTTCTGAACCAGTCGTGCTTTTCATAAAGCGGCAATTTGTCGGACACATGACTGCGCAGCCTGTCGAACAGCTCCTTCAACTTGTGCTCTGCTACTATTGAGCAAAGCAATCGTGGCTGTAGCGCAGCCACAAGGCGGTTAGTGGCCGTCCTCATGTCCTGCTTTGTATATCGGCGCACTGTTTTCTTAAGTTGCTTGTAGGCCTCCCACTGCGGCTCATCCTGATGTTCGGCAATGGTTTTCAGCAGCGGCGCAAGCTCATGCCAGTTCTGTTTAAGCAGCTGTTGCTCGTCATGCGTAAAGTACTTCTGCGCCACTGAAGACACGCTCTGCTCCCTCGAACGCTCAAAATACTCGTAAAACACATCTTTGTCCCAATCTTCCCAGCGGGCTTTAGTACGTGCCTCACGGATGAACAATGGCACGAAATGCGCATAAGAGTCATGCCAACCCTCATGCACCGCGACCTGCCTACATAGTTCCCGTAGCGTAAGTTTCTCCATATCATATATATGTATGACACCTGCAAAGGTAATAAAAACTTCAAAAAAACAATACCTCCAAGATGCATACAAAACTGCCAAGACGCAAAACAGCCCGTTTCATGATGCGAAACGGGCTGTTTTGCCAATTCTTTTACAGTCAGCTACTTGGCAACGGGCTACACATAAGGTGCTGCCCAGCCAACCGCCGTCACTTCGTGCGGGTTATGGTGTGTATGGCCTTGCCTGCCTTGTCGAGCATATACATGTTGAGCTGCTTCTTTGTGGCGGAGATTACGGAGAAGCCCTCCACGCCGGCGCAGAACACGGTTCCCTCGGTTGGCTTCACTGTGCGGGTGAGCGAGCCGGAGCCGTTGACCACGTAGTCGGTGCCATCGCCCGGCATCTTGATGTGCTGGAAGTTGTGGATGTGGCCGCAGGCGTAGATGTCCACATTGCCATACTTGCGGAATATGGGGAGCAGCTGGCGCTGAAGGTCCTGCCGCTCGATGTCGTCCTTTTCGGTGTCGGCATAAATCGGGTGGTGGCCAACCACGATGACCCAGTCTTCCTTGGCCTGGCTGAGCGTCTTGTCGAGCCATGCGAGCTGTGCTGCGTTATCCTGCTTGGATGCGTCGGGATACTTGTCGCTCTCCTGGCGGTACTTAGAGATGAGCGGCGTGGTGTCGATGAATACCACGCGCAGGGTTGTTCCGTCCTCGTTTACCACACGGGTGTAGTAGCGGCCGGGCATCACCCAGCGGCGGCTCACGTTGGTGTAGTCGAGCACGGCCTGCGTGTTGCCGCGGTACTCGTGGTTGCCAAGGATTGGGTTCCAGTCGAGCATAAGCTCCGGGTGCGAGTATATAAGCTCGTAGTTGGTCATCCAGAGCGGGTCGGTCACCGACTGCACTCCCTCGAAGTGATGCACGTCGCCTGCTGCGATGATGAACTCGGGTCCTGTCACCTCGGCCACGCGGCCCATCAGCTCGGCCACGGGCTTCTGCTCGTAGTAGCCGTTGCGGCCCAGGTCGTTGGCCATGTAGAGCACAATGTCGCCGTCCATCTTCTCCCAGTCGGCGGGAGTCTGCGCCTGCGCGGCGATGCTTGCGGTGAGTGCCACGGCCAGCGTGGCCACGAGGAGCGCGCCTTTTCTGTAAAGAGTTTCAATCGTTTTCATTGTTGTTGTCATTGTTTTCGTTTGCTTGTTTGTGATTGTTGTTTTGTTGCGATTGCGCTGCAAAGGTGGGCAGGTTTTCTGAAATGAACCTGAAATCGGGGCGGCGCAACCATAATTTAATATGTGTGACAATCCGGGCGGGCCGTATCCGAAAAGAGGCAGCGGGCTTTGTGCCGGCCCGCTGCCTCCCTTTATGCTGCCCCGAGGGCATTTGTCTGTCTCCAGACTCCTGTCTCCTGCATTCAGCCTACAGTCTCCTGAATCCAGCCTCCTGCCTCCAGCATCCTCAGCAAAGGCTTACAGGTTGATCTTGAAGCCTGCGTTCACCTTCACGCCGTAGTACTCAACCTGCATCGTGCGGTTGCTTTCGCCCTGGTAGTAGCGCAGGGGCTGGTTGAGCAGGTTGTGAGCCTCGGCAAATACTGTGAACTTAGTGTCGTTGCCCCAAGTGTAGCTTGCGTTGAGGTCGAGGTAGTTCACCTTGTCGTAGTAGCGGTCGAGGGCGCGCGAACCGAGGTTCATTGCGTCGATGAACTCAGATGCGAAGTTGTACGACAGGCGCACGTTGAATCCGGCCTTCTCAAGGTAGAGCGATGCGTTGGCGGTGTGCTCTGGCGAGCCGGCCATCCTCACGTCGTCGCCGTCCTCTATGCCCAGTCGCTCGTTATAGTTGCGTGTGGTGCTGTGAGTGTAAGTATAGTTGCCGTAGAAGCCCACGCACTTCAGCGCCGGGGCGATGAAACCGAAGTCGCGCTGGTAGCCCACCTCAACTCCGAAGATGCGTGCGTCGTAGGCGTTCATGTTCTGCTCAACCTCGAAGGTGCTCGTGTTGCCGCGCAGTCCCAGCTCCTCGCCTGTGTAGTAGCCGGTGGTCTCCACGTTAACGTTCTTTATGTCCTTGTAGAAGAGGCCAAGGCTAACGAGTCCGATGCTCTTGAAGTAGTACTCGGCGGAGAGGTCGTAGTTGAATGCCTTGGTAGGCTCGATGTACGGGTCGCCGATGGTAGCCTCCTCGTCGGCCAGGTTGAACGTCTTGTTGGCAATGAGTGCGGAGTACTTGGGTCGCGAGAGCGTCTCGGTGAACGAGGCGCGTATGTTGAAGTCGTCGTTCACCCTATACTTCAGCAGCACGCTCGGCAGCAGGTTGGTATAGTCGTTCTTGTACTCGCCGGTGGGGTTGAGGGTCTCGCGGTCCACCATCTCCGGCTCGCCGTCCTCGTCGAGCACGGGCTGTCCGGCGTCGTCAAGCTCCTGCTCCTCCCAAGCCTGGTACTGGAAACCGTTGGTCTTCAGCGAGGTGTGCTCCACGCGCAAGCCCACGGTGGCATCGAGCCTGTTGCCCAGCTTCTGGTCGAAGCGTATGTATCCGGCGGTGATCTGCTCCTTCACGTCGTAGTTGCCGGCCTCTTCTTCAAGCACCTCCTCGCCATAGGCAGAGTTGAGCTGCAGGCCGCCGAGGAACTCCTTGCTCAGGAACGGCGAGTTGATGGGATAGAAGTCGCCGGGCATGAAGCCGTCGCGCACCTTGTAGGATATCTGCTTGCGCCAGTCGCCGAGCAGCTCGTCGCCGTCGAACTCGTAGAAGCTCACCACCTTCGACTTGTCCTTGTAGGTGTACTTTCCGCCAAACTTCAGCTTGTTGCCAAACTTGCCCTTGGCCAGCGGCAGCTCGAAGTTGAGGCGCAGCTTATACTCGTTCTCCTCTATGTCCTCGTCCTGGTTGGTGAGTTCGTCGAACTCCCAGCCCTCATCGTTGATCGAGGGGATGCGCACCGACGAGTAGGGCTGTTCGCCGCCCACGTCGTGCATGCCGCTCGCAATGTCGATGCCCTCATACTTTATTGCACCGTAGCGCTCGTTGGGGCGCTCCTCGGTGGCGCGGGCAAAGCTTGCGGCCCAGTCTATCTTCAGGTTGCCTATGTTGTGCTCGCCGTCGAGGGTGAAGTCCATGGTCTGCTGGCGCTCCAGTCGTGCGTCCTTGGTGTTGTCGGCTCCGGCCTTTGTCTCCATCACAAGCTCCTGCTCGTCCTTGTCCATGTCCTTGTACTGTATGCGGAAGCGGTTCTCCCAGTCGTTGCGGCGGTTGTATATACCCTTGAACGAAATCTTGTTGAGCGGGTTGAACTGGTAGTCGAGTGCGAGCGAGTAGCTCTGGCGTTCGCGCGTAACGTAGTACTGGCGCACGTCCATGTCGGTGAGCACCACCTTGTCGTCGTCCACGTCGTACTCAAACTCAGTGTTGTCAGAGCCGCCCGGCGCATACTGGTACGACACCGACGCCATCACGCCCAGCTTATTGTTGAAGAAGCGGTCGCCCCAGGTAGCGCCGAGGTCCCACTGCTGCTTGCCGCTCACCCAGCTGTGGCCGGTGCCCACCATGAAGTTGAGCACGCGGTGGTATGGCGTGTTCTTGGTCACGAGGTTTATCTCGCCGCCTATGGCGTCGCCGTCCATGTCGGCTGTCACCACCTTGTTCACCTCTATGGTCTGTATCATGTCGGAGGGGATGAGGTCGAGCTGCACGTTGCGGGTGTCGCCCTCAGCCGACGGCAGTCGGTTGCCGTTTACGGTCACCGAGGTGAGGTCGGAGCTGGTTCCGCGCACCTGGCCGAAGCGGGCCTCGCCCTGGTCGTACTGCACGTTGATGCCGCTGATGCGCTTCAGGGCGTCGCCTATGTTAGAGTCGGGGAACTTGCCCACCTGGTCGGCCGACACAACGTTGGTCAGCCCCATGCCGCTCTTCTGCATCTGCAGGGCGCGGCGCTGTCCGGTGAATGCTCCCTGCACCTCTACCTCCCTAAGCTCGTGGCCCTCGCTCATCACGAAGTCGTTCACCTGCGCCTTGGCGTCGGTCACGGTTATCTTCCTCGTGATGGGGGCGTAGCCCACGTAGGAAATCTTCAGCGTGTATGTGCCGGGCTTGAGCACGGGCAGCTTGTAGTAACCGTTTATGTCGGTCGTTACGCCCATGTGCAGGTCCTCGATGACAACCGAGGCACCGGGCAGCACCTGCTTCTCGCTGTCGGTGATGCGTCCGGTCACGGTTCCGAGGTCGGCCTCAGCCTCCTGAACGGCCCATGCGCCGGTTGTCATGCTTGCGGCGATGGCCGCTGTCATTAAAACTTTACTTACCGTCTTCATGTTTTTTTAGTTGATTTATATTTTCGGGTGCAAAATTATGTGTAAATGTTGTCGATGTTGCAACACATGGGTTAAGCCTTTGCAACAATGGCGTTGCAAAATGGTTACGCCGATGGGGCTGCGTTACATCCTCGCGCGCACGCAATATAAATATGTATAAATGCCCCCGGCAAGGCCACCCGCCCCACTCCATGGCACCGCCCCGTAAGCGCAAGGCGATGCCCGCAGGCCGGCAACAAGCCATGCCGGCAGCAACAAGACGGCAGTGGTGATACAGTCAAAATGTTCTAAGAAAGTAATTTAGTGTTAAAAACCGAAAAAGAAAGCCCAAAAATTTGTATTTCTCATGAAATGTATGTACTTTTGCACCCGCAAAGTTGAAAGGCTTTGCAGCGTTCGGGATTTAGCGCAGTTGGTTAGCGCACGCGTCTGGGGGGCGTGAGGTCGCTGGTTCGAGTCCAGTAATCCCGACGAGCAAGGGAGCCGGAACATCCGCAAAAGGTGTCCGGCTCTCTTTTTTTGCGCCTCCGCGCGGGCTTTGTGGCCGGGCGGAGGCGGGCTTGGCCGACGGCTATTTCTGTAAAACTTGTTTACTTCGCTGGCATCATCGCGCAATGTGCTGGCTTTCAGCGCGTTGCAAAAGAGGCCGTTTTAGGCTGCCAAACAGGCCGTTCGGCAGCCCGAAACAGGCCGTTTGGGGCTGCAATATGGCCTGTTTGGCAGCACGGCATGGCACAGGGCATCGTCCAAGGGCGGCTTTGTAAAATGTTTTCAGCCCCAATGCGGATTGCCGTTTGGCTTCGGGCGGATTTGGCTTTATGCGCCTGCGCAGGATAAAAATTGTTAACCTGCAGGCGTTTTCGCGCCTCGCCATGCCGCATTCACGATATATTTGAGTAAGTTTGCAGCTGATACCAATAACATTCAACAAACAAACAACAATGATGGGAAATTTTAAACTCTACGCCATGGCCGCCCTGCTGGCCGCAGCCTCGGCTGGGACCAACGCGCAGGACACACGGCAGATGGAAAAACTATCGCGGGGGGTCGTGGTCGTACCCGCCAAGTCGGATAACGGAACGTACAACGGCAACTTCATAAGTTGGCGACTGCTCGGCACCGACAGCCCCAACACGGTGTTCGACATCCTGCGCGACGGCGTGGCACTAACACGCAACCTGGCCGGAAAGACCAACTACGCCGACCTCGGCGGAAGCACCTCAAGCAAGTACAGCATAGTGACCAAGGTCAACGGCGAGCCTGTTGACACGAGCGAGGCGGTGTCGCCATGGAAAGAGCTGTACACCACGCTGAAGCTCGACCGCCCCGCCGGCGGAACCACGCCCGACAACGTGGCCTACACATACTCGCCCAACGACTGCAGCGTGGGCGACGTGGACGGCGACGGCGACTACGAGATATTCGTGAAGTGGGACCCGTCAAACTCGCAGGACAACGCGAACAGCGGATACACCGGCAACGTGATCATAGACTGCTACAAGCTCGACGGCACCAAGCTATGGCGCGTTGACCTCGGCCCAAACATACGCGCCGGCGCCCACTACACGCAGTTCATGGTATACGACTTCGACGGCGACGGCCGCGCCGAGATGATATGCAAGACCGCACCGGGCAGCACCGACTCGCGAAAATACTTCGTGTCGGCGGCAGCCACCGACCAGACGCTGCGCGACAACGTGGACAACTACAAGGACTACCGCGGAAGCGACGGCCGAGTGAGCAGCGGACCGGAATACCTCACCGTGTTCGACGGCCTCACGGGCAAGGCCATACACACCATATACTATAACCCCAACCGGCGCCGCGCGCTCGGCGAGGCTTCGGACGGCTATGCCGACTGGGGCGACACATGGGGCAACCGAGGCGACCGCCACCTGGCCTGCGTGGCCTGGCTCGACGGACCCGAGGGCAGGCCCAGCGCCGTGATGTGCCGCGGATACTACGCACAGGCTTACCTCTGGGCGGTAAACTTCGACGGCAATGAGCTTACCACGAAGTGGTTCCACGCCTCAACGTCGCAGACAAAGGTGACCGTGACCGACGCCAACGGCAACTCGCAAGACTACAACCACAACAAGAACACGCGCGCCGACAACGGCGGAAGCAAGACGGCCTACGGCAACGGCAACCACAACATCTCCGTGGCCGACGTTGACGGCGACGGACGCGACGAGATAATCTACGGAGCCTGCGCCATTGACGACGACGGGCGGCTGCTCTACGCCACCGGCTACGGCCACGGCGACGCCATCCACGTGAGCGACCTCATACCCTCAAGGCCGGGCCTCGAGGTGTTTGACGTACACGAGGGCGAAAAGGGCTGGGACCTCCACGACGCCGCCACGGGCGAAATCCTGCTCAGCTGGAAGGGCGGAGGCGACAACGGCCGCGGCATGGCGGCCGACATCGACGCGCAGAACGACGGCTTTGAGTTCTGGTCGGCATCCGACCCGGCAGTGCGCAGCTGCACCGGCGGGGCCTCGCTCGGGGCCAACGGGCCTTCCACCAACTTCCGGGCATACTGGGACGGCGACCTGCAGGACGAGCTGCTCGACGGCGGAAAGATGGAAAAGTGGCGCACGGGGCGCATCTACCCCATCAACGGCAAGAACTTCTACAACCTCGGCTCTTCGTGCAACGGCACCAAAGCCACGCCCAACCTGCTGGCCGACATCATAGGCGACTGGCGCGAGGAGGTGGTGCTCCACACCGACACGTCGCTCGTAATCGTCACCACCAACGTTGAGACCGACTACCGCGTGCCTACGCTCATGCACGACCACGTTTACCGCATGGGCGTGGCATGGCAGAACACGGCCTACAACCAGCCGCCCCACCTGGGCTACTACCTGCCCGCCTCCATCAAGACGCAGTACGTGAGCCTGGCCGCAGGGGCCATGGAGCAGACCGTGGAGCAGGGCGACAGCATCGTGCCGCTGAAGTATGTATGGATAAACTGCGGCACACCAAAGCTCCTGAAGTCGGTAGCCCCCGACGGCACAGAGACCGAGGGCAAGGCGATGGACGGCTTCAAGTTCACGCGGAGCACGCTGGGCAGCAGCCGCTCCATAGCCCTTGAGGGCGCCCCGTCGCAAACGGGCGACTACCTCTTCATCCTGCAGAGCGGCGCCAACGTCATCACGGGCGAGGTGCGCAACGACACCATACGCATACACTGCGTTAAGGCAACGGGCATCAGCGACGCGGCAGAAGCCGCAGGCAGCGATTTCGTGAGCCTCAGGAGCAACACCATAACCGACCGCCTGGCCCTCAGCTTCAGCCTCGACAAGGCGCAAAGCGTGGCCGTGAGCATTTACAACGCCGCAGGGGCAAGGGTGTTCGGCAGCAGCTACAGCGTGGCCGGCAGCTCCGAGCTTACCATCGGCGGGCTTGGCCATCTCGCGCCGGGGATATACATCCTCAACGTAGAGTCGGCCTGCGGACGCTGCGCCAAGAAGATAGTGAAGCGGTAAAAATGCGCCCCCGAGCGCACATTTGCACCACATTCCCATATTGCTTGCAACGTTTTTGTTATATCTTTGCATCCGCAGGGCTTGATGCCGGCGGGCTTACGGGCCTGCCGCAACTGCCGCCCCGCCAAGCTGAGCTAACAACAAAACATTGCAAGCAATATGGGAAAACTTTTCAAGGGCCTGCTGGCCGCTTGGTGCCTGGTCCTGGCCTTTGAGGCCGAGGCGCGCCAAACGTACAACTTCAACTCCGGTTGGAGGATAGGAAACGGCAAGGAACTCGCCACGCTTCCGCGCGCATGGAACGAGGACGAGGCCTTCAAGGTGTACATAAACCAGATGAGCGACTCCGTGGTGTGGTACCGCAAGGAGTTCCGCCTGCCCGACGACGCCCGGGGCAAGCGCGTGTTCATTGAGTTCGAGGGCGCGCGCCAGGCTGCCGAGGTGTTCGTAAACGGCAACCGCGTGGGCCTGCACGAAAACGGCGTCATGGCCTTCGGCTTCAACCTCACGCCCTTCATAAAGAAGGGTAAGAACCTCATCGAGGTGCGCACCGACAACGACTGGCACTACCGCGAGGCCGCCACAGGCTCGCAGTTCCAGTGGAACAACAACAACTTCAACTCCAACTACGGCGGCATAGTGAAGAACGTGCGCCTCCATGTCGTGGGCGACGTTTACCAAACGCTGCCCCTCTACAGCTCGCTGCGCACCACCGGCACCTACGTCTACGCCAAGGACTACGACATCCGGGGCCGGGCCGCCACCGTATGCGTGGAGAGCGAGGTGCGCAACGAAACCGACCGCCCCGTGACGCGCCGCCTGCAAGTGGCCCTGAGCGAGCTTGACGGCACCCAGGTGTGCGGCTTCAGCAGCGACGAAGTTACCATCCCCGCCCACGGCACGGCAGTGCTCAAGGCGCAGTGCCGCGCCTACGGGCTACACTTCTGGAGCTGGGGCTACGGCTATCTGTACGACGTGAAGACCACCGTGGGCGACGACGAGGTGACAACGCGCACCGGCTTCCGCAAGGCGGAGTTCAAGAACGGCATGGTTTACCTTAACGACCGCGCCATAATGGTGCACGGCTACGCCCAGCGAACGAGCAACGAGTGGCCCGGAGTGGGCATGAGCGTGCCTGCCTGGCTCAGCGACTACTCCAACGACCTGATGGTGAAGAGCGGCGGAAACCTCGTGCGCTGGATGCACGTAACGCCGTGGAAGCAGGACGTGGAGTCGTGCGACAGGGTGGGACTGATACAGGCCATGCCCGCCGGCGACGCCGAGAAGGACACCGACGGCCGCCGTTGGGAACAGCGCGAGGAGCTGATGCGCGACGCCATAATATACAACCGCAACAACCCCAGCATACTTTTCTATGAGTGCGGCAACCAGAAGATATCGCGCGAACACATGCTCGCGATGAAGAAAATACGCGACCTCTACGACCCGCACGGTGGCCGCGCCATAGGCAGCCGCGAGATGCTGGACCGCCCCGAGGCCGAATACGGCGGCGAAATGCTCTACGTCAACAAGAGCGACACGAAGCCGATGTGGATGATGGAGTACTGCCGCGACGAGGCACTGCGCTGGTACTGGAACTCGTGGAGCTACCCCTTCCACAAGGAGGGCGACGGCCCGCTATACCGCAACGCCCCCGCCGACGCCTACAACCACAACAACGACGAGTTTGTGCGCGAGCTTGTGGCCCGCTGGTACGACTACTGGCTGGAGCGCCCCGGCAGCGGCACGAAGGTTAACTCGGGCGGGGTGAAGATAGTGTTCAGCGACACCCAGACCCACGGACGCTCCGCCGACAACTACCGCGTGAGCGGAGTGGTAGACCCCATGCGAGTGCCCAAGGACGCTTTCTTCGCCCACCAAGTGATGTGGGACGGCTGGGTGGACGACCTTAAGCCGCGCACCCACATCGTGGGTCACTGGAACTACCGCCCCGGCGAGGTAATCCCCACGGTCTACGTGGTGTCAAACGCCGACAGCGTGGTGCTCGTGCAGGGCGGGCGGCGCATTGCCCCCACGGAGCACAAGTACCGTTTCCTCTACGTGTTCAAGGACCTGGAGTACGCCGCCCCCAAACTCACGGCCATAGGCTTGGGCAAGGACGGGCGCGAGCTTTCGTCGCACTCGCTCGAAACCGCTGGCCAACCGGCCAGCCTCAGGCTCACCCCGATAACCAACCCCACGGGCTGGAAGGCCGACGGAGCCGACGTTGCGCTCGTTGAGGTGGAGGTGGTAGACAAGCAGGGGCGACGCTGCCCGCTCGACAACTCGCTCGTAAAGTTCGCCCTCAGCGGCCCCGCCGAGTGGCGCGGCGGCGTGGCCAAGGGCAAGGACAACCACGTTTTGGCCGACACGCTGCCCGTGGAGTGCGGCGTAAACCGCGTTATGCTGCGCTCGCTGCCCAAGGCCGGCACCGTGAGGCTAACCGCCAAGGCAGCCAACCTGCCCGAGGCTGAGCTTACGCTCACCACCGAAGCAGTAGATGTGGAGGGCGGACTGAGCCGCTGGCTGCCCTCCGACGGCCTGATGCCGCGCCTCGACCGCGGCGAGACACCCGCCACGCCGTCGTTCCGCCAGTGGCGCCGGGGCGTGCAGATAGTGTCGGCCAAGGCCGGCAGCGGCAACGACGCGAAGCTCAGCTACGACACCTTTGAGAACACCTCGTGGGAGAGCGGCAACCGGCTCGACGGCGCGTGGATAACCTACACGCTGGCCGAGGACACCCAGATAGACGACATCTGCATAAAGCTGAAAGGCTTCCGCTCCACCACCTACCCCATAGGCGTATATGCCGGCGACTCGCTCGTATGGAAAGGATGGACGCCCAAGGCCCTGAGCTACGTCCACATACCGCTCAACAACGCCCCCAAGGCGAGCCAGTTCACCATCCGCTCGCTCGGCCAAAGCACCACAAAGGATGCCTTCGGGGCTGTGCAGGAACTTGACTCGCGCAACAACGACAAGGCCGTGAAGGGCCGCTTCTCGCTCAAGATAATAGAGATCGAGTTCCTTAAGAACATCGATTAAAGGTAAAAAGGTAAAAAAGTAAAAAGGTAAAAAAAACTGCATGGAAGAACAGAAGGGCAAAAAGCAAAAGGCAAAAGGTCCAAAAGCAAAAAGACAAAAAGGCAAATGAGACAAATGATGCCGGACTACATACAAAGGGGCGGCGAGCTTATTACGGCTCGCCGCCCCTTTTTTATGCCAATCACGCGGCGCGGCCAGGCCTTCGGCCCACTGCCGCCCGTTCACCCGTGCGGCCTCTCCCACCCCGCATATTTTCTTAATTCAAAATTTTTAATTCTTAATTCTGCTCAGTTGTGTACGAGCGTCCCTATCCCCTCGCCGTCCATCACGCGGCGCAGGTTGCCCGGCACATCCATGTTGAACACATATATCGGCAGGTTGTTCTCCTTGCACATGGTGGTGGCCGTTAGGTCCATCACCTTCAGTCCGCGCGTGTAAATCTCATCATAAGTAATGTCGGCAAACTTCGTGGCCGTGGGGTCTTTCTCCGGGTCGGCGGTGTATATGCCGTCCACGCGCGTACCCTTGAGCATCACGTCGGCCTCAATCTCTATGCCCCGGAGCGACGAGCCGGTGTCGGTGGTAAAGTAAGGGCTGCCCGTTCCGGCAGAGAAGATGCACACGTAGCCCGCCTCCATGGCCTCGATGGCCTTCCACTTGCTGTAGAACTCGCCTATAGGCTCCATGCGTATGGCGGTGAGCACCTTTGTCTTAACGCCGATGGCCTCGAGCGCGGAGCTTAGCGCGAGCGAGTTTATCACCGTGGCGCACATGCCCATCTGGTCGCCCTTAACGCGGTCGAAGCCCTTGGCGGCCCCGCTTAGGCCGCGGAATATGTTGCCGCCGCCTATCACTATGCCTATCTGCACGCCCATCCGGCTCACCTCCTTTATCTGCGCTGCATATTCGGCGAGCCGCTGCGGGTCGATGCCATAGTGCTGCCGGCCCATCAGGCTCTCGCCGCTGAGCTTAAGCAATATCCTTTTGTACTTTGCCATTGTTATTGGTTTATTGGTTGTTGATTATGAATTTCACTTCCTTCAGCCCGTAGCTCACCGTGCGGCCGTCCTGCCGCCGGAGCACGAGCCTGCCCTGCGGCTCCACCCCCTCCACCTCGGCCATGAAGCGGCCCGAGGCATCCTCGTACTCAAAGAGGCCGTGGCGGCGGTAGAGCACATCCATGTAGAGGCCGTGCAGGCGGTCGTACCGCCCGGCGTTTACCATGGCCACATACACCCTGAGGCGCGCAAGCAGCATGCCGAGCACCTCGTCGCGGTCGATGCAGCAGCCCGCAGCCTGCGCCAGCGACACGGGGTTGGGCGCGCCGCTGCGGAACTCGCGCTGGTTAACGTTGATGCCTATGCCGAGCGTGCAGGTCTTTATGAGCCGCCCGCTCACGTCGCACTCCGAGAGCGTGCCGCTCACCTTGCCGTGGCCCACGTACACGTCGTTGGGCCACTTTACGCTCACCTCCCCGGCGTAAGCCCCCACAACGTCGCGCACGGCCAGCGCGCCCGCCTCGGTAAGCGCAAACTGGCGCGATGCCTCCAGCCCTTGCGGGTGCAGGCGTATGCTGAGGAGCAGGTTCCGGCCCGGCTCGCTCTCCCACGCGTTGCCGGCCTGTCCGCGCCCCGCCGTCTGGTAGTCGGCCGTGGCCACGGTAAAGAGCCGACCCTCCTCGCCGCCGTAGCGGCGCAGCATGCTGTTGGTTGAGTCGGTCTCGGCAGCGCGTATCAGTTTTATGTCGTCATTGATTTCTATCACGGCATTGGCATGAAAGCGTCCTCAATATGGTTTATGTCGCACCCCGCGCCCGGCTCGCCGGTGACGGTGATGATGTCGAAGCGCACGTCGGCATCTATGCCGCGGCTCCTCACAAACGCCCCTGCGGCGGCCACCACCGAGCGCACCTTGCGCGCGTCTACGGCCTGCTCGGGGGCAGCGAGGCTTAGGCTGCGCCGCGTCTTCACCTCAACGAAGACCACGGTGCCGCCCCTGTGGGCCACTATGTCTATGTCGCGGTGGCCGCTGCGCCAGTTGCGGGCCATTATGCCGTAGCCCTTCGCCTCAAGGTAGCGGGCGGCCTGCTCCTCGCCCCAGCGGCCCATGTCGTTGTGCTGTGCCATTGGCGGTATGCTTTGTTAGGTGCAAAAATACCACATTTCGACCATATTTCAAAGTAAAATCATTAATTTTGCCGCAAATTAGCCCGAATCGGTCATTAGACTTTAGCCGGATTTCGTGCTGCTGGCAGGCAAATTGATTTTCGGTTTTATCGACGATGTAGCGGGCTACATCGTGAAAAACCAGAAAGCAAGATGGCGGCAGCAGTGCGGAAGATGGCTAAAGAGCCAACAATCAAGTATAATGTAGGCTTGGCGGTCTAATGCGATTTGGGATAAAAACCCATCAAGCATGACAGCAGACGAACAGCTAAAGGCCGACGAAGGCTTTATGCGCCGCGCCCTCGACGAGGCCCGGCAGGCCCTGGCGGCGGGCGAAGTGCCCATTGGGGCGGTGGTGGTGTGCCGGGGGCGCATCATATCACGCGCGCACAACCTGACCGAAACGCTTTGCGACGTAACCGCCCACGCCGAGATGCAGGCCATAACCGCCGCAGCCAACGCCCTCGGCGGGAAGTACCTTACCGACTGCACTCTCTACGTAACCGTGGAGCCTTGCGCCATGTGCGCCGGGGCCATAGGCTGGGCGCAGCTGCCCCGCGTGGTCTACGGCGCGCCCGACGCCAAGCGCGGCTTCAGCCTGCTGGCGCCCCGCGCCATGCACCCCAAGTGCGCGGTTACGGCAGGCGTGCTGGGCGAAGAGTGCGCCCGGCTCATGAAAGACTTCTTTGCCTCGCGCCGCTGAGGCCGCCCCCAAACAGCGGCAGGGCGTTGAAATATCCTTACAACAACCCACCCTGAAAAGCGGCACGTGCCATTCCGCCCTGCCAAACGGCCTGTTTGGGGCTGCCAAACGGCCCGTTTCGCCCTCCCAAACAGGCCGTTTGGCAACGCAATTCCGCCGCCGCCGCAACAGCCTGGGCCACAGACAGTTGCGCAAACAGCCCTCTGTAGCCGCCAGACATCAATAATCTTTACACATTGCCTTGCGCCACTTGCAATCCGAAGCTCCAAACTCGCGACACAAAAATCCCAATTCGCAATTGCCCAAATACCCAACTCGTAATTCCAAAATCGCAATTCGTAGTTCGTAATTAAAAAATGTGGCCCGACCCGCACGCCTGCGGAGGCCACATCACCTCATTAATGTACTCCATATGTTTAACTGTTACCCGGTCAGTAAAAATATCACAAATGATCTGATATCTATATCATACAATTGGTCGAAAAAGTTATTACAAAGCATCGTCATTTGCATTATGCCATAGATTTCCATTAGTCTTGGCCCTCCGCCCAAAGGGCGCCCACGGCGCGGCAGGCAAGCCCGCAATGCGCCGGGGCGCAGCTGGCGGCTGACCTTTATTTCTCGCTCGTTACGCAAACGGTGACTCGGTTCTTGTCGTTCTCGGCAAAAGGCTGCACGCGCGAGCCTTTGCTGTCTACGGCTATGCGCCCGGCCTCAATGCCGTGCTCAGCCGTAAGTGCCTTGGCCACGGCCTCGGCACGGCGGCGCGACAGGCGGTCGTTTATGGCATCGGTGCCGGTCTGTGCGTCGGCATAGCCCGTAACGGTTACGCGCAGCTGCGGGTTGGCCTTGAGGTAGGCGGCCAGCTCGGCCACCTTGGCAGCCTCATCGGGGCGGATGGAGGCCGAGTTGATGAGGAAGAACACGTCGCGGCGCATCTCCTCGGCGCGCTTGGGCTGCTCGGCCGGCTGCGGCGCGGGCTTCTCAACCACGGGCGCAGGCTGCTCGGCCACAGGCTCGGGCTGGCGCACGGGCTGTTCGGCGGCGCGGCGGCGGTGGGTCTTGCCGAGGTTAATCCTCACGCCGGCCATCACGTTGAAGTACCAGTCGGGCTGCCCGGCGTCCTTAGAGTTGTACCTGTCGGAAGTAACGTTGGCATTGCCCTCTATGCCTATCGACACGGCGTCGGCCAGACGGAAGTCGATGCCGAGGCCCGCGCGGCCCACTGGGCGCACCTTGGTGCCATCCCAAAGGTAGGCCAGCGGGTAGCCCTGCCGGGCAATGGCGTTGGCCTCATCATTGCCGAAGCCTATGTTGGCCGCCGCGCCCACGAAGGCCGACACGCTAACCACGCGCTTCGGGTTGAAGCCGCAGATGGCGTTGGAGAGGTTGAACACCGCGTCAACGCCCGGCGCCACGTAGTTGTACGAGTAAGTCACATTGCGCGCCGGGCCGCCCACGGTGTAGCCGTTAAGGCCGCCCCGGCTCTCCCACGCGCCCACGGCAAGGCGCGCGCCGAGCCAAGGCTTGAACTGCCAGCCTACGCCGAGCTGCACCGTGGGCGACAGGAGGTCGCCAAACGGGGCCTCGCCAAGCGTGTACTGCGCGCCGCCCTGCACCTGTATGTAGGCATGGGGGCGGAACTCATAGCTTGCATCGGGGGTTTGCGCCGCCATCGGCAACGCTGCCGCCACAGCTGCGGCAACAAGGTAATTCCGTTTTTTGCCCATAGTCTTTTCTCCTTTCTGTCAATGTAATGTTGAAATGTTATCACTTCTTCTGTGCATCGCCGGCCTGGCGCGAATATGCGCGCTCCATGGAGTCGCGCTTTTCGGGGTTAACCACTCCCCCGTCGCCGTACTCAGTGTTGGTAAGGCACAGCAGCCAGTTGCCAAGGTAGTTCACCGGTTTGAAGAACATCTTCGTTGATATCTCCGGCATATCGCCCTCGGCAGGCTTTATCACCACCCGGCAGAGCACCTCGTTCTGGTAGTACTCATCGAACTTTATGTACTCTATCCTATAGTCGGTCATAGGCACAGACTCAAGCATCTGCCTCACCTGGGCCATCTCCTCGTTGTTGAGCTGGCGGGGTTCGCCCTCCGGGTCTTCGTCGTTGCGATAGAGCATGCCTGCCGCCTCGGCAAAGTCCTTCGACTTGGCAAAGCCGAAGAAACGGTCAACGAGCTGCTTCACGGCCAAGGTGTCCTTGCTGCCCATGGCCTGCTCAAACTTCGTCTTCTGCGGGCCTTTTGCCTGCTTCTGCTTTCCACGGCATCCTCCGAGGCAAAGCAATACGGCCAGCACGGCCACCGGCACAGAAATCCTTTGAAGTCTCATATACTTGTTGTTCCTTGTAAGTGCTTCGTTACTTTACGTTGTCTGTCTATCTTGAAAAAGGAGGGCAAGGGCTTTTCCTGCCCCGCCCTCCTTTGAAATATTAGTTTGTCTTTTCAATATTAGTGCCAAACATTAATGCCTCGGAGCCCTGTTCTGGCCAGGAGCAGCCTTCACGTTGAGCGTTACAGTGGTGGAAAGCTGACCCCACTTGTAAGTTACCGTGACAGGAATCTGCACCTGGAAGTCATTGGCGCGGCTCATGTTCACTTGATTAAGCGTTACGCTACCCATGTTGTTCAGGCTTATTGCGCCGGTCGGAGCAGTGTAGCTAACTGTGAACACGCTCGGGTCAAGATTCTGGAAGCCATTGCCACGGTAGTCGGTCTTGATATTGGCTTCGTCAACCTCAATCTTGCTAACTCCATAGAAGCTCCAGAACGTCACCTTGCTCATGCTGTTCTCATAGAACTCAAGCGGGTCGTACTCGTTGAAGTCCTCGAAGCTGAGTGCCAATGGCTGCGTAAGTGTGCTTGCATTGTTAAGCTCCATATCCTTGATGCTTGCGCCAACGATGAAGATAGGCTTGATTACGCGCACATCGAACTGATTGTTGTTCAGCTTCACGAGACCATCGGCCGGTTCACAAGTGGTGGGCTTTATTACCACAGGCAGGGTGAGAGCCTTAGCAAGCTGGCCGCTCTCATATATGTTAATGAGATTCTTTGTGTTCTGATTCTCCACAATCTTGATTGTGCCGTTAGCATTGTCTATCGTGGCTACAGCTTGTTGAGTTCCACCTCCAACTGATGCACGAAGGACATTTGCCGTGCCGCCGTTCTCGCTCTTGACCGTGAACGAATAGCCAGAGAACTTGTCCTCAAGCTCATCGAGTTTCGATTCGTCGAACTGGTAGCTTACCTTGGCATCGGTCACAAGGGCAGAGTACCCACCACTGGTAAGACCAGCCTTCAAGATATCAAGCGGGTTGGTGTTGAAAGTCTTCGAAACCACAAGGTTCTCATACTCGCAAGTAGCGCCCTGCACCGTGGAGTTGCCCACCTGCAAGTGAAGCTCATCCCAACCAGCGCCACGCGAGTTGGCTGCGTGCCAGTCTGCCTCCGACTTGTGGGCTGTGGTGTTGAGTATCTCAGCAACGGGCGATGCATTGACTGCGCTCGGCCTCCATGTAACCTTGACGTAAACATCGCGGTGACCGCTGACAGTGCTCTTGGCCTTGAACAGCACGTAAACCGAAATCTCCTCGTTCTTCTTTGTCACGAAGTAGTTGTAGGCAGCGTTGTTGCCAACAGTCCATGTCAGGATGTTCGTGGTGTGACCATATTCATCGGTACCATACTCTATCTGACCGAAGCGGTAGTCTGTGCCATTGCTGCCAGTACGCTCTACGAACTTATTGGCCTTGCCGTCGTAGTCATACTGCTTTGCATAGGTCTGTGAAGCCACCATGTCAAGCTCGTAGTTGGCCTCAAACTCCTCCTTGCTCATGTCGAGCAGGCCGAGCACCTTGTCCTCAACTTCAAGCCAAGTTATGGCCTTAACGCCGTTGAGAGCCGTATTGTTGTCGCAGACTACAGTGTATGCGCTGGTGATGGCGGCAATGTCGTCAACCTTCACAGGCTCGGTGGTAACGTCGGTTATCTTAACAAGGATGTAGCCTACGGCTGCCACCTGGCCATTGGAGTTCTCGTCGATGAGCTTCACGCGCACCAGAGGAGTGCGGCCGATAATCTTGCGGCTGCCCTGCTCGCCATTCACTCCGTGAACCGTGAGCACGTTTGTCTCTGGGTCGATTGTGGCGTGCTGGCTCTCGTTGGTGTTGTCAGCATCGCTGGCCTTGTAACCAATAAGCTCGTAAACCAACTTGAACCTCTTCTTGTTCACCTCGTCCTGGTCGCCCCAATACTTGTCAGTCTGGCCGTTAATGTCGTAATGAACGTTAATCCACTCGTCGAGGTCTATGCCCTTGTCATTGTTGTAGGCGATCTCAAGCGTAGGCGCAGTGTACGACCCACTCACAAGTTTCACAGCATCGGAAGCCTTGGTTGCCAGATGGTTATGGCCACTATTGGCATCATCGGCATTGGCGTTGTCGGCCTTGTTGATGGTGAACTTCGTTATGGTGTACTGCTTCAGAGCTGCGAAGTCAGACATAACCGTGGTGTCCTTTCCGTCCTCAGTGTAAGTGTACCTCAAGGCTGCCACGTCAACGTTGCCGTCGCCCGTTGCAGGAATCTTGGCTATGTTGTTGGCATTCTTCATGCTGAAGTACACGTTGATGAGTCCACGCTTGCCCTCAACATAGCGCGCGCTGTCAACCGTGATGTCACTCTCCTGAGCGGCGCGGGTGTACTGCGCATTGTTGATTACGAAAGCATAGTGATCCTTAACGTTGGCCGTTGCGGTATCGATGCTTGCGCCCGACGGGTTGAGCCAGTAGGAAGCTGCCACTACAGGCACCACGCTCGTCTCGCTGGTAGCCTTGGTGATGCTGCTGCCGTCATTAGCCTGGTTCTTATTAAGGTCAGGCGTTGCGAGACCGCCAGTGATGGCATTGTAGTTGAACGAATAGATGCCGATGGCCTCAATGCCCTGATAGTACATTGTAGGATTGAACACCAGACCCTTCAGCTGCTTGCTCAGGCCCAGCAGGCGGGCGATTTCATCGCCGTGTGCGGCTATGGTTTCATCCATTTCTTTAAGGCTTGAGGCAACCTTGTCAACGCCGCCGGCAAAGTCGGTCAACTGTTTCTCAAGTGCGCCAACACGCTCTTTGAGGTCGGCTATGTCGGTAGTGTTGGTTGCAAGCTTGCCTTCCAATTCAGCAACATCGCCCTTTACGCTTTCGATAGCCTCGTTGGTGGTCTTCAGGTTCTCTGCCACGGTGCCGGTCATTTCGCCGATCTTCTCGCGCAGTTCCTTGATGGCGGAGCTTACGTTGCCAATAGAGCCATCCTCGCTCTGCAGCGCTTTTACTATATCCTCAAGAGTAGCCTGAGCTGTTTCAAGGTCGCTCTGCATCTCAACGAGGTCAACCGTCACGCCCTCTGCGCTGATGCCCAAGGCAGCCTTCAAGGCGGCTATCTCGCTGTCAGTATATGATTTGGCGGCAGTGAGGTTGGCCTTAATAGCTGCACCCAGTGCCTCAAGGTTGGTCTTTATGCCCTTAAGCTCCCTGGTATTGGCATCTATGAGTGCGGCAAGCTCGGTGTCCTTGCCCTGCAGGGCTTCGATAGCAGTCTTGTTTGACTCAATGGCAGAGTTGACCTTTTCCAATTCAGCTTCAACCTCAGCCTTGTTCTTTGCAATGGCATCGGCATTTGCAGCCACCTTGCCATCGATGAGGGCTATCTGCTGGTCAAGACCTGCCTTCACAGTTTCAAGGCTTGCCAGCACAGTCTCCAACTGCTCGTTGGCCTTGTTGGCAGCAGCCAAAGCCTCATTGGCAGTGTTCTGTGCAGCCTCTATTTTGCCGTTGGCCTCGGTGATGGCGGTAGTAAGGCTGTTGTCTGCATCGAGCAATGCAGCAATCTGCTCCTCATGAGTAGCCACCTTTCCGTTTACCTCCTCAAGCGAAGCGTTGGCAGCATCGATGCCGGCCTGCAGTTTGTCCTGTGCATCCTTCACAGCTTGCTGCGCAGCCTCTATGGCAGCCACGCGTGCCTCCTCTGCCTTGATGTCGGTATACTCCTTTGCAGCCTGCTCGGCATTGCCTGCGGCGGCCTTGGCCTCCTCGATGGCGGCAGCCAGGTCGTCCTTAGCCTGCTCAAGCGCAGCAGAGAGATTAGCGTCCTGAGTCTTCAAGGTCTCGATCTCGGTGGTGAGGTTGCTCACCTTCTCGTTGACCAATTCCTCGAGAGTAGACGCATTAGTCGTGATTTGTCCCTGCAGGCCATTGATGTCGTCATCGTAGTCCTTGCAAGAGACAAACGTGCTCGTCGAAGCCGTTACGAGGGCTCCAAAAAGCAGTGCACTAATAAATTTTCTTCTCATACGATAAATTATTAATTAAAAAACTGTAACGATTCTCGTAGTCGCGTAAGCCTCGAAATCCATCCATCTCTTATGAAGAGACGGATTGGGGCTGCCTTTACACCTTATTATATATATTAGGGGGGAATACCATGACTGATTGTCATGATTTTGCTAAGCAATGTTTAGCAAAATCATCGCCCGCAATAAAAAAAGCACTAAAATATTTGCGTGTTTATGGGATTATCCTTATCTTTGCATCGAAAAATCCGTCTCTTCATAAGAGATGGATTTTTTTATCTCCCCGTCGGCGGCGACTTCCTCCCCCGGCGCCGCGCGCCGCTATGGCCATTTAACCCAAATCGGTCATTAGAATCCAAAACGATTCCATTCTATTGCCGTGCAGATTGGCTGTCGCCTTTGTCGA
>CALUGA010000025.1 GCA_944320105.1 uncultured Prevotella sp. | reverse complement strand
TATTCGATGCTTTGCACCTCTTCCTCCGGCTTGTCAAACGGCAGCAGTGCGTTGAGCAGGCTGATTACCAAGTCGGGGTGCTCGCCGAACACTTTCTTGAAAGTGAGGTCGGCTTTCGGGTCCAAGTATTTCATGACAATATGCCTTTCTTGTTGTTTGTCCGCCGCAAAGATAGTGATTTTCCGCCAAATAAACACAAATCTGGCATCAGGATTTCTCAGTGTTGTATGGCAGTGAAAAATCTTAATGTAACGGCAAATGCTTCAGGGAAGGCCACCTTGGCATTTTACTGAAGCTTTTGCCGTTTTTCGTCATTGTGCCGTAGGCCTGAGGCTGCCGGCGTTTTCTTCATGACTCAGTTTGTGTTCAGTCGTTGTACTCAGCCGTAAGCTGGCATATCTTGATGATTATCTGCATGGCTTTCTCCATCACCTGTATGCTCACGAACTCGTAAGGGCCGTGGAAGTTCACGCCTCCGGCGAAGATGTTGGGGCAGGGCAGACCCTTGAAGCTGAGTTGCGCGCCGTCGGTGCCACCGCGTATGGGTTGCACGCGGGGCGGAACGCCGCACTCTTGCATGGCTTTCAGCACGAGGTCTATCACGTGCATGTTGGGGTCTATCTTCTCCTTCATGTTGTAGTACTGGTCGCTCACGGTGGCCGTGCAGGTGCCTTCGCCATACTTGGCGTTCAGCTTGGCGGCGCACTCCTCCACGAAGTCCTTGCGATCCTCAAACCGCTTGCGGTCGTGGTCGCGGATGATGTACGACAGCGTGGCTTCCTCTATGCCGCCGCCGATGCCCGTAAGGTGATAGAAACCTTCGTAGCCCTCAGTGGTCTCGGGTGTCTCGTCGGCGGGCAGCATCGAGGCGAACTCGGCGGCCAGCCGGGCGGCGTTCACCATCTTGCCCTTTGCGTAGCCCGGGTGTACGCTCACGCCCTTTATCGTCACCTTGGCCGAGGCGGCGTTGAAGTTTTCGTACTCCAGTTCGCCGAGGTCACCGCCGTCCATGGTGTAGGCCCACTGGCAGCCGAACTTCTCCACGTCAAAGTGGTGGGCGCCCATGCCTATCTCCTCGTCGGGGTTGAACGCCACGCGTATGTCGCCGTGCCTTATCTCCTGGTGGTCGCGCAGGTAGCACATGGCCTGCACTATCTCGGCTATGCCGGCCTTGTCGTCGGCACCGAGCAGCGTGTGGCCGTCGGTGACAATGAGGTCTTCGCCAACGTGGGCAAGCAGTTCAGGGAATTTCTTGGGCGATGACACAATGCCCTCTGACAGCACTATGTCGCCTCCGTTGTAGCCGCGTACTATGCGCGCCTTTATGTCCTTGCCGCTGCAGTCGGGGCTGGTGTCGTAGTGGCTTATGAAGCCTATCGTAGGCACCTCGCCCTTCATGTTCGACCTCAGCGTGGCGTACACGTAGCCGTTGCTGTCCATCTCCACGTCGTCCAGGCCCTCGCGCTCCAGCTCCTCGGCCAGATACTTGGCAAAGGCAAGTTGCTTTTCGGTGCTCGGCACGCTCTGGCTGTCTTCGGCCGACTGCGTGTCGAACTTGGTGTAATTAAGGAATCTCTCTGTTATGTCCATATCTTTTCTTTATAGTTTTGTTTTGCCCAAATCATTAAGCCCGCCTTATACTTGTTTTGTGATCTGTGGCCGGCTTTCAAAACGCTTCCATCCGCTTGTCCCTTTGTGGAGACGCGGCGCGCCGCGTCTCTACAAAATGCGCCTTATGCAACTGTGGCAGCCCGCATGCGCAGTGCAAAAATAGCAAAAACCTGCCGTTCGGCCAAAACAAAACGACAAATTCGGGATAAAAAAACACCCCCCTCCTTTCCAACTACGCTTAGTTGGCCAGGAAGGGGGATGATAACAAAACAGACAAAGGTAGGCGACCAATTCATACAAGCGCATATATCACATACACGCCTGTGGTACAGCCCCTGGATGTCTTTTTTTGCTTGGGATGAAAATTTACTTGCTTGTAGTGATCACAGCGCGGCTCATGCGCGGGTCGTCGTAGAACATGTTGTCCACGCCACCCTTGTACTCAACCTTAAGCTGCGAGCTGTTCACGCCGAACTCCTTCACGAGGCAGTCGCGCACGGCCTCGGCGCGGGCCTTGCTCAGGCGCTCGTTGAGCTTCTTGCTGCCCGTTCCGGCATCGGCATAACCCGTGATGGTGTACACAGCCGAAGCGTCGCCCTGCTTGATGACCTCAGCCAGCATGCCGAGGTTGATGCGGGCCTCCTTAGACAGCTTGCTCTTGCCAATCTTGAACGCAATGAAGTTGGAGGCGGCTATGCGCTTGCCGGCGGCCTCGGCCATCTCGCGGTCCTTCTGTGCCAGTGCTGCCTCAAGGCGGGCGTTCTCCTCGGTCATGCGGTTAAGCTGCTCGCGCATGGCGTTGATTTCCGCGTTGTAGTACACGTTGCGCACGATGGTCATGCTGCGGTCCCAGCCGCGCGGCTTGAACTTGTAGGTAACGCGATTCGGGATAAGGATTTTCGTTTGTCCTGCAAGAGAATGTAAGCTTTAACCCTGCTGTCTGCCATTTGTAGAGATGCAAAATTTTGCATCTTTACATGAGAACTCCCACTGCTTAATCTCAATGATTGCTTATCCCGAACTCACGCATTCTATCCATGTCGAAGTAGGTATCTTTTCTTTTTGTCTCTTATCCTGTCCTATATTTCAGAATCTTTATTTATATTAAAAATGCCAAACTGCGCTTTTGCTTTGATATTTTTATTGTAATTTTGTGAACAGTTTAATAACACTATTTAAAAACTATCTCGTCTATGATTGGCTTGCTCTTGTAATGATGGCATTGGCGTTTGCTTTTGTCACCAAAGGTGCGGGTTATGTATAAGGCGCAGAGAGTAATATAGATTGCAGAGTAAAATTGTAGATCGATGAATAAAAAAGTGAAGTGGGGGCTTGTTGCCTTTATTGTTTTAGCGTTGGTGTGCTGGGGCGTATATTCACAGATGCCCAAGCAAAATTCCGAACTGGCTCAGGCTGACAAGCTAGACTCCGGCGGCAAGGGAAAGAAGAAAGTGTTGAATGTCAACGGTCTGAAGGTCAAGAAAGGCATCTTGTCCGACGAAATCATGGTTACAGGCACCTTGTTGCCCGATGAGGAGGTGGACTTGTCGTTTGAGACTTCGGGTCAGGTAGTGGAAATAATGTTCAAAGAGGGCGCCCATGTCAAGAAAGGCCAATTGTTGGCCCGTGTCAACGATAAGGTGCTCAAGGCAGAGCTTAGCAGGCTCACCTCGCAGCTTAAGCTGGCCAACGACAGGGTTTACCGTCAGCGCACCCTGCTTCAGCACGATGCCGTGAGCCAGGAGGCATACGAGCAGGTGAAGACCGAGCTTGCCACCCTCAAGGCCCAAATCGATGCCGTTGAGGCCCAGATAGAGCAGACCGAGCTTCGCGCCCCGTTCGATGGTGTGATAGGTTTGCGCCAGATAAGTGTGGGAGCCTATGCGTCGCCCACCACGGTGGTTACGAAGCTCACCCGATATGTTCCCCTTAAGGTTGAGTTTGCGGTGCCGGAGCGTTATGCCAAGGACATAAAGCCGGGCGTTTCGCTCAACTTTTCTGTTGATGGCTTCTTGCAGACTTTCCCCGCAAAGGTTTATGCCAAGGAGGCCGTCATCGACATCAATACCCACACGCTGACCGTGAGGGCACTTTATGCCAATGCCAACGGCTTGCTCACCCCGGGGCGCTATGCCAGCGTAAACCTGAAGAAGCAGGAAATCAAGGACGCCATAGCCATACCGTCAGAGGCCGTTGTGCCTGAGATGGGCAAGGACAAGGTTTATCTCTACAAGTCGGGCAAGGCCCAGCCAGTGGAACTGAAGCTCGGCTTGCGCACGGAAGACCGTGTGCAGGTTCTTGAGGGGTTGCGCGTCGGCGACACGCTGATAACCTCGGGTACGTTGCAGCTGCGCACGGATTTGCCTGTCGTACTTGACAGAGTTGATTAAGTAATCGGTGTTGGCCTTATGAATATATCAGAGTTAAGCATACGCAGGCCGGTGCTTGCCACGGTGATGACGGTGATAATACTGTTGTTTGGCATTATCGGCTATTTTTATCTCGGTGTGCGCGAATATCCGTCGGTAGATAATCCTATTATTTCCGTACAGTGCTCATACGCCGGTGCCAATGCCGATGTCATTGAGAACCAGATAACCGAGCCGTTGGAGCAAAACATCAACGGCATTCCAGGCATCAGGTCGCTTACCAGTGTAAGCCAGCAAGGCAGCAGCCGTATAACCGTGGAGTTCGACTTGTCTGTCGACCTTGAGACGGCTGCCAACGACGTGCGCGACAAGGTGTCGAGGGCGCAGCGTTACCTGCCGCGCGACTGCGACCCGCCAACGGTGTCGAAGGCCGATGCCGACGCCTCGCCAATACTCATGGTGGCCTTGCAGAGCGAAAAGCGCCCCTTGCTTGAGCTGAGCGAGATAGCCGACCTCACCGTGAAGGAGCAGCTGCAAACCATCCCCGACGTGAGCAGCGTTTCGATATGGGGCGAAAAGAAGTACTCCATGCGCCTATGGCTCGACCCCATCAAGATGGCTGGCTACGGAATAACTCCCATGGACGTGAAGAACGCCGTTGACAACGAGAACGTGGAGCTGCCTTCGGGAAGCATCGAGGGCAACACCATCGAGCTTGAGATACGCACCATGGGTCTTATGAACACCGCCAAGATGTTCGACGACCTCATCATACGCCACGATGGCAACCAGATTGTCAGGTTCAGCGACATTGGCCGTGCAGAGCTTGGGGCTGCCGACATCAAGAGCTACATGAAGATGAACGGCGTGCCTATGGTGGGCGTCGTGGTCATCCCGCAGCCCGGTGCCAACCACATCGACATTGCCGACGCCGTTTACGAGCGCATGGAAAAGATGAAGAAGGACCTTCCCGACGACGTGCATTACACCTACGGCTTCGACAACACCAAGTTCATCCGAGCTTCCATCAGCGAGGTTGAGAAAACCGTCTATGAGGCGTTTGTGCTCGTAATCATCATCATTTTCCTCTTCCTGCGCGACTGGCGCGTCACCCTCATCCCTTGCATCGTCATCCCCGTGTCGCTCATCGGCTCGTTCTTCGTGATGTACCTCATGGGCTTCTCCATCAACGTACTCACCATGCTGGCTGTGGTCTTGGCCGTGGGCCTTGTGGTCGACGACGCCATCGTGATGACCGAGAACATATATATAAGGATAGAGCGGGGCATGCCGCCTTTGCAGGCAGGCATCGAGGGCGCCAAGGAGATATTCTTCGCCATCGTGTCCACCACCATAACCCTCGTGGCCGTGTTCTTCCCCATAGTCTTCATGGAGGGCACCACGGGCCGCCTCTTCAGGGAGTTCAGCATGGTCATCTCGGGTTCCATCATCATCTCGGCCTTTGCCGCCCTTACTTTCACCCCCATGCTTGCCACGAAGATGCTCAAGCAGCAGAAGCGCAAGAACGCCTTCTACCGCATGACCGAGCCATTCTTCGAGGGCATGAACAACGGCTATTCGCGCTCGCTCGACTATGTGCTGCGCCACCGCGTGTGGGTGCTCCCGCTTATGGTGGTGATGATAGTGCTTATATTCGTGCTGTGGAACAAGATTCCCTCCGAGATGGCCCCGCTTGAGGACCGCTCCATGATAACCATCAACACCCGAGGGGCCGACGGCGTTACATACGAGTACCTGCGCGACTATACCGAGGACATCAACCAGGTGATCGACTCGCTCGTGCCTGATGCCTCGGCTGTGGTGGCCCGAGTGTCAGATGGTAGCGGCAACATACAGATTATGCTCAAGGACATGGCCGAGCGCGACTACACCCAGATGGAGGTGGCCGAGAAGCTCTCAAAGGTAGTGCAGACCAAGACCAAGGCTCGCGCCTTTGTGCAGCAGCAGTCGTCCTTCGGTGGGCGCAGGTCGAGGATGCCTATCCAGTACGTGCTCCAGGCCACAAACATCGAGAAGCTCGAAAAGGTGCTGCCAGAGTTCATGGAGAAGGTGTATGAGAACCCCACGTTCCAGATGGCCGACGTCGACCTGAAGTTCAGCAAGCCCGAGGCGCGTGTGCATATCAACCGCGACAAGGCCAACGTGATGGACGTCAGCACTCGCGACCTTGCCGAAACCCTGCAGTATGGGCTCAGCGGCCAGCGCATGGGCTATTTTTACATGAACGGCAAGCAGTACGAGATTCTTGGCGAAATCAACCGTCAGCAGCGCAACAAGCCTGCCGACCTCCGTTCCATCTATCTGCGCAGCAGCGACGGGCGGATGATACAGATGGACAACCTCATCGACATTGAGTACACCACCGCCCCCTCAAAGCTCTACCGCTACAACCGCTTCGTCTCGGCCACGGTGTCGGCCGGACTGGCCGACGGAAAGACCATCGGCGAGGGGCTTGACGAGATGGACAAAATTGCGGCCGAAGTGCTCGACGACACTTTCCGCACATCCTTGGCAGGCGACTCCAAGGACTTCCGCGAGAGTGCCTCCAGCCTCATGTTTGCTTTCATCCTTGCCTTGGTGCTCATCTACCTTATCCTTGCGGCTCAGTTCGAGAGCTTCAAGGACCCGCTCGTCATCATGCTCACCGTGCCGCTCGCCATCACCGGCGCCTTGGTGTTCATGTACTTTGGCGACATCACGATGAACATTTTCAGCCAGATTGGCATCATCATGCTCATCGGCCTCGTGGCCAAGAACGGCATCCTCATCGTGGAGTTCGCCAATCAGAAGCAGCACAGCGGGCTCGACAAGATGCAGGCCGTGCGCGAGGCTGCCTTGCAGCGCTTGCGCCCCATCCTCATGACCAGTGCAGCCACTGTGCTCGGCCTTGTGCCGCTGGCCTTTGCCACGGGCGAGGGATGCAACCAGCGCATAGCCATGGGTGTGGCCGTGGTGGGCGGAATGCTTGTTTCCACCTTCCTCACGATGTATGTCGTTCCCACCGTGTATAGTTACATATCGACTAACTTGAGTGCAAAAAACAAGAAACAATGAAGAAGATCATAGTGCTGGCCTTCATGTGCAGCCTTTCCTTTGCAGCTGCCGGACAGGACGTGGCTGCCGGGCAGCCAACGGTCACCCTGCAGGACTGCATCTCCCGTGGGCTTGAGAACAATTTTTCCATACGTATGGTAAAGAACCGCCAGCAGGTGAGCGACAACAACGCCTCGCCTGCCAATGCGGGCTTGCTGCCTACGGTAGACCTCAGCGCATCTTACGGCGGCGATTTCCATACCTCGCGCTCCACCTCGCGTTCCACCGGCATCACTTCTACCGAGAAGAATGCCTACGATGGCACGCTCGACGTTGGAGTAGACCTCAACTGGACTGTATTCGATGGCTTCAGTGTATGGACCAACTACAAGCAGCTCAAGCTCATGAAAGAGCAGGGCGAGCTTGAAACGCGCCTTGCCGTAGAGGACTACGTGGCTTCCGTCATCACCGAGTATTACAACTTCATACAGCAGAAGATACGCCTTGAGAATTTCCGCAAGAACATGGAGCTTTCGCGCGAGCGGTTCCGCAACGTGGGCATCAGCTACAGCATCGGCAGCTACTCGCTTGTAGACTATCTCCAGGCCAAGGTTTATTTCAATGCCGACAGCACGCAGTACATGAAGCAGCTTGAGGCTCTCAACACTTCGCGCATAACGCTCAACGAACTGCTTTCCAACGACGATGTGACGGCCTATCTCAACATACACGACACGCTCATCGACGTGAACTCTTCCCTGCAGTACGAGGAGCTGTGGCGGGCCACGCTGGCCACCAACTCGCAGCTGCTACTTGCCGACAACAACTCGGCAGTGGTGCAGGCCGAATACAAGAAAATCATGTCGCGCGACTATCCTTACGTGCGCCTCAACCTCGGCTACGGCTACACACAGAATCGCTACGAGCTTGCCGCCACGCGCAAGCGCGACAACTGGGGGCTGAGCGCCGGTGTCACGCTGGGCTTCAACATCTTCGACGGCAAGCGTCGTATGCAGCGCGACAACGCACGGCTCGACATAGAGTATGCCAACCTTGAGCGCGAGAACCTGAAGCTCTCGCTCAAGGCTTCGCTCAACAATTATTGGCAGGCTTACAAGAACAACTTGCAGATTCTCATGAAGGAGCGCGAGAACCACGAGGCTGCCGTGGCCAACTACGAGCTGTCAAACCTGCGCTGGTCGGAGGGGCAGCTTTCGGGCTTTGAGCTTCGCGAGGCCCAGAACAGCCTGCTTGAGTCTGAGGAGAGCATCCTTGCCGCCGAGTACGACACCAAGATGTGCGAGGTGTCGCTCATGCTGCTCGCCGGCAGGGTGATGGAGTACCTTGCGGGCAACTGAAGCTAAAGCACAAAGTTGTGGTTTAAGGAATTGAGTAGTTAGGGGAGTAAAGGAGTTAAGGGCTGGCCGGCGGTTGAACATAGGCAAGCCCGTGGCATGAAAATCAGGGAAAAGCCGATGGTGGAGTAAGTGTCCGTCATCGGCTTCCATTTTGGTCATGCCATTCTTTCTTGCCCTCTATGCTCATTCGGCGTGCATCCCTTATAGGGCTTATAGGACTTATAGGGCTTATAAGACTTATAGGACAAACAGGGCTTATTGGGCAAATAGGAGTATACGATGAAAAGGGCTGCCGCAACTCGTCTTGCGGCAGCCCTTTTGTGTATGTTGTGGCTCGGTGCGGTTATCTTTCTATGCCGCGGTTGGCCAACGTAGTGTTAATCAGAGTCTTGTACTTGCCCAGCTGTTCGGGCGTGAGCACGTAGCCCATGCAGCGGATGTCCTTGGCCACGGCGCCGTCGAGCATGGCCTTGCGGTCGGCCTCGTTGGCGTTGGCGGCGTTCATCAAGTCGCTGCGGAATGTGCGGTTCAGAGCCTCAACGCTGCTCATTTGGTCGAGTGTCAGCCCAAGCGTCTCGCCAAGTCGGCGCAGGTTGTAGCTGATGTCGTAAGAGGCGATGCTGTCAGCGTTGGTTTCCATTGTGGTTTCGGCCGGTGCGTTGGCATCCATGTTGCCCATTCCGTTCTCGTTTCCTGCAAAAGTCATGGTCATGCTGAGCAGAGCCACGACCGTCAAATACAATCTTTTCATTTTGTTACCCTTTCTTTTTTTTAGTTTGTTACTACTCACTTTACTTACTAACCGGTCAGTGTCTTGTGTTGTTTCCTTATCGATTTTCCGCTGCAAAGATACGCCGAATTTTGCACTCGGCAATGATTTTTGGCCTCTGTGTGCGCAAACAGCTATATTAATTGACCTTTGTCAAATAAATGTCGGGATAATGAATCTTTAATGCTTGTTACGGTTTGGTAGCATCGTGGCTGCCGTCATGTCAACCTTATATTATGCCGCCGGACATTGGCCGCCCGGCTCCGATTTTGTTACAAGCAGCCCGTTGCTGTGCAATATGCCTCGTTTTGCCTTGCCAAACAGCCCGTTTCAGGCAGCCGAACGGCCTGTTTTGCAGCCTCAAACAGGCCGTTTTGTAAATCCATTGACAGTCAGTGGGTTGTAAAAACCTTACAGTTGTGATGCCTGGAAGCGCTGTCAGCCCTTGGGCAGGCCTCCCTTGCCGATACCTTGCCGACCACCACAAGGTCGGCTAAGGGGGCTGACGTACAACGGGCGGCTCCGAAAAGGGGAGGTACAGCTCAATTAGCGGCGTGTAAGTAGGGCGTATTCCGAATAAAATCACTAACTTTGCAGGCAGTAACAAAACAACAAACGACAACGATGGACAAAGCACAAAACAAGTACATAGCCGTGGCATACAAGCTTTACACGGTGAACAATGGAGAGCGCGAACTGGTAGAGGAGACGGCCGAAGGCCAGCCGTTCCAGTTCATAAGTGGCTTCGGGGTTACGCTCGATGCCTTTGAGCGCCATGTGGCAGGGCTGGAGCAGGGCGAGGAGTTCGACTTCCAGCTCTCCAAGGACGATGCCTACGGCGACCACGAGCCGGCCCGCGTTCTTGAGCTTGACCGCGAGATGTTCTGCATCAACGGCCATTTCGACCATGAGCATATATACAAGGACGCCATAGTGCCGCTGCAGAACGCCGACGGCAACCGCTTCAACGGGCGTGTGCTCAGCATTGGCGACGACAAGGTGACGATAGACCTCAACCACCCGCTGGCCGGGCAGACGATATGGTTCACGGGCCGTGTGCTCGAGAGCCGCGAGGCCACCAACGACGAGATAACCGCCATGGTGAACCGCCTGAGCGGCGAGGGCTGCGGATGCGGCTGCGACGGTTGTGGCGACAGCTGCGGAGAAGGCCATGGCGACTGCTGCGGCGGCCACGAGCACCACGGCCACGGCGGCGGGTGCTGCGGCGGCCACTGCCACGACTGAGCCGGGGTGCCGTGTATCGGCTTCTCCGCTCCTCCGCGCACTAAAGCGGCGTATTTTCTTAATCCTTAACTTTTAATTCTTAATTTAAGAACGTTGCGCAACACATTCGGCAATGTATTCACCCTCACCACATTCGGCGAGAGCCACGGCGAGGCCGTAGGCGGGGTGGTAGACGGCATGCCTGCGGGCATAGAGATAGACACGGGCTTCATCCAGGCCGAGCTTGACCGCCGCCGCCCCGGCCAGAGCGACATAACCACGGCCCGCCGCGAGGCCGACCGCGTAGAGCTGCTCAGCGGCGTGTTCGAAGGCCGCTCCACCGGTGCACCCATAGGCTTCGTGGTGAGGAACACCAACCAGCACTCGCAGGACTACGAAAACCTGCGTTGCCTCTTCCGCCCATCGCACGCCGACTATACCTACCACGCCAAGTACGGCCTGCGCGACCACAGGGGCGGAGGCCGCTCGTCGGCTCGCATCACCATAAGCCGCTGCGTGGGCGGCGCGCTTGCCAAACTGGCCCTGAGGCAGGTAGGAATAAGCATCGTGGCCTACACCTCGCAGGTGGGCGACATCAGCCTCGACCGCGACTACACTCGCTACAACCTTGCCGAGGCCGGGCACAACGCCGTGCGCTGCCCCGACCCCGAGGCCGCCGCGCGCATGGAGGAGCTTATAAGGCAGGTGAAGGCCGAGGGCGACACCGTGGGCGGGGTGATAACCTGCATCGCTCGGGGCTGCCCCCCCGGCCTGGGCGAGCCGGAGTTCGGCAAGCTCCACGCAGCCCTTGGTGCCGCCATGCTGAGCATCAACGCAGCCAAGGGCTTTGAGTATGGCGAGGGCTTTGCCGGTGCAGCCGGGCGCGGGTCGCAGCAAAACGACATGTTCGTGGCTCGCGGCGGGCGCATTGGCACCGCCACCAACCACAGCGGAGGCATACAGGGCGGCATAAGCAACGGGCAAGACATTTACTTCCGCGTGGCGTTCAAGCCCGTGGCCACCTTGCTGCGCGAGCAGGCCACGGTAGACATTGCCGGAAACGAGACTTCCGTCACCGCCCGCGGGCGCCACGACCCCTGCGTGCTGCCAAGGGCGGTGCCGGTGGTTGAGGCAATGGCCGCCATGACCCTGCTCGACTACTACCTGTTGGCCCGCACCGTGCGGATGCAGTGAGGCCTTGCCGCCGGGTGGCGCACGAATCCGCAGGGCAAGCCCAGGCCGTGCGCGCACACTGAAAATTGTGGCAAAAAACAAGCTGAAATGTTTGCCGCATTGGCAAAACATTAGTATATTTGCAATATGTAATATCGGGGATTTGTGAAAATCCTGATACGACATTAGTTAAGTCTAGTTTAGTTTTTGTGTTGGTAGAGGGCAGCCCCAGCGGCTGCCCTCGTTATGTATAAGGGCGGTGGAACTTTCGGGTTGCTTGCCTGAAGGCTGTTGTGATGCTGCTGTGCAGCATGGTGCAGGCTCTCACACCGTGGCTTCGCCGGCCGCCTTGCGGTAGGCGGTGGGCGTCATGCCGGTGAACTTCTTGAACGTGCGGTCGAAGTAGGCAAGGTCGTCGAAGCCCAGGGCGTAGGCAATCTCCTTTACCGGCGCAGGCTCGGTGAGCAGCCGTAGTTTGGCCTTGTCCATCTTTTTCTTGTTGAAGTAATGCAGTGGCGTCATCTTCATCTCGCGCTTGAAAGTCCTGATGAGGTGGTCCTTAGACAGGCACGACAGCTCGGCGAGGGCGTCGAGGTCGGGCTTGTCGTCGAGGTGGGCGCGTATGTAGGCCAGCACCCGCGTTATGCGCTCGTCGCTTGCGTATTGCTTGGGCTGCGCCTTGCGCAGGAAGGCGGCCAGCAGTTGGTAGATGATGCCCCGCGACTCAACCCTTGCGTATAGTTCGCGCTGCTTGTTCTTAAGTATGTTGCGGTTTAGTGATGGGTCGTTGTCGTAGTAGCGCGGGTCGGTTTGCGTAAGCTCAAGGCCGGGGCAAAGCGCGTGCAGCCGCTTGATGCGCGGCAGCATCAAGTCATCGGCCTCAATCTCCGAGGGCAGGGCCCAGTCCTCAATGATGTCGTGGTCGGACTCATTATATATATGTATGTAGTAATGGCAGAATTCCTCATGGCACACATAGCTGTGGGTCGTGAAAGCCGGCACTATGTACATGAAGCCCGGGCGCAAGTTCTGGACAGCAGTTGGCAGCTCGATGCGGGCGTGGCCTTTGGTGACGTAGTATATGCGCGTGAACGGGCTGCAGATGTCCTTGTAGTTCCAGCTGGCGAGGCAGCGGGCCTCGCCTATGTGCAAGACGAGGAAGTGCAATTGGTCGATGTCGTAGTTCATGATGTAGCTATGGTGTCTGCAAAGATAGCTTAAAAAGTCGGTACCGCCAAGCGGTTGGTCGCCGTTTGTTAGGTGGCAAAGGCGAATAATGTCGATATTGTACTAACAAATGGCGGGCAAGTGCCATTGCGTTGGCGCGGAAAGTGCTACCTTTGCATCCGACAGGCAACGAATGCAGGCCTGCCGAAGAATTGCTAACTAAAACTATATTTCATCATGAACCAATATCCCAAAATAGGCATACGCCCTACCATAGACGGCCGTCAGGGCGGTGTGCGCGAGAGCCTTGAAGAGAAGACGATGAGCCTGGCTCGCTCGGTGGCCGAGCTTATATCGGCCAATGTGAGGTATGCCGACGGCAAGCCAGTGGAGTGCGTCATAGCCGACGGCACCATTGGGCGTGTGGGCGAAAGCGCGGCCTGCGCCGCCAAGTTTGAGCGCGAGGGCGTGGGTGCAACCATCACCGTGACCTCGTGCTGGTGCTACGGCTCGGAGACCATGGACATGAACCCCTACTGGCCAAAGGCAGTTTGGGGCTTCAACGGCACAGAGCGCCCCGGAGCCGTTTACCTTGCCGCCGTGCTCGCCGGCCACGCTCAGAAAGGCTTGCCCGCCTTCGGCATATATGGCCGCGACGTGCAGGACATTGACGACAACACTATCCCCGCCGACGTGGCCGAGAAGATACTGCGCTGGGCGCGCGCCGCCGTGGCCGTGGCACAGATGCGCGGCCAGAGCTACCTCTCGATAGGCAGCCAGTGCATGGGCATAGCCGGGAGCATAGTGAACCAAGAGTTCTTCCAGGAATACCTCGGCATGCGTAACGAGAGCGTGGACGAAACCGAGATACTGCGCCGCATGGACGAGGGCATTTACGACCCTGAGGAGTATGCCCGGGCCATGGCCTGGACGGAGAAATACTGCAAGCCGAAGGAGGGCTGGGACAAAAACCGCCCCGAGCGCCAAAAGACGCGCGAGCAGAAGGATGCCGACTGGGAGTTTGTGGTTAAGATGACGCTTATAGTGCGCGACCTCATGCTGGGCAACCCAAGGCTGCGAGAGCTGGGCTTCAAGGAAGAGGCCATAGGCCACAATGCCATAGCAGCCGGATTCCAGGGCCAGCGGCAGTGGACTGACTGGAAGCCCAACGGCGACTTTACGGAAGCCCTTATGTGCAGCACGTTCGACTGGAACGGCATCCGCAAGGCTTACGTGCTGGCCACGGAGAACGACTCGTGCAATGCGGTGGCCATGCTCTTTGGCAACTTGCTCACAGGCTGCGGGCAGATGTTCAGCGATGTGCGCACTTACTGGAGTCCGGAGGCGGTTAAGCGCGTTACGGGCAGGGAACTTACGGGGCTGGCCTCAGGCGGCATGATCCACCTGATAAACTCGGGCGCAACAACGCTCGACGCTACCGGCGAAAGCACCAACGCCGCAGGCGAGCACTGCATGAAGCCGTGCTGGGAGATGACCGAGAAGGACGCCGAGGCTTGCCTGGCCGCCACCAACTGGCTGCCTGCCGACCGCGACTACTTCCGCGGCGGGGGCTTCTCAAGCAATTTCCTCAGCAGGGGCGGCATGCCGGTTACGATGTCGAGGCTTAACATAGTAAAGGGCCTTGGCCCCGTGCTGCAGATAGCTGAGGGGTGGACGGCCGACGTTGATTCGGAAATATTCGAAGTGCTAAACAAGCGCACCGACCCAACGTGGCCTACCACGTGGTTCGTGCCGCGCCTCTGCGACAGGCCCGCCTTCCGCGACGTATATTCGGTGATGAACAACTGGGGGGCAAACCACGGCGCCATAAGCTACGGCCACATAGGCGCCGACCTCATAACGCTTGCCTCGATGCTGCGCATACCGGTATGCATGCACAACGTGGAGGAGGACAAGATATTCCGCCCGGCTGCATGGAACGCCTTTGGCATGGACAAGGAGGGCGCCGACTACAGGGCTTGCGCCACATACGGGCCTATATATAAATGATGGCAAAGGACAACCGGCCTTGACCGTGAGTTATATAATGTTTTGTAAAGTTGATAGTTACTGATTGGGAGCTGCCGTGGCAGCTCCCAATCGCAGTAACGCCCGGCTTGCGCGGAATGCCGCCACGGCTGCGGGGGGTGGGCAAGCAAACGTTGTGGCGGGAAGAAAGGAAAATATGGAAGGTTACAGAGTGAAACAATACCGCGAGCCGGTGAAACGATACTGCCAGACGCTGGAGCTGCGCGACAACCCGGAACTGATAGCGGAGTACAGGAGGCGGCACGGGCGTGGCAACGCCTGGCCGGAGATACTGGAGGGAATACGCCAGGTGGGCATACTGGAGATGGAGATATACATCCTTGACACACGGCTCTTCATGATAGTGGAGACGCCGCTCGACTTCGATTGGGATGAGGCCATGGCTCGTCTGGCCACGTTGCCCCGCCAGCAGGAGTGGGAAGACTACATGGCCGTGTTCCAGCAGGCGGAGGCTGGTGTCTCCTCGGCCGAGAAGTGGCAGCCTATGGAGCGTATGTTCCACCTTTACGAGTAGGCGAGCCTGCCGCGCGGCAGGCTCGCCTGCGGCTGCGCCCCGCATGACCGCAGCCCTGCCTCCGGCTTGTGGCAGCTCGGCGGCAAGGATGCAAAAAAAGCGTGCAGCCGATAAAAAACTATCGTTTTATTTGTATGTTTCGCAAAAAAGTTATATTTTTGCAGGCAAATAAACATCAAGCAAACAGCAATGAACAAGTTGAACGCATCTTTTTACTACTTTTCCTACTTTTACTTTGCAAGGAATTGCGGAGCGGGAAGTTGCGTGTGAATTTCAACTTATGGCAAGATAAAACCAAAGAAAGGTTACAGCCGGAATCCCGCTCCATCCATGATGAGGCGGGATTTCTCGTAAAAGGAAAGGACAGAAACAAAACATCATAGACAAAAATGAAGAGAGTAGCAATACAAGGATTCGAAGGGTCGTTCCACGACATAGCGGCTCACCAGTACTTCAGCGGCGAACAACTGCAGCTCGTGTGCTGCGCCACGTTCGAGGAAGTGTTTGAGCACTTGAGGAAAGACCCAACGATGATAGGCATGACGGCAATAGAGAACACCATAGCCGGAAGCCTGCTGCACAACTACGAACTGCTGCGCGACTCGGGCATGACGGTAGTGGGGGAGCACAAGCTGCACATATCGCACTGCATCTGTTGCCTGCCCGACGACTCGTGGGATAGCATAACCGAAATACATTCGCACCCGGTGGCGCTGATGCAGTGCAGGGAATTCCTGTCCGGCCACGCCGACAAGAAACTTGTTGAGGGCGACGACACCGCCGGCGCAGCCAAGGACATAGCCGCCAACGGCCGACGAGGCTGGGCCGCCATCTGTAGCTCGGATGCCGCCAGGCTTTACGGCATGAAGATATTGGAAGACCACATAGAGGACAACAAGCATAACTACACGCGCTTCCTCGTTTCGTGCAACCCGGGCAAGGCCGACTTCATGCGCCCGCTCGAAAAGGCCGACAAGGCGAGCCTCGTCTTTGCGCTGCCCCACGAGGAGGGGTCGCTGTCGCAGGTGCTCAGCATCCTGTCGTTCTACAAGATAAACCTCACCAAGATTCAGTCGCTGCCCATCATCGGGCATGAGTGGGAATACCTGTTCTACGTAGACGTGACATACGACAACCTGACGCGCTACCGCCAGAGCATAGATGCCATAACGCCGCTTACGCGCGAACTTAAAATATTGGGAGAATATCAAGATGGAAAACAATCAGCATAGCAACGTACAGCCCGCCGACAGGCTCAGCCTGGTGAGCGAGTATTACTTCAGCCGCAAGCTGAAGGAGGTGGCCCGCCTGAATGCCGAGGGTAGGGACATCATAAGCCTGGCAATAGGCAGCCCCGATATGCCGCCGTCGCCGCAAACGGTGGAAAGGCTTTGCGAAGTGGCGCGCCAGCCAGACGCACATGGCTACCAGCCAACCATGGGTACGCCAGAGCTTCGCCGCGCCATGGCGGGCTTCTATAGGCGTTGGTACGGCGTGGAACTTGACCCCGAGACCGAAATCCTGCCGCTCATAGGCAGCAAGGAAGGCATACTGCACGTGACGCTGGCTTTCGTGAACCCCGGCGAAGAGGTGCTCGTGCCTAACCCCGGCTACCCTACGTACACCTCGCTGAGCAAGCTGCTCGGTGCCAAGGTCGTGAACTATGACCTCAATGAGGCAGACGGGTGGCAGCCCGACTTTGACCGTCTGGAACAGATGGACCTCAGCCGTGTGAAGCTCATGTGGACCAACTACCCCAATATGCCCACCGGTGGCAACGCCCGCATGGAGACCTACGAGCGGCTTGTGAGCTTTGCCCGCCGTCATTCGATTGTTGTGGTAAACGACAATCCTTATTCGTTCATTCTCAACGAGCATCCCATCTCGCTGCTGCAGGTGCCGGGGGCAAAGGAGTGCTGCATAGAGTTCAACTCTATGTCGAAGAGCCACAATATGCCGGGGTGGCGAGTTGGGCAGTGCTCAAGCAACGCAACGTTCATAAGCTGGATACTGAAGGTGAAGAGCAACATCGACAGCGGAACGTTCAGGGGACTTCAGCTTGCCGCCGCCGTGGCATACGACAATGATGCCGAGTGGCACAGGCAGGCCAACATCGAGACTTATGGCCGGCGCAGGGGCATAGCGGAGGCAATAATGACTGCGCTTGGATGCACGTTCGACCACTCGCAGGTGGGGATGTTCCTTTGGGGGCGCATTCCTGACGGATATGGCGATGCCGAGGAACTTACCGAGCGTGTGCTCCACGAGGCACGTGTATTCATCACCCCCGGATTCATCTTTGGGTCGAACGGTCGCCGCTACATCCGTATCTCGCTCTGTGCCAAGGAGGATAAACTGCGCGAGGCTTTGGTCCGCGTTGAGGCCATGATGGCTGGCGGCAAGGCTTGAATGGCGCAGGACACCAATTAATTATGTAATGAACAATAAAACGATATTTTGACTATGGAACTCGAACTGGAACCATTGAAACTACCGAACGACGCCGAACGGCCGTTTGTCATTGCCGGACCTTGCTCGGCAGAGACCGAAGAGCAAGTGTTGGAAACCGCCAGGCAGCTTGCCATGAAAGGTTGCCGGATGTTCCGTGCCGGGGTGTGGAAGCCCCGCACAAAGCCCGGTGGCTTTGAGGGCAATGGCGAGAAAGCCCTGCCGTGGCTCAACCGTGTGCAGAAGGAAACGGGCATGCTCGTTGCCACTGAGGTGGCCACGCCAGAGCACATAGAGCTTGCCTTGAAATACGGAATAGACATATTGTGGGTGGGGGCGCGCACTTCGGCAAACCCGTTTGCCATGCAGGCCATGGCCGATGCCCTAAGGGGTGTTGACATACCTGTATTCGTGAAGAACCCGGTAAACCCCGACCTTGAGCTATGGATAGGCGCCATGGAGCGCATCAATCAGGCCGGCATCAAGCGGATGGCGGCCGTCCACCGCGGCTTTTCAAGCTACGACAAGAAGATTTACCGCAATCTGCCCATGTGGCAGATACCAATAGAGCTTCATAGGCGCATTCCTGACCTTCCGATGATATGCGACCCGAGCCATATCGGAGGCCGTAGGGAACTCATAGCTCCGCTGTGCCAGCAGGCGCTTGACCTTGGTTTTGACGGGCTTTTGATTGAGAGCCACTGCGATCCGGACAAGGCATGGAGCGACGCAAAGCAGCAGGTGACGCCCGATGTGCTCGACTATATACTCAGTTTGCTCGTCGTCCGCAGCGAGACTAACACCACCGAGGGCATAACTGCGCTCCGCAAGCAGATTGACGAACTTGACAACCAGCTTATGGAGCTGCTCGCCAAGCGTATGCGTGTCTGCCGGGAGATTGGCCAGTATAAGAAGGAACATAACATGACGGTGCTGCAGTCGGCCCGTTACAGCGAGATTCTCGACAAGCGTGGGGCGCAAGGCGCGCTCTGCGGCATGAGCCCAGAGTTTGCCACGAATGTGTTTGAGCTTATCCACGGGGAGTCTGTAAGGCAGCAGATGGAAATAATAAATAAGTGAAGAGTGAAAAGTTAAAAGAATGTGCAAGAAATGTTTGCTTGCTGGAAATATTGGGGCAACTCGTTAGCAACGGGTGTTTCAGTAACAGAGCGGCCTATGGGCAACCGGGCTAAGCATACCTTGCTTTGCATTTTCTTTTAACTTTTAATTCTTAACTTTTAATTCTTAAATTACCTGTTATGAGGATATTGGTAATGGGCGCAGGCAAGATGGGGAGCTTTTTCCTCGATTTGCTGAGCTTTGAGCACGAGATGGCGGTCTATGAGAAAGACCCCATGAGGATGCGGTTTACGTACAACTGCCGCCGCTTTACGTCGCTTGACGAGGTTCGGGAGTTTAAGCCGGAACTCGTTATCAACGCCGTTACGGTTAAGTACACCATCTCAGCCTTCAAGGAAGTTATGCCATGCCTGCCTGCCGAGTGCATAGTGAGCGACATCGCATCGGTGAAGACTGGGCTGAAGGGTTTTTACCTGCAGTGCGGGCATCCTTATGTGTCCACGCACCCGATGTTCGGCCCCACGTTTGCCAACCTGCAACAGCTCAGCGAGGAGAATGCCATCGTGATAAGCGAGGGCGACTACATGGGGCGAATCTTCTTCAAAGACCTTTACCGCAGGCTCGGCCTTAGTGTTTACGAGTACACTTTCGAAGAGCACGACCGCACTGTTGCCTATTCGCTTAGCATCCCGTTTGTGAGCACTTTCGTCTTTGCCGCAGTCATGAAGCATCAGGACGCGCCTGGCACGACATTCAAGCGCCACATGAATATAGCCAAGGGGGTGCTTGGCGAGGACGACTACCTGCTCCAGGAGATTCTTTTCAATCCCTACACTGCAGGTCAGGTGGAGCGCATCATGGGCGAGATGAAGGATTTGCTGGGCATAATAGAGCAGAAGGATGCCAAGGCGATGAAGGCTTATCTGACAAAGATTCGTAATAATGTGAAAAAGGATTTGGACAGGCAATGAGCCTTTCCGTGTTGGCATGAAGTTTGTTGTAAACATCAAAAACGTAAGAATATGGCAGCAGGCAAATGGATAGGAGGCATCCTTGGATGGATGACAGGAGGGCCACTGGGTGCTTTGGCCGGTGTGGCAATAGGGGCAATGTTTGACTATGGCATGGATTCGGTGAACACGCCTGCCTCAAACAGTGCTTCTTCAGTAAGCGGAGTGTATGGCGACCGCAATGGCTATGAGGGGCAGCGCAACAGCTTCCTCTTTGCCATGCTGGTGCTGGTGTCGTACATAATAAAGGCCGACGGGCGGGTGATGCACTCTGAGATGGAGCTTGTGCGCCGCTTCTTGCGCAGCAATTTCGGCGACGCGGCGGCTCGGCAGGGCGAGGACATCCTCCACAGGCTGTTTGAAGAGCATAAGCGCAGCGGCAATTCTGCTTTCCGCAACACCGTGGCTGATTGCTGCGCGCAGATTGCAGCCAACATGGACTACGCCCAGCGGCTGCAGTTGCTCAACCTCCTTGTGCTTGTGGCCAAGGCCGATGGCACTGTTGCCACTGAGGAAGTTGAGGCCATACGTGAGTGCGCAGCATGGATGCGCATGGCGTCCACCGATGTAGACTCAATGCTAAATCTTGGCGGCGACAGCCTTGAGGCAGCCTACAAGGTGCTCGGAGTGCCGCCCACTGCCACCGACGACGAGGTGCGCCGCGCTTATCGCAAGTTGGCGCTCCAGCATCATCCCGACCGCGTGGCCACGCTTGGAGAGGACATACGCAAGGCCGCTGAGAAGAAATTTCAGGAAATTAACGAAGCCAAAGAGCGCATTTACAAAGCCCGCGGATTATGAATCCCGGGCTTTTTTCATGCATAAAAGCAATTGTTGCGTATTGTTTGGTTTCTATTCCTTGCCAGTTGTGGCATTGCAATGAATTTGTATAGCGTGTCGTTCATTGCTGTCCGGTGTAGTTTTCATAGCTCAACTGTTGCGCCCGAATATGTCGCGCAAGGTGAAATAAGCCCATTCCTGTAACAGGAAAAGCCTCCATGTGGGCATGGGCCAGTGGCCGGGCTTGCGTGAAAGCGATGCAGGCAGTGCCGCCTTGTCTATGTCGTGCCATGCCCTTTTCATCTCAGCCATGCCGTATTCACGTTCGTCTGGCATAAGCTCCTTGCCATGGCAATGGTAAAACATATACGCATCGATTAGGTTGAGCCAGCGTTGAGGCTCATATCCAACAATAACTTCATTGGCAACGCCCATCGTTTCCATTTGCTCCTTCATGCTTGCATCGGCCCGCAGCCTGTCGAACCGTTTGGCGCTGACGGCGTGTGTGGCCGACTGCCCATGCTGCAGGTAGTGGTATTTACCGCCGCATCGGCCCACCTTGCGCGAGGCGAGGTAGTGCAGCCTTGTGGTATTGTCGTCGCTGTATAGGCGGCAAGTCTCGTCGTATGGGTATCGTTTGTGTAATGCCGCGCGTGTCATGTAAATGCCGTGTATGCTCCATGTGAGGCTCAGTCGGAAAGCCTCTTCGCCCGGCAGGGTAGTGAAATCGGGCATGGGGTAATGTTCCGACCTTTCTCCGTACTCCATTACGACATCAAAAAGCACACTGTCTGTATCTTCGCACTTGCGGAACTCAGCCACCGCCAGCTCGATGGCGTTGGGTGAGAACCAGTCGTCAGCATCAAGCATACACACATATTTGCCCGTGGCCACGGCCAGTCCGGTGTTGCGTGCGTGGGCTTGTCCGCTGTTCTTGGTCAGCCGTATGATGTGGAAGCGGTTGTCCTGGGCAGCATACTCGTTGAGAATGTCAGGCGTGTTGTCGGTCGATGCATCATCGATGCATATCACCTCAATGTCGGTGTGGGTTTGCCTGGCAAGCGAGTCGAGACTCTTTGCTATGTATTTCCCGGCATTGTAGGCTGCCATGAGCACGGTAACTTTATCCATGGCGGTGCAGATATTTCTGTATTAGCTTGTTCCAGAGCGATGTCTTTCGGTGCAGTATGTAGACCGACGCTGCGGCGCTGGTGGCGATGACGGCGGCACCAAGGATGATGTAGAGCCAACGACACTCTACAAAAGTAACGGCGTAGGCCATGAAACCGAGCGGCAACTGTAGCAGGGCGTATTGGCATACCTGCCTCGATGCCGAGTAACGATATCGCAAGTGGGCGTAGACGTACACCATGCAGAGGTCGAGTACGTAAGAGGCGGTTAGCGCGAAACCCGTTCCCAACAGCCCCCAGCGGTTATAGCCTACTATGACCAGACCAACGAGCAGGGCGTCGTAGGCTGTTTCCAGCAGGAAGTAGGCCACCGAGTCGCCCCGTGCCAGCGTAACGTAAGCTATGGGGAGGGTCATCGCCTTGAAATACATCGACAGTGCGGCCACCTGCGCCATGGCCACCACTGGGGCAAAGCTGTGGCTGTAGAGCAGCGGCATGAGCACTGGCAGCGCCAGTACAAGGAACGTGAGCATGGGCGATATGATGAGTAGCGACACCTCAATCTGACGGTTCACCATCAGGTTCGTTGCCGCAATGTCGCCGTTTACCGACGACACGCGAGGGAAATAGTCGGTTTCCATGGCCGTGAACACCATTCCCGCGTAGGTCACTGTTAGCACGTAGCCTGCATTGTAGAGGCCCACGAAGTCAAGCCCTGCGGTGACGTTTAGGAATGAGCGTATCACCATTTCCGCTCCGCTGCCCATTATCCCAGTGAGCACGAAAGCCACCCCGAGCCTCACCATCGGTGTGCCTTCGCCTATGGAGCTTCGGCATCCTTTTAGGTTGAGTGGGTAGTAGTGGTATGAGCGCATCACAGTGAAAGCCATGTCGGCCAATGCCACGAGCAGCAGCACAGGCACGATGCCCTTTGTGCCGAAGAAGAAATATATAGGAACAGATATGAACAGGGCGGCGAACACCGAGCATACCTGTATCGAGGCCAGTGCGCGGAGTTTGCGTGCGCCTTTCAGTATGGCCGTTTCGCCGCCGGTGATGGCCAGCATCCCCACCACTGGTGCAAGCAAGATGAACTCCAATGTGTGGTCGCCCCATGCGAATGAATAGTTGCTCAGCACGGGGCCGAGCATGGCGCAGAGCAGCATGCCGAGCAAGGCAGTGATTAGGCACCACGTTCTCACAACCTTGATGTAGTGGGCAATGCGCTCTTCGTCGCCGCTGTCGAATATCTCGGAGATATGCTTCACTGCGCTGAATGATATGCCGAGGCTCGTTGCCTGCGACATGAACGTGATGGTGGAGTTGAGCAGCGACACAAGCCCCATGCCCGCAGGGCCGAGCAGCAGGGCCACCAGCTTGTTGCGTACAAGCCCGATGACGATGTTGAGGCCCTGCACGCTGCCGAATATCCCCGTGTATTTTAGCACGTGGCTGTAGCTTGCCTTTGATTCAGTGTCGCCCATTTGTATAATCAACGTATCATTCAGCGTTTTATTATGCCTGTGCGGTGTTGCGTTTGGTCGGCCATCGTGGAGCTTGCTTATTCTTCAGTTATCCCGGCCTCAAGCCACTGCCCGGCTATCTCGGCTGCATCTTTCTCTGCCGTGCTGCCGTCAATGCCATATTCTTTTACGAGCAGCTGCGCCAACTCTTCGGTGGAGAACTCCTTGCCTTGCACGGCTTCCCACAGGAAAGCAGCGCTTTCGTTCATGCTTATCACCTTGCTGAAGTCTATGTTCTCGCGGCCTTCAGCCACTATTATGCGTTCCCCGCAGACACTGCGGAGGTTGAATCCCGTTTTTGTCTTCATCGTTGTTGCTTTGCTGAAAATAGCCTGTGGATGGCCAGCAGATACCTGCGGGCGGGGCGCAATCGCATCCACAGGGCCGAATAAGCGCGCCATTTCAAGCCGCTTGTAGGCTCAAGCTTGCTGCGGCCTTTGCGGTAGAACCCTATGGCCACGGCCTTTATGCCGTCTGCAGGGCAGCTTTCGGCGGTCAAGTTCCCGTCGCCTTGCAGTATGATGCGGTATTCCTCTACGGCTATTATGCGGTGGAGCACATAGCAGCCCGGTGCGATTTCCGCCAGCACCACGTCGCCCTTGCGCGGAGTGCCAGGGGCGGCGAGCACGGCCTTGTCGCGCCTGTCCTCAAGGAAAGGGCGCATGCTGAAGCCGCGCAGTGGCAGTGTTACGGTGTGGCCTTCGCCAATGAGCCTCACTACTTCGGGCAGGAACGCTGCGTTCTCCACCATTATTGTGCTTATCTTGCTATCGTGTCGTGGCATAGTAAGGCGGCCTCGGCGTTTGGGAGGCAGTGTAGTGTGTAAATAGGTGTTGTCTCTACGATGCGGGTTATCGTGTCGCAAGTATCGTTGAAAACGGCCTTGTCCCATTTCATTGTCGAGCACGATGGCAGCAGCGATGCGAAAGCCTGTGCGGCAGCAAGTCGCTCAATTGAGTTGTTTCCTGCCCTGCTTATGCGGGTTATCGCCCCTATTGGCGCGCTTGCGTTGCGGTAGCAAGGTGTTTTTCCGCTCCAAGGAGAGCCGTAGGCTACGGGTTTCCCGCCGATGATGCGTATCACGGGGTTGTCGTCGTTGAGCAGTTCGGTGTCGGATATGTGCTTCAGCCACAGGCCGGAGTGCGTGCTCTTGCCAGTTCCGCTGCGCGCAATGAAAGGGTAGGCGAGCCCATTGTGGACAATGCACGAGGCGTGCATTAGCACAGCCTCGTGTCCGGCCGCCGCGAATGCGAAGGCCATCATGAGCGCATTGTTCAGCCCGAAGGAGCGCATGGCCATCGTTCCGCTGAGCGCGCACTTGCATTCAGTGAAGTCGCTGTTGGTTTCCAGGAGGCAGCATGGGCGTCTTTCGGTGTTGCTTATGGCAAATTGGTAACTCCCGTCAGCCCTTGGGCAAACGAGGGTGTGGCCGTTGCCGGTGTCGAAGTCCATTGCCGCCGCAGGCTCAATTGCAGGTAGTGGCGAGTCGTCCACGTGCATCGTGAACAGCTGTTCTGCGCCTGCCGCCTCGGTGCAGAACGCCCCAAACGAAGGCAACAGCCCCTCGGCAAAGGCTTCTTCGCCCTTGCCCGAGAGGCTTATCGCGAATCCTGCAATGTTGAAGTACATCTGTCCTTTCTCTCCCTGTCGGCTTTTGCCCTGCCGTCACAGCTATCTTTGCACCTTGCCGTCGGTTTTGCCGCCTATTGTGCAGTGGGCGCTTGGGTCACTTTGTCGCCAATCTCGTAGCTCATGTCGATGGGCAGGAACTTGAAGTCGGTCTCGTTTATGAACTTTACGTCATACATGCCCTTGCTCTTTTCGATGTATAGCTTCTTCATTTTGGCGTACTTCTTCTCGGCTTCCTTCCTTGTGCGGCCATACACCACGAGGCAAGTGCGGTTAGGTTCCTGCCGCTTGTCGGCCAGAAAATTCTTGAGCTGGTACGAGTAGTTTTCGCGTCCGAGCAGGAATTTTGTCTTAGTGTCGAGCCATGCGCTGTCCACTTTCTGTACGTTGGTGAAGTACACCACCGAGTCGGTGAACGATGCCGAGAATCCGAAGATGTAGATGCTGGGCACTGCCTTGCCCTTTGCGCTCACGTCGGCGGCTGCCATCGCCATTGTGGCGAGCAGCGTTGCAAAAGCGAACTTGAAAAGTTTCATCTGCTGGTTGGTTATTGTCCTAAATATGCTTTGAGTATTTTGTTCTTTGTGCTGTTGCGCAGCCGTCTTATGGCCTTTTCCTTTATCTGCCTCACGCGTTCGCGTGTCAGTCCGTATTTCGTGCCAATCTCGTCGAGCGTCATCTCCGGCTGGTTGATGCCGAAGAAGGCTTCTATTACGTTGCGCTCCCGCTCGTTCAGCCCTTGCAGTGCGGTGTTTATTTCTGCGCGGAGCGATTCGAGCACCAGCGTGTTGTCGGCCATTGGCGAGTCGTTGTTCACGAGCACGTCGAGCAGGCTGTTGTCCTCGCCGTCGGCAAACGGGGCGTCTACCGACACATGCCTGCTGTTTATCTTCAGCGCGTCGTCTATCTTGTCTTCGGGCAGGTCAACTTTCTCCGATATTTCCTCTATCGACGGCTTGCGCTCGTTTTCCTGCTCAAACTTATTGAGCACCTTGTTTATCTTGTTCACCGAGCCTACCTGGTTTAGCGGTAGCCTTACTATGCGGCTCTGTTCGGCTATGGCTTGCAGTATGCTCTGCCTTATCCACCATACGGCGTAGGATATGAACTTGAAGCCGCGTGTCTCGTCGAACTTCTCGGCAGCCTTTATCAGCCCCACGTTGCCCTCGTTGATGAGGTCGGGCAGGCTCAGCCCTTGGTTCTGGTATTGCTTTGCCACCGACACCACGAACCTCAAGTTTGCCCTCGTGAGCTTTTCAAGGGCCTTGCGGTCGCCTTTCTTTATCCTTTGTGCCAGTTCCACTTCCTCCTCGACCGACACAAGTTCTTCCCTGCCTATCTCTTGCAAGTATTTGTCAAGGGATGCGCTTTCACGATTGGTTATAGATTTGTTTATTTTCAGCTGTCTCATCGGGAGGTAGTATTATGGTAGTTTGCAAAGATAGCCATTTTTGGCCATAGCGCAAAATCTTTTCATGAAAACTTTCGGCCTTTTTTTCATGGCGGTAGCATGGCGGTAGTATGAAGATATGCCTTGCTGAATGGCTGAGTTGAACATGATTCTATACGCGAGTTCGGGATAAGAAAACTTAGAAAAGTGCCAGTTGTGGCGTTTTTTCGATGTGTACTGGCAGTGCCTC
>CALUGA010000024.1 GCA_944320105.1 uncultured Prevotella sp. | reverse complement strand
CACTGCCAGTACACATCGAAAAAACGCCACAACTGGCACTTTTCTAAGTTTTCTTATCCCGAACTCGCGTAAAGAATCGTAAAAAGCGGCTACGGCGCGCAAGGAATGGCCCGGTCATTGTTTATGTAGACGAGTACTCACAAAAACTACACAAAGAACAACAACTAAAATTTAAAGAGAAGAAATGAAAAGAATGACCAAGACAAAGAGTCCTTTTACCGTTATGCCGATGATGTTTGCCCTCTGTATGGCTGCAACAATGTTTGTTTCGTGTGACGATGACGAAAATGGCGGCAGTGGCAACGTCCTGTCAAAATCGGCTGTGGTAGGCTCATACCCGGACGGCAAGCTCACCGTGGGCGAACGCGACACTACGGTCGACGTATCCGTGGACGGCGACTCGCTGCGCATCGCAGCTTTTCCCGTAGACCAGATAGTGGCGGCTGCCGTAGGCGAAGACGGCTTTGAAGAGGCGATTGCCTCAATAGACAGCGTGCCTTACGCCTCGGTCTATTCGGCATCGGTGGTAGGAGGCAGCGTAGTGATGGATTTGACTGCCGACTCCCTCTGCTTCGACGTCAATGTGGGCGAGACCGCCAAGCATATATGTATGGCCTTCGCCCCCGGCGCGATGGCCCGTTATGAGGCTGCCGACTCGACCCTGACGTTCAGCATGACGGTTGAGGACGTTGTCGTGGATGGCGACACGGTGGATGCTTTCGCTCCCATCGATTATGTGCTTTCGCCTGTAAAGAAGAGCGCTGTGGAAAATTTTAGGTAAAAAGTGTTTGGGATGACGCTGTTCCTGGGTTAAATCCAGACATCGTTCTTGAGGGGGCGGAAGGCCGTTAGTGCGGCTTCCGCCCCTTTTTGGGCATCAGCAGCGAGGATGATGGTATTTGTTGCGTGCATAGTTTGGTTGGCAATTAAACCCAAATCGGTCATTAGACTTCAGTTGGATTTCGTGCTGCTGTCAGGCAGATTGATTTTCGGTTTTATCGAAGATGTAGCGGGCTACATCGAGAAAAATCGGAAAGCAAGATGCCGACAGCAGTGCGGATGACAGCTGAAGAGCCAACAATCAAGTGGAAATGTCGTTTTGGCGGTCTAACGACCGATTTGGGTTAAACCCAAATCCCTTTCCATGCGTGGCCAATGACGAGGCTTCCGGCCTGCCGCAAAGCAGGAAAGGCTCCGCTAGGGCGGTGCGTATGCCCCTGCGAAGCCTTTCACATTTCGTGCGGTCTGGCCAGCGTGGCAGCCTATCTCGTGGCCGCCGACGTGGCGTGGCAGTCGCCGCTGCTCAGCACGAGATGGCCTTTCTCAGTGGTGAGGAACGTCCCCTTGGCTCCGGCAGGCAGTCCGCTCACGGTGTAAGTGTAGGTGAACGTGCGCCCGTCGGTGGTGGTTGTTATGGCCTCCATGTCCATCTTGCCCCCGCTTATGGTTACATTGAGGCTTACGTTGGCCCCATCCATGTCGGCCGCGAAGGTGCTCATGTCGTAGTCGTAGGCCATGCCGGCGGTGCGCTGTGCCTCGGTGGCGTAGTCGCCCCAGCCATAGGCATCGGCCCTGATCACGGCATATTCCTTGTATCTGCCCAGTCCCCGCTCCTCGCCGTTGGTGATGGCAAGTATCCAGTTGTCCCATGGGTTGGCGCGGTCGGTGTGGTTAGTGAAGGCAAAGCTGAACGTGCCTTCGCCCCCGTCTATCGTGTAGTATGGCGAGAACGCCGTCCAGAAGGAGGCCGAGTTGTCCGTTGCGCCGATGGTAATCTGCGGTTGCGACTTCTTGCCCCACAGCGTCCGCCTGCCGTCAAGCCCGGCGTAAACGAGCGTGGCCTTGCGCGGCGACGTCTCCCAGTCGGCCTCGCGGGCCACGTAGAGCTTGGCGCTGCCTATGGTGAGGATGTTCTTGGCGGCGTCGAAGCTCCACCGTTCGCCCTCGAAGGGCGCGCCGCCCACGGTGTGGTCGGCGCGCAGAATGATGGCCGATGAGCCGTCCTGGTGCTGGTAGGCATAGTCGAGGGCTATGTGCTCCCACGCGCCGGCAAGCTCATCCTCGCTGATGGGGGCCTGAGGCACGGCTCCGTAGCACTCGGGCAGCACGAGCGGCCAGCCATCCTCAGTCCATATTATGCGGCGCACCTGCCCCATCATGATGGCGTTGCTGTAATCGTCGCCGTAGACACCGGCCGGAAGGCGGCCCTGCGAGGAGTAGAACCAGTTGCCCTGCCCGTCGTCGAACACGGCGCAATGGCTCACGCCCACCCATCCGCAGTGCTCGGCGAACTTGTAGGGGTGGGTGAGTATTGGGTAGGCATCGCCTCCACGGTTGGTGACGTCGGTGCCGTCGATGCCCACGTAGGGGCCGGTGATGCTGCGGGAGCGCACCACCCGCGTGTTGTAGGCCACGCTCAGCTCGTCGTAAGCCATGAAGAGATAGTACCATCCGTCGCGGTAAACCACCTCGGGAGCCTCAGATGCCTGCCAGCGGTTGCCCATCTGGCGCGTGCTTATGAGCTGGCCATAGGCCGATATGTCGCTGCCGAAGGGGTTGCCCTGCTCCTGCATGGGCATTCCGGTGTCGGGGTTGAGCTGCAGGGCGGCGAAGCCCGAGTGCCACGAGCCGTATATGAGCCAGTGGTCGCCCTCGGGGGTGATGATGTACGAGGGGTCGATGGCGTTCCACTTGAAGTAGCAGTTGGCCCAGTCGTCGGCTTTCACATGGAAGTTCAGGCCGCGGTCGGAGGCGTTGGTGACCACGTATCCCTTGTCCTGCCAGCTGTCCACGTCGGCAGGTGTGGCCGTCTCCATCATGCCGATGAAGGCTCGCTCGGTCCATGTTCCGTCGCCGTCGATGGTTCCCGGGCAGGTTATGGCGTAGTACATACGGTAGAGTCCCGGCTTCACCTTGCGCACACACGGTGCCCAGAAGCCAAACTGCGTGTCGTCGGCGAAGTTGGCCGTGCTCGCCCCCAGGCCCATGGCGGCGCGTATCTCGTTGAGTTTAGGCTCTACCCATGCCGGGAGCGAAGGCATGGTGGTGCCGAGGAACTCCCAGTCAACGAGGTTTCTTGAGCGGCGGCACATGAAGTGGCCGTGGCCCGTGTGGGCGTTGCCGAAGCTCGCGTCGGTGGTGAACATATAGTAATATCCGTCGTCGGCCTTTACCACTGAGGGGTCGTGTACGTTAGCAAGGTTCCACTCATGGCGCTGGTCCCAGCCCGACGTGGAGCGGTAGTAGTCGGTGTAGGCCGGCGCTTGGTAGGCGGCCAGTCGGTTGGCCATGGGCATTATGCTCAGCGAGCGCAGCTGGCTCACGTCTTGCCCGCCCACTGTCCACTCGCCGGTGGCGCCGTCTTGCGTGAAGACGATGTTGTTGCCGTTCATCGTTATTTGTTCGCCTGTGCTCTTCTCGGCCACGAACTGCGCCGTGGCCGACACTGCGTGGCAGGCCGCCAAGGCGGCAATTGCAAGTATCTTTGTATTCATGCTGTAGTCTGTTTCGTTTATTTCTTCATGAACTTAACCGTGGTTTCGCCGGCGCGGAGCAGGTAGACCCCGGTGGCGAGATGGCCCAGGTCGATGCTGGCCTGCCCTCCGGCGGCGGTCATGGAAGCCACCATGCGCCCCGAGGCATCGTGGATGGCGATGGCCGTGCCGGGCTTGCAGCCCGTAAGCGTCAGCCTCCAGGCGGCGCAGATGGCCACCTGCGGGCCGCTTCCGGGGGCTGTGGCAGAGGCTATGCCGCTGGCTGCGGCCTTGACGAAGTTTACGGTTTCGGCTCCGGTTATCACGTTCCCGTCTTTGCATACGATGGAAAAGGAGTCCTGCCAGTCGGAGGCCAGCAGGAAGCTGACGTCGGTCAGCAGCACCGTCCGGCCGCTCGTTGGCTCTTGCAGCGCCCACTGTTGGGCGCCCTCTTGCGCCTGGCCGCCTATGGCAAGGGTCAAGGCAAGGGATAGAAAAAGTTTTCTCATTGGCTTATAGTTATTGGTGATGTTCTATGTCGTGCCTTTGGGCGGTGCGCCGCCTGTGGCTTTGAGGTATGTCTCTCGCGAGACGCGGCGCGCCCTTAGGGTGCGCACGGTGGGGTAGTCGCTGAAGGACTCGTCGGCAGTCAGCACCCAGCGGTGGCTGGCGATGGCCTTGTTGCGCAGCACCTCGCGCTCTATGGCTGCGCAGTACTTGCGGTTGACCACCGAGAGGAAGCAGCGCCCGTCGGCCATGGTAAGCGCGAGCACGAGCCTTTGCCTTGGGCGGGCTGGCTCGGCCTTGGCCCAACGGCGAGTGTCGGTGCGCACCGTTATGCCCCAGCCGTGGGCATTGTTGAGGTGCTCCATCATGGAGCGGAACACGCGGCCGTGGGGCGATGTGTCGCGTATGCCCTTGTAGGCAATGTAGTAATGAATCATCTCGTGCAGCAGCACGTTCTGGCACTCGCGTTCGGGCAGGTCGTAGTATGTGCTCATCCTTATGGTGCAGCCGCTGAGCTTGCGCCGCCCCGGGAACCACGAGCGCAACCTGCGGCAGCTGAACTGCCCGAGCACGGTGCGCGCCCTGCCCAAGGCGAACGCCGGGAGGGGCAGCTCGCCGTTGAAGTAGGCATCGTTGAACTCGGCGAACTGCCTGCTGATGTATTGCAGTGTAGGTTTCATCGCTTGGTGCAAAGTTAGTGAAAATAGGCGGAAGAGCTTGCCGTGCGGGCAGAAAATGAGCGGCAGTTTGCAATAAAATCATAAAAATAGGCCCCGTGCGGGCCAAATGGCGGCGCGTGCGTTGGCCGCTGCGGGATTTTGGAGTAACTTTGCAGGCACGATAACAAACATCACATTGACATGAACACAAGAAAGTATTGCAGCATAGCGGCTGCCATGGCCGTGGCCGTGCCGCTGGCCCTTGCCTCGTGCGGCGACGACGATGCGCCATCGGGACCCGGGCTTGACTTCGGCGAGAAGTCAATAACCGGCTACCGCACAGAATATGCCTTGCAGCTGGCCGACCCCAACGTGAGGGAGGTGGCCGACGTGCAGGTGGAGTATTACGACGCCGACGGCAGCATGAAGAAGGACACGGTGGAGGATGGCGCGTGGACCAAGACGGTGGTGTACGCCCCGGGCAAGGACAGGGTCTATGCCCTTTCGGCCCGCTACCTGCCCAAGGCCGCGCCCGTGGCAACCCACGACACTTACGATTTTGCGGTGAGCCTCAGGGCCACGGTCGACATATTGTATTCCAACGGCACCAACATGAGGTGGGCCACGGCGCGCAACCACACTTACAAGGGCATCCTCGCCCCAAACGAGGACGGGGAGTTCAGCACGGTGCGCTCGGCCAGCTACCTGCTCTCCACATACGGCCGCGAGGAGATGGACACCACAGGCACCTACTTCAACATAACCTACCGCGAACTGCCCTCGGGCAAGGACACGCTCATATACAACAACATGGCGTGGGAGTGAAGCACCAACGCCGCCACAAGGCCGGGGCGGAGCCATGCGCGGGATGCCGGGGCGGGGCTTCGGCCCAATAAATCGTGGTTTTGTTTGGCGGATATGTGGAAATGTCGTAAATTTGCAGTATGAACACCAATCTTGACCAGGCACGGTGGAGCGAGAACGTCATTATCGCCGATGCTGACTACGTTGACGCCGTGGCTTTCGACATTATCGTGAACTTTGAGCGCATCATTGGCCGGCGCATACCCAAGGCCGACATGGCGAGGTGGGTAGACTGCATAGCCCTCGACGGAGGGCTGAGGCCCGGGGAGCACACTACCCAGGTGGTGCTGCTCCACGGCGAGAGCCGCAGCCGCTTGGAGAACTTCGAGCCGGGCGACTATGCCGCCGACCTTGACGGCAAGGCTTTCAGCGACAACCTCGGCGAGTTCACATTCAGCTCGCTGCCTGCGGTGAAGCCCACCGGCGGCGGAAGCCTCTTCACCGAGGCCGTGGAGGTGGTGTGCGCCGCGCCCGAAGTGAAGCGCGTGATGCTCATTCCCAATGCCGAGCTTATATACGACGACGTGCGCCGCGCCCTCAGCCGCGTTGCCGACGACAAGCGCGTAACCGTCTTTGCCATGCAGCCCATGGCGGGAGGCAACTTCCGGCAGGAGATACTGGGCTACTCGCTAATGAGCGCGCTCGGCATCAAGGCCGAGGAGATAAAGCCATACTGAAACGAAGCAACAAGACAAACAATCATACACACACAGACTATGGGAAAAGTTTTAATGATCGGCGCCGGAGGCGTCGCCACGGTTGCGGCATTCAAGATTGCCCAGAATGCCGATGTCTTCACCGACTTCATGATAGCAAGTCGGCGCAAGGAAAAGTGTGACCAGATAGTTAAGGCCATCGGCAACCCCGCCATCAAGACGGCGCAGGTGGATGCCGACGACGTGGAACAGCTCAAGGCACTGATGGACAGCTACAAGCCCGACATCGTTGTCAATCTGGCCTTGCCTTACCAAGACCTCACCATCATGGACGCTTGCCTGGCCTGCGGGTGCAACTACCTCGACACGGCCAACTACGAGCCACGCGACGAGGCCCACTTTGAGTACTCATGGCAGTGGGCCTACAAGGATCGCTTCGAGCAGGCCGGGCTTACCGCCATCCTCGGCTGCGGCTTCGACCCCGGCGTGAGCGGCATCTTCACCGCCTACGCCGCCAAGCACCACTTCGACGAGATACAGCAGCTCGACATCGTGGACTGCAACGCCGGCAACCACCACAAGGCTTTTGCCACCAACTTCAACCCCGAGATAAACATCCGCGAGATAACGCAGAAGGGCCTGTACTATAAGGACGGCGAGTGGATAGAGACCGAGCCGCTGGCCGTACACAAGCCCCTGACCTACCCAAACATAGGCCCGCGCGAGAGCTACCTCATGCACCACGAGGAGCTGGAGAGCCTCGTGAAGAACTACCCCACCATAAAGCTGGCCCGCTTCTGGATGACCTTCGGGCAGCAGTACCTTACGTATCTCGACGTGATACAGAACATCGGAATGTCGCGCATCGACGAGGTGGAGTACGAGGCACCGCTGGCCGACGGCTCGGGCAACACCGCCAAGGTGAAGATTGTGCCGCTGCAGTTCCTCAAGGCCGTGCTGCCCAACCCGCAGGACCTTGGCGCCAACTACGACGGCGAGACGAGCATAGGCTGCCGCATACGCGGACTGAAGGACGGCAAGGAGCTTACCTATTACATATACAACAACTGCAAGCACCAGGAGGCATACAAGGAAACTGGTATGCAGGGCGTGAGCTACACCACGGGAGTGCCGGCGATGATCGGCGCGATGATGTTCCTCAAGGGCCTGTGGCGCAAGCCAGGCGTGTGGAACGTGGAGGAGTTCGACCCCGACCCATTCATGGAGCAGCTTAACAAGCAGGGCCTGCCCTGGCACGAGGTGTTTGGCGGCGACCTGGAGCTGTAGCCATTGGCCTGCCGGCGGAGGCTTCCACGCCCCTGCCGGCGCCAGTGCCGCAGCCAAACGCTTTAAGACACACAACTTGAAGGATGGACAAATTCTACTCTCTGCTTAAGATTTTCAGCCGCATACGCAGTCCTTGGGTGAAGCACGTGGGCGTACTGGCTTTCTACCTGTCGGGTCGCCGGTACCTCGGGCTGTTCCTCGACCCCACGCTGATGTGCAACCTCAGATGCCGAATGTGCTTCTTCAGCGGCGAGGGCTACAAGGCGCCAAGCAGGGAGCAACTATCGCTCGACGACTACCGCTGCATGGCCAAGGCCATGTTCCACCGCGTTATGCGCCTGCAAATAGGCTGCGGCGCCGAGCCGACCCTCTATCGGCAGCTGCCCGAACTGGTGGGCATAGGCAGGGAGATGGGCATACCCCACATTTCGCTGACAACTAACGGAAACCTGCTCGATGGCCAGAAGCTCGACGAGCTGGTGGCCGCAGGGCTCGACGAGCTGATACTTTCGGTACACGGACTTACCCGCCAGACTTACGAGTACTTCATGCAGCACGCGCGCTTCGACCGCTTCACGCAGCTGCTCGACGGCCTGAGGAAGGTGAAGGCCGCCCATCCGGGCTTCAGGCTCCGCATAAACTACACCGTCAACGAGGACAACGTGGAGGAGCTGGCCTTGTTTCCCGATGTGTTTGCCGACCTTAAGGTGGACGTGCTGCAGGTGCGCCCCATACAGAACCTCGGCGAGTCGGCCTACAGGAACTTCTGCCTCGACAAGGTAAAGCAGAGCTACGACAAGGTGTTCGGGCTGCTGCGCAGCTATGCCGCCAAGCACGGCACCACGCTCATAGTGCCGTCGAAGGCCAACCTCGACGCGCTCGCCAAGGGCGACGGCGGCCAGGGCAAGGACGAGGCCAACGAGCGCATACAGGACGTAACCTACGTGTACGGAAGCCCGGGCTTCCTGTGGCGGCACGACTTCGACTTCCGCCACGACTCCTTCGAGGCTTATTGCAAGCGCACCGGCTATGTAAGGGAAGTGCTGGCAGGCATCCTGCCGTTCGTAAGGCACTCTGCCATGCAGCGCCACAGGACGGAACCTTTAAACTACACAGTTAAATAACACAGACAATGGCAAAAGAAAAAGACAACACAAGCGAGGCCAACCTGCAAGAGGGCAAGCTCAAAGCCCTCCAGGCGGCCATGGCCAAGATAGAGAAAGACTTCGGCAAAGGCTCCATAATGAAGCTTGGCGACGAGCAGATAGAAAACGTGGACGTTATACCCACGGGCAGCATCGGGCTCAACGCCGCGCTCGGAGTGGGCGGCTATCCGCGCGGAAGGATAATAGAAATCTACGGTCCCGAGTCGTCAGGAAAAACCACCCTGGCCATCCATGCCATAGCCGAGGCCCAGAAGATGGGCGGCATAGCCGCGTTCATCGACGCCGAGCACGCCTTCGACCGCTTCTATGCCGAGAAGTTGGGCGTGGACGTCAACAACCTGTGGATATCGCAGCCCGACAACGGCGAGCAGGCCCTTGAGATTGCCGACCAGCTTATACGCTCGTCGGCCATCGACATTCTCGTGGTCGATTCAGTGGCCGCGCTCACCCCGAAGAAAGAGATTGAGGGCGACATGGGCGACAACGTGGTGGGCTTGCAGGCCCGCCTGATGAGCCAGGCCCTGCGCAAGCTCACCGGCACCATAAGCAAGACAAACACCACCTGCATCTTCATCAACCAGCTGCGCGAGAAGATTGGCGTGATGTTCGGCAACCCGGAGACCACCACCGGCGGCAACGCGCTTAAGTTCTATGCCAGCGTGCGCATCGACATCCGCAAGGTTACGGGCGTCAAGGACGGCGACACCGTCATCGGCAACCAAGTGCGCGTAAAGGTGGTAAAGAACAAGGTGGCCCCGCCTTTCCGCAAGGCGGAGTTCGAGATAATGTTCGGCGAGGGCATATCGAAGATAGGCGAGATTGTAGATCTCGGCGTAGAGCACGGCATAATACAGAAGAGCGGCAGCTGGTTCTCCTACGGCGGGTCGAAGTTGGCGCAGGGCCGCGACGCCACCAAGGCCCTGCTCAAGGACAACCCCGAGCTGTGCGAGGAGCTTGAAGGCCTCATCATGCAGGCCATAGCCGACAAGGCGCAGGCTTGAGGCGCGCGGCCTGTCGGCACAAACCGTTTTTGCGTATAATCCCGAATCGGTCGTTAGACTTTAGTCGGATTTCGTGCTGCTGCGGGCAGATTGATTTTCGGTTTTGTCGAAGATGTAGCGGGCTACATCGAGAAAAAGCGGAAAGCAATCTGCCCGCAGCAGTGCGGAAGACGGCTGAAGAGCCAACAATCAAGTGAAATTGTTGGTTTTGCGGTCTAACGACCGATTTGGGATACTTGAGGGCGCACCGGGGCTTGGCTCCTGGTGCGCCCTCTTGCATTTTTTCAATCATATTCCTGTGGTTTGCCTTGTATCTCGTTTTTTTGCATTAACTTTGTAGAAAATAAGCTGCGCCCGGGAAATTGGGAACAAGTTCCCTTTCCGCTCGCTTGCATTGTTTTTGCCCGCATAATGCAAATCATTACGAAGACAATATGAAAAAGAAACGATTTCTGTGCCAACTGGCACTGGCGGCCATGCTGGCCGGGCTGCCATCGGTGCCTTTGGCAGCCGCAAAGGGCGGCACGTTCGCCGCCGGCGACAAGACATTCGTGCTCAACGGGGAACCTTTCGTGGTGAAGGCCGCCGAGCTGCATTACCCCCGCATACCGCGCCCTTACTGGGAGCACCGCATCAGGATGTGCCGCGCGCTGGGCATGAACACCATCTGCATGTACGTGTTCTGGAACATACACGAGCAGCGCGAGGGCGAGTTCGACTTCACCGGGCAGAACGACATAGCCGAGTTCTGCCGCCTGGCGCAGAAGAACGGGATGTACGTCATAGTGCGCCCCGGCCCTTACGTGTGCGCCGAATGGGAGATGGGAGGCCTGCCATGGTGGCTGCTCAAGAAGAAAGACATACGCCTGCGCGAGCAAGACCCCTACTTCATGGAGCGCGTGGGCCGCTTCATGCACAAGGTGGGCGAGCAGCTTGCGCCGCTGACCATACAGAACGGCGGCCCCATAATAATGGTGCAGGTGGAGAATGAGTACGGCTCCTACGGGCAGGACAAGGCTTACGTGTCGGCCATACGCGACTCCGTGCGCGCCGCCGGCTTCAAGGATGTGGCCCTGTTCCAGTGCGACTGGGCCAGCAACTTCACCAAAAACGGGCTCGACGACCTCGTGTGGACGATGAACTTCGGCACGGGCGCCAACATCGACGACCAGTTTAAGAAGCTCCGCGAACTGCGCCCCGAGTCGCCACTCATGTGCTCCGAGTACTGGAGCGGGTGGTTCGACAAGTGGGGGGCGCGCCACGAAACACGCCCCGCAGAGCGCATGGTGAAGGGCATCGACGAGATGCTCTCGAAGGGAATCTCATTCTCTCTCTACATGACCCACGGCGGAACGTCGTTCGGCCACTGGGCCGGCGCCAACTCGCCAGGCTTCCAGCCCGACGTAACTTCATACGACTACGACGCCCCTATAAACGAGTACGGCCTGCCAACGGAGAAATACTACAAGCTGCGCGAAGTGATGCAGAAGTACAGCGACAAGAAGCTGCCCGCCGTGCCTAAGCCCGTTGCCGGCATAATAACGGTGCCGCAGTTTGAGCTTGCCGACTTTGAGCCGCTCATGACAGCAGCAGACACCACCATAGAGGGGCGCGACCCGCTCACCTTCGAGCAGATGGACATGGGCTGGGGCGTGGCCAACTACTCCACGCTGCTGCCCGAGGTGCCGGTGAGGAGCGTGCTCACCATCGACGAGGCGCACGACTACGCGCAGGTGTTCATCGACAGGAAGTACATCGGCACCATCGACCGTGTGCAGCGGCAGCGGTCGCTCACGTTGCCGCCCGTGAAGCGGGGGCAGACGCTCGCCGTGCTCGTGGAGGGCATGGGGCGCATAAACTTCGGCCGGGCCATCAACGACCCGAAGGGCATCACCGGCCCCGTGACGCTGAAGGCCGAGGTTGACGGAGACGAGGTTACGTGGAACCTGAAGGACTGGGCGTGCGAGCGCATACCCGACACCTATGCCGTCGCCCGCGCCGCAGTGGACAACTCAATCACGAAGGACGTTGAGGTGATGGCTCACCCCGAAGGCCGCCGGGGCTACTACCGGGGCTACTTCACGCTAAAGAAAACCGGCGACACCTTCCTCAACATGGAGGCTTTCGGCAAGGGACTGGTCTACGTGAACGGCCACGCCATAGGCCGCTACTGGAACATAGGCCCGCAGCAGACGCTCTACGTGCCGGGCTGCTGGCTCAAGAAGGGCAAGAACGAGGTGATAGTGCTCGACATCGTGGGTCCTAAGGCCGCCCCCGTGTGCCACGGCCAGGCTGCGCCCGAGCTTAACAAGCTCAACGTTGCCCGCCCCGCCACCCACCGCAAGCCCGGCGAAACGCTCAGCACCAAGGAGCTGCCGCTGGCCGCCCAAGGCTCGTTCGCGCCCGGCAACGGCTGGCAGACGGTGAGGCTCGCCGCGCCGAAGAAAGGCCGCTACGTGGCCATTGAGGGCCTGAATGCCCACGACGGCAAGCAGCTGGCCGCCATAGCCGAGCTTTACGTGCTCGACGCCCGGGGCAAACGCCTCAGCCGCGAGCCGTGGACGGTGAAGTATGCCGACAGCGAGGACGTCAGCGGCGGCAACTACATGGCCGACAAGGTGTTCGACCTGCAGGAGTCAACCTACTGGCAGACCGACCGCCGGGCCAAGTATCCGCACGTGGTGGTAATCGACCTCGGCGCCGAGCACACCGTGACGGCACTTGAATACCTGCCCCGCGCCGAGCAGGGCGCGCCAGCAGGGCTTAAGGACTACCGCGTTTACGTTTACTGAAAAACAGGGGGTTATTGCCAAAGGCCGTGCCGCTCCGCAACAGTCGGGGCGGCACGGCCTTTGTGTATTTGGTTCTCACAGCCTCAGTCCGCCGAGCAGCCGGGCGTAAATGTCAATGGCCCCGGCTATCTCGCTGAGGCAGATGTACTCGTCGGCGGAATGGGAGCGGGCCGAGTTGCCCGGCCCGAGCTTTATCGAAGGGAAGGGCATGAGGGCCTGGTCGGAGAGCGTTGGCGAGCCGAAGGGCTTCATGCCCAAGGCCAGGCAGCGGGCGGCCAACGGGTGGGCGGGGTCGATGCCCGACGAGCCGAGGCGGAAGGAGCGCGCCTTGAGCTGGCTCTTCATGTGGCTTTGCAATATGCCAAAAGCTTCCTCGTTGGAGTAAAGCTCATTGGTGCGCACGTCGATGGTGAAGCGGCACTCGTCGGGCACCACGTTGTGCTGCGTGCCGGCGCTTATCACGGTGGCGGTGGCCAGCGTGGGGCCGAGCAGGGAGCTTACCTTGTCGAAGCGGTAGGAGCGCAGCCACACGAGGTCGTCAAGAGCCTCGTAGATGGCGTTGATGCCCTCGGCGCGGGCGGCGTGGCCCGAGCGTCCGTGGACTGTGGCGTCGATAACCATCAGCCCCTTCTCGGCAAATGCCGGCTGCATGGCCGTAGGTTCGCCCACTATGGCCGCATCGATGCGCGGCAGCAGCGGCAGGGCGCGGCTTATGCCGTCGGCGCCCGACACCTCCTCCTCGGCCGAGGCGAGGTAGACGAGGTTGTAGCCACGCGCGGCACCGGCCATCAAGCGGAACGCTTGCAGCAGGCTCACCAGCCCGCCGCCGCAGTCGTTGCTGCCCAGTCCGTAGAGGCGGTCGCCCTCCACGGCGGGGCAGAAGGGTTGGCGCGTCCACGAGGCCACGGGCTTCACCGTGTCTATGTGGGCGTTGAGCAGTAGCGTGGGGCGGCTGTCGTCGTGACCCGGGGCCACTGCCCACACATTGTTGGCCTCGCGGCGGGTGTGCAGGCCCCAGTCGTGCATCTGCGCTTCGAGCAGGTCGGCGGCGGCTTTCTCGTCGCGGCTTGGCGACGGCGTGGCTATGAGCCGCTGCAGCAGCGTGGTGGCTTCGCGGGCAAGGGTGTTGAGGTTTTGTGCCATGCTTGCTTGGTTTATGTGGTAGGTTCTGCCTATCGCCTGTTGAACACCCATTGCAGGCCATCTTTTACATACAGGCCGAACTTGTGGTCTGAGCTGATAAGCGGCACACGGTCTGCCATGGCCTGTGCTATTATCAACCTGTCGTTTGGGTCGCGGTGCTCGTCGTGCATGGACAGTGAGGCGAGCGTGGCGAGGTGGCGCTCGTTTATTGCCGTTATCTCTATGCCTGCCGAGTGTATGCTTTCTATGATTTTCTGTGGGTCAACAAGCTTGCGCTTACCTTTGGCCACCATCTGCACCTTGCCGATTTGGCTCAAGTGAATCATTTCGTGTACGCATACTGAGCTGGCGAACAATGCGTTTGAGTAGTCAAACAGCATCTCGCTCACGTCGGTTGCCAGTTCGCCTCGGTTGAAAAGAAAGTACACTATGATGTTTGTGTCAAGGTACAATCTCATTTGAGCACAGCTTTCATGTCCATCCAATACGTCCCGTCTTCATCCTCATGCTCAAGCACATACTTCGCTGCCTTTGAGAGTCTGTCCTTCGGGGTGTTCCTCAGCTTCTCCATGAACGCTGCCCAATCCTCGGCCTTTTGCTTCTTTGTCCGTCTCTTTTCCATGGCTGTTGTTGATTGCAGTTGTGTCTCGTGGGGCGTGGCGTGGGCCTGCGTGGCCCGCCGCATCGCTCCCGTGGCAAAGTTACGCAATTTTCCGCACGCAGCCAAGCGCGCCTGCCCGCCTTTACGTCGATTTAACACTGTGCGGGCGGCAAGGCAGTGCCGGGAACTTCCTGCGGGGTGGTTTTGTAAAGAAAAATAGCCTTTTGCAAATGATTTGCAGCAGTCGTGCTAATTGGTTGATTGCCAGCGGGTTGACCGCATGTGCCGTTTTGCGTCGCCAAACGGCCTGTTTTGCGCCCCGGAACGGCCTGTTTGGCCGTGCGGAAGAGGCCGTTCGGCTATGCCGTTTGGCGCCCATGGCTGCCGGGCGGGGCGCAAGGTAAACATTATTTACCTCCACCCCGGCGGCCACAGGCACTGTGCGGCAGGCAGGGCAGGGCGCGGGCAGTGGGCGGCAGGTCAAGAAAATGCGGGCAACGGAGCAAAAAAAGTGGGGGAAAGTGGGGCGATGTGGTGGAAAATGTGTATCTTTGCCGCAGATAGTCTTTGGCAGTTCCGCTGCCTGCGCTTGCGGCGCGCCGCAGTGGCGTTGGCCCGGGCCGGAGGCACAGTAGAGGCAAAGCCATGATGCGTTTTCTGGGAAACATAGAGGCAAAGCTCGACGCCAAGGGGCGCGTGTTCCTGCCTGCGGCGTTCCGCAAGGTGCTGCAGGGGGCGGGCGAGCAGGGCCTTGTGATGCGCAAGGACGTGTTCCAGCCGTGCCTCGTGCTCTATCCCGAGAGCGTGTGGGGCGAGCAGATGGACGGCCTGCGCCGCCGCCTCAGCCGCTGGGACATGGCCGAGCAGCAGCTCTTCCGCCAGTTCGTGTCGGAGGTGGAGCCGGTGGCCCTCGACGCCAACGGCCGCTTCCTCATCCCCCGCCGCTGCCTGCGCCAGGCCGCCATAGCCCAGGACGTGCGCTTCATCGGCATGGGCGACACCATCGAGATATGGCCCGCCCAGGCCGCCGAGGAGCCGTTCGTGGAGCCGCAAGCCTTTGCCGAGGCACTGCAAGGGGCCATGGGCGGCGCGGGCGTTGCCCGTGAGGCAGGCAAGCCAATTACTGATTAATGATTTAGGGGTTATGGATTGTTACCACGTTCCTGTAATGCTCAGCGAGAGCGTAGACGGCCTCGGCATCAAGCCCGGGGGCGTATATGTCGACGTAACCTTTGGGGGCGGAGGCCACAGCCGCGAGATAATGAGGCGGCTCGGCCCCGGGGGGAGACTCTACGCCTTTGACCAAGACGCCGACGCAGAGGCCAACGCCATCGGCGGCGAGGGCTTCACATTCGTGCGCAGCAACTTCCGCTACCTAAAGAACTGGATGCGCTACTACGGCGAGGAGCGCATTGACGGCCTGCTGGCCGACCTCGGCGTGTCGAGCCACCACCTCGACGATGCGGACAGGGGCTTCTCCTTCCGCTTCGACGCGCCGCTTGACATGCGCATGAACAAGCGCGCCGGGGCCACGGCCGCCGACGTGCTAAACGGCTACGACGAGGAGCGGCTGGCCGACGTGCTCTACCTGTACGGCGAACTGAAGAACTCGCGGCGCCTGGCTGCAGCCATAGCCAAGGCGCGGGCTGCAGCCCCGCTGGCCACCACGGCCGACCTGCTGCGCGCCGTAGAGGGGCTGCTGCCCCCGCAGCGCGCCAAGAAGGACGCGGCGCGCCTCTTCCAGGCCCTGCGCATAGAGGTGAACCACGAGATGCAGGCCCTGGCCGAGATGCTCGCGGCCGCAGTGGACTTGCTCGCCCCGGGCGGGCGGCTGGCCATAATCACCTACCACTCGCTCGAAGACCGCATGGTGAAGAACATGATGCGCGCGGGCAACGTGGCAGGGCGAGTGGAGCAAGACTTCTTCGGGCGCACCGCCGCACCGCTGAGGCAGTTGCCCGGCATGCCGCTCACGCCCTCGGCAGAGGAGCAGCTGGCCAACCCGCGCAGCCGCAGCGCCAAGCTCCGCGTGGCCGAGAAGATGGCCGGGGAGGGGCAATGAACGCCCCCGCCGGAGACAAACCATAATAAAACGGACGTTTTGACCAAGCGACAGCAAAGCAAACCTGTTTGTTTTGCCGAGCGTGAAGAAACGTGGAATGAAATACAACCACCAAGACCATGGCAGACAAGGACAAGGAACAGAAGCAGGCACCAACGGCTGAGCCGCAGGCAGGCACCGCAGCCGGCACCACAGCAGGGACCGACGGCGCGCAGCCCGGCATGGATCCGGGCGAGCAGCTGGCTGCGGCCATCAGGGAGAGCGTGCGCGAGGACGACCCCAAGCCGTCGTCTGCGCTCACGCTGCACAAAATCCTGGGCGGCGATTTCCTCTCGGCGCAGCTCGTGAGGAGCCAAATCTGGCTCTTCGTGCTCATCGTGGTGTTCGTCGTGGTCTACGTGGCCTTCCGCTACCAGTGCCAGCAGGACATGATAACCATCGACCGCCTGGAGGGCGAGCTGAAGGATGCCAAGTACAAGGCTCTGTCGAGTTCGAGCACGCTCACGGAGCGGTGCCGCGAGAGCCACATACTGGAGATGCTGAAGAACAACGAGGACAGTCTGCTGCATCCGGCCGACCAGCCTCCTTATATAATTAATGTGCCGGAGGAGGACGAATGAGCAAGTTTGACAGAGAAAAGGTCTTGCCGCGCTACTTATTGTTCGCCGCGCTGCTCACTGCGGCTGGGATAGCCGTGCTGGGGCGCGCCGCCTACATCATGACTGCCGAGAAGGACTACTGGACCGAGGTGGCATCGCGGCTCACGCGCGACAGCGTGAGCGTAAAGCCTAACCGGGGCAACATACTCAGTTGCGACGGACAGCTCATGGCCAGCAGCATACCCGAGTTCAAGATATTCATGGACTTCCAGGCCGGGGGGCTGGAGAAGGACACTATGTGGCGCGACAGCGTTGACCTCATCTGCGAGGGGCTGCACCGCATCTTCCCCGAAAAGTCGGCCAAGGAGTTCAAGCGCGACCTTGAGCGCGGCCACAAGAAGATGGCGCGCCACTGGCCGATATGGCACCGCCGCATAGACTACGGCACGTACACCGAGGTGAAGAGTCTGCCCGTATTCCGATTGTCGAAGTACAAGGGGGGCTTCCACGCCGAGGAGTTCAACTCGCGCCGCCGGCCGTTCGGCTCGCTCGCCAGCCGCACCGTGGGCGACCTCTACGGCTCGAAGGACACGGCGCGCTTCGGACTGGAGCTGTCGTACGACTCGCTGCTGCGCGGCACCGACGGGCTGATGCACCGCCGCAAGGTGCTAAACAAGTTCATGAGCATACCCGTGACGCCGCCCATCAACGGGGCCGACATCATTACCACCATCGACGTGTCAATGCAGGACATTGCCGAGCGGGCGCTCATTGATGAGCTGCGAAAGGTGAACGGCGACATGGGCGTGGCCATCCTGATGGAGGTGAAGACCGGCGACGTGAAGGCAATGGTAAACATGACGCGTTGCGCCGACGGCGAATACCGCGAGATAATGAACAACGCCATCAGCTACCGATGCGAACCCGGCTCGGTCTTCAAGCCTGCTTCCATAATGGTGGCGCTCGACGACGGGGTGGTTGACACCAGCTTCGTGATCCACACCGGCAGCGGCGTGATGGAGATGCACGGCCGCTTCATGAAGGACCACAACTGGCGCAGGGGCGGATACCAGGACATCAACGTGGCCCGCGCGCTCGAAGTGAGCAGCAACATTGGCGTGAGCTACGTCATCGACCACTATTACTACGGCCAGCCGGAGAAGTACGTGGAGGGCCTCTACCGCACGGGCATTGCCGAGGACTTGCGCCTGCCGCTCGTGGGCTACGCCAAGCCAATAATCCGAATGCCCAAGAAGAACAAGCGAGGGCAGTGGCTCAACTGGAGCAAGACGGCCCTGCCGTGGATGAGCATAGGCTACGAAACGCAGGTGGCGCCCATCAACACGGTGGCGTTCTACAACGCCATAGCCAACGACGGCAAGATGATGCAGCCCCGCTTCGTGACGAAGGTGGTGAAAGACGGCGAAACCATCAAGGAGTTCCCGCCCGTGGTGCTGAAGGAACAGATATGCAAGCCGCAGACGGTGCGCACGTTGCAAACGGTGCTGGAGCACGTGGTGAGCCAGGGCCTGGGCAAGAAGGCAGGCTCGCGCCTGTTCAAGGTGGCCGGCAAGACCGGCACGGCGCAGGTGTCCAAGGGCGCGGCGGGCTATCACAGCGGCACCGTTGACTACTGGCTGAGCTTTGCCGGGTACTTCCCGGCCGACGACCCGCGCTACAGCTGCATAGTGTGCATACGCAAGTCGGGCCTGCCCGCCTCGGGCGGAGGCATGAGCGGACTCGTGTTCCACCACATAGCCGAGGGCGTGATGGCGCGCCACCTGAAGCTGAGCATCGACGACGCGCGCGACACCGCGGCTGCCATGGTGCCCGACGTTAAGGCGGGCAACGTGCTCGCGGCCGACTACGTGCTGGCTCACCTCGGCATAAAGACGCGGCGCGACTGGGGCGGCAGCTATGCCACGGGCAACCCTATATGGGGCAAGGCCACGCGCGGCAAGGACGAAGTTGGCCTCTTGCGCCAGGCCACTGGCTCTGGCGTGGTGCCCGACGTAAGGGGCATGGGCGCCCGCGATGCCGTTTACCTGCTTGAGAGCCGCGGCCTCAGGGTGCGCCTCAGCGGGCGAGGCAAGGTGCGCTCGCAGAGCTGTCCGGCGGGCAGCCCCGTGCGCCGGGGGCAGGAGTGTGTGCTGGAGCTTGAGTAGGGCGGCTCTCCCAGTTCTCCCATATCTCCCAGTTCTCCCATATCTCCCAACCCTCCCACTAAAGAAAGAACCAAAAATTGCCATCATAATGAAACTTAGCGACTTGCTCAAGTATGTCGCCCCGGTGCGCCTCGAAGGCGACGCGGCGACCGAAATAACAGGTGTTCAGATAGACTCGCGCCGCGTGGGGCCGGGCCAACTCTTCGTGGCCATGCGAGGCACGCAGGCCGACGGCCACGCCTTCATACCCAAGGCCGTGGAGCAGGGCGCCGCCGCGGTGCTCTGCGAGGAACTGCCCGCCGAGCTGAGCGAGGGCGTGGCCTACGTGCAGGTGGCCTCTACGGAAGATGCCGTTGGCCCTGTGGCCACCCTCTTCTACGGCGACCCGTCGCGCAGGCTGAGGCTCGTGGGCGTAACCGGCACCAACGGCAAGACCACCATAGCCACGCTGCTGTACGACATGTTCCGCAAGATGGGCCACAAGTGCGGCCTCGTCTCAACCGTGTGCAACTACATCGACGGCGAGCGGCTGCCCGCCACGCACACCACGCCCGACCCGATAGAGCTTAACGCACTGCTGGCCAGGATGGTGGAGGCGGGCTGCGAGTATGCTTTCATGGAGTGCTCCAGCCACGCCATCGCGCAGAAGCGCATCGGCGGACTTAAGTTTGCGGGCGGCATCTTCACCAACCTCACGCGCGACCACCTTGACTATCACAAGACGTTCGAGAACTACCGCGACGCCAAGAAGGCTTTTTTCGACGCGCTGCCTAAGGATGCCTTCGCCCTGACCAACGCCGACGACAAGAACGGCATGGTGATGGTGCAGAACACGAAGGCTACGGTGAAGACTTACTCCACGCGCTCCATGGCCGACTTCAGGGCGCGCATCATCGAGTGCCACTTTGAGGGAATGTACCTCGAAGTGGACGGGCGCGAGGTGGGCGTGCAGTTCATCGGCAAGTTCAACGTGAGCAACCTGCTTGCCGTCTACGGCGCGGCGGTGCTCTTGGGCAAGCAGCCGGAAGACGTGCTCGTGGTGATGAGCACCCTGCACAGCGTCAGGGGCAGGCTTGAGCCTGTGCGCTCGCCCGAGGGCTTTACGGCCATCGTTGACTATGCCCACACGCCCGACGCCCTGGCCAACGTGCTCGCTGCCATACACGAGGTGCTCGGCGGCAAGGGGCGCGTTATCACCGTGTGCGGCGCGGGGGGCAACCGCGACAAGGGCAAGCGCCCGCTCATGGCCCGCGAGGCCGTGCGCCAGAGCGACAGGGTGATAATAACGAGCGACAACCCGCGCTTTGAGGACCCGCAGGACATCATCAACGATATGCTCGCCGGGCTCGACCAGAAGCAGATGAAGAAGGTGGTCAGCATCGTTGACCGCCGCGAGGCCATACGCGCCGCCTGCATGATGGCCGAAAAGGGCGACGTGGTGCTCGTGGCCGGCAAGGGCCATGAGGACTACCAAGAGGTGAAAGGGGTGAAGCACCACTTCGACGACAAGGAGGAGATAAAGGGAATCTTGAATTTGGAATGAGGGATTTTGAATTGTCGCCCCGCGATTTGGAGTTGCCCATTTTCAACTTGGGCGGCAGCTTGCGGTGCCTCACAGCTCAGAACCCGCAAACCAAACTCGTAACTCAAAAATAGAAAATCGAAACTCAAAACTCGTAAATCGAAACTTGTCATCGCCGCAGGCGACAACTCAAAAACTCGTAACTCGTAATTCAAAACTCAAAATATGCTGTACTATCTGTTCCGCTTCCTCGACCAGTTCGGCATCCCCGGGGCCCACGTGTGGTCTTACATATCCTTCCGCTCGCTCATGGCGCTGGTGCTATCGCTGGTCATCTCCGCGTGGTTCGGCGAGAAGTTCATCAAGTACCTGCGCCGCAAGCAGATAAGCGAGACTCAGCGCGATGCCTCAATAGACCCCTTCGGGCTGAAGAAAGTGGGCGTGCCGTCGATGGGCGGCGTGATAATCATAGTGGCCATACTGGTGCCTGTGCTCCTGCTTGGGCGCATGCGCAACATCTACATTATACTGATGATAGTCACCACCGTGTGGCTCGGGCTGCTCGGCGGGCTTGACGACTACATCAAGATATTCCGCCACAACAAGGAGGGGCTGCAGGGCAAGTTCAAGATAGTGGGCCAGGTGGGTCTCGGGCTGATAGTGGGCCTGGTGCTCTACTTCAGCCCCGACGCCGTGGTGCGCGAGAACCTGGCCATAGAGAAGCAGCAGACCGAGGAGGTGGTGGTGAAGCACCGCAGCCATGAAACCAAGTCGCTCAAGACCACCATACCCTTCGTAAAGGGCCACAACCTCGACTACTCGCGCATAATGTCGTTCTGCGGCAAGTACAAGACCGCTGCCGGCTGGGTGCTCTTCGTGGTGATGACCATACTCGTGGTGACGGCCGTGTCGAACGGCGCCAACCTCAACGATGGCATGGACGGCATGTGCGCGGGCAACTCCGCCATCATTGGCGTGGCCCTGGGCATCTTTGCCTACGTGTCGAGCCACATAGAGTTCGCCGCCTACCTCAACATAATGTACATCCCCGGCAGCCAGGAGCTTGTGGTGTTCATGTGTGCCTTTGTGGGCGCGCTCATCGGTTTCCTGTGGTATAACGCCTACCCGGCGCAGATATTCATGGGCGACACCGGCTCGCTGACCATCGGCGGCATTATCGCCGTGGTGGCCATCATCATCCATAAGGAGCTGATGCTGCCCATACTCTGTGGCATATTCTTCGTCGAGAGCCTCAGCGTGATGATGCAGGTATGGTACTACAAGATGGGCAAGCGGCGTGGCGTGAAGCAGCGCCTTATGAAGCGTGCCCCCATACACGACACGTTCCGCACTGAGGAGAGCCAGCTCGACCCCGAGTGCCGCTACCTGTGGCGCGGGCCAAAGAGCGTGGTCCACGAGTCGAAGATAACCATACGCTTCTGGATCGTCACCATAATCCTGGCCGCACTCACCATCATCACGCTCAAGATAAGATAAAAGCAAAAAGGTAAATGGGTAAAAAGGTAAAAGAGTGAAAGGTGAAAGGACAAAAAGGCAAGGGAGTAAAGGGCTGCACGGCGTATGGGGCCGTTGACATGTGTCTGAACTCCTGTAACTCCTGAACTCCTGTAACTCCCCAAAAAAAATAACCGACAAGATGAAAAGAATAGTAGTATTGGGAGCCGGCGAGAGCGGCGCGGGAGCCGCCGTGCTGGCAAAGAAAGAGGGTTTCGACGTGTTCGTGTCGGACGCCTCGGCCATCAAGGACTGCTACAAGCAGCTGCTCGACAGCCACGGCATAGCCTGGGAGGAGGGCCGCCACACCGAGGACATGATCCTCAACGCCGACGAGATAATAAAGAGTCCGGGCATACCGGCCGAGGCTCCCATGGTGAGCAAGGCCGTGGAGCGGGGCATACACATCGTCAGCGAGATAGAGTTCGCCGGCCGCTACACCGACTCGAAGATGATATGCATCACCGGCAGCAACGGCAAGACCACCACCACGTCGCTCATCTACCACATCTTCAGGGAGGCGGGCTACGACGCCGGGCTGGCCGGCAACATAGGCCGGTCGCTCGCGCTGCAGGTGGCCGAAGACCCGCACGAGTACTACATCATAGAGCTAAGCTCCTTCCAGCTCGACAACATGTACGACTTCCGCGCCAACATCGCCATCCTGCTGAACATCACCCCCGACCACCTCGACCGCTACGGCAACTGCATGCAGAACTACGTGGACGCCAAGATGCGCATAATACGCAACCAGACGGAGGCCGACGCCTTCATCTACTGGAACGACGACCCCATCATCAAGCGCGAGCTTGCCAAGTATGACATACGCGCCGTGCAATGCCCGTTCTCCGAACTGAAGGAGCGCGGCAGCATTGGCTACATAGAGGAGGGGCAGTACAAGATAGAGTGGCCCACGCCGTTCAACATGGAGCAGGAGTCGCTCAGCCTCTCCGGCAAGCACAACATATACAACAGCCTTGCGGCGGGCATAGCATCGAACATCAGCGGCATAAAGAAAGAGGTGATACGCAAGAGCCTGAGCGACTTCCCGGGAGTGGAGCACCGCCTCGAAAAGGTGACCACGGTGCGCGGCGTGCTCTACGTGAACGACTCCAAGGCCACCAACGTGGATGCCTGCTGGTACGCGCTGGAGAGCATGAAGACGCGCGTGGTGCTCATACTCGGAGGCAAGGACAAGGGCAACGACTACGCCCCCATCATCCCGCTGGTGCGCCAGAAGTGCTCGGCGCTGGTGTTCCTCGGGGCCGACAACTCTAAGCTGCACTCGGTGTTCGACCCACTGGGCCTGCCCGTGCGCGACACCCACTCCATGGCCGACTGCGTTAAGGCTTGCTACGAGCTGGCCGAGAACGGCGAGACGGTGCTGCTCAGCCCTTGCTGCGCCAGCTTCGACCTCTTCAGGAACATGGAAGACCGCGGCGAGCAGTTCAAGGAGGCCGTGCGCGCCCTGTGAGGCGCGCGGCATCTCCGGCCCTCCCAGTCCTCCCATAACTCCCAGTTCTCCCATAACTCCCAAAAGAATTTCCCCCAACAACCAACATGAACAAAAAGATTGGCAACATTTTCAAGGGCGACAAGGTGATATGGATGGTGCTCTTCTTCCTCTGCACGATAAGCGTGGTAGAGGTGTTCAGCGCATCGAGCGGGCTTACATACAAGAGCAACAACTTCATAATGCCCATCGTAAAGCACTTTGGCACCATCATAATGGGCGTGGTAGTGGCCGTGCTCACGGTCAACATACCATGCCGCTACTTCAAGCTCATGACCCCGTTCATGCTCCTCTTCTCGTTTGTAACGCTGCTGTGGGTGCTCATGGCGGGCGAGAACATCAACGGGGCGCAGCGCGTAATCGAGATACCGGGCTTCACCTTCCAGCCATCCGAGATAGCCAAGGGCACGATGATACTTGCCGAGGCACAGATACTGAGCGCCATGCAGGGCGAGCGCGGGGCCGACCGCAAGGCTTTTGGCTACATCCTTATCATCGCTGTGCCGCTGTGCACACTTATCTTCTTGGAAAACCTCTCCACTGCGGTGTTGCTCTTTGCGGTGGTGATGATGATGATGATCGTGGGCCGCGTGCCGATGGTGCAGTTGGGCAAGCTCATGGGCGTGATTGTAGTGGGCATAATGGCGGTGCTCACCTTCGTAATGGCCGTGGGCCACGACGAGCGCCGCGAGAAGCCGCAGCTGGCCAAGACCGACGTGGTGGAGGCCCCGGCTGCCGACAAGGAGGACGATGAGGGCTTCCTCGGCAGGTTGTTCCACCGGGCCGACACGTGGAAGGCGCGCATCGACGATTTCCTCGACGACCGCGTGGTGGCGCCCGAGGACTACGACCTCGACCGCGACGCGCAGGTGGCCCACGCCAACATTGCCATCGTTACGAGCAACGGCATAGGCAAGGGGCCGGGCAACTCTGAGGAGCGCGACTTCCTTGCGCAGGCGTTCTCCGACTTCATCTTCGCCATCATAATAGAGGAGATGGGGCTCGGCGGGGCGGCCCTCGTGGTGTTCCTCTACATCGTGCTGCTGTTCCGCACGGCGCGCATAGCGAACCGCTGCGCCAACAACTTCCCCGCGTTCCTGGCCATGGGGCTGGCCCTGCTGCTCGTGCTGCAGGCGTCGTTCAACATGCTTGTGGCCGTGGGCTACGTGCCGGTGACGGGCCAGCCGCTGCCACTGATAAGCAAGGGAGGCACCTCTACCATCATCAACTGCGCCTACATCGGGGCCATACTCAGCATCAGCCGCTCGGCCAAGCGGGCGGACGACACCAAGGACGGCGACGCACCGGGCGAGGACGAGGCCAAGGCAGCGTGAGCCTCGGAGGCCCGCAGCGCAGGGGGCTGTCCACACCCGGTTTGCCAAACAGGCCGTTTTGCATTGTCAAACAGGCCGTTTCGGCCTCCCAAACGGCCTGTTTAGCAAGCTAAAACGGCACGTTTTGCAACGCGTTGACGCACAATGAGTTACGCGGGCGGTTGCAAACGGTTGCCAACAGCCCCGTCGGCGGCGTTTTTCGGGAGCCGTCAGGGGCGGAACAGGGGCCGCCGTGGCAGGCGCGCGGCGGGCGTGGGCAAGCTTTGCGGGCATTTTCCAAAAATGTGCAGATAAAATTCGCGCAGACAAGATAAAATTATTAATTTTGCAAAAACTACACATTCAGTGACCGTTATATGGACGAAGGACTGAGGATAATCATAAGCGGAGGCGGCACCGGCGGGCATATCTTCCCCGCAGTGTCGATAGCCAACGCCATTAAGGCGCAGCACCCAGGGGCCAGGATTCTCTTCGTTGGTGCGCTGGGCCGCATGGAGATGCAGCGCGTGCCGCAGGCCGGATACGAGATAAAGGGCCTGCCCATCTGCGGCTTCGACCGCAAGAACCCGCTCAAGAACATTAAGGTGCTCTTCAAGATATGGCAGAGCCAGCGCATGGCGCGCCGCATACTGCGCGACTTCAGGCCGATGGCGGCCGTGGGAGTGGGCGGCTACGCCAGCGGCCCCACGCTCAACGAGGCCGCCCGCATGGGCATACCGTGCCTCATCCAGGAGCAAAACTCGTATGCCGGCGTTACCAACAAGCTGCTGGCCAAGAAGGCGGCGCGCATCTGCGTGGCCTACGAGGGCATGGAGCGGTTCTTCCCCGCCGACAAGATAATGCTCACGGGCAACCCCGTGCGCCAGTCGCTGCTCTCCACCAAGCTCTCGCGTGCCGAGGCTCTGGCCTCGTTCGGCCTGAAAGACGGCTCCAAGACCATACTCATCGTGGGCGGAAGCCTCGGCGCCCGCACCATGAACGAGTGCGTGCTGGGCCACCTCGGCGAGATAGCCGCCTCGGGAGTGCAGTTCATCTGGCAAACGGGCAAGTACTATTCCAACCACATCGCCTCGGAGCTGGAACGCCTGGGCAAGCCCCAGAACCTCTGCGTAACCGACTTCATAGCCGACATGGGGGCCGCCTACCGCGCCGCCGACCTCGTAATCAGCCGCGCCGGGGCGGGCAGCATCTCGGAGTTCTGCCTCGTGGGCAAGCCCGCCATACTCGTGCCTTCGCCCAACGTGGCCGAAGACCACCAGACGAAGAACGCCATGGCACTCGTGGCCAAGGACGCCGCACTCTGCGTAAGCGACGCCGACGCCCCGGCCAAGGCCATTGCGCTGGCCCTGCAGACCGTGGCCGACGAGGCAAGGCTTGCATCGCTCGCGGCCAACATAAAGGCGCTGGCCAAGTCCGACGCCGCCGACACCATAGCCCGCGAGGTGGTGAGGCTGGCGCAGGGCGGCAAGGCATAGCCGCCGGGAAATATTATTCACAACAAAGCAATGGAACTTAAAGACATAAAGGCTGTTTACTTCATAGGGGCCGGGGGCATTGGCATGAGCGCCCTGGCTCGTTACTTCATGGCGCGAGGGCTCGTGGTGGCCGGCTACGACCGCACCCCTACGCCCCTAACGCGCCAACTTGAGCGCGAGGGCATGCTGCTGCACTACGAGGAGGGCACCAACGAAATTCCCCACGTGTGCCGCAACCCGCAGGCCTGCCTCGTGGTATACACGCCGGCAATACCCGACGACAGCGCAGAGCTGCGCTTCTTCCGCGAAGGTGGCTTCTGCATAGAGAAGCGCGCGCAGGTGCTCGGCGAGCTTACGCGCTCGCACCGCGGACTGTGCGTGGCAGGCACCCACGGCAAGACCACCACGTCGGCCATGTGCGCCCACATCATGCACCAGGGCCACCTTGACTGCAACGCCTTCCTCGGCGGCATAGCCAAGAACTACGGCACCAACTACATACTGAGCAAGAGCGACTACGTGGTCATCGAGGCCGACGAGTTCGACCGCTC
>CALUGA010000023.1 GCA_944320105.1 uncultured Prevotella sp. | reverse complement strand
ACCGCATTGGCCATGGCGCTCGTCAGGAATCCAAGCATGCCTACCACGCCCCCTACCACGTTGTAGATGCCGTAGTCTGTAATGCCTAATTCCTTAAGCACCACGCGGCTGGTGTAGAGCGTAACGGCCATGAGCAGCAGCATGCGAACATACAGCAGCAGCGTGTTCTTGGCTATGCGCTTGTTGTTCTCGGAGGATTGGGACATTTTTTGAGGGGGTAATGGGAGAAATGGGAGAGCTGAGAGATATGGGAGAGATGGGAGAAATGGGAGGGCTGGGAGGCTGGGAGTCTGCCGCAGGGGCGGCCCTCACACGAGGCTGCCGAGGGTAAGGCCGGCGGCGGCTTCTTGCCATGAGTGCTGGGCCACGGTCATGGTGAGGGGGAAGGACAGGCCGAGCAGGCCGCCGATGGTCTTGAGGTTGCGGTTTACGTTGTGCAGCGCCACGTTGTGCTGATGCCAGTCGGCGAGCGGGTCGCGGGTGGTGATGGCCGGGAAGAGGTATGGGGTGGCGGGGCGGGCGTAGCGGTCTACAGTTTGCTGCATGAACGGTAGCCAACTGACTGTGACCTGCTCGGCTGTGGCACGGCGGGTGTAGACGAGGCTGCCGCCCTTTATGTTGTCTTCGGTCAGGTGGAAGGCTTCGTAGGCCGTCATGCCGTGAGCCAACACTGAGAATAGGAATAGGTCGCGGGCGAAGGCCACCGACTGGTGGCGCCCGCTGAGGTCGAGGTAGCGCAGGCGTAGGATGTCCCTGGCCGCCATGCGTGGCTTCGCCATCTTCACGCGGTAGCTCACGTCGAGCCCCTCGAAGGGGCGGGCATCGGTAGCCACGCCCTCGGCCACGGCCATGCCGTAGATGCGCTTGAGGCTGCGCACGAACAGTGCCACGGAGTTGCGCCCGAGCTTCCTCTCGGCGAGCCACGCCTGGTAGCCCTGCATGAGGGCGGCGTCGATGTCGGCAAACGGCATCTCGCCCCTGCCAAGATACGACACGAAGCGCCCGAGATATACGCCGAGCTTGTGGGCGGCGTCATAGCGACCCTGGCCCTGCATCCTGGCGATGCAGGTGTTGGCATAGGCTATGAAGTCGGGCTGCTGGGGCATGGGCTTATGGGAGCTATAGGACTTATAGGACTTATAGGGCTTATAGGAGTAATAGGAATAATAGGAGTTATAGGGAGTTAAAGCCACACAACGTGGCACAAGGCAGAAGGGCTTGTGGCATATTTTCTTAACTCTTAATTTTTAATTCTTAACTTAACAGTGCAGCCACACGGTGCGGAGGTATCTGCGCCAGATGGCAAGGTGGGCGGTGGTGTTTATCTCGCGGCAGATGGCTACGCACGTGGAAAGAAGCTCTTCCTTGCCCTGCTCAAGATTGGGCGCAGTGATTGCCAATACGTTGAGCGATGCATTGCCCACCGGCATTTGGCTGACGGCCTTGACAGCCGAAGCACCGGTGAGGACTCTGTAGAGGGTTGGGGCGTAGTTGCGGAAGGAGGCTATGAGCTTTGTGGGGGAGCTGGGAGTAATGGGAGAACTGGGAGTGCTGGGAGTGCTGATTCCGCTAACCAGTTTTTCGTTGGCCTTGCCTGCCGTGAGGAAGTATTCGGCGAGGAAGGCATCCCAGTTGGAAAAGAGGGTGAAGCCCCTCTCCGACTCTTCACTGTGGAAGCCCCTCTCCGACTCTCCCCCGTGGGGAGAGGGGAATGCCCCTGCAACAAGGCAGCTGCTGTGGGCGGGCATAATGCCTATGTGGGCATAATAGGTGGTAGTTACGCTATCGCTTCTATCCTTGCTCGGGTAATACACCTGCTCTGCAATGCTCACCTTGCGTATTATCTCAGTGAAGCCGTCGTGGCTGAGCATGGCCTCGGTGGCTTCGGCGGGCAGCTCTACGCCCGGCGTGGGCGTGAGGAACGGGCGCAGCACGAGCCTCGGCCAGTTTTGCCTCACGAAGCCGGGGGCGTCGATCTCGCAGCGCACGAGGTTCATCACAAGCTCGGCCTCGCAGGTGGTGAGCTGCGCAAACCTGCGGGCCAACGCCTCATGGCCGCCAGCGCTGAGGCTGCGGCAAAGGAGCACAAGCGAGGTCTTTGCGGCCAGTTTTTCTACTATCCCGTAGAGCATGGGCAGCGTGTCGGCACCATAGCCGCAGGCCTGCAGCATGCCCACGAGCAGGTCTACGGCGCGCGCCTTCTCCGTCCCGACGCTCAGTCTGTCGCCCTCGGCATTGTGCAGGCGAGCCACGTGGAAGCTCCACACATCGGGAATGGACACAGTGAGACCGTTGCCCCCGTCCAATCCGCGCAGGCGGAACACCAGCCGCTTGTCGCGCCTGAAGCGCGCTATGTAGCCCTCGCGCCCCTTTAGCGGGCCGTCGAGCACGCGCACCACCTCGTTGGCCTCGCCCGTCTTGGGGTTGAAAGCATAGTCGGAAAACGGCCGTTCAAGTATCACCATACTGTCAGCGTAGTTGTCGTTGAAATCCCTGAATGCCCTCATCTGCTCCTCGGGTATGGTCAGCAGGTCGGCCTTGCGCCCTGCGGTCTTCTTGCTGTAGTCGTAGAGCATCACGCCCTCGGGGTAACGCCGCTCCATGAACTCCGTTATTGCTTGCCGCGTGGCAAGCACGAAGACGAAGCCGTTGAACACAGGCACCCGCGCCTCGTTGCCGTCGCGCTGTAGCCTGACCACGGTGTGCGTGGGGCAATACACTTCGAGGATGTTCTTGGCCGTTTCCCGGTAGGAAGAGAGCATATCGGTTAGTGCCCGTTCCTGCCGAGGCAGGGTGCGAACCACGAACCAGCGGAAGTCAACGCTGTTTAGCTTGTCTTTCATCAGCAATAAGCGAAGAGGGAGCAAGGCAGCCTGCGATGCCAGCCTCGCCAAAGGTCATGGCATTCTCCAAATTCCCTTCATGACAACCGCATGAAAGCTACAGGATACCTTATTTCAGGCGTAACGGCGGCATTCCGGAAGAATCTCAGCGACAAATGCCCACCGTTGTTATGTTGCGAGAAGAACAAGGCGACAAGCGCCTTTCTGTGTTAGTTCCCATATCACAACGCGTTTTCAAGTCTTTCAGTGGTCGCCGTTTTCATACCGTTTCACAATATGAAACGGACAATCACGGTGCAAAAGTAGCAAAAAGCATTGATAAACAGGAGCTTTTCGGTCTTATTAAAGTTGAATTTTTTTCCACGTTTACCGTACAAAAGCCGCATTTAAGCAACAAAGCACTACGTGCGGTTCCCATATCTTCTTGATATAAAGCCAATTGCAAAGAATCGCCGTTTCATATTGTGAAACCTCCACTTTTGCCCGTAAAACGCACCTGCCCACATTGATTTCGCATAGCATTGCCGGGTCGCAGACCCGGAACAGGATGGTGGCGGGTTGCAAACCCGCCACAACGTGGGAGAGCACGTGAGAGAGCACGTGAGAGAGCACGCGGGAAAGCACGGGGGAGCGACAGCTGGAAAAAGACGTGGAAGCGACAGCAATGCCGACAACCGACGCAACATTACAACCATAGACAAGCAAGGCCCGGGGCGGAATGCCACTGCATCACCGCTCCGGGCCTTGCTTTTGATATCTGACGTGACCGCCCTGCCCTACTTGCCGCTCTCCCTAAAGCGGCGGGGCGACTGCCCGAGATGTTTCCTGACGTAGGTGCCGAAGAACGAGGGGTTGGGAAAGCCAAGCTCGTTGCATATCTCCTTAACGCTCTTGTCGCTCTCGTCGAGCAGCCGCCTTATGTCCTTCACCACGAAGCGGGCTATGAGCTGCGATGCCGTGATGCCGCTCACCTGCTTGCACACCGCCGAGAGATACTTGGGCGTGAGGCAGAGCTTGTCGGCATAGTAGGCCACGTCGCGCGGCTTGGGGTATGAAGTGGTGAGCAGGTCGATGAACTCGCGGAAAGCCTTCTCGGCCGAGCGGCGCGGCTTGTCGGCCGGGGTGAAGAAGCGTTCGAGCAGTCCGTGGAAGTCGTAAAGGAAAGCCAGCACGAGCATCTCCACCAGCTTCTGCTTGTAGCGGTGGGCGGGCTGGTTGAGCCGCGATAGCATGAGGTCGTAGTAAGTGCAGAACGTCTGCACCTCATCGGAGGTAAGGCGCAGCACGGGCTTGTCGTGGAGCGAAGTTAGGGCGTTCCAAGCGTCGCCTATGTTGATGAGCGAGAGCCGCTTTAGGCAGCCCTGCGAAAGGCAGATACAACGTCCATCCATCATGCCCGAGGCGACATCGCGGCGGTCGATGGTGACGCCGGGCAGGCACACCAGGAGGTCGCCGGGTGCGATGGCAAACTCGCGCCCATCGATGGCCACCGTGGTGGTGCCGCCGAGGCAGAGACTCAGGATGAGCGCATCGGTGTTCACTTTGCCAAGGCTGCCAAGATGGCAGGAGCTATCGATGAAAGCCATGCTGCCGTCGCAGTAGGCAGCCAGTTCCTGCTGCCTTATGCCGTCCAATATTTCAGATATGTCGTTCATGTTCAATATTACCTTTCCCTTTTACAGTCACATTGCGCCGCCCCGATGCGGCAAGCTGCGGTTTGCGCCCGCCAAGGCGCAGTTTGCACCGTGCAAAGTAAACTATAATCCAGCAAAAAGCAATGTTGCATAAATACCCTTTTGTGTTCTGTTTTTCCACTACGGTGTTAAAAACACGCAAAGCTCATGGGTAAGGAGTTAGAGGGAGTTAGAGGGAGTTAGAAGGAGTTAGAAGGAGTTAGAGGACGTATGCTTTTTTGCTTTGTTGTTCATTCGTTTTGGCTGGATGCCAATATACATAGGTAAGTTCGGGATAATGATTTTCGTTTGTTCAACAAGAAATGCAAGCCTCACCACTACCGTCTGCCACTTGTAGAGACGCAAAATTTTGCGTCTCGGATGGGCCAATGCCCTCAAATGGATGAGATGACAATGTTAGCCACAAAATTTTGCGCCTCTACATGATGTCTCCCACTGCATAATCTCAATGATTGTTTATCCCCGGACTCGCGCATCCATAGGCAGGCAAAAGTACAAGCCCTGCAACAGAAAAGGAATCCCCGCACGGGGCAGCCTGAGATGACTGCCGCCGTGCGGGGATGCATATTGACTGCGCAACCGGCTACCGCCGGCCATGCAAGCCATGGCCGGGGCAACGCCGGTGCAGAATTAGAAGTCGGCCGACTTTGGCGTGCGCGGGAACGGAATGACATCGCGTATGTTCTGCATACCCGTGACGAAGAGTATAAGCCGCTCGAAGCCCAAACCGAAGCCGCCGTGCGGGCAAGTTCCATACTTGCGTGTGTCGAGATACCACCACATATCCTTCATTGGTATGCCGCGGCCCTCAATCTCGCCGAGCAACTTACCGTAGTCCTCCTCGCGCACGCTTCCGCCGATGATCTCGCCTATCTGCGGGAAGAGCACGTCGGTGCCCTGCACGGTCTTCCCGTCGGGGTTTATCTTCATGTAGAAAGCCTTGATTTCCTTGGGATAGCCGTGCATTATCACCGGCTTGCGGAAGTGCTGCTCCACGAGGTAGCGCTCGTGCTCGCTGGCGAGGTCCATGCCCCAGCTTACGGGGAACTCAAACTTATGGCCCGAGGCCACAGCCTCCTCCAGAATCTTAATTCCCTCGGTGTACGACAGGCGCACGAACGAGTCGGCCAGCACGGAGTTGAGCCTGTCGAGCAGCGTCTTGTCAATCATCTTGTTGAGGAACTCAAGGTCGTCCTTGCAGTTGTCGAGCGCCCAGCGAACACAGTACTTAATGAAGTCCTCCTCAAGATCCATCAGGTCGTCAAGCTCAATGAAAGCCACCTCAGGCTCAATCATCCAGAACTCGGCCAAGTGGCGCGGCGTGTTGGAGTTCTCGGCACGGAAGGTTGGGCCGAAAGTGTAGATGGCGCCCAGTGCGGTGGCGCCCAGCTCGCCCTCCAGCTGGCCGCTCACGGTGAGCGACGTCTGGCGTCCGAAGAAGTCATCGTCGTAGGTTATCTTGCCCTCGGCATCCTTCTTCAGGTCGTAGAGGTTCTTCGTGGTAACTTGGAACATCTGCCCCGCGCCCTCGCAGTCGCTGGCGGTGATGAGCGGCGTGTGGAAGTAGAAGAAGCCGTGGTCATGGAAATACTTGTGTATGGCGATGGCCATGTTGTGGCGTATGCGCATCACTGCCCCGAAGGTGTTTGTGCGCAGGCGCAGGTGGGCGAACTGCCTCATGTACTCAAAGCTCTGCCCCTTCTTCTGCATGGGGTAATCGCTGCCACACGTGCCATATACCTGAAGCTCGCGGCACTGCAGCTCCACGGCCTGACCGGCACCCTGGCTCTCCACCAGCTCGCCGTTCACAGAGATGCAGGAGCCTGTGGTTACCTGCTTGAGTAGCTCGGGGTCGAACTTGGCGGGGTCGACCACCACCTGCACGTTCTTTATTGTAGAGCCGTCGTTGAGCGCGATGAAGTCAACAGCCTTGCTGCTGCGGTGGGTGCGCACCCACCCCCTTACGTTTACCAGCGCGCCATAGTCGGTGCGCCGCAGCACGTCAACTACCTTTGTCCTTTTTATGCTTTGCATATCGTTCTTTCGTTAATCGGACATCCGCCACCCTCCTGCCCAGAGGCATGGTGGCGATGGGCATACCGCCCTCCGCCAGGCCAAGAGCCTACGGCAAGGGCGGCGTTGCCCCGCCTTGCGCCAGCCCTTGCAGGCAGCGGACATCCATCGATTGGTTATTCTGTTATAATATATAAATGTAAGGGCGCAAGCCCAACGCCTGCGCCCTGTGGTCTTTATTCGTATGTACCCGTGCGCAGGCGTACAACCTCCTCCTGCGTGAGGTAGCGCCAGTCGCCGCGGCGCAGGCCTTTCTTCGTGAGTCCGGCAAACTGCACACGGTCGAGCTTGTTGACGCGGTAGCCCAGCTTCTCGAAGATGCGGCGCACAATGCGGTTCTTGCCGCTGTGTATCTCTATGCCCACCTGCTTCTTGTCCACGGGGTCGGCATACTGCACGTCGTCGGCCTTTATCTCGCCGTCTTCGAGCATTATTCCGTCGCGTATCTGCTGCAGGTCGTGGGCAGTAACGTTCTTGTCGAGGTGAACGTGGTATATCTTCTTCTTGAGAAACTTGGGATGCGTGAGCTTGCTGGCCATGTCGCCGTCGTTGGTGAGCAGCAGCACGCCGGTGGTGTTGCGGTCGAGGCGGCCCACGGGATATATGCGCTCGGGGCAGGCATTCTTAACAAGCTCCATTACGGTCTTGCGCTGCTGCGGGTCGTCGCTGGTGGTAACGCAGTCCTTGGGCTTGTTGAGGAGCACGTAGACCTTCTTCTCAAGCGACACGGGCTGGTCGTGGAACATCACCTCGTCGGAGCGCAGCACCTTGGTGCCAAGCTCGGTCACCACGTTGCCGTTTACCTTAACCACGCCGGCCTGTATGAACTCGTCGGCCTCGCGGCGACTGCACACGCCTGCGTTGGCAAGGAACTTGTTGAGGCGTATGGGTGCATTGGGGTCGAGGTTATCCTCCTTGTAGTCAATGCGCTTCTTGAAGTTGGCCTTGGGGTTCTGGCCGTAGCCGCCCTGCTGGCGGTAGCCGCCGGGCCTGCCTGCGCCATAGCCACCCTGCTGACGGTAGCCGCCGGGGCGGTTCTGGCCGTAGGGGGTGCGCTGGCCGCCGTAGCCTCCGCCCTGCTGGCGGTAGCCCTGCTGGCGATAGCCCTGCTGGCGATAGTTGCCGTAGCCCTCGCCCTCGGCGTTGTAGTTGCGCTGGTAGCCGCCGGGGCGGTTCTGCTGGTAGCCGCCGCGCTGCTGGTAGCCACCCTGACGGTTCTGTTGGTAGCCACCACGCTGTTGGTAGCCGCCCTGACGGTTGGCGTAGCCGTTCTGCTGGTAGCCGCCGCGCTGCTGGTAGCCTCCCTGACGGTTGGCGTAGCCGTTCTGCTGCTGGTAGCCTTCCTCGCCGTTGGCGGAGCCGGCGTTGTAGCGCGGGCGGTAGCCCTTGTTGGCGTCGGCAGCACCGTAGCGCGGGCGGTACTGCTGCCTCTGCGGGGCCGACTGCAGCCCTGCGCCGAAGCCCTCGGGGCGGAAGCCTCCCTCGTCGGAAGCGCCCTTGCCCGGATATGATGCGCGCTCGGCGCCGTAGGGGCGCTGCACGTGGATGCGCGGACGGGGCGAACGGCCCGGTGCGCGGAACTTAGGGTAGTCGCCCGACTGCCCTGCCTGCTGGTAGCCCTCACGGCTGCCTGCGCTCTGCTCTGCAGATTTCTCTCCCAGTTTCTTCTCGTTCTCTAATTCCATAATATAAATAATAATGTTTTTTTGAATATCCGCAATCTCCTATACAAAGGAGTTAAAGGAAGCCCCCTTCATACTCCCCCAAAAGGGGAGAAGGGAGAAGCCATCGCTCCACTGCGTTCCGCTAAGGAGTCAGAGGACGTATGCTTCTTCTATTCTTTATTTCATTCGTTTAGACAAGATGCGAACATTCATTTAATGTTTTTAAATTCCGGCCTCACGGCCTTGGTACGTAGTAATTATGCGGCGGCGCAGTGCCGCCGGGCTTGATTCTCTCTTCATGCCCTGCGGCAGCCCTGACGCTGCCGCAAGGGCTTGGTTGGTGTTCAGATTCCTGTATAGTTGTGGGGCGTGATGGCCATAAGCTCGGCCTTCACGCTGTCGCTCACGTTGAGCGTGGCTATGAAGTCGTGTATAGACTGCTCGGTGATGGCGGCGTTGGTGCGCGTCAGGGCCTTGAGTGCCTCGTATGGATGGGGATATGCCTCGCGGCGCAGTATGGTCTGTATGGCCTCTGCCACCACGGCCCACGTATTGTCGAGGTCGGCCTTGAGCTTTGCCTCGTTGAGTATGAGCTTGCGCAGCCCCTTGAGCGTGCTCTCGTAGGCAATGACGCTGTGGCCCATAGGCACGCCCACGTTGCGCAGCACGGTAGAGTCGGTGAGGTCGCGCTGCAGGCGGCTCACGGGCAGCTTCTGCGCAAGGAACTGCAGCAGGGCGTTGGCCATGCCGAGGTTGCCCTCGCTGTTCTCGTAGTCGATGGGGTTCACCTTGTGGGGCATGGCGCTTGAGCCTACCTCGCCGGCCTTTATCTTCTGCTTGAAGTAGTCCATGGAGATGTACATCCAGAAGTCGCGGTCGAGGTCGATCACTATGGTGTTGATGCGGCGCATGGCGTCGAAGATGGCTCCGAGCCAGTCGTAGTTGCTTATCTGGGTGGTGTACTGCTCGCGCACGAGGCCGAGCTTGCCTGCCACGAAGTCGTCGCCGAACTTGCGCCAGTCGTAGTCGGGATAGGCCACGTGGTGGGCGTTGTAGTTGCCCGTGGCTCCGCCGAACTTGGCCGTAACCGGCACGGCCTTGAGCGAGGCGAGCTGCTGCTCAAGGCGGTAGACGAACACCATCACCTCCTTGCCGAGCCTCGTTGGCGAGGCGGGCTGGCCGTGGGTCTTGGCCAGCATAGGCACGCCGGCCCACTCGCCGGCATACTGCCGCAACTGGGCTATAAGTTCCTCTACAAGGGGGCAGTAAACGTTGGCCAGTGCTTCCTTTATGGAGAGCGGCACGCTCGTGTTGTTTATGTCCTGCGAGGTGAGGCCGAAGTGGATGAACTCCTTGTAGGCATCAAGCCCTCCGATGGCGTCGAACTGCTCCTTGATGAAGTATTCCACGGCCTTCACGTCGTGGTTGGTCACCTTCTCTATGTCCTTAACGCGGCGCGCGTCGGCCTCGCTGAAGTCGGCGTAGATGGCGCGCAGGCGGCCGAAGAGGCCGTGGTCGAAGGCGGCCAGCTGCGGCAGCGGCAGCTCGCAGAGGGTTATGAAGTACTCAATCTCAACGCGAACCCGGTAGCGGATTAGCGCATATTCGGAGAAATAGGCGGCCAGCGGCTCGGTCTTTGAGCGGTAGCGGCCGTCTATGGGCGAAATGGCTGTCAGTGAGTCTAATTCCATCTGTGTTATATCCTTCAATACATTTTAGGCCGCAAAGTTAATCATTATATTCCATTTTACCGAATGTAGCCCACTAAAAAATGCCAATGCACAAAAAAAGATTCTGCCCTGCATCCTGCGGAACAGAATCTCTGCGGGTGGGCGCTGAGGGATTCGAACCCCCGACCCTCTGCTTGTAAGGCAGATGCTCTAAACCAGCTGAGCTAAGCGCCCGTGCTTCTTGTAAGCGGGTGCAAAGGTAAGCACTTTTTGCGGAACCGCCAAACTTTTTGCGGAAAATTTTATCCCGAGACGCAAAAACAGCCCAAAAACAGCCCTAACCGCATAAGTTTGCGCTGAAGCCTACGTGCCTCACACGTATCCTCCCCACGTACCTCCCACGTCCAGGCGGGTTTGCAACCTCGCATCTTCCTCGTGCCTCCCAAGCACCTCCCTCGTACCTTTCACGCACCTCCCACGTTCAGGCGGGTTTGCAACCTCGCATCTTCCCATGCATCTTCCTCGTGCCTTCCACGCACCTCCCACGCCCCTCCCACGTCCAGGCGGATTTGCAACCCGACTGCATCCTGTTGCGGGTTTGCAACCCGCGTCTGCCCTGTTTTGCTCCACTTTCCCAAGGGCGTTGTGCCGCATGGACGCGGACATACTTAACGGTTATCAATATCAATATCCCGAACTCGCGTAGTTTGTGCTATCTTTTTCCGTTCCCCCGGGTCGCAGACCCGGCCACAGACGGCGGCGGGTTGCAAACCCACCGCAACGTGGGAGCCTACGTGTAAGTCCGCGTTGTAGCATACGTGCCTACCACGCATCTCCAACATATTTCACACGTATCTTCCCCGCTCCCCACGTATCTTCCTCGTGCCTACCACGCACCTCCCACGTTCAGGCGGGTTTGCAACCCGACTGCATCCTGTTGCGGGTTTGCAACCCGCGTCAGCCCTGTTTTGCTCCACTTTCCCAAGGGCGTTGTGCCGCATGGACGCGGACATACTTAACGGTTATCAATATCAATATCCCGAACTCGCGTAGTTTGTGCTATCTTTTTCCGTTCCCCCGGGTCGCAGACCCGGCCACAGACGGCGGCGGGTTGCAAACCCACCGCAACGTGGGAGCCTACGTGTAAGTCCGCGTTGTAGCATACGTGCCTACCACGTGTCTCCAACATATTTCACACGTATCTTCCTCGTGCCTTCCACGCCCCTCCCACGTTCAGGCGGGTTTGCAACCCGACGGCATCCTGTTGCGGGTTTGCAACCCGCGTCAGCCCTGTTTTGCTCCACTTTCTGGAAGGCAAAAAGTAAATTCCACGCAGACTGTGCTGCGATATGGCATGATGCATGGCTAACTTTGCCGTTGTAAAAGCAATAATAAGTATATGTTAAAGCAATAATAAGAATGTATATGAACATCACTGTTGCTACTTATAAATATGCAACTAAAAACCACCCGTCTTACGGCGGGCAACATACCGCGCTTCAAAACGGTCTGTTTCGGCCTGCGATATGGCCTGTTTCAGAGGCTCAAACGGCCTGTATTGCAAGCCCAAACGGCACGTTCGACAACACGCTGACTATCAGTCGGTTGCGCCACATGGCGGTTGTCATCACCTTTAACACATTTAACTAAAAACAAAAAAAATATGCTTAGAGGATTCACAAAGTTTCATTGTACGAATTGCGGGCGCGAGTTTGTCGCCCCAGACATTGAGTGGATGGCCACAGTCTACACTGCGCCGCAACCATGCCCCAACTGCGGAAGCATCAGGACAATGCCCAAGCACGGCCCGTTTATCTTTAAGTTCATGAAATTATCCACATACCGCAAAATGTGGAAAATGTGCGAGGACAGTAGGAAGTAGACTGCAAACGCTTCTCCAACCCATGATGGCTGATGGCGGCAAGCGGCCGGACCGTGCAGACATGCCCATTCACCCGGCTGCCACGGATGCCCCTTTGCGGCACGGCAATGGCAGGGCCAAACCTGCCGCAGAGCCGGAACGGGCCGCCAAGAGGGTGCAGACAGTTAAAAAATCACAACGGAAATGCCGTTCGCCCGCCTATGAACCATCTTGGACTTGATTGGCAACAAACATTCGCCTAACTTTACACGCAAAATCCGTTTTACCAATGACGGCAGTGAGAATGAACCTAAAAATTATACTAACCGCCACCGTGGCAGCCATCACACTGTGCGCCGCAGCGGCAACCGGCCACCAGTCGGCAAAAAGAACCAAAGACATGGAAAAGAAAAACTACTACTGCGAGTATTGCGGGCATAAGTTCCCGTCAGTGCAACAACTTGCGTCGGCCACCTGCCCGCGCCACCCCGACGGCCCCAACCGCGGACGCCACAAGCTCTACGAAGGCTCCGAGAAGTCTTCCTACACCTGCAAGTACTGCGGCAAGAAGTTCCCCTCCATCATGGTGATGGTGGGAGGCACCTGCCCCTACCACCCCAACGGAACAAACAAGGGAAGCCACTCGCCCGCGCTGTGAGGGGGAAGGGGTAATTCTCAGCAGTACAAGTACAATACATAGTTACCCATCATGGATGGGTGCAACTATTAATATATATAGAAAAATCATTCATTTTAAAAGCATAAATTAATAATGTATAACAACACTGCAATAACGCCAGCCAGAATATTAGACATGGCAAAAGAGGGCTGGGATGCCATTGTAGAGATGTATAAACAATCTACACCCGAACAAAGAGAAAAAATCTTAAAGATTTTAGGTGGGCTTGTAGGATTTAGCGCTCTTTTAAAATACCTGAAAGGGCTATAACCAAAAGTCAAACAAATAAAACTTAACAACAATGATTACTGTATATACAAAAAACGATTTGCAAAAAGCCTTGAAAGCAAAAGAAAAGCACATCGTAGTAAAAGGTGAATTAGCGAAAACCATAAAAGCAAAAGCCAAAAGAAAAAAGATAGTCAGGAATGTAGGAATTGGGACGATTGCCGCTGGCTTGGTCGCAATAGCAGTAGCTCCAATTACCGGAGGAGCCTCTATTGCAACAGGAATGACTGCTGTAGGACTCACACTCACAGGTGGAGGATTAACTATATCAGCAGGCGAACTTGCCTTAATAATAGGAGGAGCTTTAGGACTTACCGGGCTATTAAAGGGCTATAATGTAAAGTTCAATTCTGACGGAAGCGTCACAATTGAAAAATAGCATGAACCGGCAGGGCTTAGAGCGGCAAGTGCCGCCTTGGTTGCCACAGAGCCAACAACATAGGATGAATCCGCCATACAACAAATAGGGGGAGGGGCAAAATATGTCTATATAATAAAAGAAACGGTTATGTCTGATTTCTGGGGAAAGCTTTCCTTGTACGATATCTTGGCAATGCTTGTGCCAGGAGGCACTCTATATGTCTTTTTTCTTCTGGCAACAGGGTTTGATTTGGTAATTTATGAGTACGAAATTAATCCAGCCTTAGCATGGACTATTGCTTTGGTTGTTTCTTATATCTTAGGGTTGATAAACCAGACGTTCACTTCGATTTTGTGGTCTGAATCTAGGAATAACCCAAATATGATACATAATGCATACAAAAAAGGAAAGACAATTCCAATCTACCATCATGTGTTTATATTTTTCATTCCATTTTCACTTATCGCCCTTTCTCTATTGTTCGCCCAACTTTGGCCAGAAAAATGCGTAGAAATGATTGTGAATGAAGAATTCTATATTATCTTTCTCATTTTAGTTATTATTTTGATTCTATTTATTCGGATTTATATAAGAAATAATGCAGAAAATGAGAAAGGAATTATTGGCCAATATTATAAAATGTACTACTATGTAGCAACACATACATATCGCAAAGATATATTTATTATAGAAGGGCAGGTTGCTTTTTTGCAAAGTATGCTCATACCATTATCTTGCTTGCTGTTATTGCCAAACTCGTCATTCTGTTTTGTCAATGACACTTACGTTTACACAATTAAGCTATTATTGCTTTGCATAATAATATTCTCGATTCCTGTTATTTTCTTTCGTCAGATGAAGATTTACCAATGTGTAAAGGAGGATTATGAGAACTTGAAACGATGCGAAGACGAAGAAAAACAAGGAGTAAGCAAAAATCCTAAAAAGAGTAGCAAAACTAAAAAAATTAGAATTATGAACATTAATTATGAAGTTGAAAGCGAGTATGAGGAAATCTCCGCATTCTGTTATGCAAGTTGCTGCGTAAACTACCTTACCAATTCTAACGGCAATAGTTATGACTAAATTGTATGAATGAATAGAAACCGTACCTTGCGTTCTATTGCATAGGTACGGTTTTCTTTTTTCGTATGTTACAATAAATTGTATAAACGAAAGAACTTATTGCACTTGAAAAAATATGAAACGAACAAAGTCGATTAATTTAGACAAAAAATATTCTTTCCCAAAGAGATTGGAGATTGTACGGTACAAAGGCAAAATACTGGTAATCTCAGTGGAAACTGCTTGTTGGTTAATGCTTGAGAATGAAGAACAATTGAAGTTGTTTGGATTGCTAAAGGAGAACACTATACGGCAAGCAGTTGATTTATTTGCAGGAAATGAGGCTGATGTAGCTAATGTAATCACTGAGATAGAAGCTAAGCACTTTGAAGATACAGCAGTGATAAGGCAACCAAAAGGGAATTTGCATCTGTATCTGACAAACAATTGCAATATGCGTTGCCCTCATTGTTATATGTTCGCAGGCGAGAAATTAAAGAATGAGATTACTACTGAGGAGGTGAAAAGCTTATTACAGTCATATCATGATTACGGACATACCGAATTGACCATATCTGGTGGTGAGGCGACAACGAGGAAAGATTTGCTCGAAATAGTTGCCTTTGCACATGGAAATGGCTTAAAGGTCAAGTTACTTACAAATGGGTATATGCTTACTGACGAGTTCATCGACTCCATATCTCCACTGCTCCATCAAATACAAATAAGCATTGATGGTTATTCGGAAGAAGAGAATGCAAAAGTAAGGAACAAGGGGAGTTTTACTAATGTACTTCACTCGGTTGACCGATTTGTCAAGAATGGTGTTCCAACCGAAATCGCAGTTACCCCATATTGTGATGAAACACTTTGTGAGAGAGTTCATGAATATGCAAATTTTGGGAAAGCTTTAAAAGCAAAGTATGCCGGATACAATTTTAAAGTAAAATTTACAACCGGCATATTAGATGGACGCGAGACTAATTTTAATGATGCAATACGAGAAAAATACAGAAAGGCCATGATGGAAGTAACGAATTTGTATTATGGCAAAGATGTCAGTTACGATTCCTTCATAGGTTCAAGCAGGCGTAAGCGAATATATGATAATTGCTCTTATGGTGGACTAACCGTCAGTGCAAATGGAGATGTGTATGCTTGTTCCCGTATTTGGGGAATTAAACCGTATGCAAATATTAGAACTCATAGCTTCGAATATATATGGGAAACCGCGAAAAAAGCAGAAAAACTTTCGGACATTAGAAATTTAAAACCATGTAACGAGTGTGATTTGATGTATATATGTGGTGGAAATTGCAGAATAAAATATTTCCCATTTTTCAAAAATTGTACGGACTACAATAATGTGGATGGCGAAATAAGGCGTGATTGCGACCAATCAATAAAAAATAGCTTTTATGATTTGATGATAAAAACAAACAAACAGATTTATCAATAAAAAAAATATGGATGCAAAAATTTTGGATTTGTTAGACTTGTTGTTGCAATCACCAAGTCCATCGGGGCATGAAATGCCTGTTGCCACTGAATTTTGCAAATTTATAGAGAAATATGTAGATGAAGTGCAGGTAGATTCCATGGGTAATGTAATTGCCCATAAAAAGAACATCGGTGCAGAAAAGTTGTTGCTGATTTCACATGCTGATGAGGTTGGTTTCATGGTAACATACATTGACAATCGCGGCTATTTATATTTTCAACCCATAGGTGGCATAGACGTGAATCTATTGCCGGGCTTGCAAGTTGAAATCCAAGATGTTCGTGGAAAGGTAATGGGAGTTGTTGGAAAAAAACCTAAGCATCTAATTAAAAAAGACGATGGTAATCAACAATTGAGATTTGAAGATTTATGGATAGACATAGGTGTAAAGGATAAAATAGACGCTGAGAAATATGTGCATATTGGTGACTACATAACATATAAACCATCTATAACTAAAATGCCTAACAACCTATTGACATCAAAGTCTCTGGATGACAAAGCAGGCTTGGCGGTCATTGCAGAAGTTGCGATGTTCCTTAATGCCCATGCTACAAAATATGATTTGTATTTTGTAGCCTCAACACAAGAAGAGCTTGGAACGCGAGGAGCTACAATTGTTGCAAACAGAATATTGCCAGATAAATGTATCGCAATAGATGTAACCCATGCTAACGATTACCCGCACATTACCCCATTCCGCTCTGGCGAAATTAAATTGGGGAATGGAGCTGTTATTGCTGTTGGTCCAAATATAAACGGACACATGGCCAACGCTCTTGAAAATATAGCAAAACAATACAATTTTGCTTATCAAATTGAGGCAATTTCAACCCCAACAGGCACTGATGCACGCCAAGTTCAAATTTCGGGAACAGGAGTTTCAACTGCACTGGTAAGTATTCCTTGCAGGTATATGCATTCTCCTATAGAGATTGTGTCTCTAGACGACATAGATAGTGCAGCAAATATTATTACGAAATATTGTTTAGAATAAAACAGAAAACTATTATGCCCTACCACAACTTTGAGGATGCGCTGTTTGCCGAGTGGCGGCGGCGGTCGGTCGCCAATGGCGACGGTGACGAGATAGCGACTGACGGACTGCTGTATCGCGGGCGGTTTGCTTACCGCGACGGGTACTGGAGCCGTGAGCCGGGCGACGAGGAAAGGATATGGAGGTCGGCGGCGCGGCGCGTGCTGATACTTACCAAGGACCTGAACGACGAGGAAGCATGGGACATTCGCTGCGAAACGGGCCGAAAGAACTTCTCGGGCGAGGACAACGTGATAGTTACGGCGCAGTTTTACAAGAACCTCATGCGCTGGGTGTACGGGCTGCTGACGATGGACGACAGGGGGCGGGCAATGCCCTTTGCCGAGGCTGACAGGCAGGAGGTTTACCGCCCGTTTTACGACATGGCGCCCGTGGCGCGGGTGAACTGCAAGAAGCAGGCCGGCACAAGCTCGATAGGCACGCCGGTGCTACGCGCGTTCATGGAGCGGTACAAGGACTTGCTGCTGCGGCAGATTGAGGTTTACGACGCCAACATTCTGCTGTGCTGTGGCGGGCAGAGCGCGATAAAGGACTTCGTGGCGCAGCACTATCTGCCCGACCTCGTGCAGAAGAACTACTGGGCTTACTACTCACCGTCGCGCAGGAAGATAGTGATAGACAGCTGGCACCCCACTTACATGGGGCTTACGCACGAGAAGATGTATGAGGACATGATGGAGAACGTGGGGCCGGTGATGCCGCTCATCGGCTGAGCAGGGCGCGGGCGAACTCGATGATGGTGTCGCGCCCACGAGCAAAGTCGGCATCGGTGAGCGACACGCTGTAGTCGGGCGCGATGCCGAACTCGGTGGACCGGCCATCGGCATCGTACATGGGGCAGGCCGAGAAGCGCACAAACCAGCCGTTGGGCAGCGAGTTGCTGAAAGGCAGGCCGGCGCCGCCGCCAGTGCGGTCTCCCACGATGGTGACTTGCGGGAAGCACTGCATATACTTGACGAACTCGTTGGCCGCGCTGTAAACGCCGCGGTTGGTGAGCACGCAGACGGGCTTCTGCCACCTTAGGTTGGCCGAGGGGTTTATCCACTGCTCTTCCATGGCGGAGAAGTCGTTGTGGCCGGGGCCGGTCTTGTGCTGAATGTAGCCCACGAGCACAGGCTCGTTGGTGAAGCGGGCTGCCAGCCGTTCGGCGTTAGTGAGCGTGCCGCCGCCGTTGCCCCGGATGTCAATTATAAGCCCGCGACAGAGCATGAGGCGGTTTATCACCTCGTCGATGTTGCCCTCGCCGATGGCGTCGCTGAAGCTCTCGTAGCGCACGTAGCCTATGTTGTCGTCGAGCACGCGGTACTGCAGCCCGGAGGCAATCATGTAGTCGGTGCCGAGGTAGCGGCGCAGCAGCGAGTCGCTGAGGTTGGCGGGGTAGTCTTCCTGCCAGCTCCAATAGCGGGCGAAATCGGCCGCCCGCGACAGGTTTACGTGGCCGTCGCGCAGCTCGGCGAGCATATCGGCCATGACCTCGAAGAGCTGGTCGTTGCTCATGCCGTCGTTGACGCGGGCGCGGTACTTGGCGTGAACGGCATTCCAATCGAGTCCGTATTCCTGGCTTTTGTAGTCGAAGAAGCAGTAGCGTTCGTCGATTATCTTCCACAGGGCCTCGAAGTTGCCCGTGGGGGTGTCGTCGAACTCCTCCTCGTCAACGCATGAGGAGAAAGCAAAGGACATGAAGAAAGCAAGGAAGAACGGGAGCAAGCGTTTCATGGGCGGTAGCTGATGAGTTTGAACCGCTTCACAAAGCCTATCATGAAGCGGTGGGAATAAACATGAGACTTGAGGTTGTTGACACTGGCCTGCTGGTAGTCGCCGAGGTAGCCGAAGCGCAGCGTGAAGCGGCGGCCAAGGTTGACGTCGGCCATGAGCTGTTGGCGGAAGCAGGGCGCGCTGACGAAAGTGGTAGGAACGATGTTGTGGTCGTAGTCGCCACGCGAGAACAACTCGTAGTACGACTGGCCGTAGTTGGGGCTGAACATGACGCCTACGAGCGGCAGCTGCACCTCGCAGCGCAGGGCAACGCGCCTGCGGCCTACGCAGAACTTGTATGAAGCCGCCGCCGAGGGCATGATGTTGAGGTGAAGGCGCGCCTGGGCGGGGTTGTTGCCATTGGACGTATTGTAGATGAAGCCGATGTTGGCATCAACCATCCCCCCGGCCATGAGTGTGAGCCTGTCGGAAAGGAGCCGCCAACTGTAGTAGCGGCCCCAATAGAAGTTGTAAGAGCCTTCAAGCTCTGAAGCCTGGGCGGCGCGGTCGTCGGTGAGCGCGATGTTGGCCTGGTGCTGCATGGCCGTGAGCCAACGGCTGCCGGGCCGCTGCCGCTCGATGGAGGCGAGGAAGGTGAAGCCCGGGCCTGCGAAGTGCTCTTGCGAAAGGTATGTGTCGAGCACGCGAGTGCGGCCCACGCCCACCATGTAGGCCGCAGTGGTGATACGGCCCGAAACGACGGAATCCGCCGTCTCCTGAGCAGTTGAGCCGAGCGGCGCGGCCAACAGGGCGGCAAGGGCAAGGCTACATATCTTCATCGCTGAAAAGGCTCAGTTGCCCGGTTATCTCGTTAATCACCTGCTGCTCCGACTTGCCTGCGTCGGGATCGAGGTTCTCCTGCGGTTCATTGCCGCCATCGCCGTCGTCGGCGCCATCGGCCTCATCGGCGTTAGGTTCGGCTTCCGGCTCGGGGAAGCGCACAGGCTCCAGCTCCTCTATGCCGCTTACGCTCCACGTGGTGATGCGCTTGCCCTTGGCCTTGAAACCCTTCACCGCCACGAACTGCTCTGCATCGATTTCCATTGGCGGGCGCGTGGCGTCGTTGCCGCCGAAAGTCACCTGTATCCGCGGATAAGGCTGATCTGTGAGCACCACTTGGCGGCTGTTGGGGTTGTCGCCGAGGTAGTTCTGCTTGCGCTTGGTGGCTTCCATGAGGAAACGCTTAAGGTATGGGTATCCCTCGTTGTCGGCATCGTAGAGCACCGCCGTCCACACCTTGTGCGGGTCGTACTTCTCAATGCGCTCTATGTTGTCCTCGTAATGGTTGTTGGCGTCAAAGTTCGTGATGTAAAAGTCGCCTCCGCGGAGCACCACGAGAATCATGTCGTTGTCGAAGAACTCGCCCAGCAGCCGCCCGTGCTCATCGTAGTTGAGTCGGTTGACGTCGGGGTCGTACCACACCTTGCGCCCGCCGAGCGTGGAGTGGCCGTGACTCTTCAGTCCAATGCGGTGTATGGCCTTGCGCGTTAGCAGGTTGCCCTGGGCGGCACGGCCCTTTATGGCAATGGTAGAGAAGTCGCGGTCGAAGAATATGCTTGTGCGCCGCTTGGCCTCGGTAGGCTCCAACGTCACCTTTATCACCTCGGCCTCGCCGTTGGGGTTGGCCGTGAAGTAAACCACCTTGGAGCCTGGCGTACCTTTGGTGAGGTCGTACTCGCGGTCGCGCGTCATGGCCGTTACGTTGAACCGCTTTATGTAATAAGGCCCGTTGCGCCCGTCGCGGTAGACTGCATTGTAGATGGTGCGCTTGTCGTTGCGCTTGAACACGCCCACGTGCAGGATGTTCTTGCCCACGAATATCTTGTCGGCCACGCGCACCACCTTGTATTTGCCGTCCTTGTAGAACACGATTATGTCGTCGATGTCGGAGCAATTGCATACGAACTCGTCCTTCTTCAGACCCGTGCCGATGAAGCCCTCCTGCCTGTTTATGTACAGCTTCTCGTTGGCCTCAACCACTTTCGTTGCCTCGATGGTATCGAAGTTGCGCAGCTCGGTGAGCCTGGGATGATCCTTGCCATACTTCTCCTTAAGCATGATGAACCAGCGCGCCGTCACCTCCACCATGTTGGCAAGGTCGCGCTCTATCTCGTCTATCTCGCCCCTGAGCCGCGCCATCAGCTCGTCGGCCTTGTCCTTGTTGAACTTAAGTATGCGCTGCATCTTTATTTCGAGCAGGCGCAGCAGGTCGTCGCGCGTAACGGGGCGCACCATCTGCGGGTAGAACGGCGTGAGCCTCTTGTCGATATGCTCGCATACAGCATCTACGTTGGGAGCCTCTTCAAACTTCTTGTCCTTGTAGATGCGCTCCTCAATGAATATCTTTTCGAGCGAGCAGAAGTGCAACTGCTCCAGCAGCTCATCGCGGCGTATCTCCAGTTCGCGGCGCAACAGGCCCATGGTGCGGTCCACGGAGCTGCGCAGCACGTCGCTCACGGTGAGGAACTGCGGCTTGTCGTCGGCGATGACGCAGCAGTTGGGCGATATGCTCACCTCGCAGTCGGAAAAGGCATAGAGGGCATCGAGCGTCTTGTCTGACGACACCCCCGGCGCAAGGTGAACCAGAATCTCCACCTCGGCCGCCGTGTTGTCGTCCACCTTCCGCGCCTTTATCTTGCCTTTCTCTATGGCCTTGAGTATCGAGTCGATGAGCGTGGTGGTGGTCTTGCCGTATGGTATCTCGCGGATGGCGAGCGTCTTGTTGTCTACCTTCTCAATCTTAGCGCGCACCTTTACCGACCCTCCGCGCTGCCCGTCGTTATACTTGCTAACGTCGATGCTGCCGCCCGTGGGGAAGTCGGGATACAGGTGGAACTCCTCGCCGTGCAGGTATTTCACGGCGGCATCGCACAGTTCGCAGAAGTTGTGGGGCAAAATCTTGGAGCTTAAACCCACGGCTATACCCTCAGCACCCTGCGCCAGCAGCAACGGGAACTTCACCGGCAGCGTTATCGGCTCGCGGTTGCGTCCGTCGTAGCTCAACTGCCAGTCGGTGGTCTTGGGGTTAAACACCGTGTCGAGCGCGAATTTCGACAGCCTCGCCTCTATGTATCGCGGCGCGGCGGCGCGGTCGCCTGTGAGGATGTTGCCCCAGTTTCCCTGCGTGTCCACGAGCAAGTCTTTCTGCCCGAGCTGCACGAGGGCGTCGCCTATTGAAGCGTCGCCGTGTGGATGGAACTGCATCGTGTGGCCCACGATGTTGGCCACCTTGTTATAGCGTCCGTCGTCCATGCGCTTCATGGAGTGCAGTATGCGCCGCTGCACGGGCTTCAGGCCGTCCTCTATGTGAGGCACGGCGCGCTCAAGGATTACGTAGGATGCGTAGTCGAGGAACCAGTTCTGGTACATACCGCTAAGGTGATGCACCACCGATGCATCAAACCTGTCCACAGGTTTGTAGTCAGAGTGTCCTTCAGCCGCCTGGTTCTCCTCGTCGAGGGTCATGTCATTGTCTATCGTTTCGTCGCTCATATCTTAGGTGTCATCGCAAATTTGCCTCAAAGTTACTGCTTTTTTCCCGCATTTGCAAGTTTTTGGGCGAAAAGGGCTGTAGTCTTGCCGTGCTCCCGCAGCCCGGCAATGATTGTCAAACGAAAATTATGAACTCATTTAAACATTCTCCGGACTGAAGTCTGGAAACGTTTAAATGGGTTCTATGTACGACAACCGCCTGCACTTGCATGAAGGGCAAATGCAGGCGGAAATAAAATCCATGCCGATAAAACGTATGTTATTGACGTGAGTAAACCAGCCTCACAGCAATGTAACGTCCGTCGAATGCGTTTTTATGGCGGATGCTAGTTCCCGGTATCTTGCCGGTTGTTCTATTGCCTTTTTCCCAGCTGCTCCATTTGCAGTCGGCAGCATCATGCTTCCAGCTTCCACCGTAAGTGGGGCCATCCACATATAAGTTGTCGTCGGTGTCATTGCACAGTTCAGCATAGTTGCCTGACATATCATATAATTCAAGCTCATTGGGAGTTTTCATGCCCAAGCTGTGAGGTTCGCCATCGCTGTTGTCCTCATACCATGCAACGTCGTCTATGTCATTGCCACCGCAGTAGGTGAATCCTTTGCCTCTATCTCCGCCTTGAGCTGCAAACTTCCATTCTTCGGGCGTGGGCAGCCTAAACTGTATGCCAGTGATTTCGCGCAGGTCTTCCATGAAGCTCCTAAATGTTGCCTTGGTCACGCATTCTTCGTTAGTCCTAATCGTGCCACTGAACATACCGCCAAACTGTATCTCGCAGTTTCCCGGCAGTTCGGTCTGCATGATACTGAACTCCGCCATGTCGCCTCCCTTCACTCTAACCATCTTGTAGGTCTTGCCGTTAATGGAGTAAGTGAGCTGCTTGGTCTTGAACGACTTCACGTCACCATAATAATAAATGTCGTCAACCACTGCGTATGCTCTATAGTAATACGTTGTATCGTCAATAAGGCCATTTACCTCGATCGCATAGCTGCCACTTGCATTTGTGCTCGCTTTCTTCATGTTGCCATCGGCCAAATTACTATCCATGCCATACTGAAACCCTGCCTCCGTGCTTCCATCAACACCCTCCAAGCGACCCCTCAAGGTAGCAGTACACATCCCGGCTTCTTCACATTCCTCAGTGATAGCAGATATTGGGGCAAGGGTTTCAAATGCTTCTGATTCGATAGGGGCAAGCCCTATGGCACTGAAGGCACTATCGGTTTCAGCGTACTGCCATACGGTGGCCATGGTGTTTTGGGCGGTGTTTGCATAGACCATTCCGCCCGACAGTTCGCCTACCATTGTAAATCCATTAAGCAATGACTTCAGGTTAAGCCCTGCCGATGAGCTTGGCCAGATGATTGCGGTGGCACACAGCTTGCCGTCATGCATCTGGTAAGATATGCTCTCTGAGCCACTCGCGTTGGTGAACTGGAGCATACTGTTCCCCGTTCCTGGTTGTTGGCGGAATCCTTGCATGGCCGAAGCCACACTTTCCCGGGGCATTCCCCAGTCTGTAATTGCATTATCCAGAAGTTCGCCGACATCTCCAGCCCCGGGGTCTCCTCCGCCGCCATCGACAGGCGATATGTCATCGCTTGAGCACGAGGCCATGGCCAAACATATAGTCAAGATGGAAATATGGTGCCAATACTTGCAAAATATCTGTTTTCTCATTGTAGTCATACTATTTTAAGTTGTCCAACGATTTGTCTATGAGCCTCTTGAGCGCGTCTACACGTATCGCGGCGTTGCGGTGGTCAAGGTTTGCAGCAGGCTCGGTCACGGTTATTCGGCAGGTCGCCGTTTTCTTGTTCTCTGTAGTCACGGTTATGTTGGCCGTTCCTATGGCCATCCCCCTTGCCACACCCGATTTGTCTATCGCTACCACGCTCTCATCATCCGTGCTCCACTTGTAAGTTGTGGTGGCGTTTGTCGGCGTTAGCGACGGCTCAATCTTCATGCTGTACCCAACCGCTATTTGCAGTCCGTTGGGCAGTGACACTTGCTCGGGCTGAGGGGTCACCTCAACAGTTCCACTTGCCGACAATCCGTTGTCAGTAGTAGCCGTTATTGTGGCAATGCCTTCACTAACTGCGCTTATAAGCCCATTTCGGTTTACCGTGGCCACACTTTCGTCTGACGATGCCCAACTGATTTTTGTGTAAGCGTCAGTGGGAGTCAGCTTGTAAGCAAAACGCCCCGTCTTGCCTTGCTGTATGGTGATACTGCGCTTCGTGAAAGAAATGCCAGTCGGAGGTGTGGCCTCAACCGTTATGGTGCAAGTGGGAGCATCCTCGCCTGTTTTCCCATCGCAGGTAATAACGCATTCGCCTGGGGCTTCAGCAGTCACCGTCACCGATTTCTTGCCGTATGCGTGGTCGTCACCATTTATGCTGGCGATGTCCACATCGTCGGTCAGCCACCTAACAAACGGCAGGCTATAACCTGACGAGTTGGTATATTCGAGTTCCACTTCGTCTCCAGGCTTCAGCGTCAAGCGTCTTTCGTTGAGGGTCAACGTTGATTTCTTGCAAGTGATGGTGTAGTCTACCGAGCCATGCCCGTATTGCATTTTTCCTCCGAAATAATACCTATAAGCATATTGACACGTCACAGTACGCGTACCTGAGAAGTAAGCGTCTATCCTAACCGTGCCGCCATACTCATCGCCAGAGACCGACAAGCTCGAATTGTCGTCAGTGTACCAAGCCGCTGCATCCACTATCGCTCCTGAAGCCGATGGGGCGGACAAGTGTAATGTCTGCCCCACATAGCCCGAGTATGCATAGCCTTTCGCATAAGCAAGGAACAAGGCCATGAAGCTTAGCAGCAATGCCTTTTTGACAGATTGAAATGATTGAATCATAAAAGAAGTTTTGTATTTAATGACTTTGTTTTTACATCAGCAATGAATATCGGTTGCCTTTGTCACCTTGGCCAAAGGAAACATTTCCTAAACAGAATGAACAATGCAAGAATCCCATGCCGATATGTATTCCTCAATGCTTGCATAGTGCATCCCAATTCCTTTTGCCACCTGCTTGGGCAGGGTGGCTCGGCGTGGTTATGCGTGGGCAAAGATACGAAAAACTTTCATATTTCCACGCATTTCCGCAAAAAATGTTTAAATGGATTTGCCATGCCGCCATGGTGCGCGCCCCGCCCCCTTGCATCTTTTGGCGCAAAGATTTGCCAGTGTTGCACATTTGTTGTAATTTTGTGCCGTGATTACAACAACAATTAAATCAGTGAAACAATGACCCACAACTTATTGCAAGGTAAGCGCGGCATCATCTTCGGCGCGCTCAACGAGGAGTCCATAGCATGGAAAGTGGCCGTAAAGGCCGTGGAGGAAGGCGCAAGGATAACCTTGAGCAACACGCCGATGGCACTGCGCATGGGAACGCTCAACGAACTGAGCGAGAAGCTGAACGCCCCCATCGTGGCTGCCGACGCCACGAGCGTGGAAGACTTGGGGAAGGTGTTCAAGGACTCTATGGAGCTGCTCGGCGGAAAGGTGGACTTCGTGCTCCACTCCATCGGCATGAGCCCCAACGTGCGCAAGCACCGCACTTACGACGACCTTGACTACAACTACCTGCAGAAGACGCTCGACATCTCTGCCATATCATTCCACAAGATGCTCCAGGTGGCCAAGAAGCTCGACGCCATTGCCGACTATGGCTCGGTGGTAGCCCTTACATACGTGGCTGCCCAGCGCACCTTCTTCGGATACAACGACATGGCCGACGCCAAGGCCATGCTTGAGAGCATAGCCCGCAGCTTTGGATACATCTACGGCCGCGAGAAGAACGTGCGCATCAACACCATATCGCAGTCGCCCACGCCCACCACGGCCGGCAAGGGCATAAAGGACATGGACAACCTCATGGACTTTGCCAACAAGATGTCGCCCTTAGGCAACGCCACGGCAGAAGACTGCGCCGACTACTGCGTGATGATGTTCTCCGACTTCACGCGCAAGGTGACGATGCAGACGCTTTACCACGACGGCGGATTCTCGTCGATGGGCATGAGCTTGCGCGCCATGAACCAGTACGCCAAGGATCTTGCTCCTTACGAGGACGAGAACGGAAAGGTGATATACGGCTAAATACCAAATCGGCAATTAGCCGCCTCACGCTTATTTGCGTATCAGCAACGAGGGCCGGGAGTCGCCAACGCAACTCCCGGCCCTCATTGTTTTATTGCCAGCAGGTTTATTGCCAACGGGCGTCACCGCGCGAAGGCGCCGCTGCGCGCCGGGGCGGCCTTCAGCTTGCGGGCCAGGCTCATGCGGCTCGATGCCGCAGCCCGCGTCCGCCCGCCGATGTAAGGCGACCAGTCGAAGCCCTCGGTGGCGGTAAGCACAAAGCCAAACCACTGCTTGCCGTAGGCCACGGTGCCGGTGAAGCGCGTGGCCGAGAGCGCGTAGTCGCTGATGATGGCGCGCGTCATCCACTCGTTGTCGTTCTCCACATAGTTGATTACTATCACTCCGCCGGCCTCCGACCACGTAAACGGCGTATAGGCATAGTCGGTGCGTGGGCGGTGAATGTTGTAGTCGAGCTGCACTCCCTCGCCGTTGGCCGCAAACTCGCAGGTGGTGAAGCAGCTGTCGTCGTCAAGCCCGAACATCGTGCTGTAATATCCGTTTATAGTTCCTTCCCACTGCCCTACAAGCGGATTGGCATCGCCGCCTCCGGGCGCCTGGCCGTCGTTTACCACGAGCGGAATGCCGTCTACGTACAGGTGGCCGTCGGCATAGTAATATTCCATGTCGGCTCGCGCGCCGTCGGAGTCGTAGACCACGGAGAGCGTTGATGCCGATGCCCACCAAGTGAAGTCGTCGCCGGTGGTCTGCCCGCCCGACACCGACTCAAAGTAGCCCGTGCGGTCGTCGCGCAGCACGAGGTAGAACGGGTTGTCGGGGTCGTCGTCAGACACATAGCTGCCCACGAGGTTCTCCTCATACTGGTTAAGCTCGTCGCCGCCCCCGCCGCCGGGATGCCAACCGGGGTGTCCGTAATAATCATCGTCATCGTCGCAGGCGGCGAATGCAAGTGGCACCATGGCCACCATTAGGAAATAAAGAAATCTTTTCATAATTGCGTTGTATTCTAAGAAGTTAAGGAGTTAAGGAGTTCGGGAATTAAGGAGTTAAGATAAATGCCAGCTGCCCCCATACTAAGCGCAGCCTTTCTTAATTCTTAACTCTTAATTCTTAACTCAATCAAAGCTACCCCATACTAAGCGCAGCCTTTCTTAATTCTTAATTCTTAATTCTTAATTTTAAAAGCGTCCTTCAGTCGCGCAGCGAGTAAGTCACGGTTATCACGCCGCGCACCTTCTTTATATAAGGTGTGTTGGCGTCGCGGTCGTCTATGGAGAACTGCCCCTGCGATGCGGTCATTATCTTGCCAAGCTCGCTGCTGCTGTTCTCGGCAAACTGGCGCGCCGTCTGCTCTGCGTTCTTTATGGCCTCCTGCATCATCTCGGGCTTCATCTTCTGGAACGAAACGTACTCATAGGTCACTCCCGAGCCATAGCCCCCGTCAACCACGGCCACGCCCTGCTTGAGCAGTTCGCCCTGCCGGGCAATGATGCCGCGCACGAGCTTCACGTTCGAAGAGGTAACGGTGATGGTCGATGTTATGTTGTAGCGGTAGCGGTGGTTCTCGGCCCCGTAGCGCTCGGCCTTGAGGTCTACCACCACGGGGGCGCCCACGCTTATCTCCGCCTCCTTCACACCGTTCTTCAGCAGGAAAGCCTTCACCTTCTCCGTCGTGGCGTTAATCTTCGTGTAGAGCGCGGGCAGGTCGTCGCCTATCTCCTTTGTCAGTATTGGCCACGTCACCTTGTCGGCCTCCACCTCCTTCTCGGCCAGGCCCTTCACCGTAACGATGCGGTCCTTGCTGGCAAAGTCGTCGATGCCCCACTTTATGCACACGCCCAAAACGATTATTCCCACGGCCAGTATGGCCGCCTCCTTGATCCTGTTCATAAGCCAAAAGTCTTTTAGCTGTTACACATATCTTTTGTTACCAAACTCTCTCCGCCATTCCCGCCGCAGCCACACTCGCACTGCTACGGAACGTTGCGGTATGCGAATTTACGAAATCAACCGACAAGTAAGCCCATATCCGCGCTTTATTTACGGATAATTAACTGATTTTCGCCCTCTACAAATGACCTTAGAGCCGCGAAGCATCTTTTTTCGTGCCAGTGGTCGGCTTTCCAAACGCTTCCATTCTCTTGCCGACATCTTGTCTGCCGCTTTGTCTCAACGTAGAGACGTGGCGCGCCGCGTCTCTACCACAGCGCCGCCGACAAAGGCGACAGCCAATCTGCACGGCAATAGTATGGAATCGTTTTGGACTCTAACGATTTGGGAGTAAGCTCCGTGCGTTGGCTTGTTGTTATGTCTATGCCTACGACCGATGCGTCCTGTGGTATTACGAACGACTTTTGCACGGCAGGCAGTTCCGGCGCGCCCACATCCCTTGTGAGCGCGTTTGCGCCCGACGTGCGTATCACGTCGTACCCATCTCTTTCGGACAAGGTGATGTTGTCCTTGTCAGTCGATATCTGCCCTGCTATTTGTGCCTTTGCCTGCGCAATTGGCAGCAGCATGAGCAAGGCTATGGTAATGAAAATAACGTTTCGCTTCATAATCCTAAGGCTTTAGTTTTATGGTTTCAGATGTTCCGTCCTCGAATGTTATGCGCATTATGACGCATGGCTGAGGTAGGCGTTCCTTGCTTATCTCCGCTGAGGTTGAGTTTGCAGGCTTTGACAGTACTACCTGCCCCAAGGCGTTGTAGCATTTTACGTTTTTGATGGCCTTGCCGGCTTTCACCATGTAGGCAATCCAATTTTCTTTTACCTGTAGCCCGGCATTTTTTGTCACCGTCATGCCATTTGGCAGTATAGCGGAAATAGGAAAGGCATTCCAGCCAGGGGCATTTTCATAAAGCTCAATGCTTCCGTATGGAACTAACAACTTTTGGAATCTGGCATCCATAAATGTGTTTTTGCCAATTTTCGGGGGATTAGCAGCTTCGCATATAAGCCAAAAATGCCAATCCTTGCCAAGTGGTATAGCAGTTGTCACTTCGGCAAAAGCCCGGTCGCCTATGGTGTCCACACTGGCAGGAATCACAGCGTCCCATGGCAAGGTCATATGTTCGTATGCATTGGCAAGTATGGCCTTTGTGCCGTCCATGGCCAGCTTGCCGCCACTGGCTAAGTAAATGCCATTCCCATCGTTAGGCGTATAAAGGGTGTCACCATCCAATGAATAGATGGCATTGTTCTCGTATTTATACCGTGTGTTTCCTTCGGCAAGCTTTAGGATTGGGACCCTCGTGTCATGCAAGTTATACTCATCGTTGCCTCCACCGTATGGGTATTTGCCAAAACTTGGATATATGCCAGATATCAAGAAAGCGCATTTGCTGCCAATTACGTTTAATGCACAGTCTGACAGATGTACCAACGATTCGGGCAGCACCACGGTACGTTCTTCACGCCTGTATTCCAACGTGCAGTCAAAGGCGTGTGCGGGCAGGGTGTCTATGTCGGCATCGCGCAGGTTTAGTTCCTCAAGCTGGTTTGCCAACAGCTCGCGCAGCACGGCGTAGTCGCCCTCTGCGAGCTTTCCCGTTATGATGAGATGGGTAACCTGTGCCTTTTGCTCCTCTGTGAGCAGGCTCTCCAAAGGCGAGCCGTCCACGTTTACTGTGACGTGGGTGTTGTCCTCCTGCGCCATTGCCTGCTGCAGGGCGGCGAAGAGCGCGAGCAAGGTATATAATAACTGCTTCATAGTCGTAATGTTTTAAATGTCATTCAAAATAAATTTATTTCGCCACAATCATCCGCTTGGTGTCAATGAGTTGCCCGTCTATGATGAGGCTGTAGAGGTACATTCCCGCGCATAGCCCGGTGCTGGCATTTCAACATAAGTGTTCCCGCGGGCGGCAATTGGCATTTGGTATATTTGTTTGCCGCCCATGCCGTAAATGCAGGTAGTGTTTCATAATAAATTGTTTTTTAAGTTAGTACATTATTTTGATGGTTTTATATCGCAAATATAGTGTTTTTATTGATAACTTGAATGAATCGCAGGCTTTTTTGTAAAAATTAACAGCATTGATTGTTTGCGCAAAAGCGCGAAAGCCGCTTGCAAAAATGTAAAAACATTTCCGATTGGGGATTGTTTCCACAACAAACTGGCAATCAGCGCATTGCGCTGCGTGCCGTTTGAGCTTGCGAAACAGCCCGTTTCAAGCTGCCAAACGGGCTGTTTCGCAAGGCGAAACGACCCGTTTGGCAAGGCAATGCGCCACTTGCCACAGAGCAAAGCCGTGTTTGTAAACAAAAAATCCCGCGCGGGGCGGCTCGCTGCCTGCCCTGCACGGGATTTGCTCTTTACGCCATTGGATCTGGCGGCAAAGCTTACTTAACGTTGCCCACCTTGATGAGGTACTCGGCTATCTGCACTGCGTTGAGGGCCGCGCCCTTGCGTATCTGGTCGCCCGAGAGCCAGAGGGTGAGGCCGTTGTCGTCGGCCAAGTCCTTGCGTATGCGGCCCACGAACACGTCGTCCTTGCCTGCGGTGTCGAGCGGCATGGGGTAAACGAGGTTGGCGGGGTCGTCCTCCACTGTTACGCCGGGGGCGGCCTCCAGGGCCTGGCGCACCTCCTCGACGCTGAGCGGGCGCTCGGTCTCAACCCACACCGACTCAGAGTGGGCGCGGAGCGACGACACGCGCACGCACATTGCGGAGCAACGCACGTCGCTGTGCATTATCTTGCGTGTCTCGTTGTACATCTTCATCTCCTCCTTGGTGTAGCCGTTGGGCTGGAAAACGTCTATCTGCGGGATGACGTTGTAGGCCAGCTGGTAGGGGAACTTGCTCACCGTAACGGGCTGCCCCTGCTGTATCTCGGCGTACTGCTGCTGCAGCTCGGCCATGGCGGCGGCCCCGGCGCCGCTGGCGCTCTGGTAGCTGGCTATGTGGATGCGGCGTATGTGGCTCAGCTTCTCTATTGGCTGCAGCACAACCACCATCATGATGGTGGTGCAGTTGGGGTTGGCAATGATGCCGCGCGGGCGGTTGAGCGCATCCTCGGCGTTGCATTCGGGCACCACCAGAGGCACATCATCGTCCATGCGGAAGGCGCTTGAGTTGTCTATCATCACCGCGCCATGTTTCGTTATGTCGGCGGCAAACTCCTTCGACGTGCCGGCACCGGCCGACGCGAAGGCGATGTCAACGCCCTTGAAGTCGTCGCCGTGCTGCAAAAGCTTTACCTCATACTCCTTGCCGCGGAACGCATACTTGCGCCCTGCGCTGCGCTCCGACCCGAACAACAGCAGGTCGTCCACGGGAAACTGCCTCTCAGCGAGCACGCGCAGGAACTCCTGCCCCACGGCTCCGCTAACTCCTACAATAGCTACTTTCATGTCTTTACACCTTAATAAATTACCTGTTTCGGCTGCAAAATTACAACTTTTAAGCCAAATGCCACTTAATTGTGAATTTTTTTTTGCACCTTTGCAGAAGATAAGCGGCGCTCGGGAAATTGGAAGCAAGCTTCCTTTCCGCTCGTTTGCATTACCTTTGCAGAAGATAAGCGGCGCTCGACCGCCACTCAACCCACACCAACACACCAGCCATGCCTGACCTATCAAGCTACCTGCCAATAAGCTCGCCCACGATGTCGTTCTTCATCGTGCTGTGCATCATACTGTTCGCACCCATCATCATGGGCAAGCTGCGCATACCGCACATAGTTGGCATGGTGCTCGCCGGCGTGGCCGTGGGGCCCCATGGCTTCAACATCCTGGCCGACGACCGCTCGATGGAGCTGTTCGGCCACGTGGGCTTGTACTACATCATGTTCCTGGCCGGGCTGGAGATGAACATGGGCGACGTGCGCAAGAACCGCGTGCGAACCTTCGCCCACGGCATACTGGCCTTCGTAATACCCATGGCCATGGGCTTCGCCCTCAACCGCTCGCTGCTCGGCTACGGCTTCATAACCTCGGTGCTGCTGGCGAGCATGTACGCCTCGCATACGCTCATAGCCTACCCCACGGTGCTGCGCTACGGCCTGGCCCGGCAGCGCAGCGTCACCATCGCCGTGGGAGCCACGGCCATCACCGACACTCTTACGCTGCTCGTGCTGGCCATCGTGGGCGGCATATTCAAGGGAAACATCACCGGGGGCTACTGGCTGCTGCTCTTCCTGAAGATATCCGCCGTGTTCTTCGTCATTTTCTTCTTCTTCCCCCGCATAGCCCGCTACTTCTTCCGCCGCTACGAGGACAACGTAACTCAGTTCATCTTCGTGCTCGCCATGACCTTCCTGGGCGCATGGATGATGGAGTACATAGGCATGGAGGGGCTGCTCGGGGCCTTCCTCGTGGGCCTGGTGCTCAACCGCTACGTGCCTAACGTGTCGCCGCTGATGACCCACCTCGAGTTCGTGGGCAACGCCATCTTCATACCCTACTTCCTCATTGGCGTGGGCATGATGGTCAACGTGAAGATTCTCTTCAGCGGCATTGGCACGCTGCAGGTGGCAGCCGTGATGATAGCCGTGGCCCTGGCAAGCAAGTGGGTGGCATCGCTGGCCACGCAGAAACTATTCGGCATGAGGGCGCTGGAGCGCGAGATGATATTCGGGCTGAGCAACGCGCAGGCCGGGGCTACGCTGGCCGCCGTGCTCGTGGGCTACAACCTGCTGCTGCCCGACGGACAGCGGGTGCTCAACGACGACGTGCTCAACGGCACGATAATACTTATTCTCGTCACGTGCGTGTTCAGCTCGTTCACCACCGAG
>CALUGA010000022.1 GCA_944320105.1 uncultured Prevotella sp. | reverse complement strand
ATCGACAAAGGCGACAGCCAATCTGCACGGCAATAGAATGGAATCGTTTTGGATTCTAATGACCGATTTGGGTTTAAGCACACGGCTGCCACACAGCCCCAAAGGAACGTTACTCGCCCTTCTTCATCTTGGCGCGGAGCACCTCGATGACGGCCGGCAGCACCGAAATAACGATGATTGCCACGATGAGCAGCTTGAGGTTCTGCTGCACGAAAGGCTGGTTGCCAAAGAAGTAGCCCGTAAAGCAGAAGAGGCTAACCCACAGGGCGGCTCCCGTTACGTTGTACATCATGAAGTAGTAGTAATGCATCTTGCCCATGCCGGCCACGAAGGGGGCAAACGTCCTCACTATCGGCACGAAGCGAGCCAGTATTATCGTCTTGCCGCCATACTTGCGGAAGAAGGCGTGGGTCTTGTCTAAGTAGGCCTGCTTGAATATCTTCGAGTTCGGGTTGCTGAACAGCTTTCGCCCGAAGAAGTGACCTATCATGTAGTTGCACGAGTCGCCAAGCACGGCGGCAGCAAACACAATGAGCACGAGCCACCATATATGCAGCGGCATGTCGGGCAGAGCCGTTATGGCTCCGGCCACGAAGAGCAACGAGTCGCCCGGCAGGAAAGGCGTCACCACGAGGCCCGTCTCGCAGAAGATGATTACGAACAGTATTGCATACGTCCACAGGTGGTAGTCCTGCACAAGCTCTATCATGTGCTTGTCTATGTGCAGGACGAAGTCAATCAAAAATTGTATTATATCCATTTCCTTGTTTGTTTCGCAGGAATAAGCACGTGCTTGGAAATTGCCGCGCACCGTGCCTACCTGTCCTTTGCGACTGCAAAATTATGAATTTCCGATGAACAATCGCGAAAAACCGTGTGGAAAATGTGCCTAATAACACAATATTAATGTTTTAGCCGACTTTTACCTAAACCCCACTGGGTCATTTAACGATTCGCCCGCCTACAGTTCCCGCTAATTGAACATACACAACTAAAAACATAGCGAAGCCGCGCCACACCCTGCATCCCGGCCTGCAGCACAGGCGGAACACCACAAAGAAAACGCAAAACGCCACGCATAACAGGCCGCAAAACTGCCATTGGAACAATTCACCGAACGATTTCGGTACAATTCACCGAACAATTTTGGTACAATTCACCGAACAATTTTGGTACATTTCACCGAATAAATTTGGTACAATTCACCGAATTGTAAAATAAAATGCTTATCTTTGCACGGTAAACGCAATGAGGACAGCCATGGCAAAGAACTATAAGGAACGAATAATAGACCGCCTGCTGAAGCGCAAATTAGAGGGCAAGGGAGCCGTTTTGCTGCAAGGGTCCAAATGGTGCGGCAAGACCACCACTGCCGAACAAGTGGCGGCAAGCATACTCTATATGTCCGACCCGGCCAATGTGCGCCGCAACATGGAACTGGCAAGCCTCGACCCGGGCTTTTTGCTGGCAGGGGCTACGCCACGGCTTATCGACGAATGGCAGATGGCGCCGCAACTGTGGGATGCCGTGCGCTTTGAAGTCGACCACCGTGGCGGGCGCGGCCTGTTCATACTCACAGGTTCGGCAGTGCCTCCACAGGCTGCCGCAACAGCCCATACCGGCACGGGCAGGATAGCCAAACTGACAATGAGACCGATGACACTATACGAATCGCTCGACTCAACCGGCGACGTCAGCCTTGCCGAACTGTTCACGTCGCCCGAAAACATACGCGGCGCAAACGACAAGACGCTGCGCGACATGGCTTACCTCACGTGCCGCGGCGGATGGCCCGAAGCCACAGACAGAAGCCTTGGCGAAACCGTTGCACTCGACCAAGCCATCGACTACTACGACATGGTGGTAGACTCTGACATATCGCGCGTTGACGGAGTAAGCCGCAACCCACAGCGCGCCAAGGCTCTCATGCGCTCGCTGGCCCGCAACCAAGCCACGCAAGCCCCCATGTCGCTAATAAAAGCCGACATGGCAGCAAACGACACGAGCAACCTCGACGAAGACACCATCGCCAAATACATCAATGCGCTCAACATGATTTTCGTGACTGAAGACATGAACGCATGGAATCCCAACCTGCGGTCAAAAACTGCCGTGCGCACGTCGGCCACAAGATACTTCACCGACCCGTCCATCGCCACGGCGGCACTCGGCCTCGGGCCAGACGACCTCATGAACGACCTAAACACATTCGGCTTGCTCTTCGAAACGCTGTGCGTAAGAGACCTGCGTGTGTACGCCTCGGCCCTTGACGGCGAAGTGCTCCACTACCGCGACTCAAAAGGGCTTGAATGCGATGCCGTTGTACACCTGCGCAACGGCTCTTACGGTCTGCTGGAAATCAAGCTCGGCGGCGACAAGCTCATCGAAGAGGGGTGCGCAAACCTCAAGAAGCTTTCGGAGAAGATAGACACAACCCGGATGAAAGCCCCATCGTTCCTCGCCGTAGTCACCGCAGTGGGCAACTATGCATACAGGAGAGCCGACGGCGTGTACATAATCCCTATAGCCTGCATGAAGGACTGAGCGCACCCGCTGCCCGTCCACGACGGTAACAAAAACTTACAAACGCACCCCGAGCCACCCACCGATACCGAACGGGAATGCAAAACAGGCCGTTTGGGGCTGCAAAACGGCCTGTTTCGCAGCGCAAGACAGGCCGTTTCAGAACGCAAAACGAGGCCAACGGCAACACGCTGAGGCACAGACGGTTGCGAAATGGAGCGCAAAAAGCAAGAAAACTTTACAAAACCAATGCGGCAGGAAGCCGCAACACAACATACTGACATGGCTATAATAAACATAACTTCGCTTGATGACGAAGGCGTAAGCGTGTTCGCCACGCTCACCGAGGCGCAGCTGCGCAACCGCAAGGACGAGGCCGAAGGCATCTTCATAGCCGAAAGCCCAAAGGTAATCCGCGTGGCCCTCAACTCAGGCTACGAGCCGCTGGCACTGCTCTGCGAGCGCAAGCACATAGACGGCGACGCCAAAGACATAATAGAAAGGTGCGGCGACATACCCGTTTACACCGGCGAACGCCCACTGCTGGCGCAGCTCACAGGCTACGTGCTCACGCGCGGCGTGCTCTGCGCCATGCGCCGCAAGCCGGCAAGGAGCGTTGAGGAGGTGTGCCGTGGGGCGCGCCGCGTGGTGGTGATTAAGGGCGTGGTGGACACGACCAACATCGGGGCGATATTCCGCTCGGCAGCCGCGCTGGGCATAGACGCAGTGCTGCTCACGCGCGACTCGTGCGACCCGCTCAACCGCCGCGCCGTGCGCGTGTCGATGGGCAGCGTGTTCCTCGTGCCGTGGACGTGGCTCGACGCGCCCATCTGCCACCTGGGCGACCTCGGCTTCCGCACCGTGGCCATGGCGCTTACCGACAACTCGGTGCCGATAGACCACCCCGCGCTCGCCGCCGAGCCGCGACTGGCCATCGTGATGGGAACGGAGGGCGACGGGCTGCCCGCCGAAGCGATAGCTGCCGCCGACTACGTGGCGCGCATACCGATGGCCCACGGCGTTGACTCGCTCAACGTGGCGGCTGCCGCCGCCGTGGCTTTCTGGCAACTGCGGGCAAGGAACAACTGACATATAAACTGCTTGACAACACTAAAAAAACACCTTACACCATGCTGCAAACAGACTACATAATGCGCCTTATACACGAGTTCTTCAAGGCACTCGACCGCTACCTCAACAAGGACGAGGACAGGCGGGGCGACGAGATCGTGCAACTCTACAACGAATTTTTAGGACCGGCCGACTTTTTCCGCACGGCACCGATGGACGACGTGATGGACTCCTTCCGCCAGTACCCCGAGAGCGAGCGGCTGCAGCGCATGGAAATGCTGGCCGAACTGTACTACGCCGATGCCGACACAGCCACCGGCGTGCTCGGCGACGAGCTTATGAGGCGGTCGCTCGCGCTCTTCGGCTTCATCGACCGCCACGACCGCACACTCAACTTCGGCCGCAAGGCAAAGATGGCCGCACTGAGCCAAAGGCTCGCGGGCAGCGACCGAAACTGAAGCCTGCCTCCACCCACAGACTACCGCACGGCAAGATTGCCTGCGGCACCCACCGGCGCAGCAGCCTCTCCCCACCGGGGAGACGGGAGAGGGGCTCTTCATTCTTCATTTCCTCACTCTTCATTCTTCATTTCCAACGTATCCCCCACATTCCTTTACATAGTCAATGAGCCGGGCAAACACATCGTTCTGCCTGAGCAGGCGGGCGTTGCCCACCATCACGAGGTGCTCCCTGGCGCGCGTCATGGCCACGTTGAGCTTGCGGTCTATCGGCTCGCCGTCTTCAAAGAACACGTTAGCCGCGAGGAAGTTGAGCTGGTAGCGGCGGCGCACGGTGAAGCCGTAGACTATCAGGTCGCGCTGGCTGCCCTGGTAACGCTCCACGGTGTCGATAGCTATATGGGCCAAGGCGTCCACCCCACAGCGAGCCAACGCCTCGCGCACGGCTGCAATCTGGTTGCGGTAAGGCACGATGACGCCCACCGAGCGGGCGGGGTCGAAGTCGGCGGGGGCAAGCCTGTAGGCCGCCTCCACCACCCCGGCAATGGCCTGCGCCTCGGCCATGTTCACCTTGTCGGGCGCAGAATCATCGGCGGCAGGCACGTCGATGAACGCCACGCGGCAACTTTCGAGCAGACGCTCGGCACCTTCTGCCCCCGGCAATGGGGCAGGCAGGGGCCGCTCCTGGTGCTCCAGCGGCACAGGGCGGAGGCGGCCCGAGTAGAACGCGAGGCTCGGGAAGGCAGCTATGTCGGTGTGCATGCGGCCCTGTCGGGTGAGCATATAGACCACGGCGGGGTCGTTGCGGTTGGCCCTGAGGAGCCGCTCGAAAAGCGAGTCGCGGCAGTCGGCAAGGCCGATGGCGCGGAGCTGCGGGTCGGCCACGGCCGACTCGTCGGGCGTTTGCTGCACCACGGCAGGCAACTGCTTGTGGTCGCCGATGAGGACAAAACGCCCTATCGACTCCGTGCCGCCCACGGCGGCACCCAGCAGACCCACCACGTGAGGCTCAAGTATCTGCGAAGCCTCGTCGATGATGGCCAGCGTAAAGTGCTTCATGCCCAGCACGGCGGGATTGGAATTGAGAGCCGAGGTGGTGGCGCAGACCACGCGGCTGTCCTCTATGAGCTGCCTCACGTCGGCGACACGGGCGCACGAGGCCACCTTTTCCTCCAACAAACTATCGCGGTAAGGCTCGGCGCAGGCCAGGCGCGAGCCGAGCCGCAGGAAGCCTATGCCGCTCTCTGCGAGCTTTGAGCACATCTCGTCTACGGCGCGGTTGGTGTATGCCATGAGCAGCACGGCGGAGCCGGGGCTGAGCAGCTCCTCGCTGAGGATGTTGAGCATGGCAAACGAGGTCTTGCCCGTGCCGGGCGGGCCAATCACGAGGAAGAAGTCGCGGGCCTGCATGGCGCGCAGCACAAGCTGGTTGAACGCCCCGTAGTCGCCGCGCAGTGTCACGGAAGAGTCTTGCTCGGGCTTGCGCTGCCCGAGGATAAGGTTGCGCCGCCGGGCCGGGGCCGAGAGGAAAGAGTGCATGGCGCGGTAGAGCGAGGTGGCGGACGACTCGAAGAGGTCGTGCTCCACGGCCCAGGCATAGCCCGGCGGACGGCGGAACACGCGGCCGTCGGTCTGCGGATTGCGCAGGCTAAGCACGAGGCTGCAGGTAGAAATGCGCTCGATGGTGGCACGCAGCACCACGGCGCGGCGCACGTCTGGCTCAAGGCCGAGGCGGTAGGAATAAAGCACCACGATGTCGCCCGGGCGGAAGTTGGCAGCCTCGGCGGCCACACCATCGCCAAAAGCAAGCACCACGCGCTCCACGCCGCTGCCCCACTGTTCACCTGCCTCAAGGCTCTCTACGGTCAGCGGGCAATAGATGTTGCCGGCCTGGAGCTTTTCTTGCAGCGTGTCGTGCCACTTGGCGGCGAAGCCCGACCCCTCCTTTGTCTTGTTGCCAATCTTTGAGAGCAGGTGCTCGCGCTCAAGGAAGGTCATGAAGCGGAAGTAATAAGCGCGCTCAAGGGGCGTGGCCTGCCTTACGGGGCGGAGCACGGCCTCTATCTGAGGCTGCTCGTACTGCTGCCAGAGGCGGCCCGAGGTGCGGCGCACGTTGAGCCTGTCGGGCGTCAGCTTCTCCAAGATGCTTATGCCGCCACGGGCATACCACAGCTCGCACCACACTATCTGGTTGCGCAGCATGAGCGCGCGGTGCAGCAGCTCGGGCGCAGGCCCAACCTTTACGAGGCTGTTCGGGTAGTGTGAATAGAGCAGGAAGGCCCGTATGTCGGCGTTGGTGAGGCCGTGGCCATAGCGCAGCTGGGCCATGTAGAGCAGGAGCTGCACGTAGTGAGGCTCGCGCTGGCGGGGCGTGTTGGGGTCGGGGCCTGGCGGGAACGCCCCCTTTCCGGCCTTCTGCTCAATGAGTATGCAGCGGCCGGGGCGGCAACCGTCCATCTGGAGCAGGTCCATGCGGCCCTGAAGACCGAGCGTCTCGCTGAAGAACGACGGTTCGAGCACAGCCTCGGCGGGGCAGAAGTCGCTCACCTCGGCGGGCAAGACGGAGCATACAGCGCGGCGGATGTTGGCCTGCTGGGCCTTGGCCTCGGCATGGAAACCACCATCTACGCCGTCGGCAGCGGCAAGCGCAAGGGCGTTGCGGCGGAAAAAGCCGGCCACCGAGTCGGCATAGCTGCGATGCAGGCCGTGGACGGCCTCGTCGAGAAACTGCCCGGCAAGGTTGCCGAGCAAGATGTGGGGAGACTGCGGCGCGGGCCTGAGCTTGTTGAGCAAATAGGTGAAAGGCGACTCGCCGTATGGCTGGAAGCAGGCCGCCACGGAAGATATGTCTACAAGATAGTCGGGTTCGAAGATTACAAGCTCGGGGCGCACGATGCCCGACTCCATGCGCGGGCGGACAAGGTTGAGCTGCGATCCGCGCGAGAGCAGGGAGCAAACATCGGCCCAAGGGCCGGAACAGTCTACGCTGAGGGTGGCTCCGTGCTCAGAGGTGACGGTGACAACGGCACCGTCAACAGCAGTAACCACCACGCGCAGGCAGTCGCCCAGCACCTCGCCCCCGCCCTCGCTGAGGTCGCCCCGGGGCAGGCGCGCCGCCAGGGCGGGCGGTAGGGCGGCTCCATCGTGTACGAGGGCGATGAAGCGGCACGCGTTCTTGAGGTCGTAGGGGAAGTGGCGGCGCTGCTCGTCGGCAGGCATAGCGTCAAGGTGGCGCAGCCTCGCCCGGGTATCGTTGACCTGCCGCGAGAGGGCCGGACTGGCGCCGTGCTCTTTCAAGAGGTAGTCTACCTTGGCGAACATACCGGCAAAAGCGAGGCTGCTATGGAGCAGACGCTGCTCCACGGCGCGGCGGAACACGGCCGCGAGCGTGGCGTATGCCCCGGCAAGGTCGGCCTTGGCAGCGTCGGCCACAGCCATAAGTTCGGCGTAAAGGTCGTCGGGAGTGTCTTCTATGTATATCGGCATATAAAGATTTTTCAACAATAATTATGTCCAACCACAGCCCCTGGTGAAAGCCGCCGGCACGGCTTTTCAAGCCCTGCGGAACCGTACCGATAACCCACTGATACTCAGACGGTTTGCAAAACGGCACGTTTTGGCTTGCGAAACGGAACGTTTCAGGCTGCAAAACAGGCCGTTTTGCAAGCCCAAACGGCCTGTTTCAGAAACGTGCCTGCCACGAAGCCCACTGCGGCCACGCCGGAAGCGGCAGCATGGAGGGCAATGCAAAGGTAATGCAAACGAGGGGGGAATGGTAGAGACGATGCGCGCATCGTCTCCACTACTGCCGTTCCCCGAGTGCAGCTTGCTGTATGCAAAGGTGATGCAAACGAGGGGGAATGGTAGAGACGATGCGCGCTTCGTCTCTACTACTGCCGTTCCCCGAGTGCAACTTGCTGTATGCAAAGGTACAAAAAAAGGCCTGCCCCACAAAAGGACAGGCCGATGTAAATTGCCAACAAAGGCACGCGACACCTTAAATCTTGGTTATGATGCCAAGCTTTGTACCCTCAATGAACTCGGTTATCATGCGGATGGCCTTGCCATCGGGCACCTGCTCCTTTATCTGGAGCACTGCATCGAACACCGAGGTCTGCCCGTGGAACACGAGCCGGTATGCGTTGGCCACGTGCTTCTGCGTCTTGGCGTCAATCTCGTAGGTGGTCATCATCATTGAGTTGATGCCGTTGTACTCTATGGGCGAGCCTCCGGCGATGATGAACGGGGGTATGTCCTTCGAGAAAGTGCAGCCCGAACGTATCAGCGAGCACGACCCCACGCGGGTGCGGGCGTTGGCTATGACGCTGGTGGAGAAGATGACAGCATCGCCAATCTCGCAGTCGCCGGCAATCTTCGTGCCGTAGCCGAACACGCAGCGGTGGCCCACCTTGGTGTCGTGGGATATGTGCGCACCCTCCATGAAGAAGTTGCTGTTGCCTATCACGGTCTTGCCGTCGGAGTGGGTGGCGCGGTTGATTACCACGTTCTCGCGGAAGGTGTTGCGGTCTCCGATGATAAGCTCAGAGGACTCGCCCTTGAACCCGAAGTCCTGGGGCAGCGCGGCAAGCACAGCTCCCTGGAACACGGTGTTGTCGTTGCCCATGCGCGTGCCGTTAAGTATGCTCACGTAGGGGTAGATGGTGCAGTTGTCGCCAATCACCACGTCGCCCTCAATGTAAGCAAAAGGATATATCTTGCAGTTGTTCCCGATTTTCGCCCTCGGGTCGATCTCTGCTTTAGGACTTATTTCACTTGCCATAATCTTTAGCTTTTAAGGGTTATTAATTGACTCCTCCGCCCAGGGCCTGGTAGAGGTTGACCACAGCCTGCATCTTGTAGAAGTCGTCGGCCACCTTGGTAAGCTCGGCGTTGAGCAGCGTGGTCTGGGCGGTTATCACCTCAAGGTAGTTGCTGTTGCTCGATGAGTACAGCTCCTTGGTATCCTGCACAGTCTGGCGCAGGGCGGCCACCTGCTTCTCCTCGAGGCGGCTCTTCTCGTCGCTCGTGTTGTAGAGCACGAGGGCGTTGCTCACCTCGTTGCCCGCCATGAGCACAGCGTTCTGCCATGTGTTGTAGGCTTGCTCCTGCTCTGCCTTGGCCACCTTGAGCCCGGCTATGAGCTGGCCGTTCATGAACAGGGGCTGCACGAGACTGCCCACTGCCGAGAGGAGCCACTTGCCGGGATTGACGATGCCCATGCCCGAGCTGTTGGTGAAGGCTCCCGAGCCACTGATGGTGATGCTGGGGTAGAAGCGCGAGCGTGCCGTCTGCGTGTTGTAGAAGCACTGTGCGAGGGTCATCTCGGCGTAATGCACGTCGGGGCGGTTGCTCAGCATATTGAGGGCGATGCCTGTGCTGAACTTGGAGGGCAGGTTCTGGTCCTCCAGACGCCCGCGCTTGATGGCCTGTGCCGACTGGCCGAGCATGAGCGAGAGCGAGTTCTCGGTCTCGCGTATCTGCCTCTTGAGGTCGGCGGCCTGCGCCAGCACCGAGTAGTAGTTGGCCTCGGCGCTCTGCACGCTGGTGGAGCGGTAGCCCACGCGAAGCTCCTTGAGGCCCTTCATCATGTCCCAGGTCTCCTTGGTTATGCCCGCCATCTCGTTTACTATCTCAAGCTGGCGGTCGAGCATCAGCAGCGTATAGTACATATTAGCGATGTTGGAGATGACCTGGGTCTTCACCACGAGCTGGTAGTCCTTGGTGGCGAGCAGGGCCGTCTGGGCGCTGCGCTTCTGCGAGAGCAGGTTGCCGAAGAGGTCGAGGCTCCAGCTGGCCTGCACGGGCAGCGAGTAAGTCTTCGTCGTCTTGCTGCCGTCCCACGACGTGAGCGTGCCTTGTGGCGAGAAGGTGAACGACGGCACGAAGGCCAGCTTGGCCGCCGTGAGCTGCGCCTCAACCATCTTCACGTTGAGGGCGGCGTTGAGCAGGTCTACGTTGTTCTCCAAGCCCTGCTCTATGAGGGCCTGCAACTGCGGGTCGGTGAACACCTCGCGCCAGGGCAGGTTGCCGAAGCTGGCGGTGTCTGCTACGGCCAGCGTGTCGCTAACGGAAGCCGTGTCGCGCACAAGGCCCGTCGCGTTGACGTCCGGACGCTCGTATTTGTTGTATATTCCGCAGCTGCCCAAGAGCAGCGTGGCGGACATTATGGTCAATAGCTTCTTCATTTTCTATTATTCATCTTTTTTGTAATCAGCTGGGCGATGGGCATACTGGGCAAGCTCAGTGTTCACCTCATCATTCTCTTCATCGTCGAACTTAAGCGGCGTAAACTTCTCCTGGAGCGACTGGAACACAACGAACAGGCCCGGCACGATGAACAGCTGAATCATTGTTCCGATGAGCATACCGCCGATGGCGGCAGCGCCGAGGGTCTGGTTTCCGTTCTTTCCAACTCCATGGGCGAACATCATAGGCAGAAGTCCGACAATCATGGCCAGCGAGGTCATCAGGATCGGGCGCAGACGGGCGCCTGCTCCGAGGATGGCCGACCACGTTATGGCCATACCGGTGTGGCGGCGCTCAAGGGCGAACTGCACGATGAGGATGGCGTTCTTGGCCAGAAGGCCGATCAGCATGATGAGCGATATCTGCATGTAGATGTCGTTCTGGTGACGGAAGAGCTGCGTGAAGAGGAACGCCCCGGCAAGTCCGAACGGCACGGAGAGCAGCACCGACAAAGGCAAGATGTAGCTCTCGTACTGCGCGGAGAGGATAAGGTAAACGAAGACGAAGCAGAGCAGGAAGATGAGTCCTGTGGAGCTGCTGGAGTTTGCCTCCGTCCTGGTAAGCCCGGTGAACTCGTAACCGTAGCCTTGGGGCAGCGAGGAGTCGGCCACTTCGCGCACTGCCTGGATGGCCTCGCCCGAAGAGTAGCCGTCGGCAACGGTGGCGGTGACGCTGATGCTAGTGTACATATTATAGCGGTTGATGTTCGACGGGCCATAGACACGCTCCATGGTGCAGAACTCACTCACCGGGGCCATGCCGCTGGTAGTGCGCACATAGATGTTGCTCAGGCCCTCGGGGCGCTGGCGGCTGTCCACCGTACCCTGTATCATCACACGGTAGAGCTTACCGTAGGCGTTGAAGTTCGAGGCGTAGAGGCCGCCATAGTATCCCTGCAGCGTGGAGAGCACAGTCGATGGGGATATTCCAGCCTGCTTACACTTGGCCACATCCACATTAATCATGTACTGCGGATAGCTCGAGTTGAACGAAGTCATGGCCATCTGGATTTCCGGGCGCTTGTTAAGCTCGGCCAGATACTGCTGCACGATCTCGAAGAAGTGGTTGATGTCGCCGCCAGTGCGGTCGAGCATCACGAGCGAAACACCGTTGTTTGCCGAGAATCCGGGGATCATAGGCGGCGCGAACGCCAGGATCTGGGCGTCCTTGATGGAAGCCGTCTGGGCGTAGATCATGCCGAGCACAGCCTGTGCGCTCTGCGCGTCGTTGCGCTCGTCGAACGACTTAAGCTTGACAACGAACGTTGCCTGGTCGGAACCCGAGCCGGAGATGAAGTTATATCCCTGAATCTGCTGGCGGCTCTGCACTGCCGGGTTGCTGGCCAACATGCGGTCAACCTGGTCGATTACCTGCTGTGTGCGGTGTACGCTGGTTCCCGGGGGCATTGAGATAGTACAGAACACAACGCCGGTATCCTCATCGGGAACGAGTCCGGAGCGGGTCGTGCTCATGGTTGCCACGAGGGCCACGATGCCGAGCACCACGGCGCCGAGCACGAGGAGAGGCTTGCGCGTCATGCGCTCCACGCCCACCTTATACTTGCCGAGCACCTTGTCGTAGGCCGTGTTGAAAGCCAGGTGGAAGCGGTCCACAGGGCTGAGCTTGCGCTCCGAGCCGTCCTCGTTCTTCGGTTTCATGAACACGGCGCACAGTGCGGGCGAGAGGGTAAGGGCGTTCAGCGCGGAGATAAAGATGGAGATGGCCATGGTTATACCGAACTCGCGGTAGAACGTACCCGACACACCACCCATGAACGACACAGGGATGAACACCGAAGCCATCACGAGGGTAATCGAGATGATGGCGCCCGAAATCTCGTTCATGGCGTCGATACTTGCCGTAAGCGCGCTCTTGTAACCCAGGTCGAGCTTTGCGTGGACGGCCTCCACTACCACTATGGCGTCGTCCACCACGATGGCGATGGCCAGAAGCAAGGCCGAGAGCACCAGGAGGTTAACCGAGAAGCCGAAGAGGTTGAGGAAGAGGAACGTTCCGATGAGCGACACAGGCACTGCGATAAGCGGGATGAGCGTTGAGCGGAAGTCCTGGAGGAAGAGGTAAACCACGAGGAACACGAGCACGAGCGTGAACACGAGCGTGAACACCACCTCATGGATAGATGCGTAGAGGAAGTCGGTCACGTCGTAGTTGATGTCGTACGTAAGTCCCGGGGGGAAGTCCTTCGAGAGCGTTTCGAGCTGCGCCTTCACGTTGGTGGCTATGTCGTTGGCGTTGGAGCCGGCTATCTGCTGCACCATACCCATCACGGAGGGCATGTTGTTGTTGCGCATCGACACGGTGTACATGAGTCCGCCAAGCTCCACGTCGGCCACGTCCTTGAGCTTAAGGGTCTGTCCGGTGAGGTCGCTCGTGAGGATTATGTTCTGGAACTGCTCCGGAGTCTTGAGTCGTCCGGTGTAACGCATCACGTACTCAAACGACATCTTGCTCTGCTCGCCGAACGTTCCGGGGGCAGCCTCGATGTTCTGCTCGGCCAATGCGGCAGAGATGTCGCTCGGCATGAGTCCGTACTGTTTCATCTTCTCGGGCTTGAGCCAGATGCGCATGGAGTAAGTCTTCATACCGGGGCTCATCACATCGCCCACGCCCTCGATACGCTTGAGGGCCGGCACGACGTTGATTTCGTTGTAGTTGGTGATGAACTTGTCGTCGTAGCGTCCGTCGGGCGACACGAGCGCGTACATTATCACCTGCGACGACTGGCGCTTGTTCACCGTCACACCCACGCGCGTTACCTCGGCGGGCAGCTGCGACTGCGCCTGCGAGATGCGGTTCTGCACGTTCACGGCGCACATGTCGGCGTTGGCTCCCTGGCGGAAGTAGATTGTTATGCTGGCCGAGCCGCTGTTGTCGGCTGTAGACTCCATGTAGTCCATGTTCTCCACACCGTTTATGCTTTCCTCCAGCGGTGCGAGCACGGAGTTCTTCACCGTCTCGGCATCGGCTCCGGTATACGTGGTGCGCACCGAAACGGTAGGCGGCGCCACGTCAGGATACTGCTCGATAGGCAACGAGATCAGTCCTATGAGGCCCAGGATGACGATGAGGATTGAGATCACCGTCGATAGCACCGGGCGCTTTATGAAGTTTGAAAATGTCATATTACCTTATTAAATTAAAGCCTCTTAAGAATTGCCACTGGCGTGGCTGTTACTTCTGCATGGCCCCCATGCCCTCTGCCTGCTTTATCCTCTTGGCATACTCGTCGGGGGTTATGGGCGTTATCTGCGCCCCGTCGGTGAGCTTGGTTATGCCGTTGGTTACGTACTTGTCGCCGGGCTTGAGTCCGCCGGTTACGATATAGTTCACGCCGTCGTTCTGCGGTTCAACGGTAATCTCGGTGTACTTCACCTTGTTGCCATCGCCGAGGACGTACACGAAGTGCTTGTCCTGCAGCTCAACTGCGCAGCTCTTCGGTATTACCACGGCTGCGCTGTCGGTGCGTTTCACCACGATGGAGCCAGAGCCGCCGCTCTTGAGCAGGTGCTCAGGGTTGGGGAACTGCGCTATCATCTGCACGCTGCCGGTTGCTTGGTCTATCACGCCGCTCACCTTGGCCACCTTTCCCGCGTGCTGGTAGGTGGTTCCGTCGGCCAGCAGCAGGTGAACTGGCGGGTAGTTGGTTATGGCGTCGGCCATGCCGCCTGCGTTCTTGGCCATTTCGAGCATCTCCTTCTCGTTCATTGAGAAGTAAACCTCCATGGTGCTGATGTTAGACACGGTGGTGAGAGCCTGCGCACTGGAGCTGCTCACGAGCGCGCCCACCTTGTAGGGGAGTGTGCCAACCACTCCGTTGGCGGGGCTTTTCACGTAGCAGAAGCTCAGGTTCTCCTTTGCCGAGGTGAGCGCGGCCTTGGCCTGCGCCAGCTGTGCCTCTGCGCTCTCGTAGGAGTTCTGTGCCGACTGCATCTCATATGCGCCAATCACCTTGTTGGCGAAGAGCTTCTTGCTGTTCTCGTAGGTCAGCTTGGCGGTGTTGAGCGAGGCCGATGCGGTGTTTACCGCAGCCTGGGCCTGGCGCACTGCGGCCTCGTAGGTCACGTTGTCGATGACGAAGAGCAGCTGGCCTGCCTTTACGGCTTGCCCTTCCTTGACGCAAATCTTGGTGATGAAGCCAGCCACCTTGGGCCGTATCTCCACGTCCTGAATACCCCTGATCACGGCAGGGTAAGTAGATTGCAGCGTGGCGCTCTGCTTGCTTACCGTCTGCACGGGATAGCTATTGTCGCCGGTCATGGCGCCTTTTTTTCCGCAAGAGACGAAGAGTGCAGCTGCTGCCGCAATCAACAACATTTTGTTCTTTTTCATAACTCGATATATAACTATAAATGATTTGTTCGAACAGGCCCATGCCTGAAAACCCGAAAAGGGTGCATGGGTTTTCGGTGTGCAAAGATACACAGAATATTCTAACGCGAAAAATCTGCCGCCCCACATTTAACTATCTTTATGTGCGGGCGGCTTTTTACATTAAAATATAAGGGGCGGCTGCGTTAAATTTTACAAACCAGCCCCATTTCGGCTGCCTTTTCCTTGAGCAGGGCCATGAGCGGTTCGCGCTCGTTAGGCACGCTGTTGTCGAGCACAGCCTCCTTCAGTGCCTGCTTGAGCAGGCCCACCTCGCGGCAGGGCTGCAGGCCGAAGAGCTGCATTATCTCGTTGCCGTCGATGCAGGGCTGCAAGAGCCGCTTGTAGTCGCGCTCCTTGAGGTCGGCGAGCTTCTCGCGCACCATGCGGAAGTTTTCGAGGAACATCCTCTTGCGGGCCTCGTTCTTGCTCGTTATGTCGGCCTCGCACAGCGTCATGAGGTCGTCTATGTCGTCGCCCGCATCGTTCATAAGGCGGCGCACGGCACTGTCGGTCACCTCGTCGTCGGCTATGGCTATGGGCCTCATGTGCAGGTCAACGAGCTTCTGCACGTATTTCATCTTGGCGTCGAGGGGCAGCGCCAGGCGGCGGAACACCTGCGGCACCATCCGTGCGCCCACATAGTTGTGGTTGTGGAACGTCCATCCCTGCACGGCATCCCACCGCTTGCACCTCTGCTTGCCAATGTCGTGCATCAGCGCGGCCCAGCGCAGCCACAGGCCCGCGCCCCGGCGGCACACGTTGTCGAGCACTTCGAGCGTGTGGTAGAAGTTGTTCTTGTGGCCCCGGGCCTCGGTACGGCCCTCATCGTCGAGCGCGGCCAGCTCGGGCAGTATGAGTTGCAGCAGGCCCGAGCGGTGCAGGTCAACGAGCCCTCGGCTGGGCGTGGCGGTCATCATTATCTTGTTAAGCTCGGCGCTTATGCGCTCGCCGCTCACTATCTTCAGCCGCTCGGCGTTGCGGCTGAGCGCGTCGAAGGTCTCGTCCTCTATCATGAAGTTGAGCTGCGCGGCAAAGCGCACACAGCGCATCATACGCAGCGGGTCGTCGGAGAAGGTTACGTCGGGGTCCATTGGCGTGCGTATGATGCCGTCCTCCAAGTCCTCCACGCCGTAGAATGGATCCACCAGCTCGCCGTAGCGCGCCTTGTTGAGGCACACGGCCATGGCGTTGATGGTGAAGTCGCGGCGGTTCTGGTCGTCCTCCAGCGTGCCGTCCTCCACTATGGGCTTGCGCGAGTCGTGGCTGTAGCTCTCGCGCCGCGCGCCCACGAACTCCACCTCCACGTCACGCCACTTAACCTGCGCCGTGCCGAAGTTGCGGAACACCGACAGCCTTGCCTTCCTGCCGAGCGTTCGCTTCAGCTCCGAGGCCAGCTCAATGCCGCTGCCCACCACCACGATGTCGATGTCGCCCGATGGCCGTTCGAGGAAAAGGTCGCGCACGTATCCGCCCACCACGTAGCACTCAAGGCCGAGCCTGTCGGCCGCGTCGGATATGGTGTGGAATATGTCTTGGTCGAGCGCCTTTGCCAGTTCTTCGTCTGTAAGTATCTTCATTTGCGGGATTGCTGCGTTTAGGGCTGCAAAGTTAGTGCAAAAAATCCACATTCCGCCCCTCGGCCCGCCCTTTTTTGCGCCCGCGCCCACGGGTGGGGGCAGCGCGGGCGCGCCAGACGGAAGCGCTCGGGGCATGGCGATGGCGGTGGCCACGGATGCGAAAATACCCGACAAACCGCGCTCTGAGAATCGCGCCTGCGCGGCCAAAGGCCAGCCGCGCCGCAAATACGCCATTCTCGGCGCAAAACCGCAACCAGATGAGCCTCAGCGCGTTAACCATCGTTACTATGGTTTTTGCGCCGCAAAATGCTTCCCGAGCGCGCCTTTTAGCCCCCGAATCGGCCTGCCAAACGGCCGTTTTTGCCCAGCGAAAGAGGCCGTTCGGCACTGCAATACAGCCTGTTTCGCCTCCCCAAACGGCACATATCGCCCAGCAACGCCCCCGCAGGCGGCTCGCAGGAGCCTTTTCCCGGCCCTGCCGAAGCTATTTCGCCGCGCGGCGAGGGTGCTTTTTTTGATGAAAAACGTTTACCCCGAATCGGTCATTAGACTTCAGCCGGATTTCGTGCTGCTGGCAGACAGATTGATTTTCGGTTTTGTATAAGGCACTGTGGTAGAGACGATGTGCACATCGTCTCTACATCGAGAAAAAGCGGAAAGCAAGGTGTCGGCAGCAGTGCGGAAGACGGCTAAAGAGCCAACAATCAAGTGAAAATGTTGGTTTGGCGGTCTAACGACCGATTTGGGTTTACTGCAACAATTCCCTGCCACGCCCGAGCCGCGCCACGGGGCAGCGGGCGCGGCGTGTTAACAATGCCTAATATTGCGGGGCTATATGGCCGTTTCACGGCGGGAAGATGTATTTTTGCAGAAAATAAACCACGCGCAGGCGCAGCCGCCGGGCCACGCCGCGCAGAACCAAAACAACCCACACCACGATGAAAAAGCATACAATAGCCATCATCATGGCCGCCTGCGCCCTCGCCGCCTGCGGCGGCAGCAAGGCCGAAGCAGAGGCCGAGCGGCTGCTCGAAAGGGCATCCGCCGAGTTCCAGGACAAGCAGTACGCCAAGGCCCTGCTCACCATCGACTCCTTGCGCCACGCCTACCCCGACGCCATAGATGCGCGCAAGCAGGCACTGAAGCTCTACCAAGACATATCGCTCAAGCAGGCGCAGGACGACCTGGCCCGCACCGACAGCGCACTGCAGGCCGTAAAGGCGCGCTACGCAGTGCTCAAGGACTCCGTGGAGAAGAAGCGCGCCAGCCTCACGGCCACCGAGGCCGAGCTGAGCGAACTGAACCTTACGCGCGTGAAGCGCGACTCGCTGCAAGTGCGCTTCGACACGCAGTGCGCCAAGATAAAGTACATACACCGCAAGCAAAAGGAGGAATAGCACCCGCAATGATAAGAGACACTATGCGAAACAACGCCTCGGCAACCCCGGCCGGGCGCAAGATAGCCGCCCTGCGCGAGCTGCTGCCCGGCTGCTTCGGCGCCGACGGCAGCATAGACTTCGGGCGGCTCAAGGAAGAGCTGGGCGGCGGCACAGCCACCAACGACGACGGCTACTCGCTCCACTTCCTCGGCCGCGACTACGCCAACCTGCTGGCATCGGTGGACACCGAGACGGTGATACAGCCCGACGAGGAGCACAACGCCCGCCCAGAAAACCGCAACAGCCAGAACATCTACATCAGCGGCGACAACCTCGACGCACTGAAGCACCTGCTGCGCTCATACGCCCGCCGGGTGAAGTGCATCTACATAGACCCGCCATACAACACCGGCACCGACGGTTTCGTCTATTCCGACCGCTTCAGTTTCACCCCGGAGCAGCTCACCCGGCGCCTCGGCATATCCGACGAGGAGGCCCGCCGCACCCTCGACATGACCTCGCGCCACAGCGCAAGCCACTCGGCGTGGCTCGCCTTCATGTCGCCCCGACTGCAGCTCGCCCGCGACCTGCTCGCACCCGACGGCGTGATATTCATCAGCATCGACGACAACGAGCAGGCCAACCTGCGACTGCTGTGCGACCGCGTGTTCGGGGAGGAAAACATGATTGCACAATTCTGCAAGAAAGGCCACGGCGGCAAGCAAGACAGCACGCACTACGCCAAGGTGCACGAATACATCCTGTGCTACGCAAGGCAGAAGTTCAAGGCAGGCGAAGAGGAGAAAGAGGGCGACAAATACCCGCACACCGACAGCCAAGGGCGGCACTACAAGACCATGCTGCTAAGGAAATGGGGCGACGCCGCCACACGCGCCGACCGCCCCAACATGTTCTACCCACTTTACGTCTGCGGCGAATCGGTGTCGCTCACGCCCACCGGAGGTTTGGGCGAAACAGCACTCTACCCCATGCTCGACGACACAACCGAAGGCCGGTGGCGCTGGGGCAAGGACACAATGGCCGATGCAATAAAGATGGGCCTTGTGGAAGTGAAACGCGACGGAGAAGTGCCAACAGCATACGAGCGGATATACGAGCCTTCGGAAGACAACACGCCAACCAAGCTCTTCACCACCTGGATAGACGACGTTAACAACAACACGGGCAAGAAACTGCTCAAGACGCTCTTCGGCGGAGCATCGCCCTTCGACTATCCCAAGCCCGTTGAACTCATAAAGAGGATAATAAAGATGGGCAACGCCATGGACGGCTACGTGGTGGACTTCTTCTCTGGCTCGGCCACCACGGCACACGCCGTGATGGAAATGAACGCCGAGGACGGCGACCACCGCAAGTTCATAATGGTGCAATGGCCGGAACCGTGCAACGAGAAGTCGGCCGCATACAAGGATTTCCACTTCCGCACCATCGACCAGATAGGCATGGAGCGCATAAAGCTGGCCGCGAAGAAAATCAGGGAAGAGCACCCCGGCACCGAGGCCGACCTCGGATTCCGCCACTTCACGCTGCGCGACGTGCCGCAAGACGTGCTCGACCGCATGGAGAAGTTCGACCCGCAGCAGGCCACCTTCGCCGACAACACACTCCAGGCCTTCGGCCGGGCCACGGTGCTGGCCACGTGGATGGAGCGCGACGGCTACGGCCTGTGCGCCGAGGCCGTGCCTACCGACCTCGCCGGATACACCGCCTACACCTGCGGCGACCACCTCTACCTGCTCGACGAGGGGCTTACCGACGAGGCCGTAACGGCCCTCGTGGACCGCTACGCCGCCCCCGGGGCATGGTGCCCGCACAACGTGGTGCTGTTCGGCTACAGCTTCACCTTCGGCCAGACGGACGCCCTGCGCACCAACCTGCCGCTGCTCGAGGAGGGTGAAAAGCAAGTGAGGATAAACATCGACGTAAGATACTGAACTCAAGATGGACTTACAGCTGCAATCAAACCTTGAGCACCAGGCGGTGCCGGTGGAGAGGATAGCCTCCGTGTTCGACGGCGTGAGGATGCTACCGCCGCAAAGCCTATACGCCAACCCCGTGGTATACGGGTACGACGGCCACTTGGAGGGCAACCTAAGGCGCATAGTGCGCAGCCCTGGGCTTGCGCCGTTCAACCGCGAGGTGGCGCTGCCGGAGAGCGGCCCGCTCCACCTCGACATAAAGATGGAGACCGGCACGGGCAAGACCTACGTATACACCCACGCCATCTACGAGCTGCACCGCCGCTACGGATTCTTCAAGTTCGTCGTTGTTGTCCACTCGCTGCCCGTAAAGTCGGGCGCAACGCTCTTCATGGCCGACCCCTACGTGCTGCGCCACTTCCGCGACACCCTCGGCTACAGGGCCGAGATAGACCTCTGCGAGGCAGCGGCCCAACCGCCCAAGGGCAAGCGCAGCCGCACGACGTTCCCCTCGGCGGTGCGCGACTTCGCCCTCGGCTCGCGCCAAACGCCCGACCGCATCTATGTGCTCGTGGCCAACCAACAGCTGCTGCAGGCCGGCAAGCTGCTCGACCGCAACGACTACGACACCATAGTAAACGGCTTCTGCCGCCCGCTCGACGCCATAAAGGCCACCCGCCCCATAGTGATAATAGACGAGCCGCACCGCTTTGGGCGCGACAACAAGACCTACCGCCGCATAGAAAGCGAACTGGAGCCGCAGTGCATAATACGCTTCGGAGCCACGTTCCCCGACGTAACCGAAGGCAGGGGCAGCAACAAAACCACGCGCAAGGACTACCTGAACTTGCTGTACAACCTCACCGCAGCCGACGCCTTCGGCCAAAACCTCATAAAGGGCGTGGCAAAGGAACACTTCGCCCCGGCCTCGTCGGAAAACGAAAAGATAAGGGTGGCGGCCATAAACGGGCGCGAGAGCGTAACCATGCAGCACACCATAGGCAGCCAGGCTCCCACGACCCACGTGCTGCGCGTGGGCGACTCGCTCGCCACCGTAAGCCCCGCCATGGGCGGCATCACCGTAACGGGCATAAAGAAAGGCGAGGTTGAGCTGTCCAACGGGCAGGCAAAGCACCAAGGCGACGCGTTCGCAGCCGACGTTTACACTACGTCCTATCAGGAAAACATGGTGAAGCTGGCCCTCTACCGCCACTTCGAGACCGAGCGCAAGCTGTTCCACCGCGAGAGCAAGATAAAGGCGTTGGCACTGTTCTTCATCGACAGCATAACCTCGTTCCGCGGCGACAAGGACGGCCAAGGGGCGTGGCTGCGCGACACCTTCGACCGCCTGCTGGACGAAAGGCTGCGGATGGAGCTGAAAAAGGACAACACGGCGGAATACGCCTCCTACCTCAAGACGAGCCTGGCCGACCTCGCAGCCTGCCGCGCGGGCTACTTCGCGCGCGACAACAGCGACACCGACGAGGCCGTGGCAGCCGAGGTGGACGACATACTGCGCAACAAAAAGAGGCTGCTATCGCTGCGCAACGGCGACGGCAGCTGGAACACGAGGCGGTTCCTCTTCTCAAAGTGGACACTAAAGGAAGGCTGGGACAACCCTAACGTGTTCACCATAGCCAAGCTGAGGTCAAGTGGCAGCGAGACAAGCAAGCTGCAAGAGGTGGGCCGGGGGCTGCGCCTGCCCGTGGACGAAGGCGGCAACCGCATATCCGACAGCAGCTTCATGCTCAACTACATAGTGGACTTCAGCGAGAAAGACTTCGCCGACAAGCTCGTAAGGGAGATAAACGGCGACATGGCACTCGGCGCAACGCACATCAACATAAAGCTCCGCGAGCTTGCGGCCTTGGCCGAGGCGCGGGGCACTGACGCAAACGCCCTGGCCGTAAAGCTAATCACCGACGGCCTTGCCGGCATAAACGGCGACAGCCTGAGCATAAACGACGACCGCGTGATGGACTTCCTCGAACTCTTCCCGGAGTTCAGCGCAAACAGCGCGGCGGCCTCAAGGGTAACGGACAACAACAAAAAAGGCAGCCGACTCATGGTGAAAGTACGCCCCGAAAACTTCGACAAGCTAAGGCAAATGTGGGAAGAAATGAACCGGAAGTACCTGATGTTTTACACAAAAGGCATCGACCGCGACATGGAAGATGCCCTGCCCGGCATACTGGCCGACGGGGTTTTTGCCGAGGCCACGGTGTCGTCGGAGCGAAAAGAACTGCAAACAAGCGGCGGCATTGCCACACTCGCCAGCGCGGCCAACGCCACATTAAAGGCCGAAGGCCGCGCCATGCCCTACAACGAGTTCCTGAAACGGGCAAACATAGCCACGGCAATACCCATCAGCTCGCTGCACAAGGCAATATGCCGCTACGCCGAAAGCCACGCCCCGCTTGGCGCGCAGGCTTTCAACAGCACCTCGCTGGCCAACATAGCGGCGCGCTTCGCCGACTGGAAGACAAGGAACTTAGGAGGCCGCATACGCTACAAGCAAACCGACTACAGCACCAAAAGCACCGCGCTGACAAACGCCGACGGCAGCATGCGCGACGAGGTGGCCATGGGAAGGATAGGGCGCATGACCGACAACTCACCCATGCCGCCGACATACCTCTACGACACCATCGCCTTCGACTCCGACATCGAACGCCGCAACATACTCGAATGAGTGGACGTGGCGGAGGTGGTCGTCTACGGAAAGATACCGTCGAAGAGCATCTGCATACCCACGGTGACGGGAGAAAAATACTCGCCCGACTTCATGTATGTGGTAAAAGCCGGCGACGGCAGGCTCACGCTGAACGTCGTGATAGAGGCCAAAGACAAGACACAAGCCACCGACCTGACCGAAAAAGAAAGCACAAAGATAAGCAACGCCCGCCTGTTCTTCGAACAACTGTCGGCCGACCACCCCGAATGCCCCATAAGGTTTGAACGCCAGATAAACCGCCAAAAGGTGAGCGAGATAATAGAAAAGATAGCCAATGGCACATGACCGATCCTGCGTATACCACTATATACTAACAGTTTTTTTGGTATTCTCGGCAGAAATGCCTAATTTTGCACCGCACATATCGCACACGGAATGACAAACAACGAAGGAAACAACACCGACCAACAGTTCGAGCAGGTCATCGGCGAGTGCCGCGCACTCTTCGAAAAGAAGCTGCGCGACTACGGTGCCTCGTGGAGGCTGCTGCGCCCGCAGTCGCTCACCGACCAGCTCTTCATCAAGGCCAAGCGCATACGCAGCCTCGAGGTGAAGGGCCAGTCGCTCGTGGGCGAGGGCATAAGGCCCGAGTTCGTGGCGCTCATCAACTACGGTCTGGTGGGTCTGATACAGCTCGACAAGGGCTTCGCCGACACCGTTGACATGACGCCCGACGAGGCACTGGCCCTCTACGACAGCTATGCAGCCGACGCGCTGGCCCTCATGAAGCGCAAGAACCACGACTACGACGAGGCGTGGCGCTCCATGCGCGTGAGCAGCTACACCGACTTCATCCTAACGAAGATAGAGCGCGTAAAGGAGATTGAGGACCACCGAGGGCGCACCATCGTGAGCGAGGGCATTGCATCCAACTACATGGACATAATCAACTACGCCGTCTTCGGGGCGATAAAGCTCGCCCAATGAGAGCCATGGACACCAAGCAGGCCAAGGCCGCGGCAAGGATAGCCACAGTAAACGTATGCCGCTTCATTACGGCGGCCACGTTCGTGCTGTCGGGCTTCGTCAAGGCCGTCGACCCAACCGGCACGCAATACAAGATTCGCGACTACCTCGAAGCGTGGCACCTGGCGCAATACGCGCCCGACTTCATCACCATGGCCGCCTCCGTGGCCATGTCGGCAGTGGAGTTCGGCATAGGCATCTGCCTGCTCTTCGCCATGCACCGCCGGGCCACGTCGCGCCTGCTGCTGCTCATAATGGCCGTGTTCACGCCGCTGACGCTGTGGCTCGCCATAGCCAACCCCATCAGCGACTGCGGCTGCTTCGGCGACGCGGTGAAGCTAACCAACTGGCAAACGTTCTGGAAAAACGTGGTGCTGCTGGCCATGGCCATCGTGCTGGCCCGCCGACCGCTCGACATGGCGCGCTTCATCAGCCGCACCAACCAGTGGATAGCACTCAACTATTCGGCCCTGTTCATCCTCGCCGTATCCGGGGTGAGCCTCTACAGCCTGCCGCAGTTCGACTTCCGGCCCTACCACGTGGGCGCCGACATACGCCAAGGCATGGAAATCCCGCCCGGGGCGCCGCAGCCGCAGTTCGAAACCACGTTCATAATGGAGAAAAACGGAGAGCGGCGCGAGTTCTCGCTCGACAACTACCCCGACTCCACATGGACTTTCGTGGACAGCAAGACCGTGCAGACGGCCGAGGGATACGTGCCGCCCATACACGACTTCTCCATCACCCGGCGCGACAACGGCGAGGACATAACGCAGCAAGTGCTCGCATACAAGGGATACACTTTCCTGCTCGTGGCGCCCCATCTGGAGCAGGCCGACGACAGCAACCTCGACCTAATCAACCAGATATACGAGTACGCGATAGACCATGGCTACCCCTTCTACTGCCTAACGGCCAGCACCGAGCGGGCAATAGCGCGCTGGAGAGACATCACCGGAGCCGAATACCCGTTCTGCTCAACCGACGAAACAACCCTCCAGACCATCATAAGGAGCAACCCGGGGCTGGTGCTCATCAACGACGGAAAGGTAATACGGAAGTGGAGCCACAACCTCCTGCCCGACGAATACCAGCTCAACGGGCCTCTGGAAGACATCGAGCTGGGCCGCCAGCCGCAGCAGGACAATGCGCAAAAAGTGCTCTCCATAGCTCTGTGGTTCGTGCTCCCGCTGCTCCTGCTCACCCTCGCCGACAGGCTGTGGGCGTGGACCAAGTTCGTGAAGAAGAAAGAAAAGCAAACCAAGATATACAAACTTTTAAAACGGAAGAAAATGAGAAAGAAAATCGTGGCAGGCAACTGGAAGATGAACATGAACCTGCAAGACGGCGTAGCCCTGGCAAAGGAGCTTAACGAAACGCTGAAAGCTGACAAGCCCAACTGCGGAGTGATCATCTGCACACCTTTCATCCACCTTGCAAGCATAGCACAGCTGCTCGACCAGGACGTAATCGCACTGGGCGCAGAGAACTGCGCCGACAAGGAGAAGGGTGCCTACACAGGCGAGGTTTCGGCCGAGATGGTGAAGAGCACCGGCGCACAGTACGTGATACTGGGCCACTCGGAGCGCCGCGGTTACTACGGCGAAACGCCCGAGATACTCAAGGAGAAGGTGCAGCTCGCACTGAAGAACGGCCTGAAGGTGATCTTCTGCATCGGCGAGAGCCTTGAGGAGCGCGAGGCAAACAAGCAGAACGAGGTAGTGAAGGCCGAGCTTGAGGGCAGCGTGTTCAACCTCACCGCCGACGAGTTCAAGAACATCATCGTGGCCTACGAGCCTATCTGGGCCATAGGCACCGGCAAGACGGCCACCGCCGAGCAGGCCGAGGAGATACACGCCTACATCCGCAGCGTAATCGCAGAGCACTACGGCAACGACGTGGCCGAGGAAACCACAATCCTCTACGGCGGAAGCTGCAAGGCCAGCAACGCCCCCGAGCTGTTCGCCAAGCCCGACATCGACGGCGGACTAATCGGAGGGGCATCGCTCAAGGCAGCCGACTTCAAGGGCATCATCGACGCCTGGAAGAAATAACTCCAAGTACAACAATAACTTGCGGGCGCAGCGCTGGGTGGCACACACACCGGCGCTGCGCTTTCGGCAAGGCTGAAGCACACACCATAACGCACAAAACCACGACCCAATGACGAAACGATTCGCCGCCACAACCATGCTGCTGGCCTGCCTCTGCGGCGCGGCCTCAGCCCAGACGTTTACCCAACGGCTGCAAAAAAGCGTGAAGAACCAAGGCTCTGTTACCGTTACCCAGAGTGCCGAAATCGACGAATTGGTCAACGGCTCGTGGCACAAGGCCAACACGCAGCGCACCACCGCCGCCACGGCAGCGGCCCAACCATCAGGCGAGGCGGGCCACGCCACGCCCAAGAGCCATGCCGATGGCAAGCCCGACACCGAAGCCCCGGCACACGGCAGCGCAAAGGCCGACACCCGCGCCGAGGCCACCGAGACGGCCGAGCCGCCCGCAGTGGACACCCGCAAGAAGGTGATGCGCCGGGCATACAAGGTGAACGGATACCGCGTGCAGGCATTTGCAGGGGGCAACACACGCCGCGACCGCCAGGAGGCGGAGCGCATAGGCAACGAGATAAAGGCCCTCTTCCCCACCCAACCCATATACGTCCACTTCTACTCTCCGCGCTGGATATGCCGCGTGGGCAACTTCCGCACATACGAGGAGGCCCACCAGGTGCTCACCGAGCTGCGCAAGCAGGGCTATAAGCAGGCGCTGATAGTGAAAGGGAAAATAACAGTGCAATACTAAGACGAATGTACACAGACAAAGACTACCGCGACGGGCTCGACGAGCTGGCCGCGCACTACAAGGCCGTGCTCTCGCTGCTGGGCGAAGACCCCGCGCGCGAGGGGCTGCAGAAAACGCCCATGCGCGTGGCCAAGGCCATGCAGGTGCTCACCCGCGGCTACTACATGGATGCCCACAAGGTGCTCACCGACGCCCTGTTCAAGGAAGACTACAGCCAGATGGTGATAGTGAAGGACATCGACTTCTTCTCGCTCTGCGAGCACCACATGCTCCCCTTCTACGGCAAGGCGCACGTGGCCTACATCCCCAACGGCTACATCACGGGCCTGAGCAAGATAGCCCGCGTGGTGGACATATACTCCCACCGCCTGCAAGTGCAGGAGCGCATGACGCTGCAAATAAAGGAGTGCATAGAGCAGACGCTCCACCCGCTGGGCGTGATGGTGGTGGTGGAGGCGCGCCACATGTGCATGCAGATGCGCGGAGTGGAGAAGCAGAACTCCATAACCACCACGAGCGACTTCTCGGGCGCGTTCAACCAAGCCAAGACGCGGCAGGAGTTCATGAACCTAATACACAACAAGTAAGCCCCGACCACAACATACGACAAAGCCAAGCATGGGCGGCAACGGTCTGCAAAGACCCTGCCGCCCATGCTTTTTTGCTTTAACCCAAAGCCGCAGTCAGGCTTCCGCAGCATTTTGTGCCGCTGCCTATCTGCCCGTGCGCACGGGGCGGGGCGCACGGGCAAGGCAGGCAGCTCAGCGCCTGGCCTTGCGAGCCTTGAGGCGGCTGCGCAGGCCGCGCTTGTGCAGCGCGCGGGTGGACTTTAAGAACTGCGGCGCAGCCATTGAAGCCTGCTCCGCGAGCGGAGCCAGCGGGTTGTCGGCATAGCCGTAATACAGTGCCGTCGGAGAGGAGGATCTCTCCTGTATGTGCAGGGCCACTATGCGGCCCTTCGCATCCTTGTCCACGTTGGTGTAAAGGTCTTCATACCCATCGGCATCATCAACCACCCTCGTAGGTATGTCCTTGGTAGGCTTGCCAAGGAAGCCAGCATAGCACATGAAGTCGAGGTCGGGTATAGTCGCGGGTATGTAGATGCCGCTGTTCGACACAGAGGCATCGCCATAATAAATAGTGTACTCATCCTCATTGCCCGACTCCGTCAATACGCCGTTCTCGTAGCTCTTCCATGCATCTTCGGTCTTCACGAGGTTGCCTCCCTGCCACGTAAACGTTAGTGTGCTGACGTCGCGGTACTCAATGCCCTCGTAGGTCTCAATCTCGCTCTCGGTGTAGCTCGTCAGGTGGCCGTCGGCATCGTAAGTGGCGCTGATCTTACAAGTTATCTCCTCGTAGCCCACAGGGTCGTCGATGTCAACGATTTCCAAGTCCATCGAGGTGATGAAGCCCTGTGCGTTCGTCACAATGTTCTTGTAAGTCTCGCGGTAGCCTCCGTCCTGCGACACTATGGTGAAGGGGCTGTATGTGATTACGAAATCGAGGTTGTCAACCAGGTCGCTGCCGCTTGCCATCCGCCCGTTGGTGTAGGTGTACTCGGCTTCGGTGGTTTGCCATGATGTAACATAGCGCAGCTGCGTAACGGCATTGGCGTTGTCCACGCTGGGCAGGGTGGGAGTGCCACCACCCGAGCCAGAGCCGCCGCCACCGGGGCCGCCGCTTGTTTCTTCTTCATCGTCGCCACACGCAGTGAACGTAACTGCGCACAATGCCATCATCAACGCTGGCAAGAAACCATAAAAAAAACTCTTCATCTTGAATTTTAATCTATGCCGCCGTGGCTCCCGTCGGCTTGCGTTTAAGTAATTTTACTCTATCTTTCCGCACCATGGCAATGGCGGGGAGCCTACGCCTGCGCCCGCCCGGCAACCCCGATGCCCCACGCCGCCCCGTTGCGCGTTAAAGGCCGGCCGCCCAAATGCAGGCCACAGGCAATCGCCTTGCTTCATGTGCGCCGCCCCGGCAAGCAGCAGACTGCACAATATAAAGCCTGCACAAATGCCCCGGAGCGGCTGCAAATATACTGAATTTTTTCCATACACGCCACGTTTCGCGGATAAAACAAGGCCAAACAGAGATAAAAATCCAGCCAATAAAAACCAACGCAACCGTGCCGAAGCACCGCGCTACGGCTTATAGGCAACAATGGCTAACGGCAAACGCCGCCTCGGCGAGGACTGCCGCGAAGAGTGCTGCACGGGAGGCGGCAGGGCGGCTGAGCCTCAACATATGTAAAATTTGTTTACCACGGGAATGTCAAATTTGCCAAACGGGCAACCCACTGGCACACAACCACTTGCAACAAGGTGGCGTTTGGCGGTGCAAAACGGCCTGTTTTAGGCTGCGAAACAGGCCGTTCGGCTGCCCCAAACAGGCCGTTTCGCAAGCCCGAAAGGCCGCCATGGGGCAGCAACCCCATCTTTGTAAAACATTTTTAGCCCGAATCAGTCATTTGACTTTAGCCGGATTTCGTGATGCTGTCCGGCTGATTGACTTTCGGTTTTATCGACGAGGCTGTTGTAGAGACGTGGCGCGCCACGTCTCTACATCGAGAATAAGCTGGGGATTCTCCCGTTATGGGGAGACGGAAGCGAGCTTGCCATGGTTGCATTTGCAAAGTTTTGCACGACGGATTTGCCCGTGCGGATTATAATGCTTAACTTTGCATAAAGCAAATCGCACTCGGGAAACCGCAGTTGTGGAGACGATGCGCGCATCGTCTCTACAATTCCATCCCGTTTGCATTGCCTTTGCACAAAGCAAGCTGCGGCCAACGGCCGCGGCAAACCCACCACCACTAACATAACCACCCTGCCAATGCAATACATAATAGAACCACCCGCAAGGCTCAACGCCACGATAACGCTGCCGGCATCGAAAAGCATAAGCAACCGCGCGCTCATAATCCACGCGCTGGCCGGAAGCGGCCCAATGCCCGAAAACCTGTCTGACTGCGACGACACCGAGGTGATGGTGCGCGCACTGCGAAGCCTGCCCGATGTGATCGACATAAAGGCGGCCGGCACGGCCATGCGCTTCCTCACGGCCTACCTCGCCGTTACGCCCGGAGAGCGCACCATAACCGGCACGGAGCGCATGCTCCACCGCCCCATAGGCGTGCTTGTGGACGCGCTGCGCAACCTCGGGGCCGAGATTGAGTATGCAGGCGAGGAGGGCTATCCCCCGCTGCGCATCACGGGCCGCAGGCTCGACGGCGGGCCGCTCGTGATGGCAGGCAACGTAAGCTCGCAGTACATCTCGGCCTTGCTCATGGTGGGGCCAGTGCTGCGGGGCGGCCTGGAGCTGCGGCTCACGGGCGAGATAATATCGCGCCCATACATCGACATGACGCTCTGGCTGATGAACGCTTTCGGCGCCGAGGCCGAGTGGAACGACATAGACTCCATCACCGTGAAGGCCAAGCCCTACTCCGCCCGGCCGTGGATGATAGAAAACGACTGGAGCGCAGCGTCATACTGGTACGAGATGATGGCCCTGAGCCGCACCCGCGGCGACGCGCTGGCCCTCCGGGGCCTGGCCGACGGCAGCATGCAGGGCGACGCCTCGGCCCGCTACATATTCAGCCTGCTGGGCGTAAAAACCACCTTCGACAGCACCGAGCAAGGCCAGCCCACCACCGTGAGGCTGAAGCACACACCCCACAGGCTGCACCGGCTGGAGTACGACTTCGTTAATTCGCCCGACATGGCGCAGACGTTCGTAACCTGCTGCGCCGCCCTGGGCATACACTTCCGCTTTACCGGGCTGCAAACGCTGAAGATAAAGGAGACCGACCGCATAGAGGCCCTGAAGACAGAGATGCGCAAGCTGGGCTACGTGCTGCACGACGTGGAGGGCCGCGAGCTGCTATGGACGGGCGAGCGGTGCCTGGCTGACGACGCGCCGGCCATCGACACGTACAACGACCACCGCATGGCCATGGCCTTCGCGCCGCTGGCCTTCGTCCACCCGAGCCTCAGGATAAACGACCCCGGGGTGGTGTCGAAGTCGTACCCACACTTCTGGAACGACCTCCGGCAGGCGGGCTTCACCGTAAGGGAGGCCGGGGGCTAAGGCCACATCTGGCGCCCCTGCCCTGCCCGCCAATGATTTATGCCGCCCCAAAGGCAATAAAACACACCGCCATGCAGTTTTATTTAAGGGATGTACTATAAATTATGTCGAGGCGATTCTTTATTTTAGCAAGTTGCAAGTTGCAAGTTGAAGAGGGAGCATGGCCTGCCATGCGGACTGATGAGGCTTGGCAAGATGGCACCGATAAAACCAGAGAAGCGGCCGAAACATGAAATATGTCCATCCTCGTGCGACTAAATCATAATTTACAGAACAGCCCTTGATTGTGAAAACATCTGCCCGCATAACCATAACCGCGCTCCTGTCCGCCATCACGCTGCTGATGGCGGCAGGGTGCTCCACGAAGAAAAACACGGCCAACACGCGTTGGTGGCACTCCTTCAACGCCCGCTTCAACACTTACTACAACGGCAGCCAGGCATACATTGAGGGCGAGCTTGAGAAGGAAAACGGCAACAAGGACAACTTTACCGAGATGATTCCGCTCTACCCCGTGGGCAACAAAGCCAGCCGCGAGCTGGGCAAGGCCAACTTCGACCGCGCCATAGAGAAGTCGGAAAAGGCCATAAAGCTGCACAGCATAAAGCGCAGGCCCAAGTGGGACAAGCGCCGACGCAAGACGGCCAAGGACATAGAGTGGCTCAACCGCAAGGAGTACAACCCATTCCTCTGGAAAGCCTGGCTCCTCATGGGCAAGTCGCAGTTCCAGAAAGGCGAGTTCGACGAGGCCGCAGCCACCTTTTCCTACATGTCGCGCCTCTACGCCACGCAGCCCGAAATAAACGGCATAGCCAGGGCGTGGCTCGCTAAGTGCTACACCGAGCTGGGCTGGCTCTACGACGCCGAGGACGTGATAACCAAGATGAAGCGCGACTCCATGCACTACAAAGCCGTAAACGAGTGGGACTATACCTACGCCGACTACTACGTGCGCAGCAAGCAATACGCCGAAGCTACCAACTACTTGGCCAAGGTAATAAAGCACGAGAGGAGCCGGAAGCAGAAAGCCCGCCAGTGGTTTCTCATGGGGCAGCTGCAGAGCGCGCTCGGTAACAATGAGGCGGCCTATAAGGCTTACCGCAAGGTTGTGCGCCAGAACCCGCCCTACGAGGTGGAGTTCAACGCCCGCATAGCGCAGACAGAGGTGGTGGCCGGCGGCGGACGCTCGCGCCAGATGATAAAGCGGCTGCGCCGCATGGCCCGCTCCGACAACAACAAGGACTACCTCGACCAGGTGTATTACGCCATTGGCAACATCTACCTCGCCGGGCGCGACACCACGAACGCCATTGCCGCCTACGAGCAAGGCAACCAGAAGGCCACGCGCAGCGGCATAGAGAAGGGTGTGCTGCTGCTCAGGCTGGGCAACCTTTACTGGGCCAAGGAGCGGTACAACGACGCTCAGCGGTGCTACGGCGAGGCCATAGGACTGCTCGACAAGGAACGCCCCGACTATGAGGAACTGTCGAAGCGGTCGAAGGTGCTCGACGAGCTGGTGCCGTTCACCGATGCCGTCCACCTGCAAGACTCGCTGCAACTGTTGGCCAAGATGCCCGAGGCCGAGCGCAACGCCGCCATCGACCGCGTGATAGAGGCACTGAAGAAAAAGGAGGAAGAGGAGAAGCGCGCCGCGCAGGAGGCCGCCGTGGAGGAGCAGCTGCAAAAGCAGGGCGCAGTGGGCAACCGCCTAACGCCGGGCCGCAGGCCCACCACGCAGGCCAAGGACGGCGGCACATGGTACTTCTACAACCCCATGACGGTGAACCAGGGCAAGGCCGCCTTCCAGCGGCAGTGGGGCAAGCGGCAGAACGTTGACAACTGGCAACGAATCAACCAAACCGTGGTGAACCTCAATGCCGACGCTCAAGGCGACACCGCTGCCGCCGACTCGCTCGCCGCCGGCGACGCCGAGGCCGCCCCACAGGACAGCACCGCCATCGCCGCCAACGGAGAACCGGGAGCCGCCGCTGCCGACACCGCAGCAGGCGACCCGCACACCCGGGAGTATTACATGGCCCAGATTCCGTTTACGCCGGAACAAAAGGCCGAGAGCGACATCATCATAATGGACGGCCTCTTCAACTCGGGCGTAATCTTCAAGGACAAGCTCGACAACCTCAAGCTGAGCGAAAAGGCACTGACCAGGCTCACCACGCAATACCAAGACTACGAGAAAAACGACGAGGCCCTGTACCACCTGTTCCTGCTCTACTCGCGCATGGGCAACCAGGCCATGGCCACAGCCAGCCTCGAAAGGCTGAAGACGATGTTCCCCGACAGCAAGTGGACAACGCTGCTGAGCGACCCATACTTCGCCGAGAACGCCAAGTTCGGCGTACACATAGAGGACTCCATCTACGCAGCCACGTATGATGCCTTCAAGGCCGACCGCTTCGGCGAGGTGAAAGCCAACACGAAGATATCGGAGGAGCGTTTCCCGCTCGGCGCCAACAGGCCGAAGTTCATCTTCATCGAGGGTCTGAGCCTGCTGGGCGAGGGCGATGCCAACGGCTGCGTGGCCAACCTTAAGCGCGTGGTGGAGGAATACCCGCAGAGCGAGGTGGCCGAGATGGCCGGCATGATAATAAAGGGCGTGCAGGCCGGAAGGGCGCTGCAGGCCGGCAAGTTCGACCTCGGCGACATCTGGTCGCGCCGGGGCGTGACGCTCGACGCCGCCGACTCAACCGCCACCGACACGCTAAGCGCAGAGCGATACACGGGCTACCTCTTCTTGCTGGCCTACCAGCCTGACTCCGTAAACGCCAACCAGCTGCTCTACGACATGGCCAAGTACAACTTCACAAACTACCTCGTGCGCAACTTCGACATAGCCATAGACCAGCAAGGGGGCATCTGCCGCATGATGGTGAGCGGGTTCATGAGCTACGACGAGGCCCTGCAGTACGCACGCAACCTGCACGCCGACCCCGACATGGCGGCCAAGGTGAAGGGCTGCCGGCGCATAATAATAAGCCAGGAGAACCTGCCGCTGCTCGGCACGAAATACAGCTACACCGACTACGAGAAGTTCTTTGACGACGCGCTCCGACCGCTCGACATAAGCAAGGAGCAGCTGCTGAACATCCCAGAAAGCGTGGAGCAGGAGGAAGAACCCGCAGAGGAACCTGCCGAGGGCGACGGCTGGCAAGAATATAACAACAACACCGAACCGCAATATAACGGCGGTTTCGACTTCGGAGACGACTTTTACCAATGAGCAACGGACTGTTACTTTGGGCCGACGACGAGATGGAACTGCTCAAGGCCCACCTGATCTTCCTTGAGAAGAAAGGCTACGAGGTGGTGACGGTGACCAACGGCACCGACGCCATCGACCAATGCCGCACGCACAACTTCGACCTCGTGCTGCT
>CALUGA010000021.1 GCA_944320105.1 uncultured Prevotella sp. | reverse complement strand
GGTGTACCGCATAGGCGTGGCCTTCTCGTCGGCCACGCGCGGCATCAGCGAGTGGGTCGTGGAGTGACGGGGCCTGCCATGGCGCGCCGAAAACGGCCTCTGCCATGTTACAAAAAGGATAAATAAAGGGAAAACTTGCACATTTTCCGCCATAACGCTTGCGTATGAGCGAAAATGTTCGTACCTTTGCAGCGTTCAGTGGAATGAGGGGCTTCTCCGAAAGCTCCTCATTTTATTTTAATGACACGACAATATGATTGACAAGAACGCAGTAAAGACTATCGTCGAAGAATGGTTGCAGGGCAACGAGTACTTCCTCGTGGACGTTAGCATGGAGCCGGAAGGCCGCATCGTTGTTGAGATCGACCACGCCGACGGGGTGTGGATAGAGGATTGCGCCGAGCTGAGCCGCCACCTCCAGGAGCGGCTGGGCAACGAGCTGGACGACTACGAGCTGGAGGTAGGCTCGGCCGGGATAGGCCAGCCTTTCAAGGTGCCGCAGCAGTATGCCATCCACGTGGGCAAGCCCGTAGAGGTGCTCACGGCCGACGGCAAGAAGGTGCAGGGCGTGCTCAAGAGCGTCGATGGAGCCGACTTCGTGGTCACGGTAAAGGAGAAGCAGCGCGTGGAGGGCAAGAAGCGCCCCGTAATCGCCGACGTGGACAAGGCATTCAGCATGGACAACGTGAAATATACAAAATACCTATTAAGTTTCAAATAAAGCTATGGCAGCAAAGAAAGAAGAAAAGGGTCCGAGCATGATAGAGACCTTTCAGGAGTTCAAGGAGACGAAGAACATCGACCGCACCACGCTCGTGAGCGTGCTGGAGGAGAGCTTCCGCAACGTAATAGCCAAGCTCTTCGGCAGCGACGAGAACTTCGACGTCATCGTGAACCCCGACAAGGGCGACTTCGAGATACACCGCAACCGCATCGTGGTGGCCGACGGCGACGTGCAGGACGAGAACAAGCAGATATCGCTCTCCGACGCGCAGAAGATAGAGCCCGACTACGAAGTGGGCGAGGAAGTGAGCGAGGAGGTCAACTTCAGCAAGTTCGGCCGCCGCGCCATCCTCAACCTGCGCCAGACCCTGGCATCCAAGATACTGGAACTTGAGCACGACTCGCTCTACAACAAGTACAAGGACAAGGTGGGGACCATCGTCAGCGGCGAGGTTTACCAGATGTGGCGCCGCGAGGTGCTCCTCATCGACGACGAGGGCAACGAGCTTCACCTGCCCAAGAGCGAGCAGATACCGGCCGACGCCTACCACAAGGGCGAGACCGTGCGCGCCGTGGTGCTGCGCGTCGACAACGAGAACAACAACCCCCGCATCATCCTGAGCCGCACCAGCCCCATTTTCCTCGAGCGGCTGCTTGAGGCCGAGGTGCCCGAGATTGCCGACGGGCTCATCACCATACAGCGCGTGGCCCGCATGCCCGGCGAGAGGGCCAAGGTGGCCGTGGAGAGCTACGACGAGCGCATCGACCCCGTGGGAGCCTGCGTTGGCGTTAAGGGAAGCCGTGTGCACGGCATCGTGCGCGAGCTGTGCAACGAGAACATCGACGTCATCAACTACTCCAGCAACACGCAGCTCTTCATACAGCGCGCCCTCAGCCCGGCCAAGGTGTCGAGCATAACGCTCGACGAGGAGAACCACAAGGCCGAGGTTTACCTGCAGCCCGAGGAGGTGTCGCTGGCCATAGGCCGAGGCGGACTCAACATAAAGCTCGCCAGCATGCTCACCGGCTTCACCATCGACGTGTTCAGAGTGGTGAGCGAGAGCGAGGCCGACGAGGACATTTATCTCGATGAGTTCGCCGACGAGATAGACCAGTGGGTCATCGATGCCATCAAGGCCATCGGGCTCGACACGGCCAAGGCCGTGCTCAACGCACCGAGGGAGATGCTCATCGAGAAGGCCGACCTCGAGGAGGAAACCGTCGACCACGTGCTCAACGTGCTCCGGGCCGAGTTCGAGAACTAGGCCGCAGCGGCACAGTGGAACACAATACGGGCTTTAGCCGGACTAATGTTCATGCTTCATGACGCTCATGACCATGGGGCCGGCAACCGCCAAGGCGCAGCAGCGCGGGCGGCCTCGGTAGGATGCGTTGTGGATTGTAGAACAAGAAGAAAATAACTTTATATGAGCATCAGATTAAACAAAGTATTGACAGAACTGAACATAGGCCTGCAAACGGCGGTGGATTTCCTCAAGAACAAGAAGAGCCTGGGCGAAATCAAGGACGATGCCAACGTCAACACCAAGATTTCCGACGAGCAGTACCAGGCCCTGGCAAAGGCTTTCAAGGGCGACAAGGACATAAAGAGCGAGGCCGAAAGCATATTCGCCAAGAAGGCCAAGGACAAGAAAGCCGAGAAGGCCGAGAAGGCCGAGAAGAAATCCAACAAGGCCGAAGACCTGCTCGGGCAGCGGCAAAAGTTCAAGCCGCTCGGCAAGATAGACCTCGACAGCATGGGCAAGAAGCCCGCAGCCGCAGCGCAGCCCGAGCAAAAGCCGCAGGCACAGGCAGCACCGGCCAAGCCCGAACCAAAGCCGCAGGCCAAGGCCGCAGCGCCGGCTAAGCCCGCACCAAAGCCCGAGCAGCCCGCTGCCGCACCCGCCCCGGCAAAGGAAACCACAGCCGCGCCCGCACAGCCCTCAGCCGAAGCCAACGCCGCGCAGCCTGCGCCAAAGGCCGAAGAGGGGCCTAAGATCTTCACGCTGAAGACCGAGGAGCGCCTCGCGCCCAAGCTCAACGTGCTCGGCAAGATTGACCTCGACGCACTCAACCAGAGCACCAGGCCCAAGAAGAAGTCGAAGGAGGAGCGCCGCAAGGAGCGCGAGGAGAAGGCCGCAGCCCAGCATCCCGGCTCCGAGCGCAAGAAGCGCGTGCGCATAGGCAAGGAGCGGGTTGACATAGAGGCCGCAGCCAACCAAGGACAGGGCGGAGGCGGAAAGAAGAAAAAGGGCTCGGCGGCAGGGCAGCAGCCCGCAGCCGGGCAGCCCGCCGCAGGCAAGGGCAAGAAGAACAAGAACCGCCCGGCCCACAAGCCTGTTGAGGTGAGCGACGAGGACGTGGCACGCCAGGTAAAGGAAACGCTGGCCCGCCTCACCAGCAAGAACCAGAACAAGAAGGGAGCCAAGTACCGCCGCGAGAAGCGCGACGCCGTGCAGGAACGCCTCAACGAGGAGCGCCTTGAGGAGCAGGCAGGCAGCAAGACGCTCAAGCTTACGGAGTTCGTAACCGTGAGCGAGCTGGCCACCATGATGAACGTGCCGGTGAACAAGGTGATAGGCACCTGCATGAGCATCGGCATCATGGTTTCCATCAACCAGAGGCTCGACGCCGAGACCATCAACCTCGTGGCCGAGGAGTTCGGCTTCACCACCGAGTACGTAAGCGCAGAGGTTAGCGCCGCCGTCAGCGAGGAGGAGGACGACGAGAACGACCTCGTGCCGCGCGCCCCGATCGTAACCGTCATGGGCCACGTAGACCACGGAAAGACATCGCTGCTCGACCACATACGCAATACGAACGTCATTGCAGGCGAGGCCGGAGGCATTACGCAGCACATCGGAGCCTACAACGTTACACTGGCCGATGGCCGCAAGATAACCTTCCTCGACACTCCGGGCCACGAGGCTTTCACCGCCATGCGAGCGCGAGGAGCACAGGTTACCGACATCGCCATCATCATCATAGCCGCCGACGACAGCGTGATGCCCACCACCAAGGAGGCCATCGCCCACGCACAGGCCGCCAACGTGCCTATGGTGTTCGCCATAAACAAGATCGACAAGCCCGGAGCCAACCCCGACAAGATACGCGAAGACCTTGCCAACATGAACCTCCTCGTGGAGGAATGGGGCGGCAAGTACCAGTGCCAGGAAATCTCCGCCAAGAAGGGCATAGGCGTCGACGAGCTGCTTGAGAAAGTTCTCCTTGAAGCCGAGATGCTCGACCTCAAGGCCAACCCCAACCGCCGCGCCACCGGCTCCATCATCGAGTCATCGCTCGACAAGGGCCGCGGCTACGTATCCACGGTGCTCGTGTCGAACGGAACGCTGCGCGTGGGCGACATAGTGCTGGCCGGCACCAACTACGGGCGCATCAAGGCCATGTTCAACGAGCGCAACCAGCGCATGGAGAAGGCAGGCCCATCCGAGCCGGCCATCATCCTCGGACTCAACGGCGCGCCCACCGCAGGCGACGCCTTCCACGTTATGGACACCGAGCAGGAAGCCCGCGAGATAGCCTCAAAGCGCGAGCAGCTGCAGCGCGAGCAGGGCCTGCGCACGCAAACGCGCCTCACCCTGGCCGACATCAGCCACCGCATAGCCCTCGGCTCGTTCAAGGAGCTTAACCTCATCGTCAAGGGCGACACCGACGGAAGCGTCGAGGCACTGAGCGACTCGTTCATAAAGCTCTCCACGGAGAAGATACAGGTCAACGTAATACACAAGGCAGTGGGCCAGATTTCAGAGAACGACGTAACCCTGGCCGACGCCTCCGACGCCATCATCGTGGGCTTCCAGGTGCGCCCATCGGCCGCCGCCCGCAAGCTGGCTGAGCGCGAGGGAGTGGAAATAAACACCTACTCCATCATCTACGACGCCATCGAGGACATACGTTCGGCCATGGTGGGCATGCTCGACAAGGTGAAGAAAGAGGTCACCACCGGACAGGTGGAGGTGCGCGAGGTGTACAAGATATCCAAGGTTGGCACCGTGGCCGGAGCCTTGGTAACCGAGGGCAAGGTCCACGCCAAGGACAAGGCGCGCCTCGTGCGCGACGGCATCGTTATCCACACCGGCGACATCAACGCCCTCAAGCGTTACAAGGACGACGCCAAGGAGGTGGCCGCCGGACTGGAGTGTGGCATAAGCCTCGTCAACTTCAACGACATTCAGCAGGGCGACATCATCGAGACCTTCACCGAAATAGAGGTGGAGCAGAAGCTCTGAGGAATTAAGAATGAAGAGTTAAGAATGAATAATTAAGGCGCCGCGGCGGGAGCAGCATCCCCGTCGCGGCGCTTTTTTGTGCCTAAATGGCTGCTGCCGCCCCCTCTTTTGGCCTTTTTAACAATAAGGTGGGGATTGCCCACCCTAATTTGCGTAACTTTGCACCGGCGCAAAGGCCCCACCCCACGGGCCGGCGCCAAGGCATGCGCCGCCGGGGCGGAGGCCACCAGCCCAAGCACCCACGCCCTGCCGCGCCTGCCATGCAAACGGAAATGATACACCACTCCCGCCCGGGGTGCTTGCGGGGCAAACTTTACACAAAAAAGGAAAATGGAACCAAAGACCAAGAGGAAAATGAAAAGACTGGCCCTCTCGTTGTTTTTCATCGCCGCCGCAGCCTCGACGCAGGCGCAGGAAGTGGAACTTGTGTTCGAGGTTAACGACCCCGAGGCGCGCACAGCCACACTAAGCGACGGCAAGTCTCTCAGGAACGCAACAGAGCTTATTATCCCCGAGACGACCACCATCGACGGAGTGGAGTACACCGTGACGTGCATCGACTTCGAGGGAGCGCCATTTGGCTCAAAGAACACCAGCAAGATAACCCACGTCCTGGTGCCCAAGACAGTGACGGAGATAAAGCACTTGAGCCGGATAGGCTCACAACGCACCCCCCTGCAGTTTGAGTTTGCCGAAGGCTCAGCCTTGCGCATCATCGGCCCCGATGCCCTCCAAGGCAACTGCATGGAAAGCATGAGCATCCCCGCCACGGTAGACTCCATAGGCGAAAATGCTTTTATGAATTGCCATATACTGCGGCACATCAGCATACCGGCCGGCGTCAAGACCCTGCACGACGAAACGTTCTACTACTGCGACAGCCTTTCGGCCGTGGAGCTGCCCGAGGGGCTTGAGTCCATAGGCGACAACGCTTTCTCCCATTGCCCGTCGCTCCGGAGGATAGACATACCCGCCTCGGTCAAGAGAATAGGAGACCGCGCGTTTCCCTACGACCGCGGTGTCCTTGGCTGCGTTGAGGCGGTATACATGCATGGCGACGTGCCTCCCGCCATTGGCAAGGAAAGCTTCCCAAACTCTTGCTACATATTTGTGAACAACCCCGACCTCATAGAGATCTATAAAGCAGCCGAAGGCTGGGGCGGCTACAAGGTAGTGGCGCCGGCAACTACCGGCGACGCCGGGCTTGACGCAGAATGTACCTACGTGGCGGTGAGCCCGTCGTCGGCGTGGCTCGTGTGGATGGACGACAGCATCAGGAGCGTGGACGTGGCCGCCACGGTCACCAGCGGCGGCAAGGTATGCACCGTGGACTCGATAGCCATCAAGTTCAGCTCCTACGGCGCCTTGACCGACGTCACCATAAACGCACCGCTGAGGGTTATCCACGAGGATATGTTCCAATACTGCAAAAACCTCGTGTCCGTGACGCTGCCGCAGACAGTCGACTCCATCGGCAACAACGCCTTTAAAGACACCAAGATAAGCGAACTGACCATTCCCGCAGGCGCAAGGCTGGCCCAGGATGCGTTGAGCGGCATGAACTATGTGGAAGCATTCCACGCTGAAGGGGAAGGCCGCCTATACGACATCGACGGCGTGCTGTACGACCGCGCATGGCCCGACGCTGACGGGAAGGCCGCCGTCGCGCTCCGCGCCTACCCCATGGGCCGCGCCCGCGCCTCCTACGCAGCGGCCGAGGGAACGGAGACCATAGCAAGGGGCGCGTTCCTGGGAGCCGCCATCGATGCGCTCACGCTCCCGGCCTCGCTCCGGCAAATAGCGTATGGGGCATTCGAGGAATGCGCAGTGGGCAGCATCGGCTTCGCCCCCGGCTCGCAACTCAAGGTAATCGAAAGCAACGCTTTCAGCAGCGTCGAGGAGCTTGCATCGTTCTGCCTGCCCGCCGGCGCCGTAATATACACGCCCAACTTCAGCGTGTGCAAGAGCCTGGCCGCCATAACGGTTGAGGAGGGTCACCAGCAGTATGCCTCGGAGGGCGGCGTGCTCTACAGCAAGGACATGAAAACGCTCGTGCTCTACCCCGACGGCAGGCCGGAGCCGTCATACGTCCTGCCCGCGTCGGTTGAGGCCGTGGACCCGTATGCAATATCCTGGCCCATTCCGACGCTGAAGAGCTTCTATGCGCTTGCCCCCACCCCGCCGTCATACCATCCTGCGGATAGAGGCTGGATGAGCTATGCCACGCTTTACGTAAGGCAGTCGGCCCTTGAGTCATACAAGGCAATGAGTCCGTGGATGTACTTCATGGAAATCGTGGGTATCAGCGACGAGGAGGCCGATGCCATCATCACCGACATAGATGGCGTGAAGGCTGATGGCGACGGGGGTGCAGGCCCGGCCAATGGCCGCGATGGTTGGCGCACGCTCGGCGGCGTGAGCGTAGACAAGCCGTCGAAGGGCATCTACATCCACAACGGCAAGAAAGTGGTTGTAAACTGACCCCCTCATGGCTGCGCCCGCGCATGCTCGTGGGGGCGCGGGCGCAGCTCTGTTTTTGTAAACTTTTATCCTGACTTGGGCTGCCTGCGCCAACCCTCTGGCTTCCAGTGGTTTGCAATACATGGCAAACGGCGGCGCAAAACGGCCTGTCCGGCATTGCAAAACGGCCTATATCGCAGCGCGATATAGGCCGTTTTGCAATGCAACAAGTTCCCCATGCCTGCCCGGCAGGGCTTTTGTAAGCTTTTTTGCGCACACCAAGGGCTGAGGCAACCCTTGCCCCGTCAGCGGGCAAAGGCGTTGAGCCGCGCCGCAGTCTTGCGCAGTAGCTTGGCGTTGGCCGATGTGGCGAGCACCTGCTGCGCCTCGGCCAGCAGCTTGCGGCGGCTGTCTATCTGCTTCAGTGTCAGCGTGGGCGAGGGCAGGCGGCCCAGGTCGTGGATGGCCACGGCCAGCTCCGACCACGCCTCCAGCCGCTCGCGCTCCGCGGCCGAGATGTGCATCACCGAGCCGTGGCGCGGCGTGAAGGTGCCTTTGGTGGGCGTGTCCTGCACGTAAGCGAACTCCTTGAGGTCGGTGCTGCGGCAGAACTGGTAGCACCCCTTGGCGTAGCAGTCGTACATGAGTATGTATTCGTCGCTGCCTATGAGGCGGAACACGCTCGACCCTTCCACCGGATACTGCCCCGGCTTCTGCAAGTGGCGGTACTCCACGGCGTAAGGCCCGGTGAGCGTCTTGGCCGTGGCGCGCATCACTCCCTGCCTCGTCTTGAAGCCGTTGTTCACCGTGGGCAGGCCCTCGTCCTTGAAGAAGAGCACGTATTCCTTGTTCTTCCGGTCGTAGATAATGTCGCCGTCGATGGCCGCCGTGCCGAAGTCGAAGAGCAGCTGCGGCTCGGTTATGTCGGTGAAATCGTCGTTCACGTAGCTGTAGAATATCTTGAAGTACGGCTGGAACTTCTTGCCAACGGGGTACTCCCAGTCGTGGCGGCCTATGGAGTAGTATATCATGTACTTGCCGGCGGCCTCGTCCCATATCAGCTGCGGCGCCCACACGGCGTGCAGGTTCTTGCGGTCGAAGCCCTTGAGGTTGGGGAAACGCGTCGGGAAGTCGATGGCCGTGTGCTGCCAGTGCAGCAGGTCGGTGCTCTTCATGAGCACCAGTCCGTCGTTGCTCTGCCATCCCTGGCTGGAGCGCATGTCGGTCATCACCATGTAGAACGTGCGCCCGTCGCGCCCCCGGCAGATGTAGGGGTCGCGAATGCTCTTCTTCAGCGCGATTGAATCCGATGCCACCACGGGCCTGCCGCCGTTGAGCGAGGTGTAGTCGAGGCCGTTGTCGCTCAGTGCGTAGCGCACCTGCTCGCCCTGCGGCGTGTTGTTTGAGAAGAAAGCGAAGAGGTAACAGCTGTCCTGCCCCCCGGCCTGTGCCGCCGAGGCGGGCTGCGCCGCCAGCCCGAGCGCGATGGCTGCGGCTGCGATGAGTGTTTTCTTGCAGTGTGTCATGTCGGTTGTGTATGGTTAGTTTATGCTTTTGCAGCGTGGGCGAGCCTTGCCGCATACTTTCTACGCCTGCAAATTTAGGTAAAATCTGCGGGATTCTACACCGGCAGGATAAAGAAAACATTTTTCCTAACTAGAAAAAGGTGACGAAAAAACGCATGGAGCGTGGCTCATGCCGCGTTTTGCCCCGGTTTCGTTTTCCCTAAACCGCATCAGAGCCACAACCGATTCCATTCCATTGCCGCGCACACCGGTTGCCGCCTTTTTCCGTCGTTTCCTTTGCCGTTTGGGCTAATTGTGCTATCTTTGCACGGAATTATGCGCACCGGATAATTCCGCAACCAATGACAATTACACATAGCGATGGAATACAACTTTAGGGAAATCGAGAAGAAGTGGCAGCGCAGGTGGGTGGAGCAACACACTTACCGCGTGGCCGAAGACAAGCAGAAAGAGAAGTTCTACGTGCTCAACATGTTCCCCTACCCCTCCGGGGCGGGGCTTCATGTGGGCCATCCGCTGGGCTACATCGCCAGCGACATATACGCACGCTACAAGCGGCTGCAGGGCTACAACGTGCTCAACCCCATGGGCTACGACGCCTACGGACTGCCCGCCGAGCAGTACGCCATACAGACCGGGCAGCACCCGGCCATCACGACCGAGGCCAACATCAACCACTACCGCGAGCAGCTGGACAAGATCGGTTTCTCGTTCGACTGGGAGCGCGAGGTGCGCACCTGCGACCCTAAGTACTACCACTGGACCCAATGGGCCTTCCAGAAGATGTTCATGAGCTACTATGACAACGCGCAGCAGAAGGCACGGCCCATCGATGAGCTTGTGGCCGCATTTGAAAAAGGCGGCACCGAGGGCGTGAGCGCGGCCTGCTCAGAGGAGCTGAGCTTCACCGCCGGGGAGTGGCAGGCCATGGACGAGCGGAAGAAGCAGGAGGTGCTGATGAACTACCGCATAGCCTACCTGGGCGAGACGATGGTGAACTGGTGCCCGCAGCTTGGCACGGTGCTGGCCAACGACGAGGTGGTGGACGGCGTGTCGGAGCGCGGCGGCTACCCCGTGGTGCAGAAGAAGATGCGCCAGTGGTGCCTGCGCGTGTCGGCATACGCGCAGCGGCTGCTCGACGGACTCGACACTATAGACTGGACCGACTCGCTCAAGGAGACCCAGCGCAACTGGATTGGCCGCTCGGAAGGGGCGGAAGTGAGGTTCAAAATAGCCCCCCACCATCTCCCCCCCGTGGGGGGAGAGCCTGACGACCAACTGGACAGCGAGGTTGAAAAACGTTGGGAACAATTTAAGATGGCCCATCCGTGCAGTTATAGAGTGCTCAAAGAGGACGCCAAGGAGAATCGTTCTAATCCGACTGAGGCTGAAAATGCACTTTGGCAGGCTCTTCGCGCCAAGCAATTGGGCGAGAAATTCCGCCGCCAACACATTATTTGCGACTGCATAGCCGACTTCGTTTCGCTTAAGAGCAAACTCATCATAGAGGTTGACTGCGGCTACCACAATGAACCAGACCAGGCCGAGGCCGACCGGTTGAGGACGCAATTCCTAAACGAGCAAGGCTTCAAGGTAATACGATTTTCAAACGAAGAAGTGCTTGGCAACTTGGATAATGTTGTAAAAAAAATCAAATCCAACATTTCGCACCCATCCTGCCCTGAAGCAAACCAAGCCCTCTCCCCACAGGGGAGAGATGGAGAGGGGCTTGAGTTCACCATCTTCACCACCCGCGCCGACACGATGTTCGGCGTCACGTTCATGGTGCTCGCGCCCGAGAGCGAGCTGGTGCAGAAGGTGACCACGCCCGAACAGCAGGCCGAGGTGGACGCCTACCTTGAGCGGACGAAGAAGCGCACCGAGCGCGAACGCATTGCCGACCGCAGCGTGAGCGGCGTGTTCTCCGGCTCTTACGCCATCAACCCGATGACGGGCGAGGAGGTGCCGATATGGATTAGCGACTACGTGCTGGCCGGATATGGCACGGGCGCCATCATGGCCGTGCCTGCCCACGACTCGCGCGACTACGCCTTCGCCCGCCACTTCGGGCTGGAGATCCGCCCGCTCATAGAGGGGTGCGACGTCAGCGAGCAGAGCTTCGACGCCAAGGAGGGCATAGTGTGCAACTCGCCCAAGGCCGGGACCCAGAGCGCATCGGGCCTGGTGCTCAACGGGCTTACCGTGAAGGAGGCCATAGCCAAGACCAAGGAGTTCGTCAAGGAGCACGGCCTGGGCCGCGTGAAGGTGAACTACCGCCTGCGCGACGCCATCTTCTCGCGCCAGCGTTACTGGGGCGAGCCGTTCCCGGTGTACTACAAGGAGGGCATGCCCTACATGATTCCCGAGCAGTGCCTGCCGCTGGAGCTGCCCGAGGTGGCCAAGTTCCTGCCCACGGAAACGGGCGAGCCGCCACTGGGCCACGCCACACGCTGGGCCTGGGACACCGAGGCCAACTGCGTCACCGACAACTCGCGCATTGACAACAAGACCGTGTTCCCGCTCGAACTGAACACGATGCCGGGCTTCGCCGGGTCGAGCGCATATTATTTAAGGTATATGGACCCGCACAACGACACCGCGCTCGTTAGCCCGGAGGCCGACGCCTACTGGCGCGAGGTTGACCTCTACGTGGGCGGCACCGAGCACGCCACCGGCCACCTTATATACTCGCGCTTCTGGAACAAGTTCCTCTGCGACCTCGGGGTGTCGGCCGTCGAGGAGCCGTTCAAGAAGCTCGTCAACCAAGGCATGATACAGGGGCGCAGCAACTTCGTTTACCGCATAAACCGAAATGCCACCGCCTGCACTCCCGCAGAGGGAGGAAACGGTGCGGCAAGCGCAAACGTAAGCTCCCCCACGGGGGGAGTTGAGGGGGCTGCACCCGTGTTCGTTTCACTCGGACTGAAAGACCAGTACGACACCACGCCGCTCCACGTTGACGTGAACATAGTTCACGGCGACGTGCTCGACGTGGAGGCGTTCCGCAACTGGCGCCCCGAGTACAAGGACGCAGAGTTCATCCTCGAAGACGGAAAGTACGTTTGCGGCTGGGCCATAGAGAAGATGTCGAAGTCGATGTACAACGTTGTCAACCCCGACATGATTGTAGAGAAGTACGGCGCCGACACCCTGCGCCTCTACGAGATGTTCCTCGGCCCGGTGGAGCAGAGCAAGCCGTGGGACACCAACGGCATAGACGGCTGCCACCGCTTCCTGAAGAAGTTCTGGACGCTGTTCTACGGCCGTGAGGACAAGCTCATCGTTGACGACCGCGAGCCGTCGGCCGCTGAGCTGAAGGCCGTACACAAGCTTATAAAGAAGGTCACTCAGGACATCGAGCAGTTCAGCTACAACACCAGCATCTCGGCATTCATGATATGCGTCAACGAGCTTGGGCAGCTCGGCTGCCACAACCGCGGGCTGCTCAGCAGCCTCGTGGTGCTCATCGCGCCGTTCGCCCCCCACATAGCCGAGGAGCTGTGGGAGGCCCTGGGAGGCCGGGGCAGCGTGTGCGACGCCCGCTGGCCCGAGTGCAACGAGCAGTACCTCGTGGAGAGCACCGTGCAGCTCACCGTGTCGTTCAACGGCAAGGCGCGCTTCCAGATGGACTTTGCAGCCGACGCCGACAACGCCACCATACAGCAGGCCGTGCTCGCCGAGGAGCGCTCGCAGAAGTACCTTGGCGGCAAGCAGGTGGTGAAGGTCATCATAGTGCCTAAGAAGATAGTCAACGTGGTGGTGAAATGACACCCTCAGGCCGCCCCGCCCCACGGCCCGCCGCGGCCCACGGGCGGGGCGGTAAGGCTTCAACGGCAAACCAAAAACATACCAACATGGCAATAAACGGCAAGCAAGTGCTCAGCGAGGTGAAGGACTACGTGTTCATAACCTTCGGGCTTATGCTCTACACCTTCGGCTTCACGGTGTTCCTCCTGCCCTACAAGATAGTGACGGGAGGCATCGCCGGAGTGGGCGCCATAGTGTTCTACGCCACCCACTTCCCCGTGCAGTACACCTTCTTCATAATCAACGCCGTGCTCATAGTGGCCGCGCTGAAGATACTCGGGTGGCGTTTCCTCATGAAAACCATCTACGCCACGTTCATGCTAACGTTCCTGCTGGAGGTGGCGCAGCAGGTAGTGATGCAGCCCGACGGCACGTTCCACAAGCTCATGGGCGAGGGCAACGACTTCATGTCGCTCGTCATCGGATGCATGCTCACCGGCACCGCCCTGGCCATAGTGTTCCTCAACAACGGCAGCACGGGCGGCACCGACATCGTGGCTGCCGCCGTCAACAAGTACCGCGACATCACCCTGGGCCGCGTGCTCATCATGGTTGACCTCTGCATCATCGGCAGCAGCCTGTTCATAACGTCGTTCGGCGACATCTACACCCGCTGCCAGATGGTGGTGTTCGGCCTCTGCACCATGGTCATAGAGTGCCTCATGCTCGACTACGTGATGAGCGTGCAGCGGCAGTCGGTGCAGTTCCTCATCTTCTCGCGCCACTACGAGGAGATAGCCCGCGCCATAAGCAAGAAGACAGACCACAGCATGACGCTGCTCGACGGCCACGGATGGTACAGCGGCAAGGAGATGAAGGTGATATGCCTGCTGGCCAAGAAGCGCGAGAGCGTAACCATCTTCCGCCTCATAAAGATGATCGACCCCCGCGCCTTCGTGAGCCAAAGCTCCGTGATAGGGGTCTACGGCGAGGGCTTCGACCCCATAAAGGTGAAGGCCGACCCCAAGAAACTCGACACCGAAAACGACAAGAAAGATGAGAATAGTATTCGCAACGAACAATGAGCACAAGCTCGACGAGGTGCGCCGCATGCTCGGCGGCAGCGTCGAGGTGCTGTCGCTGGCCGACATAGGCTGCCACGCCGACATACCCGAGACGGGCAAGACGCTCGAAGAGAACGCCCTGCAGAAGGCCCGCTACGTGTACGACAACTACGGACTCAGCGTATTTGCCGACGACACCGGCCTTGAGGTAGACGCCCTCGGCGGCGCCCCGGGCGTGATGAGCGCGCGCTACGCCGGCGGCCCCGGCCACGACAGCGAGGCCAACATGGCCAAGCTGCTGGCCGAATTAGGAGAAAATAACAATCGCCGCGCACGATTCCGCACCGTCATAGCGTTATTAGAGAAGGACAGCGAGCACGGCGAGCCGCGCCAGACGATGTTCGAGGGCGTGGTGGAGGGCGAGATAACGCGCTCGCGCTCAGGCCACGGGGGCTTTGGCTACGACCCCGTGTTCCGTCCCGACGGCTACGCCGAAACCTTTGCCGCCCTCGGCATGGAGGTGAAGAACAGCATCAGCCACCGCGCCCGCGCCGTGAAGAAGCTGGCCGACTACTTGCTGGACAACAAAAGGAAATAGAAGGAATTACGAATGATAAAGTTCATTGCCACGGCCTCGCTGGCCTTGCTGCTCGCCTTGCAACCGTCTCACGCAGCCGGCGGCATAGGCACTTGGCGCGCCTATATGGCCTATAGCGAAGTGCAGCAAATATGCGAGGCGGGCAGGTTCCTGTTCGTCCGCGCATCAAACAGCCTCTACCAGTACAACACCGCCGACCAGTCGATAGTGACATACGACAAGGTGAACGGGCTTAGCGACACGTACATAACCCACATAGCGTGGAACGCCACGGTGCAAAGGCTCATCGCCGTGTACGACAACAGCAACATAGACCTCGTTGAGACCGGCGGCGACGTGGCCAACATCCCAGACCTTTACCTCAAGACCATGACCGAGGACAAGACCGTGAACTGCATCGCCATGAGCGGGCGCCACGCCTACCTCGGCACCAACTTCGGCGTGGTGAAGGTTGACATGGCCGCAGCCGAAATCAGCGAGACCTACATCCTCGGCATGGCCGTGGCAGCCGTGGGCATCAGCGGAGGCAACATCTACGTGCGCTCCACGTCGGGACAGGTGCTCGCCGCAAGCCTCTCGGACAACCTCATCGACCGGGGCAGCTGGGCCTCTGCCTCGTATTACCCGCAGGGAATATTCAACGTGGACAACTCCGACACCGAGGACAACCGCGAACTTGTGGCCTCGCTACAGCCCGGCGGGCCCACATACAACTACTTTGGCTACCTGCGCTTCAAGAACGGCAAGCTCTATTGCACCAACGGACGCTCCGACATAGAGTACAAGGCCGCACTCCAGGTACTCGACGGCGACCGATGGACGCTCTACGAGAACGACATAGAGGAGGAGACTGGCAACCGCTTCGTAAACCTGTACTGCTGCGACGTTGACCCCACCGACCCCGAGCACGTGTTCGCCGGCGGGCAGACGGGCCTGTACGAATACCGCAACGGCAAGTTCGTAAAGGCTTACAACTACGACAACAGCCCGCTGCTCACCGCCCCTACTGCGGGGAGCATAAGGAAAGACTACGTGCTCGTAACAGCTGTCGAGTTCGCCGACGACGGCACGCTGTGGCTCGCCAACAGCATAAGCCCCGAAGGCTCCATCTTCGAGTTGCGCCCCGACGGCACGTGGGTTTCGCACCACGACGACCGCCTGATGCTCGAAAACGCCGGCATGCGCTACTCCATGGAGGGCATGGAAGACATTACCTTCGACAGCCGCGGCCTGATGTGGTTTGGCAACAACTACTGGCGGGCCACGGGAGTGGTGCGCTACGACGCAGCCGCCGACAGCTACAACGTGTGCAAGGAGTTCCAGAACCAGGACGGAGTGTCGCTCACCATGACCTTCTTCAACAGCCTCTCGGAAGACCGCCATGGCAACATCTGGTTCAGCACAAACGTAGGCCCGGTGTACATCTCGGCCGAACAGGCCGCATCGGGGGGCGACAGCTTCACGCTCGTGCAGCCCAAGATACCGCGCAACGACGGCTCCAACCTCGCCGACTACCTGCTAAACAACATAGAATGCCCGGCCATGGCGATAGACGGGGCCGACCGCAAGTGGTTCGGCACAAGCGGCAACGGGGTCTACCTCATCAGTGCCGACAACATGACGCAGCTGCACCATTTCACCTCCGAAAACAGCCCGCTGCTCTCCGACAACATACGCGCCATAGCCATCAACGACGCCACGGGCGAGGTGTTCATCGGCACCGACCGCGGCCTCTGCTCCTTCATGGCCGACGCCACGGCCCCCGCTGCCGAGATGGACGCCGACAACGTGTATGCCTACCCCAACCCCGTGGAGCCGGGCTACACAGGACTCATCACGGTAAACGGCCTCAGCTTCGACGCCGACGTGAAGGTGACCACGGCCACGGGCTACCTCGTGGCCGAGGGGCGCAGCAACGGAGGCACCTTCACATGGGACGGGCGCGACCGCTACGGGCAGCGCGTGGCCTCGGGGGTTTACAACATCGTCACTGCCAAGAGCGACGGCAGCAAAGGCACCGTGTGCAAGGTGGCCATAGTGAGATGACGCCCATGATTGCCGCTATCTGCTCCACTACACTTCGCAGCGCAAGGGCGCAGCCCTATCCTCCATGAGGCTGTGGGGGCGCGGCGGTTTCCTCACGCGCAAGGCACGGCGGCTCCTTGCTCCCTACGTCACCATCAGCTCAGCGGTGTTCTTGCCCAGGACACTCTTTCCAGCCCAGGCGGCCCGCCCCGTGGGCTTGACCCTTAGGATTACTTTGAAATGCTTATCTATCCATACGACAACGTGATAGGCTCGTTCTGGTTCATGCCCACCATCTTCATCATATTTGTGGCCGCCGCATATTCCGCCCGGCTGCTGCCCGGGCGCTGGCTGCCACTGCTGGTGTGCTTGTCGCCGGTTGCCTACGTGCCATGGCCCGTCACCCCGGCCTTGGCCTTCGCCTCTGGCTGCCTACGTGCCGTTGGTGGCCTACCGCTGGGTGCAGGCCCACAGGCAGGAGCGGGCAGGCAGGCTTGCGGCCTTTTTCCTCTGGCTCTGACGCCTTTAGTCCACATGAGGGATGGCTTGTAACAAAATGCAACTCAACATACATGACAGAGAGAGATACCACCATCGATGCCCTGCGGGGCGCGGCCATGATATACATGGTGTGCATAATCCACGTTGTTTACTGGTTCAGTCCCACTCCCGAGCCGTTTAGCTCGGTGCTGCTCTTTGAGATGCCGGCCGTCTTCTTCATAGCCGGCGCAGCACAGTCGCTGCGCCGCGGGCCGCTGCCTTCCATGAAGAAGATGGCAGCCGGGCGCGCCCGCAGGGTGCTGCTGCCGTTTGCCTTTTTCCTTCCGTGGCTCTTCCTGTGGCTGCTGCTCATCTCTGCCGTAGAGCCTGCCGATTCGATGTTCAACTTCAGCATCGGCTCACTGGCGTGGACTGACTACGCAAAGATACTGCTAACCTTTGGCGGCGACAAGATACCATATTACCAGTACACATGGTTCATCCCCTGCTACTTTGTGCTGCTGTGCTCGTTTCCGTTGCAGGCAAGAGTGGCACGGCGCGTTGGCAGGGGCTTCTACGCCGTGGCGGTGCTGGCCGTTGCCGCAGGCGCATCGGTTGCCCTGCCCGACTTCCACCACAAGTACATAATCATGAATGTGCTCGCTTACAACTTCTTTTTCATGGCCGGCTACCTATATTACCGCCGCATGGGCCTACGCACGGTGGCTGCGGTGGCAACAGTGGCGGTGGCGCTGACCGTGGCCGACTTCCTTGCAGGCACGGCCACGCCCATGCAAGGGCACAAGTTTCCACCCGACCTCCATTTCATCGTCTTCGGCACAGCGTGGCTGAGCGTGCTCGCCCTTGTGCTGTGGCGCGCCAAACTGCCCTGCCGGGGCTTGGTGGCACAATGGAACACGCACGGATACACCATCTACCTCTACCAGATATTTGGAGCCTACATAACCTACACAATAGCCTCGCCGTGGATAGGCGGCATTGGCTCACTGGCAGCACGCTACGCCATCATCGGCGGCCTTATGCTGGCAGTCAACACGCTCGTCGGCCTCGGCGCCAGTCGGTGGGAACGCCTGCTGGCGCCCGTCGCCAGGCCGAGGGGCAATGCCCGCCGCACATAGCTGCGCGGGGTGGAGCCATGCATGAGGCCGACCGCCACGCCAATACAACGAAATCTCAATTTCGCAGAAATGAAAAAGCTCGCACTAACCATCATCGCCATGCTGGCAGCCGCGCCAACCGCGCTGCCCGCCGGGAACAACCTGCCCACGATATCCATCGAAACGCCGGGGGCGGTGGCCATAACCTCGGCTGACGCTTGGACGGAAGGATGCCGCCTGAAAGTGGCCGCTGCCGATGGAACCGTGGTTTTTGAGGCAAAAAGTTGCCAGATAAAGGGGCGCGGCCACTCCACGCTGTCCAAGCCAAAGAAGCCTCTTGCCATAAAGCTGGCCCGCAGGGAGCCGCTGCTCGGGATGGCCGGGGGCAAGCGGTGGGTGCTGCTTGCCGACTTCATGGACCACAGCCGGCTGCGCAACCGCCTCGCACTGGCCATGGCGCGGCTCACGTTGCTGCGGTGGACTCCAGCCTGCCGCCATGTCAACGTGGTGCTCAACGGCCACCCTCAGGGCCTCTACCTGCTGGCCGAGCAGGTAAGAGTGGCGCGGGGGCGCGTGGAGATAGACGAGGAGCGGGGGGTGCTCCTTGAGGCCGACCGCTACGACGACGGCGATGCGCGCTTCCTTACGGCCGTGCGCCGCCTGCCGTTCAACGTAAAGTCGCCCTCCGACGCGCCCTCCGCGCTGGTTGACTCTACGCGCCGTTTCATCGATGAAATGGAGCTAAATCTTTATTTCCCACCCAAAAACGGGCGATTTCCCATTGAACAGTACTTAGACTTCGACACCTTTGCCGACTGGTGGCTGCTGCACGAGCTGGCGCAGAACGCCGAGCCAAACGGGCCGCGCAGCTGCTATATGTACCGCGACGGCGGAGGCCGACTGATGGCCGGGCCGGCGTGGGACTTCGACCTCGCCTTCATCACCGTGGGCCTCGACGGCGGCGGCGACCTGCGCCCGGCGCGCCTCAAGCGGCCCGACGCCACCCTGCTAACGGGCGACAGCGTGTTCAACCGCCGCGCCCTGTGGTTCGACCGCCTCCTCGCCGACACCGCCTTCACCGCCCGCCTCGCCATGCGATGGCAGGCCCTGAGGGCGCCCATGGCTGCGCTGGCCGACAGCATAGCCCTTTGGCGCAGGGAGATAGAGCCGGCCGCACTGGCCGACGAGGCGCTGTGGCGCGGGCAAGACCCCGCCCGCTTCGACACGTGCGCCACTTTCCGCGCCTCGGCCCTCTGCCTTGAGCGCACCTACCGCCACCGCCTCGCCGCGATGGACAGCATCGTGGCTGCCATTCGCCGACGTTAATCCCTCTACTTGCAAATATTCAACTAAAAATCGCCCTCAGCCATACCACTTTTCACTATATGCCATTCCGCGCCCCGAAACAGCCCGTTTTGGGGCGCGGAATGGCTCGTTTTGGCTTGCCAAACGGCCTGTATTGCAAGCCAAAACGGCACGTAACGCAACGCGCTGAGTAACAACCGGTTAGTCCGAACGGGGCTTACCGCTGCCGTTAACTTAAAAATGTTAACGACCATATACGGATGGAGGTTGGCGCGAAAGGCCCGGACAGACTGCCTACATTGTCCGTTATGCATTTCCGAAATCTTGCAAACACATTTATTAATAAGAGCCAATCGTGCTTGCTCGCGCACTCGCCAGCTCGGCACTTCGCAAGGTGCAACAAAAAAATCCGTCTCTTGCGCAGAGACGGATTCATGGGTGCAAAGTTATCAAAAATTCCGTAAACAGCGCATTTTACGTAACAAAAAGTTTTATACGCCCGCTATTTTGCATTGTCATTTTAACAAAAATCGATGCAAAATACATACTTCAGAACGTCAAAGTAACTGATAGACAATGAATTGACAAAGCCGCTCCGTCTCTGCGCAAGAGATGGAGCGATGATTGCTTAACTCTAACCTCTTGGTTATGGTCATAAACAGTTGTTCGTCATACTGCACATACCCACCTGCCGCGAGGCCCAACAGCGCCACCGGGCAGGCTGACAAGGGAAAATAAATTGGATTGAACAATCGATGCCACTGTATAGTACAGATGCTCATTCCAAGGCCACGGGGCAACACGATGGCGCGGGCGGCAAGCCGCCTGCGGAAAGGGGTGCCGCGCCGTCGGCCGGATGTACATCGTGGTGCTACCTGTTTGCCCACCACGCCCGCGTGGCCGTGGTAGAGGGAATGCTGCGCGAGAGGTTCTGCACCTTCGTACACAGGACCACGGTTTACAGGAAGGAGAACAAGAAAGTGAGGGAGCAAGAGCGCCCCACCATCTCGGGCCTCATCTTCGTGCAGGGCGACAAGGCCGACATACAGCAGTTCCTCGACGCGCGACTGCCGGGCCTGCGCCTGGCCACCGACTGCAGCACACGGGCCACGGCGGTGATTGCCGACGACAGGATGCGGCCCTTCATGCAGCTCGACCCCGGGCGCAACCGCATAAGGCTCATGCCCCACCCCATTGGCTATTACTCCGAGGGCCACCCGCTGGTAAAGCTAACGCAGGGCCTGCTCGCCGGCTTCGAGGGCTACCTGGTCAGGATCTCGCGCAACAAGTGCCTCGTCACCTCGATGGGCGGCATCACCGTAGCCATCAGCGGAGTGGGCAAGGCCAGCCTCGACGAGGCCGAACGGAGCGCGATGCAGGCCGAAGCCAACAGCGGCGGCAGCCATGAGACACCCGGCGGAAAGTAACCACACAGCAATGCCAAACACCCACAACGACACCACTCAGCCCACACCGGGCATGGCCGACGCCAGCGACAGGCAGATGTTCTACCGCACGCACAAGGCCATCACCGGCGGCAGGCTCTATCTCGACCCCACTTTCTCGCGGCGCACCTACCTCAAGCTATGCCCCACCAACAAGAACAAGGTGGCCATGCTCATGCGCCGCTATGCCGGCACCAACCTCAACGGCTACATCAACGCCATGCGCCTTGCCTACGCCGAGGGGCTGATGCGCACGCGGCCCGACCTGCCCATAAAGGCCGTAGCCCTGGAGTCGGGCTTCAGCAGCCTGCGCACGTTCTACCGCCTCTTCATGGCCCGCTACGGCATGACGCCCACCACCTACCGCAAGTCGTTATGCTCTTCGACATAGCCCGCCTGCGCATGGCCATCCGTGGGCTGCGCGCACTGCCTCCGCAGCTCGGCAGCCTGGCTCCATTCGCCGCCACGGGGCCGTGGCGGCAGCCCGCCTGCTTGGTGGAGTGCGGGCAGGCGTTGCAGGAGCCTGCGGCCGAGCCTGCACTGGCCAGCCATACCGACGGCAAGGAGCTGCGCCTGTGGAACGTGGCCGGGGGCTACTGCGCATCGCTCCGCATCGGCGGCGCGCCGGAGCCGTTCGTGCTGCAGGCATCGGCCGACTGGAGCCACGTACGCACCACCTGCCGCGCGGCCTCGGCTGCCGACGGCCTGGCCCTGTCCGACTTCATCATGATCAGCTTCATCTACAGCGCGGCGCGCCACGACACTGTGCTGCTCCACGCATCGAGCGTGGCCGTGGGAGGCGAGGCCGTGGTTTTCACCGGCCCATCGGGCATAGGCAAGAGCACCCACTCGCGCCTGTGGCTGAGCCACGTGGCGGGGGCGCGACTGCTCAACGACGACCAGCCCGCACTGCGCCTCATACCCGGCGGAGTGATGGTGTGCGGCACGCCATGGAGCGGCAAGACGCCATGCTACCGCAACGAGCAGGCCCGGCTCAAGGCCGTGTTCCGCATGGAGCAAGCCGGCGAGAACAAGGCCGTGAGGCTGAGCCGGGCCGAAGCCTTCTGCGCACTGATAGACATGACATCGCTCATGAGGCACGACCGCGCCAGCTTCGCCCTGATAAGCCAGACCGTGGCCGGGATAGCCTCGCGCATAGACGCCTACACCCTGCGCAACCGCCCCGACGCCAGTGCCGTGGCACTGGCCCGCGCCCTATCGGGCCTATAAGGCCTATCCGGCCTATAAGACCTATAAGCCCTATAAGCCAAATAGGCCCCCAAAAGAAGAAAAAAAAGAAAAAAATATGAACCACTCATCCATCATCGCGCTCTTAGCGGCGGCATTGCTCGCCGCCGGGTGCGCCTCCTACAAGAAATCTACATACCTCAACGCCACGGCGCCCACACCGACGGCCACCGGCGGGCAAGCCCCCGAGTGGCGCGTGATGCCGGGCGACGAGCTTACCATCACAGTGAGCACCACCGACCCCGAGGTGTCGGCACCATTCTACCGCAACATAGGCCAGCCCAAGGGCCACTCCAACCCCGGCACCGGCATGAACGACGCACGCCTGCTTACCTACCTCGTGGACAACCAGGGGCTGATAGACTTCCCCGTGCTTGGCAGGCTCCACGTGGCGGGGCTGAGCGCAAGGCAGTGCGAGGCGCTGCTGCGCGGCAAGCTAAGCGAGCACCTCAGCGAGGTGCCTAACGTAACGGTGAGGGCGGCCAACTTCAAGGTGAGCGTGCTCGGAGAGGTGAAAAGCCCCGGCACCTTCACCGTAACCGACGAGCGGCTGAGCGTGATGCAGGCACTGGCCCTGGCCGGCGACATGACGCTCAACTCCGTGCGCGACGACGTGCAGCTGCTCAGAACCAACGCCGACGGCACCAAGCACATTGTGAGCCTCAACCTCACCGGCGACAGCATAGCCGCGTCGCCCTACTACTACCTGCAGCAGAACGACGTAATCTACGTAAAGCCCACCCGCTCCAAGGTGCGCTCCAACAGCCTTAGCAACAACACTGCCACATGGATAAGCATGGCCAGCCTCGTGGCCACCATCGCCTCGCTCGTGGTGGTGTCGGTAAAGTAAACCAAGCACCGTAAAACCCAAACGCACATGAAAGAAGAACAACTGCACGAAGAACTGTTCAGCAGCGAGAGGAAGAAGACCGACTACAAGGCCATAGTGGCCGATTACCTGCTGCGCTGGCCCGTAATAGCCACATCGCTGGCCCTGGCCCTGGTGGCCGCCTACGCATGGCTGCGCTACCAGCCGCCCGTGTATGCCGTAAGCTCAACGGTGATGATAAAGCAGGGCGACAAGACCAAGGCAGGCTCGGCCACGGCCCTGGCCTCGATGCAGGATCTCGGCACGATGTCGATGGCCAACAACTTCGACAACGAGATAGAGATACTGCAGTCGTACACGCTAATAAAGAAGGTGGTGGAGGCCGAGAACCTTTACATCGACTACTTCCGCGAGCGCAAGGCCGCCTACGACATAACGGCCTACAAGCAGGTGCCGGTGAGCGTGTGGATGGCTCCGGGCGAGGCCGACCGACTGCCTTCGCCCCTCAGGGTGAGCCTCGACTGCCGCGCCGACGGCTCGGTGCAGGCCACGGCCACCTACTCCGCACGGGGCGAGGAGCACACGGCCGGTAAGACGTTCGGCAAGCTCCCGGCGGTGTTCGTAACCCCAGTAGGCACAATCACGCTCACGCCCGACTCCGCCCTCTACCCCTCGGCACTGCCCGCCAGCTTCGTGGCAGTGGTCACCCCGCCCTCGGCAGTGGCCGACGGCTACAAGGGGCGGCTGCGCGGCGAGCCTACGAGCGAGTTCACCTCAATAGTTCGCCTCACGTTCAACGACACCAACATACGCCGCGGACAGGACTTCCTCACCGCTCTCGTGCGCATCTACAACGCCGACGCCAACGAGGACAAGAACCAGGTGGCAAGCCGCACGGCGCGCTTCATCGACGAGCGCATACGCATAATCAACGAGGAGCTAAGCTCCACCGAGAACGAGCTGGCCGGATATAAGCAACGCTCGGGCATCACCGACCTCAGCGCCGACGCGCAGATGGCCTTGCAGGAAACGCAGGAGTACGACAAGCGGCGCGCCGACAACGACACGCAGCTGCGCCTCACGGGATTCCTGCGCAGCTACGTGGACGACCCCGCCAACCGCAACGAGGTGATACCGGCCGACATAGGCGTGAGCGACGCCAACCTGGCCGCCGTGATCGCCAAGTACAACGAGATGCAAATAGAGCGCAAGCGGCTGCTGCGCACCTCTAAGGCAACCAACCCCGTGGTGGTGAACCTCGACGCCTCGATAGCCGCCACACACAACGCCGTGCTCACCGCCGTGGACAACGTGGAGAAGGCCCTGCGCATAACCCGGCGCAACCTCGACCTCGAGGCCGGGCGCTACCGCTCGCGGGTGAGCAGCGCGCCGCGCCAGGAGCAGGCACTGACCGACATCACCCGCCGGCAGGAGATAAAGGCCAACCTCTACCTCACCCTGCTCCAAAAACGCGAGGAGAACGCCATAACATTGGCCGCCACGGCCGACAACAGCCGCGTGGTGGAGGAGCCGCGCGCCCAGGGCCTCGTGGCGCCCAACAGGCAGCAGGCCTACGCCGCCGCACTGGCCGTAGGCCTGCTGCTGCCCATCATGGGCATCTGGCTCATGCTGCAGCTGCGCTTCAAGATAGAGGGGCGCAAGGACGTGGAACGGCTCACCGACGCGCCGGCCGTGGGCGACATACCGCTGGCCACGGCGGCCAAGGACACCCCCATAGTGGTGGCCGAGAACAGCAACGGACTGATGGAGGAGACGTTCCGCAGCCTGCGCACCAACCTGCAGTACATGCTCCGCGAGGGCCAGAAGGTGATGCTCGTCACCTCAACCACGCCGGGCGAGGGCAAGAGCTTCATCGCCGCCAACCTCGCCGTGAGCCTGGCCCTCATGGGCAGCCGCACGCTCATCGTGGGCCTCGACATACGCAAGCCGGCGCTGGCGCGCATCTTCGGACTGCCTAAGGGCATGCCCGGCATTACGCAGTACCTGGCCCAGCCCTCGGCGCAAGACATCATGAAGCTGTGCACCCCCACGCCACTAATGCCGGGCCTGTGGGTGCTGCCCGGGGGCCACGTGCCGCCAAACCCCACCGAGCTGGTGGCACGCCGCGCACTCGACGACGCCTTCGCCTGCCTGAGGCAGCACTTCGACTACATCGTGATAGACAGCGCCCCCATGGGGATGGTCACCGACACCCGCCTCATAGCCCGCGTGGCCGACCTCTGCGCCTACGTATGCCGCGCCGGATACACCCACAAGAGCGACTTCCAGCTCATCAACGAGCTGCGGCGCGACCCCAACATGCCGCCAATGTGCACCGTGGTCAACGGCATCGACATGGACAAGCGCCGCAACGGCTACTACTACGGCTACGGCCGCTACGGCAAGTACGGTAAGTACGGCTACGGCAAAAAATACGCCTACGGCTATGGCTACAGCCCCGAGGACAAGGAGTGAGGGGCGAACAAGGACTGAGCAGGCCAAGCAAGCGTTGGAACACAACACAAAGCGCATAGCCAAGAACACGCTCCTGCTGTATTGCAGGATGCTGCTCACCATGGCCATAAGCCTCTACACGAGCCGCGTGGTGCTCAACACGCTCGGCGTGACCGACTACGGCATATACAACGTGGTGGGCGGAATGATAGCGTTGTTTTATTTCATAGGCGGCTCCATGTCAACTGCCACACAGCGTTTCATAACGTTTGCGATGGGGCGCGAGGACGAGCAGTACCTCAGGAAGGTATTCTCCATGAGCGTGCAAATCCACTTCGCGCTGGCCATCCTCATCGTTGTCTTGGCGGAAACGGCCGGCCTGTGGTTCATGGACAGGTATATGCAGATACCGCACGACAGGGCAGAGGCTGCGCTTTGGGTGTTCCAGTTTTCCGTGCTGTCGTGCTGCACAATGCTCTTGTGCACTCCATACAACGCCACTATAATCGCCCACGAACGTATGCAGGCATTCGCTTACATATCAGTCTTAGAGGCAATCTTGAAGCTGGCCATTGCCTTTTCGCTGCTTGCGCCTGGCTTTGACAAGCTAAAGCTTTACGCCCTACTTATGTTTTCGGTGCAGATGCTCATACGTCTTGTCTACGGATACTATTGCCGACGCAACTTCAAGGAAACAAGGTTCAAGTTCCAGTACGACAGAAAACTTGCCGCTGAAATGACCTCATTTGCATCATGGAACTTGTTGGGATCATTGGCTTATGTCGCTCACACACAAGGGGTAAACGTACTGCTCAACGTTTTTTTCGGGCCTGCGGTGAACGCAGCCCGTGCCGTGGCCGTACAAGTGCAAGGGGCTGTGGCCAGCTTCTACGGCAACGTGCAAACCGCCATAAACCCGCAAATAACGAAGTCGTATGCCCAAAACGACTTGCCATATATGCACAGCCTAACATTCAAGAGTTCGCGGTTTTCCTTTTTCATTGTACTAACTTTGGCGTTGCCACTTTTCATGGAGCCTGAATTCATACTGCGGCTCTGGCTCACGACAGTGCCCGACCACACAGTAAACTTCCTACGCCTGGTGCTCATCACTGTAATGATAGACTCGCTCTCCAACCCCATGATGATTTCCGCGCAGGCCACAGGAAGAATCAAGGTATACCAAATGGCTGTCGGAGGGTTGCTGCTGTTCATACTCCCCGCGTCTTACGTTGCCCTGAAGGCGGGCTTCCCGCCTGAGGCTATGTTCGTAGTACACATTGTGTTCTCCATCGCGGCGCAAGCATGCAGGGTCATTCTCGTGGCAAGGATGACCGCCATAGCAAAGACGGATTACTGCAAGAACGTACTGTGGCCATTGTTGAAAGTAAGCATAGTTGCGCCCATCGTACCATTGGCCTGCAAAACACTTGCAACCCCTGACACGATAGGCATGGTAATGGTATGCGCAACATGCTTGCTGTCATCAGCATTTGCAATATATAGAATAGGATGCGACGATAAAGAGCGAAGCTTCGCCAAGCAACATATTTTACAATTCATAAGGCATGAAGCAAAATAGCACACGAAGCAAGGCAATAAAGCTCGTTTACTGGAATGAGCCTAACTTTGGCGACATGCTAAGCCCCTACGTAATTGGGAGGCTGAGCGGGAGGGAGATTCGCTACAGGTCTTTCTACTTTGGACTCGGCAGCCTGCGCCTTGTGGCCAAGTACCTCATGCAATTCAAGTTCGGCAGCATAAGCAATACCCTATTGTTTTATGAAAAGAACATCTTGGGCATTGGCTCGATAATGGGGCGCGGCAACCGGCATTCAACCGCCTGGGGATGCGGATTCCTCAAAAGTATCGATACCTTTAAAGGCGGTGAAGTGAGGGCGGTGCGGGGCAAGCACACCAATGCCATGCTGCGCAGCCAAGGCTACAAGGAGGCCGAGGTGATGGGCGACCCCGCACTATTGCTGCCGCTGCTCGTAAAGCCATCGGCAAAAATGCATGAAATAGCCATCATACCCCATTGGTCGGAAACGGACTTGATTGCCAGGCGCTTTGGCGACAGATACAAAATCATTGACTTGCGCACAAAAGACGTAGAGCGCACAATAGCCGAGATAACCTCGTGCAAGCATATCCTGTCTACATCGCTGCATGGGATAATCGTGCCACACGCATACGGGATACCGGCTTTGTGGATAAAACTCAACACACTGGAAAACGACGACTTAAAATTCCACGACTACTTCAGCTCTGTAAGCATAGAGGAGTATGATGGCTTCAAGGACTTGGACGGCATCCTCAAATCCGAGGCCACGTGGAGGAACTTGTTCAGCAAAAACGCCGACAAGGCCCTGCCAAACACAGACATCAGCACCATCCAACGTGAGCTGTTGCGCGTAGCGCCTTTCGATGTAGTAAAAGACTATCACACCTACGATGGACAATAACCACGCAAGGGTCTCGATCGTTGTACCTGTTTACAACGCCGAGAGATACCTCAACCGATGCATAGGCAGCATCCTCGCCCAGACTTTCGCCGACTTCGAGTTGCTGCTCATCGACGATGGCAGCACTGATAGGTCGGGGCAGGTATGCGACGAATATGCCCAAAAGGACTCGCGCATCAGAGTGTTCCACACACCGAACAAAGGGGTAAGCGCGGCAAGGAACCTAGGCATCGGCGAGGCATCGGCCAACTGGATAACATTCATAGACAGCGACGACTGGGTGGAATGTGGATTTATCGACTCACTGATGGAGCGCCTACCGACAAAAGGCATCGTCATACAAAGAATGGTATGCGACACCAACAATCCTTCTGGAAGCACCAAGGCAAGCAGTCTTTATTTCAGCCAATATAAAGACGCCATCATCAAAAAGGAGCAAATTCCTGATTCCATAGTAAAATTCAAGTTGCTAAACGATGGATACATAATGGCAAAACTGTATGACAAACGCCTTATAACTAACAACAACATAAAATTTTGCGAGGATCTGGACTTGTTCGAGGACTTGATATTCCTCCGCACTTACCTATGCTCTGCAAACGAAATAATAATCTGCCACAACCATAACTACCATTACACCAGGCAGAGTTCAATATCACTCTCGCACAAAAAGCACTATGCAGAAGAATACCTGCGGGCAGCGGAAATCTTGATTGACATTTTCGGAAAACTGGCAAGCATATACCCAATGCATGACGAGCAGTACCTCAAAGAGATGTTTACCATGCACGGCCTATCACAGATAGTAAGCGCATGCAGCAATGCCAATGCGAATAACTATAAGGAAGTGTTCAACGAAGCAAGAGCAAGGAAAAGCCTCTTCAAGAAATATTACGTGCCAAGGCACCTTTACCACAAGCTATTCAGCAAGATGCTCCTGTGCAAATGGATGCCAGATACTTTTTTGTATAACTCCATGAGGCTGCTTCTTAACCTATCAAGGCGATGACAACTGACATTGCAAGGCATTTGGCGCGCAAAGCGCTAATCTTCGGTGACCCACGCCGCCCTATCGTGCCATTGCGCATAAACCTCCTTTACTACAAAAGGCGCGGCGTGCAGAACGTTGGCGACCTGCTGTCGCCAGTGTTGTTCGATTACCTCCTACGGATGAAAGGCATAGACAGATGGCAGCCACGCACCAAGCGGGTGGCCCTTATCGGCAGCATAATCCAATTCGTAAGCGCCAAGGCAACTGTTTTCGGCAGCGGATTCCTCAGCCAGCACAGCGTAGAGGTGTTCGCAAGGAAAAAGCCGCAACTGACAATCCGCGCCGTAAGAGGCCCCCTTACGCGCAATGCCCTCGTCGAGATGGGCTACAATGTTCCCGAAGTTTATGGCGACCCGGCCATACTGATGCCTCATTTTTACCCCCGCCGAGAATGCAAACGGTATGAATATACGGTGATACCCCATTACTCAAAACTCGGCAAATACAAGGGTGACGAACACGTCCTGTCCACATTGACAAACGACTGGCGGGCATTCATAGATGCCATCTGCGCGTCACAATACGTCATAAGCTCATCATTGCACGGTATTATACTCGCCGAGGCATACGGAGTTCCCGCCATAATGCTCAACGACACGGAATCCGACGACCTTTTCAAGTACAAGGACTACTACTATTCGACCGGCAGGCATTCATTCCCCATGGCAGGCAGCATAGCCGACGCGCTGGTAAAGAGGGCGGCGGTCTCAGTGCCTAACTTGGCCGAAATGAGGGCAAGGCTGCTCTCTGAGTTTAAGATTTGACAATCAGGAAAAAGAACGCGATGAACTTGGCATACATCACAACGCTCTCGCCATACGACAAACACACGTGGAGCGGCACCAACTATTACGCGCGGGCGGCGCTCGAAGCCCAAGGGACCAACGTACAGTGCCTTTACGGCTACCGAAGGATAACCCCGGCCATGGCCCTGCGAAAGATAGCCGCGCGCCTCATGGGGCAGCAGTACCAGGCCGTGCGCTCCATGTCATCGGCCAAGGGTTGGGCGCGGTTCATCTCAAAAAAGATAGACAATGGAACAGACGCGATTCTTTCGCTGAGCACCATCCCCGTGGCCTGTCTCAAAATGCCCGTTCCAATCTACGTCTACATCGATGGCTGTTATGAGTACATGCTCGGGCAGGGCTTCGGCAAGATGGCCAACGACGCCACCACCGCCCACTCCATAGAGCGGCTCGCCTTTGAGCGTTGCGCGAGAATATTCACCTGCTCCCATGCATCGGCAGCCGCCATAAGGCAGCATTATGGTGATGCCATATACAAAAAGGTAAGCGTCGTGCCGCTTGGCGCCAACATCGACGAGCCGCCCGCAAAAGAAACCGTGATGCAGGGCATACGCCGCAAGGACATGGAGACGTGCCGCTTGCTGTTCGTGGGGGTGGAATGGCAGAGGAAAGGGGCAGACATTGCCGTGGCAACAGCCGAGCGGCTGCACCAAGACGGATTCCCCGTGGAGCTGCACCTCGTGGGGCTGAGGGAAGTGCCTGCGCAGCTGCCGCAGTACATCATGAGCCACGGCTTCATCGACAAGAACCGACCCGAAGGCATGGCCGAGCTGGCCCGTCTCTACCAAGGCTGCCACTTCCTCTTCGTGCCGTCGCGGGGCGAGGCATACGGACTTGTGTTCTGCGAGGCGAGCGCATACGGGCTGCCCAGCATCTCGCACTCCATTGGCGGCATACCCACAATAGTAAAGGACGGCGAGAACGGCAAGCTCTTCCCACTCGGAACATCGCCCGAAACCTTCGCACGATACATCAAGGAGACCTTTGCCGACTGCGAAGGCTACAAGCAGCTCGCGGCAAGAGCTTACAACAGCTTTGCCTCACGGCTTAGCTGGAACGCCGCCGCCAAGAAACTCCTAAACGAAATACGCTCCAAGAACTGACATACACCACAATGCCTTACGGACGAATTATAGCACTAATCCTTTTCGAGCTGGGCTTCGGGCTGAAGTTCAACCTCGTGGGGTCCATCAGCGTCAGCGAGCTGTTCCTCATGCTCTACGTGCCGCTGTTCGTCCTGCCCAAGGTGAGGTGGCGCGAGGCGGCGAGCCTAAGGCACATCACTGTGGCCTACGCCCTGCTGCTAACAACCCAAGTGGTGTCAGAGTTCATGGTGGCCAACTCGCTTTCCAGCTCGCTCAAAGGATTAGCCGTAACCATCGTGTCATACCTGCACTTCATGTTCCTCGTGTTCTTCCTTTCAAGGCAAAAGCTGCTAATACTGGTGCTGTTGCTCGCGCAAACGGCTCGCATGCTTGCCTTTGGCACTCCAGCCGAAGACCAGACCGTGGAGGAAATAATGGCTGGCGAGTCCGCCGCATACCTTAAGTTCTACGGTGCACCGCTCGTCACCACCATATTCCTCGCCATTTCCGTTGTTTACCGCCGCAAGCACTTCCCACTTGTCTTCGCCTCGGTGGGCGCACTGCTCATCATCCTCGGGGCGCGCAGCAGCGGAGGCATGGCCATGCTGGCCGGCATAACCGCCTACTTCCTGGAACATCGGCCCGTGGCTTACAACAAGAAAACGCTCATAGCCTCAGCCGCCGCACTGTGCGCCATCATATACGGACTATACGTCTATTACGTCAACCAAGTGCTGGCAGGCAACATAACGAGCGGCAACAACCAGCAGCTCCTCCTGTGCAACAACCCCTACAACCCCCTTGAGCTGCTGCTCGTGGGCAGGAGCGAAGCGTGGGTGGGCTGGCAGGCGTTCATGGACGAGTTCTGGTTCGGCCACGGCGCGTGGGCCTACGACTCCACAGGCCGATACCAGCGCATGATGCTCGAAATGCACGACCAGCTGCAGACGATGTCGCGCAGCCAGATGAGTCTTCACTACCTCATACCCTCCCACTCAGTCTTGATTGGCAGCGGAATGATGAACGGCATCTTCGCTTTCATCGCCATGGCATACATAGCGACATATTTCCTTTGGAAAGGCGCAAGCAGTTTCCTAAGGTGCGACAGCAGATACCGGCTCGTGCTCGTGTTCCAGGTACTCGACACCATCTGGTGCGCCATGTTCTCCCCCCAGTCCCACTTCCGCCTCACCATGCCAATAGCATTCGCCATAATCTTCGTGCTGGCCATGTCGGCAGAAGGCAAAAGGCGCGAAGCGGCCAAGGCCACGGGGCAAACAGAGCCTGCAAGAGGCTATGGCGAACGCGAGAGGCACTGCAATCAAAAACACAAAGCATTAACAACACAATGGACTTAAAGCTGATGTTCTTCAACGTGTGGGTGCGCTGCTACTCATACAACAACAAGTTCATACTCCGCAACCGACGCAGGCGCAAGCAAAGCAAGCTTCGCCCCATCTACGATGCCGCGCTCGCCATCATGACGCCGTGGTTCTTGCTGCGCTGGGGCGCGCTCGTGGCCTACGAAGCTGTATACGGCAAAGCCCGCGTAAACAGGCAAATGAAGCGCGAACGCAGCCAAACATTCACCCATGAGATGGGCATGGTGGCAATAGCAAAGAACGAAGGTCCGTACATAATAGAATGGATAGAATACCACAAGCTCGTTGGCTTCACCATATTCTATATCTACGACAACGACAGCACCGACGACACAAGGCAACTGCTGCAGCCTTACATCGAGCGCGGCGAAGTTGCATACACTTTCTTCCCCGGCACAGCCCGGCAGCTCGATGCCTACAACGACGCGGTGGCAAGGCATAAGGCAGAGTGCCGCTGGATGGCTTTCATCGACCTTGACGAGTTCATCATGCCAACCGAGCCGTTCAAGCCCATCGCAGATGTGGTGGAGGAAATAGTGAGGCAAGCCGGGAAAGGGGCGGCAGGCGTGAGCGTAAACTGGCTCGTTTACGGCTCGTCCGGCTTTGAGCGCAAGCCCGAAGGGCTGGTCACGGAAAACTTCCTCAACCGTGCACTGCCCACGCACTACACCTGCTACATGGTAAAGACAATATGCAACCCGCGCCTGGTGGCCAACTACATATCGCCCCACTATCCGCTCTACAAGCCCGGGGCATACTCCGTAAGCGACTCCGACGGCCGCCGCCAGCGCGGATGGTTCTGCCACAACGTCACCTACAAACGGCTGCGCATAAACCACTACTTCTGCAAGTCGCGCGAGGAATACCAACGCAAGCACGCCAGAGGGCTGGCCGACAGGGAGGGCAAATACGAGGCAGACAACTTCACCCTGCACGACCTCAACGACGTACACGATGAGTCGATACTGCCCTATTCAGCACTGATAGCCCCAAAACTGAGATGCCAAGGATGAAAACCATCTGCTTCGTAACCACTGGCGACATAAAGAGCATTGCCACGGCCAAGCGTGCGCTGGGCATGGCCAATCCCCTCACCGACTTGGGATGGCAGGTTCACATCATCATGGAAGACACCGCTGAAAACCGCCATCGCGCATCGATGGAATGCGACGGCAGGACTGAAGTACACTTCCTACGGTACGCATCGGCACGCGACGAAAGGCAAAAGAAGTCGGCACTGCTGGCTGGCATAAGGCCCAACTACATATACTTGTGCGCATTCGTGTTCAGGAACGTTGTGCCAACGAGCTTCAAGTGCATAAAGCTCGTGGAGCACAGCGAGCTGCGCTCCTCCATAAAAGACGTGCCACGGTGGCGCAAGGCCCTGGAGCTTGCCACTGAATACTATTCGCTCATCTATGCCGACGGCCTGCTCAACGCCAGCTCATACCTGCAAAGGCTCTATCCCAGGCGCGCGAGGTTCGTGCTGAGGGGCAACATGCCCATGCTCTATTTCCCTTACGCTTACAGCAAGCAAGTTTGCAAGAAGGGGGCAAGCACGGCTCCAACCCAGGCAAGCAAAAGGCCCGGCGACATATTCGTGACTTACCTCGGCAGCCTTTCAAGGGCTTACCGCACGATAGACCTCGTGAAAGTCCTGCCCCTCATAGGGCAACCTGCCGTAAAGCTGCTGCTGCTTGGCAACGGCGACGACCGGCAAGCCATCGAGGCTCTTGTAGCCGCCAACAAGCTCGGCGGGCAGGTGTTCATGCCCGGTTACGTAAGCGAGGAAGACGTGGCCGCCTATTTCTCGCTCACCGATGTGTTCGTGCTGCCCATGAGCGACACCGTGCAAGACTGGGCCCGCTGCCCCAGCAAGCTCTATATGTACCTGCCTTACGGCAAGCCCATCGTAACGGCAAGGATAGGCGAGCCACCGACTGTGCTGGGCGACGAAGGCGTTTACTACGAGCAAGGCTCAGTGCAGAGCCTCGCCTCGGCCATCGTGGCCGCCATGCGCAAAGGCACGCTGGGCATCGCGCCCGAGCCTCACGAGTGGGCGGCGCGCGCCGCCGAGTTCGACAGGTGGGCAACAAATACGTTTGAGCAGCGCGCATAATGATGAACCTCGTATTTTTCCAAAACTGCATAAGCCCCCACCAAGTGCCTTACATCAAGGAGCTTTGCCACGACAGCCGCGTGGCGAGTGTCCACTTAGTGGTGCCACGCATCGATTACAGCCAGCGGGCCGACATGGGGTGGAACGGCAGCAAACTCACCGACGGCACACAGATAAAGCTCCACCTCAGGCCCACCGATAGCGACGTGCGCCAGCTGCTTGCCATCGGCGACACTTGTGCCTTCTTTTCCGGAATCAGGGCCGATGCCGACGTATTCAGGTGGTTCAGGCTCAGCCTTGCCGCCAACGTAAGGCGCGGCATAATAACCGAACGGCCCAACGTAACCGCCCTTAAGCCAATGCTGCTGCACAGGCTCAGGTTCATGCTGCAGGACTACCACTTCGTGGGCAGCATCAGCTATGTGTTCGCCTTTGGCGACATGGCAGCAGCATATTACCGCTCGCTCAGCAAGCGGTGGAAAGTGGTTACTTTCGGCTACTGCACCTGCGTGGCCTGCCAGCCCGATGCCACAAGCGGCGAGCCTGCTGCCGGGCGAATGAGACTGCTGTTCGTAGGCACCATAAACCAAAATAAAAACGTAATGGCCGTGGTCAAGGCTATGGCCGCAGGCGCGCACGGCAAAGTTTGCCTGCACGTGGTGGGCGACGGACCCGAGCGGCACAAGGCTGAATGGTGCGCCGCACGGCTGCTGCCCCGAGGCAGCGCGGTTTTCCACGGCAGCCTGCCCATGGAGCAGGTACACAGCATGATGCCCGGATACGATGCGCTCGTGCTGCCGTCGAAATATGACGGTTGGGGGGCGGTGGTTAACGAAGCCCTGCAGAGCGGCCTCTACGTGATTTGCAGCGACAGGTGCGGGGCGCGCTCGCTCATCACCGACAAAAGGCTGGGGCGCGTGTTCCACTCGCAGAAAGAGCTGCAAGCCATACTGTCCGAAACATCGGCGATGATACAAAAGGTGCGCGGCTTGCGCAAGTACCGAAAGCAGTGGGCTGAACGGATATCGGGCAGGAGCATGGCCAAATACTTCATAGACAACCTTTGCACAAACAACGTCATACCGGCACCATGGGAAAACTAAAAGTAATCCACTTCGTGGCGGCCATCGACCGCTCACTGGGCGGCGTGTCGGCCTACGTGCAGCTGCTGGCCAAGGAGCTGGGCAGGCTCACGGAACTCATCGTGGCCACGAGCCCCACGGCCAACCCGCTGCCCGTGGACAACTGCCGAGTGGTTTACCTGCCGCTTCCGCTTGGCCAAATCATGGAGTTCAGGCGGCAGTGGGCAAGGCTGCTGAGGCAGGAGCGGCCCGACGTGGTTCACGTAAACGGCATCTGGATGCTGCACACGTGGATAGCGCAGCGCGAGGCACAGCGCATGGGCATACACACCTTCGTAACGCCCCACGGCATGCTTGAGCCATGGATACTCGCCCGCCACAGGCTGCGCAAGCAAGCTGCCCTCATGCTCTACCAGGGGCGCGCCCTCAGGCAGGCCGACGGCTTGGTGGCCACGGCCGAGAGCGAAAAGGCGCAGCTGCTGCGCCTTGGGTTCAACCACAGCGTGAGCACCATCCCCAACGGCATCGACGCCCGCGCCATCAGCCTCCGCACGGATTGGGGCGCACGTGGGCGGGTGCTCTTCCTCTCGCGCATCCACCCCAAGAAAGGCATAGAGCTGCTCATGGAGGCCGCCGCCATGATGGGCGACGCCCTGCGCGGCTGCACAATAACCATTGCGGGCGAGGGCGACGCAGCCTACGTCAGCGAGCTTAAGGCCCGGGCAGCAGCGAGCGGCCTGTGCTGCACGTTCAGCTTCGTGGGCGGCATCTACGGCGATGACAAGTGGCGGCTGCTGCGCGAGGCCGACGTGTTCGCGCTGCCCACGCTGTCGGAGAATTTCGGCATAGTGGTGGCCGAGGCCCTGGCCTGCGGCACGCCCGTCATCACCACCAAGGGCGCGCCATGGGCCGACCTCACCGCACGGGGCTGCGGATGGTGGATAGACCGCTCGGCAGAAAACCTCGCCGCCGCGCTCAGGGAAGCCCTCAGCCTCAGCCCCGCCGACCGCGAGCGCATGGGCCGCGCCGGTCGCCGGCTGGTGGAAGAAAAGTATTCGGCCGAAAGCGCGGCCAAGGCATTGATGGAAATATACAGAAACAAAGAGCAACGATGAAAGAACTGTGGTTCAAGCCAGACTTCGCCAGCAACGGCATCACCACAAGGGAGAAATTAAGGATACAACTGTGGCGGTGCGTTGACGCCTTGCTCTTCAAGACGAGCCTCAAAGCCTTGTCACGCTGGCGGGTGTTCCTGCTGCGGATGTTCGGCGCTAAGATAGGCAAGGGATGCTACATCTCGCCCAAGTGCACGATAACCATGCCGTGGAACTTATCGATGGGCAAAGTCTCTGCCATAGACGACCACGCTTTCATAAAGTCATCCGTCAAGGTTTCCATCGGCGACTATGTAAGTATGGCGGCATTCGTCCACATCGTTCCAGACGGCCACGACGTAAGGGCGCGCAACTTCGCGTGGCAGGCAGCTCCCATAACCATCGGCCACGGGGCTTTCATCGGGGCCGACTCATACATTGGCAAGGGCGTAACCATAGGCCAGATGGCCGTCGTCGGCGCAAGGAGCCTTGTGCTGAGAGACATACCCGAGAACACCATTGCCTACGGTTCACCGTGCGAGCCACGCGCCGAGAGGCTGCCGCGCGAGGTGTACGAACGCTACAGATACCACCACGCCCAATGACCTACAACGACAACTGGCGGCGCTTCCGCTCGCCTTACACCACGGCGGGGCGCATCAAGAGGATGCTATGGGCCGTATGCTGGGCGGTGCTGGCGCGCCCTTTCCCGCGCAGCACCATGATGCCGTGGAAGCGGCTGCTGCTGCGCCTCTTCGGGGCGAAGGTGGCCCCAACGGCCAACGTCTACGCCACGGCAAAGGTGTTCATGCCGTGGCACCTCGTGATGGCCGAAGGCTCGTGCCTTGCCTCGGGCGTTGACTGCTACAACGCCGCGCCCATAGCCCTCGGCGAGGGAGCCACGGTGAGCCAACGCGCCTTTCTCTGCACTGCCTCGCACAACATCTCATCGCCAGCCCACGAGCAGACGGAGCGCCCCATCCTGATAGAAGCCGGCGCGTGGGTGGCCGCCGAGGCTTTCGTAGGCCCGGGCGTAACGGTGGGCGAGGGAGCCGTGGTGGCCGCGCGCGCCGTGGTGACAAAGAGCGTGGAACCATGGACGGTAGTTGGGGGCAACCCCGCCCGCTTCATCAAGAAGAGAAAGGTGGGAAATTAAAAGTTAAGAATTAAGAATTAAGAAAATATGCATCGTGGCAGGGCGTGGGAAATTAAAAGTTAAGAATTAAAAGTTAAAAAAATATGCTTCGTGGAAGGGCGTGGCTCGCATATTCCCAGTACTCACAGCACTCCCATTGCTCCCAGCTCTCCCAGTGCTCCCACAGCCCTCTCCCCACAGGGGAGAGCGGGGAGAGGGGCCGCCCCCCTTTAACACTTTTATGTTAAAGCCTGCAGCAGCGGCCTTTGGCGCAACGCCCTGTGCGCCAGCGGGTTGCAAAAGCGGCGATATTACCCCGCAAAACAGCCTGTTTGGGGGCGCAAAACAGCCCGTTTGGCAGGGCGAAACAGCCCGTTTGGCAGGTCAAGGCGGCCCAGGCCGCCTACAGGCTCGATGATAGTTGCAAATATGCAAGTAGATAGCGACATGAGCCTTGCGCTCTCTCCGCGCGAACGGAGCAAGCTCAAGCGCCGCCACGCGCTGCTGTGCAAGTACGCCCGCGCCGTGGAGCTGTACGACACCACCCAGCTGACCCTGGGCGAGATTGCCCGGCGGTGCGGCGTAAGCGCAGGCGCACTGGGCAACTACCTGCGCCGCCACTGGCGCGAGCTGGTGCTGCGCCGCCACCACGTGGCCGCCCCCGGAAACAACCCGCAGGCGGTGAAGCTGCTGCAGGCCGGCGCACAAAGCCCCGCCGCCCACGCTAAGTACAAGGAGGCCGTGGCCGCCTGCGACTCCATGGACTTCATAGAGCTTAACGTGTCGCAGGTGGCGCGCAAGTTCGGCCTCGACGGCACGGCACTGGCCAACTTCATGCGCGTGCATTACCCCGGCACGCTCGCGCGCCGCGAAGAGGCGCGCCGCCGCCTGGGCCTGGCCGACAACACGTGGCACGGCCCGCGCCGGGCCTGCGTGGAGCGGTATGCCGAGGCCGTAAAGCTCTACGCCTCCACAGGCATGACCGTGGCCGAGGTGGCGCGCCGGTGCGGCGTTTCGGAGGGCGGGCTGAGCCAGCACCTGCGCTTCTACCACCACGACGTGCTGCAGGCCAAGCGGCAGGGGCGCAGCCGGGCCAAGGCCGCCCACGACGTAAGCCGGCAAGGCCAGCTGTTGGGCAACGGCCACCGCTACTGCCCCTCGGCTCGCTCGGAGCGCATGTACGCCGAGGCCGTGAGGCTCTTCCGCACCACTACGCTCACAATAAAGGAGATAGCCGCCCGCACCGGCGTTCACTACGGCGGCCTACGCAACTACCTGCGCCGATGGCACCGCCCGCTGATGCTCTGGCGGCGGGGCAGGAAAAAGGCCAACGCCACCGGCGGCGCCCGCAACTGACGCCACAAAAACAAATTAACCATGCTCGACATTTCTGTCATAATTCTTACCTACAACGAGGAGCTGCACATCCGCCGCTGCCTGGAAAACGCAAGGCGGTTTGCCAAGGAAATATTCGTCGTTGACTCTTTTTCCACCGACGCCACCGTGCAGTTGGCCGAGGAGATGGGGGCCAGGGTGTACAGCAACAAGTGGGTTAACTACGCCACGCAGTTCAACTGGGCCTTGGCTCACCTGCCCATTGCCACGCAGTGGGTGTGGCGCATGGATGCCGACGAGTACCTCTCCGACGAGCTTATCGACGAACTCCACAGACGGCTGCCTGCATCGCCGCCCGGCGTCAACGCCTACACCGCGCCATGCCGACGCATCTTCATGGGCCGCTACATCCGCCACGGCATCATACCCCTCATCCTGCTCAGGCTCTTCCGCGCAGGCTGCGCACAGTGCGAGAACCGACAGATGGACGAGCACATACGCCTGGCCAGCGGCACCGTGGGCGCGCTGAGCCACCCCTTCTACGACGACAACCTCAACGGCCTTACGTGGTGGACGGCCAAGCACAACGGCTACGCCACGCGCGAGGCCGCCGACCTGCTGCTAACCGAGTATGGCATGGCCGACAACAGCCTCAACTCGGGCCGCCACACGGCACGGGTAAGGCGGGGCAAGCTGTTCTACACGCGCCTGCCGCTGTTCTTCAGGGCCTTCGCCCTGTTCTGCTACCGCTACTTCGTGCGCCTGGGCTTCCTCGACGGCAAGGAGGGATTCCTGTGGCACTTCCTGCAAGGCTTCTGGTACAGGACGCTGGCCGATGCCAAGGTTTACGAAACAAAGAAGCGCCTGGGCTTCGACCCTCAGCGCATAAGGCTGTACCTGAGCCAAAACTACGGGCAAGGCCCCGCCGCGCAAGGCTCCGACGAAAACAAAGAGAGATGAAAGTAAGCATTATAACTTCCTGCTACAACCGCCGCTCCACCATTGGCCAGACCATCGAGAGCGTGCTGGCACAAGACTACCCCGACATTGAGCACATCATCATCGACGGGGCGAGCACCGACGGCTCGGTTGACGTGATAGACAGATACCGCGACCGAAAGATGGTGGACAAGGTGGTGTCGGAGCCTGACAGCGGCATGTACGAGGCCATAAACAAGGGCATACGCCTGGCCACGGGCGACGTGGTGGGCCTGCTCCACAGCGACGACTTCTTCTTCGACAGCCACGTGGTGGCCGACATCGCGGCCTTGTTCCGCGCCACCGGGGCCGACGTGGTTTACGGCAACGGCCTTTACGTCGACGCCAGCGACACCTCGCGGGTGGTGCGCAACTGGGTGAGCGGGCGCTACCACCGCTGGAAGGTGCGCCTGGGATGGCTGCCCCTCCACCCCACCGTTTACATACGCCGCGACGTGCTGCTCCGACTGGGCCTCTACGACGAGAGCTACCGCGTGGCCTCCGACTCCGACTTCCTCGTGCGCTGCCTCTACGAAAACAGGCTCCACGTGGAATACCTCAACCGCTATTTCGTGAAGATGCGCATGGGCGGACTGTCCACAGGCGGTGCCAGCCGCAGCTCGGTGTGGCGCGAGGACGTGCGTATGTACCGCTCGCACGGCTTCTGGGGTGTGCCGGAGAAACTGCTCAAGATGGGCTGGAAGGTGCCGCAATACATCGATGCCAAGCTCAGGGCAAAGAAAATAAAAACAGACTCTAAGTTCCACAATGACTGATACCGAGCTGCTGCTTTTCCACTACCTGCGGGCCGGACTTTGGGGTTGTACGCCGCCCGCAGCCTGCCCATCGCCCTGCGACGACGGGCAGTGGCGGCAGCTCTTCGCCCTGGCCTGCCGCCAGGCCGTGGCCGGCATCGTGGCCGATGGCATAGCCCGGGGCGGCGCCAGGCCCGGCGGGGAACTGTGGCAGCAGTGGGTGCTCTACCTCATGCACCTGGAGCAGGTGAACAGCCGCCTCGACGGCTACGGCCAACGCCTGCTGGCCTTGCTCCGCGCCGAGGGAATGACGGGCGAGGTGGTTAAGGGGGCTGCCGTGGCGCGCTTCTACCCCGAGCCGCTGCACCGCTGCTACGGCGACATCGACATAGTGGTCACCGGCGGATGGCCCGCGCTGCCCGCCGCGCTACGGCGGCGGGGCATTGCCTTCTACTACGAAAGCGGCGACATCGTGGCCGACGACATTGGCCCCCACCTCGACGGAAGCCCCACACCGCCCGGCGCCCACCGCTGCCGCGCCGAGTTCCACCCCCGCTACGAACAGCTCTACAACCCCATCGCCGCCGCCCGCCTCAGGCGCATAGCCGAGGGCAGGCAGGAACAAAACGCACTGCCCGGCCCGGGGTCGGCGGAGTTCGCCCTGGCCTGCATAGTGCTCCACCTGCGCCGCCACGTGCTCTCCTACGGCATCGGCCTCAAGCAGGTGTGCGACGTGGCGGTGATGGCGCGCCGCGCCAACGTAAACGCACAGAGCCTCGCCGCGCTGCTGCGCCACCTCGGGGCATGGCGTTTCGGCAAGGCCCTGCTTTCCTTCATCGATGCCTACCTCGCCTGCCCCGGCGAGCCGCCGCTGGCCCCGCTGCCCCCTACCAAGGCCACGGCCTGCCTCTACTCCGTGTTCATGGGCGACGGCTACACGCTCAAGGCCGAGCGCGAGGACTCGGGCCGACAGCTGCCCGCGCCGCTGCGCATCATCCGCAACGCCCTCTTCTGGCTCCGCCGCAGCCTGCGCCTCTTCAGCCTCATGCCCGCCGAAGCATTCTTCTTCATGGCCAGCAAAACAGCAGATAAATTAAGAGTTAAGAATTAAGAGTTAAGAGTTAAGAGTTAAGAAAATATGCATCGTGGCAGGGCGCGAGGGAAGTTAAAAGTTAAAAATTAAAAGTTGGCTGCGCCATCCAACGTGGCAGGGCGTGGCTCGCATATTCCCAGTACTCCTATAAGACCTATAAGTCCTATAAGACCCATAAGCCCTATAAGACCCATAAGACCCATAAGTCCTATAAGACCCATAAGCCCTATAAGACTTATAATCCCAATAAAAAGCATCAACCAACAACAACTGATAATTAAGATGAAAAAAGCAATGATTCCTATCATGGCGCTGCTGCTTGTCGGCGGCGCCGCCAGTGCGCAGACGGTGGTCAGCGACACGGTGAGGGGCGAAGCCATGGTGCAGCCCCAGCCCACCGACGACCACTACCGCGTGGTCACCAACCGCTTTTGGGACAACTGGTTCGTAACTGCCTCCGTGGGCTACCACGCCTTCCTCGGCGATTATGGCTCCGTGGGCGACTTCGGCGGACTGCTCTCGCCCGACTTCAAGGTGGGCGTGGGTAAGTGGTTCACGCCGGGCATAGGCGCAAAGGTGCAGTTCGGCATGGGCAACTCCAAGGGCTACAGCAAGGAGCACACCATGTTTGCCCAGGGCGGGCAGCTCACCACCAGCGACGGCACACCCTACTGGGAAACGAAGATGAAGTGGCTCGACTTTAACGTCAACGCCATGTTCAACCTCTCGCGCCTCTTCTGCGGCTACGAGGGCAAGGACTCTAAGCGGCTCATGAACCAGTTCATAGCATCCGTGGGCCTCGGCGCGCTCCACCACTACGGCATCGACGCGCAGCGCAACGAGTGGAGCGGCCACTTCGAACTGCAGTACAGCCGCTTCTTCAGCAGGAAGAAGAACCTGTCGCTCGACGTGAAGGCTCAAGCCATGGTCTACCAAACCAACTTCGACGCCGTTACGCTGAAGAGCAACGGCGAGGACAGCCGCTGGTTCGACTCCAACGTTGGGCTGAGCGTGGGCCTCACCTACTACTTCAAGAAACGCTACTGGGAGAGGTGCCTGGAGTGCGAGCAGCCCATCTACATAACCAACAAGGTGCTGCCGCCCGCCTGCCCGGAGTATGGCACGATGGAGTTCTACGTGTTCTTCCCCAACAACTACTCGGGCCGCGACGACGCGCCCATCGTGAGCACGGCCAAGGTTGACGCCATCGACTATCTCGCATCGGGTGTGTTCACGCAGAAGCGGTTTGCCGACAGCGAGGCCGTGGCCGATGCCTTGGCCGAAGGACGCCCACTCACACAGCTGTCCACCGAGGACGTGCCTACCGCCGACAGCAAGGCCGCTGCGGCTGCCGCCGGCACCCAGGGCTACGAGATGGGCAGCGCGCCCATGTCGCTCGCCATGGACGCACAGAGCATGCAGGCTTTCAAGGACAAGGCGGGCTACTACTACGCCCCCATCTACTCGGGCAACCGCACGTGGCACTACCGCGTTGACAGCGAGACGGCCACGCAGAGCCTCATGGAGGCCGACAACTACAAGGAGAGCGAGTCGTTCGGGCTTAACGCCCACCAGGGCCTCGACATAGTGCGCCGCAGCATGACCATCGACCCCGAGTCGCAGCTCTACAGCTTCGCCGACGTCTACGCCGCCATCGAGGGCAACGCCACCGGCGCCGACACTGCCGCCGTGGCCAAGCTGCGCCGCATCTTCGCCGAGGGGCGCATACAGTTCGTCTCGGCCGAGGGCCTGGCCACCAGCCAGGACAACTTCACCGGCCGCGATGCCGAGAGCGTGGGCCAGGAGCGCAACAAGACGCTGGCCTACAACCGCGCCCGCACCGTGATACAGTGGCTGCGCGACAGCGGCGCGCTGCGCAACATCGCGCCCGGCAGCTTCTCGCTCAACGCCCTCTCCAACCCCATCGCCAACGTAAGCGACAAGAGCACGCGCGGACTCAACGCCAAGCTCAACCGCTGCGTAAAGGTGCGCATAAGCTACGTAATCGACAAGAAGTAACTCACCAAGCCAATGGCCAACGCCGCCCGGCCACACGTCCGGGCGGCAGCCCAAGCCCGAACAAAAAACCAAGCCGCCCCGCCGCACAACATCGTGCAGCGGGGCGGCTTTTATATTCCCATCACCCATCACCACAATTACTTCCATCACTCCCACAGCCCTCTCCCCACGGGGGAGAGCCGGAGAGGGGCTTCACCGGGGAGAGCCGGAGAGAGGAACTTCCTTACTTTACTTCCTGCAGCATCCCGTCGCTGGCCATCTGCTTGAGCAGGCTCACCACGTCGGGCAGGGCGTCGGCTGCGGCCACGTCGTACTCCTCGGCCAGCAAGTCGGCCAGCTCCTCGGCGGTGCGCGGGCCTTGCAGCAGGGCCTGCACGAGGGTTGCCGCCGTGTCGCTGAGCAGCAGCATCCGCGAGAAGTCCACCTCCCCGCTCGCGTCAATCAGTATGTGTTCGCCTGCCACCTCCCTTAGCAGCAGTCCGTCTTTCATCCTAACTCTCATCCTCTCTTCCTCCCTTTGTCTGTTTGTTCATTGACGGCACGGCGCAGGCGCGCCGCCCCGAAAAAAGGAAAAGGCCACATAACTTGCTTGTGTGGCCTTTCCTTGGTAAGATATGAAAAAACAAATGCTATTCTCCCGGCACGTCAATCACCTTGTAAGGGTGCTTCAGCTCCATGCGCATAGGCGCTTGCCACGGGCTGCGGGTCGTTACCTGAGCCTCCTTTGTCTTATTTATTATGTTCTCCAGCTCATGAATGTCGAGCGCAACAATCAAGTTATGCACCCTGTTGGCGAGATTGTTCATGTCTGGTATCTTCACGCGAAGCCACATGGAGTTGGAATCATCGTTGAGATTCACGTTGCCATCGGGCGCATACTTGATGAACACGTATATGGAAAAATCTTGTATGTCTCCCACGTTGTCGTTCAGGTTAAGCGGGGCTATGAGTATGTTGCCGGTCTCCGTTCCGTAACCGAAGCCAAAATAGCTATAAATCAAAGCCGGGTCGGAAGTGGCACCGCTTGTGGAATAGGCAACGTACTCAAATTGCTGGTATTGGTTCTGGTTCGTTACATAATACCCTCCCATGTCCGCTTCCGGCACGGCATCGTTAAATATGTCGTAGTCGTGGCAGAAGTTGTTGCCTATGTATAGCTTTATGTAAAAGTCGCTTGGCTTCGTGCCGGGCAAATATCTGTCCCAAGTTTTCTCCGACACGGAATAGTTGTGCTCACCAAAGGAGTACACGTCAGTGAACATGAACGTTGTCCTGAAGCCCGTGCAGTGCCTCGTGAGCAATATCTGCGGGGCTTCTTGCTGCAGCAGTGCGGCCAGCTCATCCTTGGAGTAAGTGTCGCTCCTGAGCAGTTCCTCGTTTACTTCCTCGGTTTGTTTGAACACGTCGCTGCCCGTCACAGGCGACTCAAACACCTTGTCGGCATGCCAATATGCACGAGGATAAGACGAGAAATAAACCTCCTCGCCCTCTGCAAGCGTGATTGACTCGCCTTCGGAGTTGGTTATGGTGTATCCACCTTCGCCGTCTTTCACCTCCATCTCCAAGTGGACGCCCCGGCAATTATCGCAGAACACGACCTCCTTGAGAGGCACCTTGAGCACCTTGTGATCCACGCCTTGGCCATTGTCTGCCGAATGCACGTAGATATAATCAAAAGGGTACTCGTTGGTGAAGTTGCCCAAACCATCGATTCCGCGCGTGGTGTGGTCGGAGCTTTTGCCTGCCTCGGCCTCAAACATCAAGTCGGCGGAATACACGCCGGGCGCAACGTCTGCCGTGTCGTCTGCGAACACGGCATCATCTTCGTTGGAACAGCCGCAAAGCAAGCCGCACGCAACGATAGCAAATATGCCCAAATACCTTTTCATCTTTGTAAATTTTCAATAACAACCAACATTCCTTTACCTGCCCGGCCAAGCCCCCGGAGTTTCGTTCCAGCCTCCAAGCGCGCCGTTTTCAAAACTGTGGATATGGTCAACGCGCGTCTGCGACTCCGCTTGGTCAATAATGATACACGGGCTTTGCTGGTAAACAGCGTTGCAGATGGGCTGTTGGAAATTCCACTCAACCGCCTTGATGGTAGGCGTAACATACTTCTTTTTCATCATCTTTGTTGTAATCAGGTAGGTTTTATTTGACTATCAACAGATTGGATAAAACTCGCACGAGAACGGGCAATGGATAA
>CALUGA010000020.1 GCA_944320105.1 uncultured Prevotella sp. | reverse complement strand
GAGTTAACGTGGGAGCCATTGTTGGAGTTAACGTGGGAGCCATTGTTGGAGTTAACGTGGGAGCCATTGTTGGAGTTAACGTGGGAGCCATTGTTGGAGTTTGCGTGGGAGCCATTGTTGGAGTTAACGTGTAAGCCATTGTTGGAGTTAACGTGTAAGCCATTGTTGGAGTTAACGTGTAAGCCATTGTCGTATGAAGCCAACGTGGAAATTTTGCGCTGAAGCCATTGGGGGAGTTTGCGTTTGTGTTTGGTATTCTCAGCGCATTCCTCGTGTATTCCACGTTCGGGCGGGTTTGCACCCCGCCGAGGGCAGTGGACGGCCTGACAGTGCGGCATAAGGATGAAGTGCTGTCGCGGTGTGGTTTCTTGGGGAAAACAAAAAACGGTGCCGTCCTTCACAGGAAAGCACCGCCATGAAAAAAGAATTATTTTTGTGTTATGACATAAATCCGAGCAAAGCACCGGCTGCCACGGCCGAGCCGATGACACCTGCCACGTTGGGCCCCATGGCGTGCATGAGCAGGAAGTTGTGGCGGTCGTACTCAAGGCCGAGGTTGTTGCTTATGCGGGCGCTCATAGGCACGGCAGACACGCCGGCGTTGCCGATGAGCGGATTGAGTTTCTTGTCCTTAGGCAGGAAGATGTTCATCAGCTTCACGAAGAGCACTCCGCTGGCAGTGGCCACCATGAACGAGAACGCGCCGAGGATGAAGATGTAGAGCGTGTTGACGGTGAGGAACTCGCTGGCCTGTGTGGAGCAGCCCACCGTGAGGCCGAGCAGCATCACCACGATGTCGTTGAGGGCGGAGCCTGCGGTCTTGGCCAGGCGAGTGGTCTTGCCCGACTCCTTGAGCAGGTTGCCGAAGAATAGCATGCCGAGCAGGGGCAGGCCCGACGGCACGATGAACGTGGTGAGCAGCAAGCCGATGATGGGGAAGAGTATGCGCTCGGTCTGGCTTACCTGGCGGGCGGGCTTCATGCGGATGAGGCGCTCTTTCTTTGTGGTGAGCATGCGCATGAGCGGCGGCTGGATGAGCGGCACGAGCGCCATGTAAGAGTAGGCGCACACGGCAATGGCTCCCATGAGGTTAGGGCTGAGCTTTGACGACAGGAAGATGGCCGTCGGGCCATCGGCCCCGCCGATGATGGCTATGCCCGCTGCCTGGTTAGGCTCGAAGCCGAGGCCGAGGGCTACCATGTATGCACCGAAGATGCCGAACTGCGCCGCCGCCCCGATGAGCACCAGCTTGGGGTTGGCTATGAGGGCGGAGAAGTCGGTCATGGCGCCAATGCCGAGGAACACCAGCGGCGGGTACCAGCCCTGGCGCACGCCTTGGTAGAAGATGTTGAGCACCGAGTTGTCCTCATAGAGGCCAACCTCGAGGCCAGCGTCGGCACGGAACGGGATGTTGCCTATGATGATGCCGAGGCCGATGGGGATGAGCAGCAGTGGCTCGAAGTCTTTCTTTATGGCCAGGTAGATGAGGATGGCGCCGACCACAATCATGATGATGTTCCCCGCCGTGGCGTTGGCAAAGCCGGTGTAGGTGAGGAACTCATTGAAGTTTTCTGCTAAGAACTCTGTGAATCCCATAATGCATCAGGCTATTGTGAGCAGCACGGCGCCCTCGAGCACCGAATCGCCCTGGTTTACTAAAATGGAAGTGACAGTTCCCGAGAACTCGGTCTCGATGTTGTTCTGCATCTTCATGGCCTCAAGCACTACTACGGTGTCGCCGTCCTTTACCACATCGCCCACCTTGACGTTGACCGAGGTGATGGTGCCGGGCAGGGGAGCCTTTACCTGCGAGCCGCTGCCCGGAGCCGCTGCCGGTTGCGGAGCTGCCGCCACAGGAGCGGGCTGGGCTGCCTGCTGCGGTGCGGCTGGGGCGGGCTGGTGAACTTCGGGCTTCTTGCGGATGGCGTGTGCCGGGTTGATGGGCTGCTTCAGCTCTACCTCAAACCTGATACCGTTGACCACCACCTTGGCCACGTTGCCTTCGAGCTCTTCTATCTCTACGTCGTAATCGACGCCTTGTACGTTATACTGGAACTTGTTCATTGCTGTCAGTCTTTTTTAGGATTGTTATTGGGGTTATTCGTGAAATTGTTTCATCTGTATGTATGCATCGTCCCACTCGGTGGTCTTGGGCTTTATGGTTATGATGCCGCTCTCCACGTCGTGTACGTTGTTGGTGTACTGCTGTATGGCAAGGGCAATGACGGCTATGTAGGTTTCCTTGTCGATGCCTTTCGACTTGAGTCCGTCTTGCAGTATGATGTTGGTCTTGTGGCCTATCTCCACTGTCTTCTCCACCGTCTTCACCCCGGCCTTGAGCGGCTGTATGCTGGCCACCTTCTTGGCTGCGGAGCGGTGCTTCATGAACATGCCGAACAGAGTGAAGAAAACGCACAGGAGGGCAAGGCAGAAGAACACTATGCCCATGGCGAGCACGGTGATGCCGAGACCGTAGGGGTCGTTGCGCTTTAGCTTGGCAACCTTGCTTTCGTCAACTTGTATGTAGTTGGATATGCCGGGGGTTACGGCGTCCTTGGGCTTTATCTGCCATGTGGCGGCTCCGTCGCGCTCGCGGGCATACGACTGGTCGGGCGCGAGCACCGGCACCGTAACGGAGTCTATCAGCTGCGTGGCGTTGCCATTGTAGAGGCCAATCCATGTGGGCTTTGACGGGTCGATTTTGACCGAGAGATGCAGCGTTCCCAACCTTGGGTTGCTGTTGCAATGGAAGAGCAGGTGCTGGCGCGCGCTGAGGTTGGTGCGGGCATCCCCGTTAGGGATGATGCTCATGCGCTTGATGCGCTCTGGTACACTCATGTCAGGGTTGAGCACGGCGCGGTCGGTGGTCAGGAACATTCCCCTGATGTTGTATGTGGAGTAGGAGATGTTGGCTATCTCCACCCACGCTTCGCGTTGGCCGTATTCGTCCTGCAGGCTTGTTGCATTGTTGGTCATAACCTCGTTCAGCTTGATGCTCTCGGACATCTGCCCGTAGGACACCGCGGAAACTGAGCCAAGCATTATGCCTAACAGTAATCCGAACTTGTTCATTTCAGTGTGTGTGTATTTTAGAGTTAGTTTTAGTTTGCGTCCGTCAGATGCCGCAGCACAGGAGGATAATGAGCTGAGCCGTGAAGATGCGCAGGAACATACTCAATGGATATACCGTGGAATAGCCAACTGCGGGGGCTTCCTTTGAGCACGACTGGTTGGCGTATGCCAGCGCAGGCGGGTCGGTGTATGTTCCGGCTATCATTCCCATAATCGTGAAATAGTTGAACTTGTATTTCATGCGCGCTATAGGGCCGATTATGAGTATCGGGATAATGGTTATGAGGAAGCCTGTGTAGACGTACTTAAGGCCGTCGCCCTGCACCACGGTTTCCCAGAATCCCGCGCCGGCCTTTATGCCTACGCTGGCAAGGAAGAGCACAAGCCCAATCTCGCGGAGCATGGTGTTGGCGCTGGTAGTAGTGTAGGTGACAAGGTGTACCTTATAGCCGTAGCGGCCTATGAGTATGGCTATCACAAGCGGGCCGCCGGCAATGCCGAGCTTAAGGGGCATGGGCATTCCGGGAACGGCCAACGGGATGCTTCCGAACAGTATTCCCACGATGATGCCGATGAAGATGGTGGCTATGTTGGGCGACTCAAGGCGCTTGATGGAGTTGCCAAGTACGCTCGACACGCGGTTGACAAGGTTCTCCGGGCCAACTACCATCACGCGGTCGCCCACTTGCAGCGCAAGGTGGGGATTGGCGAAGAGATCCATGCCCTGGCGTGTAACCCTCGTTACGTTGACACCGTAGACTGTGGAGAAGTGCATCTGGCCAAGCGTCTTTCCGTTGATTGACGGGCGCGTGACAATCACTCGCCTTGACACCATCGGCTGGTCTTGCTTTTCCCATTCCACTTGCTCTTCCGGGCCTATGAAAGCTATGATGGCTTCGGCGTCGGCCTCGGCGCACACTATGAACACGAGGTCGCCCAACTCAAGCTTTGTCTTGCTGTTGGGGATGCTTACGTGGCCTTCGTGCAGTACGCGCGAACAAACGAAGTCGCGGTTGAGGAAGTCGTGTATCTGCCCGATGGTGCGCCCTGCCAAATAGGAGTTTGTGACACGGAGGTGCATATTGTGCGGCTTTACATGGGCGTCTTCTTCGGCGTCCTTGTTAAGCAGCTCTTCTTCCTTGTCGAGCTTTACGTGGCAGATGTACCTGATGAGGATTGTCGCGCCGATTATGCCCAGCACTCCGAGCGGATAGGCGCAGGCGTAACCCGAGGCTATCTGCGGCGCCTCGCCTTTCGGGAACACGCTGTCGAGTGCTTCGGTGGCGGCGCCAAGTCCCGGGGTGTTGGTAACGGCGCCATAAAGCGTGCCTACCATCATCGGGAGGTTGATTGGGTTGGTTGTGTCGAAGAAGATGAAGTAGCAGGCGAACATCACCGCGATGTTTAGCAGGATTGTGGCGGTGGACAGCAGGTTGAGCGTTATCCCGCCTTTCCTGAAGCTTTCGAAGAAGCCGGGACCCACCTGCAAGCCTATCATGAATACAAACAAGATGAGGCCGAAGTCCTGCAAGAATGTGAGGATGTTCATGGGGCCGGTGAAGCCGACGTGTCCGGCGACAATGCCCGCAAACAAAACGAAAGTGACGCCTAACGATATGCCTCCCACCTTGATTTTGCCGAGCAATACGCCTATGGCTATTACAATGGCATAGAGGAGGGCAATGTGCGCCACGGACTCTGTGCTGACAAATAGATTAATGAGCCAATCCATTGGAATATGATAGTTTTCTAAGTTGCAAAAGTAGGTAAAATATTGTTCAAACAACAATTTACGTGTGATTATTTTCGCTCCCTCCGCCAAGTTTTTGAATTTTTCACGATTGGAAATCTTTTTCTCTTTATATTTTTCGTAAAGTCGGAAATTCTGCATATCTTTGCATGAAGATATGTGATGCATTTGCGGGTGAATCGCTGTCTGTTGATGGCCGCATTTGCATTCAAGGCGGAAAGTTTGCCGTGGGCATAAAGATGCGTAAGGCAACGGCCATTGAAGGGGCTGATGTTGCGCTGCCTGTCAGCGAGGGCTTATGGCCAATGGTACAGGCTCACGATGCGCATGGTCAACTTGAACGGGATTTATCAATAACTTATATATAAATATTGTACTTATGTCAAACAACAGAGAGAAACTCTTTACCGAGTTCGAGGCTCCGACGACTCAAGAATGGCTTGACAAGATTCAGGTTGACTTGAAGGGGGCGGACTTCAACAAGAAACTGGTATGGAGAACCAACGAAGGCTTTTCTGTGCCTCCATTCTACCGTAGGGAAGATGTGCTGAAGCTGAAGACGCCGGATGCTTTGCCCGGTGAGTTCCCTTTTGTCCGCGGTAACAATAAGGACAATAACTCATGGTTGGTGCGCCAGGACATAAAGGTCGAGGACGCGAAGGATGGCAACGCCAAGGCTCTTGACATATTGAATAAGGGCGTTGATTCGCTTGGCTTCCATTTCTGTGGCGACTGCGTCAACGAGGAGTTCGTCAGCACGCTGCTTGATGGGATAGAGTGCGAGTGTGTTGAGCTGAACTTCTGCACTTGCAAGCGCAGGTCGGTTGACCTCGCCAAGATTCTTGTAGCTTATTTTGAAAGGCATGGCTACAGCAAGGACAAGCTCGTTGGCTCCATCGACTGGGATCCTATAGAGAAGATTGTGATGAAAGGCAAGGATGTCACCCGCATACTGCCTCTGGCCTCGCAGTTGGTTGACATACTGAAAGAATACCCGCACTTCCGCTGCATAGCGGTTAACGCTGCGTCACTCAACAATGCGGGTGCATACATCGTGCAGGAGCTTGGCTATGCGCTTGCATGGGGAAACGAATATCTCTCAGAGCTTGTCGAGGCCGGTGTAGACCCTGCTTTGGCTGCCAGCAAGATAAAGTTCAACATGGGTATCACGGAGAATTACTTCATGGAGATAGCTAAGTTCCGTGCCGCCCGCTTGCTGTGGGCCGAGATTGTGAAGCAATATGAGCCTAAGTGTGATTGTGCTTGCAAGATGTGCGTGAATGCCATCACCACCACATACAACATGACGATGTTCGACAGCTACGTGAATATGCTCCGCACCCAGACCGAGGCCATGAGCGCGGCGATAGGCGGTGTGCATTCAATCGTAGTGAAGCCTTTCGATGTTGTTTACGAACAGCCTACGGATTTCTCTGAGCGCATTGCCCGCAACCAGCAGTTGCTGCTTAAGGAAGAGAGCCATTTCGACAAGGTGGTGGATCCCTCGGCCGGTTCTTATTTCATTGAGGAGCTTACCACCTCGCTTGCCGATGCTGCATGGAAGCTGTTCTTGAAGGTTGAGGATGAGGGCGGATACCTTGAGGCGGTGAAGAACGGCACGGTGCAGGATGACGTGAACGCCACCAACGCCAAGCGCCATGACGACGCTGCCAAGCGCAAGGAATTCATACTCGGCACCAACCAGTTCCCCAACTTCACTGAGACCTCCGGCGGCAAGGCACCTGTGGCCCATGCCTGCAAGTGTGGTTCAAAGCAGGAGGATGCTGCCTTCAAGGCAATCAATTCCAGCCGTCTGGCTGCCGACTACGAGGCGTTGCGCTTGCAGACGGAGCAAAGCGGCAAGGTTCCCACTGCGTTTATGCTTACCATAGGCAACCTTGCCATGCGCCAGGCCCGTGCTCAGTTCAGCTCCAACTTCCTGGCTTGTGCCGGTTATAAGATTATCGACAACCTTGGTTTCGACACCGTTGAGGAAGGCGTTGATGCGGCCTTGAAGGCCGGGGCCGACATCGTGGTGCTTTGTTCGAGCGATGATGAGTATGCCACATACGCCGTTCCCGCTTACCAGTGCCTCGCCGGGCGTGCCATGTTCATTGTCGCCGGTGCTCCGGCCTGCATGGACGAGCTTAAGGCCGCCGGCATAGAGAACTTCATCCATGTGAGGTGCAACGTTCTGGAAACGCTCAAAGAGTATAACGCCAAATTGGGAATCAAATAACCACGGAAGTCATGAGAAAGAATTTTAAAGACGTAGATATATTTGCCGGTATAAAGGCTGCCAACGGCGCTGACTGGCAGAAGGCCAACGGCATAGCTCCCAATTGGAAGACACCGGAGCACATAGACGTTAAGCCTGTTTATACAAAAGAAGACCTTGAGGGCATGGAGCACCTTGACTTCGCTGCCGGCATACCGCCGTTCCTGCGTGGCCCTTACTCCATGATGTACCCGTTCCGCCCGTGGACAATCCGTCAGTACGCCGGATTCTCCACCGCCGAGGAGTCCAACGCTTTTTACCGCCGCAACCTTGCCTCAGGGCAGAAGGGTCTGTCGGTGGCCTTCGACCTGCCGACGCATCGCGGCTACGACCCCGACAACGAGCGTGTGGTTGGAGATGTGGGCAAGGCCGGAGTGTCCATCTGCAATGAGGAGAACATGAAGGTGCTCTTCGACGGCATTCCCCTCAACAAGATGTCGGTGTCGATGACCATGAACGGGGCTGTCCTGCCCGTGCTTGCTTTCTATATCGTGGCAGGATTGGAGCAGGGCGCCAAGCTTGAGGAGATGGCCGGTACGATACAGAACGACATCCTGAAGGAGTTCATGGTGCGCAACACCTACATCTATCCGCCTGCCTTCTCAATGAAGATTATTGCCGACATCTTTGAGTTCACCTCGCAGAACATGCCGAAGTTCAACTCAATCTCCATCTCCGGCTACCATATGCAGGAGGCCGGTGCGACGGCCGACATAGAGCTTGCCTACACCTTGGCCGACGGCATGGAGTACATTCGCGCCGGTGTGAACGCAGGCATCGACATCGATGCCTTTGCCCCGCGCCTGTCGTTCTTCTGGGCAATAGGCGTCAACCACTTCATGGAGATTGCCAAGATGCGCGCTGCCCGTGTGCTTTGGGCAAAGATTGTGAAGGGTTTCGGTGCAAAGAACCCCAAATCGATGGCCCTGCGCACCCACTCGCAGACTTCCGGCTGGTCGCTCACCGAGCAGGATCCTTACAACAACGTTGGCCGTACCTGCATCGAGGCCATGGCTGCAGTGCTCGGCCATACGCAGTCGCTGCATACCAACGCCCTTGACGAGGCCATTGCCCTGCCAACCGACTTCTCGGCCCGCATTGCCCGCAACACTCAGATTTACATCCAGAACGAGACAAAGGTGTGCAAGCACATCGACCCATGGGCAGGCTCGTACTACGTGGAGTCGCTCACCAACGAGCTTATCCATAAGGCGTGGGAGCACATACAGGAGATAGAGAAGCTTGGCGGAATGGCCAAGGCTATCGAGACCGGTGTGCCAAAGATGCGCATCGAGGAGGCTGCGGCCCGCACTCAGGCCCGCATTGACAGCGGTGTGCAGGTCATCGTCGGTACAAACAAGTACCGCCTTGACCATGAAGACCCCATCGACATCCTTGAGGTGGACAACACCGCCGTGCGCAAGCAGCAGGAAGAGTTGCTTGCCAAGATTCGCTCCACTCGCGACAACGAGGCTTGCAAGAAAGCGTTGGCCGACCTTACTGAGTGCGTCCGCACGGGCAAGGGCAACCTTCTGGCACATGCCATAGAGTGCGCCAAGCTGCGTTGCACCCTTGGCGAGATCAGTGATGCCTGCGAGGAAGTTGTAGGCCGTTATAAAGCAGTAATCAGAACAATATCAGGCGTGTATTCATCAGAAAGCAAAAACGACAAGGACTTCGAGGTGGCTTGCCAGCTTACCGAGGAGTTTGCAAAGAAGGAAGGCCGCCGTCCGCGCATCTTTGTAGCCAAGATGGGGCAAGACGGTCACGACCGCGGAGCCAAGGTTGTGGCCACGGGATATGCCGACTGCGGCTTCGACGTAGACATGGGGCCGCTGTTCCAGACCCCTGCCGAGGCAGCACGTGAGGCCGTTGAGAACGATGTACATATTGTAGGCGTTTCGTCGCTGGCCGCAGGCCACAAGACACTCATCCCCCAGCTCATCGATGAGCTGAAGAAGCATGGGCGCGAGGACATCATGGTCGTTGCCGGAGGCGTAATCCCGCCGCAAGACTACGACTTCCTCTACAAGGCCGGAGTGGCTGCAATCTTCGGTCCCGGCACGTCGGTGGCCAAGGCAGCTGTGGAGATTATGAAGATACTGCTCGATGAAGAGTAGGCAGCTTTAATAAAGTTTAATATTCAGTGGACGCGTCCGCCGGCAAGCGGGCGCGTCTTTTTTGTTTTACTCCATAAACCCAAATCGGTCGTTAGAGTGCAAAACGATTTCATTCTATTGTCGTGCAGATAGGCAGTCGCCTTTGTCGACGGCGTAGCGGGCTACGTCGAGACAAAGCGGCTGGCAAGATGCCGACAAGAGGACGGAAGCGTTTGGAAAGCCGGCCACATACATGAAAACAAGCGTTAGGCGGTCTAACGACCGATTTGGGATAAAAGCATTAAGGAATGGAAAAACTCAAAGAGCAATACCTTTCGCTGCTCACGTCGACGGGGCGCAATGGCATCGACAACGTGACAGCCTACCTCGAAAAGGCCGGTTTCTTCCGCGCCCCGGCCTCTGTCAACCGCCACCTCAGCCACGATGGCGGCCTGCTTGAGCACTCGCTCAACGTCTACAACGTGGCCATGCGGCTCAGGGAGCAGATGATAGCCTTGCGGGCGGACATAGAGGAGCGTCTGCCCCAGGAGAGCGTGGTGCTGGCCGCCTTGCTCCACGACGTGTGCAAGGCCAACATCTACAAGAAGATGACGAAGTACCGCAAGGACGCCAACAACCGCTGGGAGGCATATAGCGGCTACGATGTAGACTATACCCGCTTTCCGCTTGGGCATGGCGAGAAGTCGGTGGTGATGTTGCTGCGCCTCGGCCTTGAGCTTACCAACGACGAGGTGCTGGCCATACGCTGGCACATGGGTGCCTGGGACTTGTCGTTCCAGAGCTTCGAGTCGAAGAGCAACATATCAGCTGCGAGCGACGTTCCTCTTGTAGCCATCCTCCAGGCCGCCGATGCGCTTGCCGCACACCTATTGGAAGTTAAAAGTTAAGAAGTTAAAAATTAAGAAAATATGCAAGCGGCCCATTAACGTCACGTTCTTTCTCTTCTCCCTCTCATTGTGTATGGCTGTGAAGGGGCGTCTGTGGTGTTAGTGGGTCGCTTGCATATTTTCTTAATTTTTAACTTCTTAACTTTTAACTTCCAACACGTACACCGGCTGCGGCTTCATGTCGGCAACCTTTTCGCCGTCGCCCTGTGCCGTGGCCTGTACGTATATGTGCAGGCGGCCACGCTTGAGCATCTCGCTGTCGATGCTCGGCTCCCACGAGCCTACGGAGAACGTTGTGAGGTCCTTTACCTCCCAATCAGCCGCGCCTATGCTGTCGGCCATTGCCACGGACACCCTGCTGCCGCGCTCCACGTCGCGGAAGATGCAGTAAACCTTCTTGCCGCAGATGGCCACCTTGGGCCGCGATATGGGTATCATTTTTGTGCCTACGCCACTGAGCGAGAACGGGGTGGTGCGCTCCGTCACCTGCCCGGAGTGCCACAGCTTGCCGTCGTGCCACACCACGCGGTACTGCGGCACGGTTTCGCCCTCGGCTCGCCAGTAAGAGGCTATGCATGGATGGCCGCCCTCGTCGGCGCAGATGCTCGTTTGGTTTATCAGCTCCGAGTTCTGCGGAATCCTCAGGGCATACTCCGCGTTCGAAGCGTTTATGGGCAGGGCATATTGCGTTCCGTCGGAGCGTTGCCATGTGCGGCCCTTGTCGTAAGAGCGTGCGTAGCACATATCGTGGTTGGTGTTTACCGATGCCGACTCGCGCCACACCCACCCCAAGTGTATCGTCCCGGCCTTGTCCACGCACATTTGCCAGTAAGCGTTGCGCTTGCCCTCCCCGTCGATGAGGTTAGTCTGCACGCGGCTCCATTTCTTTTCTTTTACTGAGTAATGGTTCATCACCATGTTGCCGTTGCCCGAGCTGCCGTCGCGGTAAACGAAAAGCAGGTCGCCGTCGGCCAGGCGGTAGAACTCCGGGTAGGTAACGTTGCCCTCGTTGCTTCCGGTCATTGGCGAAAGTTCGCCCATTTCCGCAGACAGCGGAGCCACGCTGCGGCAGTATTTCAGCCGGTGGCCGTGGTGGTCGAAGGCCATGTGCAGGTAGCCGTCGCCATCGGCCATTATGCTTATCACGTTGTGCGCGTCCTTTATGTTGCCCTTGTACTGAGTGCGCGTCAGTTCCCACCGGTCGGAGCCTATGCGCCTCTTGCCTATCACCACGGTGGCCGTTGAGTCGTAGTAGGCCACGAACTGCCACCCATCGTGGCTCGCCACCGAGTTGCACCTGAATATGGCCGTGTTCACCGATGTGCCGCTGTAGCCTGCGCCCACCCTTGAGAGATGCTGGCTCATGGCCGGCATCGTAGCCGTCAGCGCAGCCACGGCCACTGCCGCCACCGCGTTCCTTATCCGCTGCGCGCCTTTCAGGCACGGCAGGGCGCAGGCATGCCGCCTTGCGTTATGCGTGAGTGTTTTCATTGTTGCTTGGTTTTTAGTTGTTGTTGCTACTTGCAAAGGTAGCAAATTTTGGGTATACGCCCTACTTTGCGCGCCGTTTTTTGTTTCAAGTCCGGCGAAGCCAAACCATAGCATGATGTAAATTTATTTCAAAATGCGGCCGGTTCAGCGTATCTCCTTGGTTTTGAGCGGGTTGCGAAATGATGCTTCTTGCACTCCAAAACGTGCCGTTTCAGGCTGTAAAACGGCACGTTCCGCAGCCTGAAACGGGCTGTTTTGCGAAGCAGTCCGTTACCATATGCATTGTTTTCAGCCTTTTGTAATGTTTTGCTACCGTGCTTTGAGGCTTGCCCGAAGCCTTGGTTGCAGCTGATGTTTTGTATGCATTGATGCATTGCGGAGCCTTGAACGGTGGTAAATATCATTTACAGTTTTCGCTTTTCTGACTATGGCGGGCCATGCATCATGCCTATGCAGGCAGGTGACTTTTAGTTTATCGCCTACATGGTGGCCATTGGTTTGCTTCGTGCGGTTGCTGCTTGTCGTGCTGCCTGTGGCCCGATAAACGGCCACTTTTGAAAGATTGACATACGTTTTTTACTAATTGACATAGCAACACGGCCGCCACGGGACTTACTTAGGCATTTATTTGCTAATTTTGTGATATGGCAGCATGGTCGGTTTACCATAAGGATATTAATGTACTTCATAAATTTTTAGCTTATGAAAAATCTTTATTTAATCGCAATCGCCTTGGCGGCAGCATTGTCGCCGGGCGCGGCTTCGGCTCAAAAGGTGGTCGAGGTAGATTACGACTACCTTACGTCGAGCTTCATTGACTATGGCGATGCCGACGGCGATGGTGTGCTCGAGCGGCTCGGCAGGTTTGGGGTGGTGTACAGTTACCCCGAGGGCAGCATCCCGGATCCTGATGATGCATCGCGCTATTGCATGCCAAAGAGCGATGGCCAGTACTACAGGGTAGTGGACGGAGTGGCTTACTACCGTGTGCTGCCGCCCGACCCAGAGTCCCCCTCCATGATGGAGAGTTATTATCCCGACGACCGCGAGCCGGACTTCTCGGAAGACGGCTACGATTTTTTCCGCATAACGTCTTGGGAAGAGGCTGAGCTGTGGCTCGGCTCTGTATATCCCGATTCCGACATGGCGAGGCTTCTGTTTGTCGACGGTGTGCTGTGGACGAGGCACGACAGCTATATGGCCACAGAAACTGACGACGAGCGGCTCACGTGGATGAAGCCCAACGGCTCGCTCATTTACATCGACGGCAGCGAGGACGCCATCTTGGTATCCTCCACTTACCTTATTGCCGACTTCAATGCCGATGGTAGGGCCGATGTGTTGTATAAGGTATATGACCCGGCCACCTCCGGCGGCAATTACAGCAGTGATGCCGTAGGGTGGGGCATTGCCTATAGCGATGCGTCGGGCGCATACCGCATACAGCAGCTCGATGGCATAAACAAGGATTATAGTTTGTCAAATGCCGTGGTGACCGACTTCAACCGCGACGGGCGCAAGGACGTGTTCCTATTCCACAGTGCGGGGTGGGCCAAGGCTTACGAACCATTAACGCTCATGCAGCTGGCCGACGGCGCGTTCACCATGCAGCCGCTCAACGTTGTAACCGACCCCGAGGAGATTGCCCAGGCGCAGTTTAGCGACGGCGGCAACGGCAGCTTTACCAACAACAGCGTAAACATGAGCGGCATGGCCGGGGGCGAGCACGGCGTGAGCTATGCCGAGGCGGCGCGCATGGAGGCAGTGGACATCAACATGGACGGCTATCCCGACCTCATCGACCCCAATGGCAACACCTTCCTCTCGCTGCCCGACGGGCGCTACTACTCTGCGTCCATAGCAGGCAGCGTTACCGTGGCCGACGTAAACGGCGACGGGGTGAAGGACCTTGTGGTGTTCGACGAGAGCATGGGCGACGTAACGCTCAACCTCAGCCGGGGCGCGGCGGGCTTCGAGCCAACGGTGTTATTCTCCAACAAGAACGTGACACGGGTGATATGCCGCGACCTCGACGGCGACCGCCTCAGCGACATCCTCCTGCTCGCCGACACGCCCAGTGGCCAGCAGTATGCCTACCTCGTGTTCTTCAAGAACCGGGGCGACGGCACGTTCCAGAAGACCGAGCGCGCCATCAGCGGCAAGCGCGAGTTCTACGGAGTTTACGATTTCAGCATGGATGGCCGCCCAACGGCCATTGCCAGCGACGGCAGCGTGCAATTTTTCCGCATCGACTGGGATGCCTCGTTCAACCTTACGGAGGCCCAGCTCTTGCCCGATGGCTATTACGCCAACTATTACGACAACCTGACCTTCCATCCTTACCTCGGCGACGGCTATATGTACATAGCCGCGACTGACGAAAGCGCGGGATATATGGATGGCGCACGGCTCTTGTCACTGACGCCCGCGTCTACGCAAAACACCGCTCCCGCCAAGCTCGGAGTGCCGCGCGTGATAGCCGACAGGTCTACGGCCAACGTCAAGGTGGAGTGGAACGCAGGCTCCGACAACGAGAGCGCGACCGAGGATCTCGACTATGAGGTGCGTCTCAGCGGCGGCTCCGCGCTCTACAGCTCGCTCACCGGTGGCAACACTTTCATTGTGGCCAATGCCGGGTCGTGGCCCGAAGGCGAGGTGAGGGCGCAGGTAAGGGCCATAGACCAGAACGGCCTTGCCGGCCCGTGGAGCGATGCCGCCGAGTTCGAAAACACTGCCGTGAGCGCGCCTTTCGCCCTTTCGGCCACGCAGCTTTGCCTTGCCGACACGCTCGTGGCCACGGCCCTGGGCGGCTCTGAAGTTTCGTTCCGCGCCTTGCCCGACGGCGAGGTGATTGCCTCCGACGGCCATTCGGCCCGCATCCTCTTCGCCGACATGGGGCAGAAAACCATCGAGGCCACGGTAAGCGGCAGCGGGATAAAGGTGACGCAGAAAGTAAACGTCAGTCCGCTGCGGGCAGACAATGCCGTCACAATTGGCTGGCCCGTGGACTTGGAAGCCGACGGGCAGGTGGAGATTGTTTCTGGCGCGGATCTGTATACCTACGTCAATGGTAGCTATGAGGAATACCCCAGCCTCAGCCTGTCGGACGTCAGGATTGATCCTACCCTCATATTGGACAAGAACATGGACGGCAAGCCTGACCTTTATGGCCGCCACAACAAGGGCGGAACAAGGTTCGACTGGCTCGTAAACAACGGCTCGATGGACTTCTCCATCGATTCCGAGGGCTACACGTTGACCACTGGCGGCTCGTTAGATAGTTACGACTCCTTCAGTGCCTGCGACTTCGACAACGACGGCTACCCGGATTTCTACACGGGGTCGCGCCTTTACAGGAACTATGGCGACGGAAGGCTGGAGCTAATAACGCAGAATTTCGACAATGGGCAATGGGCAAGCGCCATGATTCCGGCCGACTTCAACCGCGACGGGCTTGTGGATTACTTGCTGATTGGCGACGAGAACGCCTATGACTCGTCGTTCAAGAAGCAGTATTTCCTTGCAATCAACAAGGGAAACTTCAGCTTTGAGAGGGTAGAGCTGACTGTGCTTGAGGGCGCAACGCCCTTGACCGTGAAAGCTTTCGACGTTAACGGCGATGGCTGGACGGACATAGCTTATTCTTATGGCGACTACGACAGCTATGAATACAGCGCCCGCCTCGGCGGCGCCGACCTTAAGTTTGAAGAGGAAGTGGAGCTTCCCGGCCTGCCGCTCGGCTTCGACTTCGACAACGACGGGCGGCTCGACTATGCCGCAGCTGCCGACTCGCTCGTGCTCAACCGCCTCGACAGACCGCAGGCTGCCCATATCAGTGGGATTGACACGTACCTTGACCTTAGCGATGTAGACCCTCTGAGGATGTTCGACCTCTATAACGACGGCTACCCAGACGCATGGAACAGCATCGGCGAGCTTAGTTCGCGCTACCCGAACACAGCCCCAACGGCTCCCACGCAGGTTTACGTTACGCAGAACCAGGACAACGTTACGCTCAACTGGAGCGGCGCCACTGATGCTGAGTCGCCCTCGGCCTACCTCCGTTACAACGTGAGCGTCCGCGAGAAAGGCACCGACAACTACATCATCTCGCCCCTTAACTCTACGAGCGATGCCGCAGCCACGCCATCTCCGGGCTGGCTTGCCTACCGCTCCACGCCCACCATGCCCATTCCCTTCGGGCGTTTCACGGCGGGCAAGACATATGAGGTGCGCATACAGACCATCGACCCGTGGTACGCCCACTCGGCTTTCTCAGAGCCGGTAGAGTTCACCCCGGCTGCGGTGGGTCTCATCACTATGCCTGCCAAGGGCGGCGTAGGAGTGCCGGTGGAGTTTGCTTACCGCGACAACGTAGAGGGGCAGTTCTCCGTAAGTGCCGACGGCGGCACCGTGGAAGGCAACACCATCACATGGACAACGCCCGGACTGAAAACCGTGGTGGTTTCTATAAGCATGCTGCGCAGCGAGCACAAGATAATGATTGAGGAGCGGCCCAACCTCAACGTAGTGCTGCCGGCCAAGGCTCTTGGCGGCACCGTGCTCACCGTGGAGTTGCCTGAGGTGTTTGCTTCGGCTGCAGGCAAGGCATCGGTAAGCATCGATGGCGGCTCTGTTGAAGTGGACGCTGCTGCCAACGTTGCCATGATTACGCTGCCTGAAAGCGATGGCACGGCGGAGCTTGCGCTCAGTTATGAGGACGATGTGTTTGGCGTGACTGAGGCGAAGAAGGCGATTGAGGTGGTTGGCTCGGCATTCAGGCCCGAGATAACGATGGTGAGCGTCAGCAACGGGCGCAATGTGGTGAGCTGGGATGCCGCCATGCCGTTGCCCGATGCCACGGTGCTGAATGGCATGGTTAACGTTTACCGCGAAACATCGGTGGCCGATGAGTATGAGAAGGTGGCGGAGGTGCCGCTTGCCGACGGGCGATACGTCGATGGCGAGAGCCGTCCCGAGGTGAAGACCACGCGCTACATGCTCACCATGGGTACCGTTTACGGCGGCGAGACGCGCCCGGGCCGCATCCACGGCAACATACACATGATGATTAACCGCGGCCTCGGAAACGACATAAACCTGCACTGGATGCCCTACGAGGGTGCCGACATAGCCCAGTACACCATCCTCGCAGGCCCGGCGGCAGACAACCTGTCCGTGCTCGACGTGGTTTCGGGCAACTCGCAGAGCTTCACACACAAGCGCGCCGACGACTCGCCGATGTATTATGCGCTGGCTTATACAATGGCCGATGGCACTGCCGCCCGGGCAACTGGCCTCCGGATGGCTCCGCGCACCGCTGCCGAAGGCCGCTCTAACGTGATAAGCACGGCCGAGGCTTACAGCGTCACGATGGTTGAGGCTTTGGAGATTACGAGCGTGGAGGGCGTGATGGCCATTGGCCAGTCGCAGCCGTCGCTCCGCCTCAGGGCAGTTGCCACGCCTGCGTTGGCCACGATAGCCACCGTAGAGTGGAGCGTCGTGGATGGTGGCAACCTTGCCACGGTGAGCCATGAGGGCGTGCTCAGCGTAAAGGAGAACACCGTGGGCGGTACCGTCCGTGTGCAGGCCAAGGCCGTGGATGGCTCTGGCGTCACTGCCGTGGCCGATGTGCAGGTAGGCTCTTACACCGGCATCGCCTCAGCTGAGGCTTCCGCAAGCGTTGTGAGGATAAGCCTGAAAGGGCGCACTGTGGTGATTGAGAATCTGCCTGCCGATACCGACGTGATCATAACCGACATTGCGGGGCGCGTGGAATGCAGGCAGACGGCCACCGGAACGCTGCGCGTGGCCTCCTTGCCAACTGGCGTCCACATCGTCCGCGCGGGCGGAAAGGTGGCAAAGGTGATGCTGCGCTGACGGCCAAAGGGTGCCGTCACGGATAGCGGCATGGATAGTGGCGCAGCCTAAAATGTTATAGACGTGACTGGGTGGCAGGCCGTTTTGGCCTGCCACCTGCCTTTTTCAGCTAAATGCACTTACATTTGCAGTCTTTTTCAGACATTGTTTTAACTAAAGTGTATTAGCGAAATGGCATCAGTGAAGATTAAGTTCAGGCCCTCTACGGTGGAGGGAAACATGGGTAGCGTTTATTTTCAAGTGACGCAGGGGCGCACGGTGAGGCAGATAAGCACGGGCTACAGGCTCTTGCCGCAGGAGTGGGATGAGGGCAGGGCCATGCCCGTTGAGGGTGAGCCGGGCGGGCGCCGGACTGCAGTGCTGCGCGCCATGGGCGAGCGCATAGGCCGCGACAGGGCCATGCTGCGCGGGGTGATTGGCAGGCTGGAGGCCAGTGGGGAGTGTACGGCGCAGAGGGTTGTAGAGGAGTATGAGGCCGCGCGGGCTTACCTTTCGTTCCCGGTGTTCGTGCAGGGAGTCATTGGCGGGTTGCGCGCAGCGGGGCGGTTGCGCACGGCTGAGACCTATATGGCGGCCATGCGCAGCTTCATGGGCTTCTGTGGCCATGCGGACGTGAGTCTCGATTCCATTGATAGCGAGATGATCATGCTCTATGAGGCTTACCTCAAGGGGCGTGGGCTGGCACTGAACACGGTGTCGTTCTACATGAGGATATTGCGGGCGGCGTACAACAGGGCTGTGGCCCGGGGGCTGACGGCGCAGCGCCATCCATTCGGCGGGGTGTACACGGGGGTGGAGAAGACGGCCAAGCGTGCCATCAGCCTCGGTGCGCTGAGGCGCATCAAGGCCGTTGACCTTGCTGCCGATGCCTCGCTCGACTTTGCCCGCGATATGTTTCTTTTCAGTTTCTACACCCGGGGCATGGCCTTCGTGGACATGGCTTACTTGAGCAAAACCGACCTTAAGGGTGGCGTGCTGGTCTATCGCAGGCACAAGACGGGGCAGAAGCTCTACGTGAAGTGGGAGCGGTGCATGCAAGAGATTGTGGACAAGTACCCGGAGAATGAGGGCGGACGCCTGCTGCCGATAATAAGGCGCAGGGCAGATGAGCGGCGTCAGTACCAGAACGCCCTGCACCTTGTGAACGCGAAGCTGAAGAAGGTGGCGGCGAGGGCGGGGGTGGACGTGGCTCTCTCCATGTACGTAGCCCGCCATTCGTGGGCGAGCGTGGCGCGGAGCGCCAACGTTCCGCTGGCCGTAATCAGCGAGGGCATGGGCCACGATTCGGAGCGCACCACACGCATCTACCTTGCTTCGCTCGACAATTCGGCCATCGACAAGGCCAACGACATGATTTTGCGTATGTTTTAACCCAAATCGCCGTCAGGCAGATTTGGGTTAAGTGGCATATGGCTGCCCTGCCGCCAGGGGCATCAATCGGCGTCCTCGCCCTCTGGCGGCAAGGGTTTCACATGGTTCATCTCGCGCAGTATGCGCCTCTTGCGCTTGTTCATGTAGCGCGTGGGCTGGCTTGAGTCATATTTGAGGGGGTTGGGCAGCGATGCGGCGATGAGCGCGCACTGACCACGCGTAAGCTCTGAGGCGCGGCAGCCGAAGTGGTGCTCGGCCACGGCGTCGGCCCCGTAGATGCCGTCGCCCATCTCAATGGAGTTCAGGTACACCTCCATGATGCGCTGCTTGCTCCACATCAGTTCGATGAGGGCGGTGAAGTAGGCCTCCAGCCCTTTGCGCACCCACGTGCGGCCGGGCCATAGGAACACGTTCTTGGCCGTTTGTTGCGATATGGTGCTGGCTCCGAGCTTGCGCTTGCTGCCGCGTTTCATGTTGTTCTTGGCCGCGTTCTCGATGGCGCGGAAGTCGAAGCCGTGGTGCGAGAGGAAGCGCTGGTCCTCGCTGGCCATGACCGCCAGTGGCAGGTTGGGCGACATCTCACTGAGCGGCACCCACCTGTGGCGCAGCTTCATGTCCTCGCCCCGCTCGTGCTGCTGGGCCATGCGGATGAACATGAGCGGCGTGAAGTAAACCGGGACGAAGCGCAGGGCGACAACAGAAAGGATGGTGGTGCCAAAGAAGGCCACCACCATCCATTTCAGCATAGTGCGGATTTTCCTTATGATAAACATCCGTCGGCGCTATGGGCTTACTGCAACGTTCCGTTCTCGGCAGCCTGGATCATGGCCTGGCTGGCGTACATGTAAACCTCAACGCGGCGGTTGAGCTGCTTACCCTCGGCTGTTGAGTTGTCGGCAACAGGTTCCGACGACCCCTTGCCCTCTACGCTCTTTATCTGCGTGGCAGACACGCCGCAGCTCTTGAGGTAGTTGGCCACGCTCGTGGCACGGCTCACCGACAGCGGCACGTTGATGCCGTCGTTGCCCGTGTTGTCCGTGTGGCCAAAGATGGCGATGTCGCAAGTCTTGTTGTTATTGAGCACAGTGGCGAACTTGGCGAGCGAGTTCTTTGCGGCGGTATTCAGGTCTGACTTGTTGGTGGCGAAGAGGATGCCGGAATCGAAGGTCACTTTCACTGCGTCAAGTCCGTTGGCGTCCTTCACCTCCTGCACCTGGGCGTTCTCCACCTGCTCGGCCTCGGCCTTCACCTTGTCCATGTGCTTGCCGATGATGGCTCCCGTACCGGCGCCCACTGCTGCGCCGACCGCTGCGCCTACAGCCGTGTTGCCGGCAAGTTTGCCTATTATGGCGCCAAGTGCTGCGCCTCCGCCAGTACCAATGGCCGCACCCTTCTGGGTGTTGTTGCACCCTGCGAAGACAATGCCTAAGCAAAGGGTCAATGCACATACTTTCAGTTTTCTCATCGTGATACCAATTTTAGTGTTAAACATAAAATTCATCATGCAAAGATAATCTATTTATTTTTACCCGATACCTTTTCCGAGTTTTTTTTGTAATTTTGCAGCCAAAAAACATTAAATATATTGTTTTGATATGGCTAAAGAATTAAAGGATCTGACGAAAAGGGCCGACAACTACAGCCAGTGGTACAACGACCTGGTAGTAAAGGCCGACCTCGCAGAGCAGGCTGCGGTTAGGGGCTGCATGGTGATAAAGCCGTATGGCTATGCCATCTGGGAGAAAATGCAGCACCAGCTCGACCTGATGTTTAAGCAGACGGGTGTGCAGAACGCTTATTTCCCGCTCTTGATACCCAAGTCTTTCCTCTCGCGTGAGGCCGAGCACGTGGAGGGTTTCGCCAAGGAATGCGCCGTGGTGACGCACTATCGCCTGCGCGCCAAGGACGACAAGAGCGGTGTGGAGGTTGACCCCGCTGCCCGCTTGGAGGAAGAACTGATAATCCGCCCTACTTCGGAGACGATAATCTGGAACACATACAAGAATTGGATTCACTCTTGGCGCGACCTGCCGCTGCTTTGCAACCAGTGGTGCAACGTGATGCGGTGGGAGATGCGCACGCGTCCTTTCCTGCGCACGAGCGAGTTCCTCTGGCAGGAAGGGCATACGGCTCACGCCACGCGCGAGGAGGCCGAGGCCGAAGCACAGAAGATGCTCAAGGTGTATGCCGACTTCGCGGAGAACTGGATGGCCGTTCCTGTGCTCCAAGGCGTGAAGAGCGAGACCGAGCGTTTCGCCGGAGCGTTGGACACTTACACCATCGAAGCGATGATGCAGGACGGCAAGGCGCTGCAGAGCGGTACGAGCCACTTCCTTGGGCAGAACTTCGCCAAGGCTTTCGACGTGACCTTCCTCAACAAGGACAACAAGCCGGAGTATGTCTGGGCCACGTCGTGGGGCGTATCTACGCGCCTTATCGGTGCGCTCATCATGACCCACTCCGACGACAACGGGCTTGTGCTCCCGCCGAAGCTGGCGCCCATCCAGGTGGTGATTATCCCGATAACCAAGGGTGCCGACCAGCTGGCTGCCATCTCGGAAAAGCTCGCCCCCGTGATAGGCGCGCTGCGCGAAAAGGGAATCAGCGTCAAGTTCGACGATGCAGACAACAAGCGTCCGGGCTTCAAGTTTGCCGACTATGAGCTGAAGGGTGTGCCGGTGCGCTTGGCAATGGGTGGCCGCGACCTTGAGAACGGCACGATAGAGCTTATGCGCCGCGACACACTTGAGAAGGAGACGCTGCCCTTGGAGGGCATAGCCGACCACATTGTGACGCTGCTCGACGACATACAGAAGAACATATTTGAGAAAGCCCGCAAATTCCGCGATGCCCATGTGTACGAGTGCGACAACTACGAGGAATTCAAGGAGCGCATCAAGGATGGCGGCTTCTTCCTCTGCCACTGGGATGGCACTGCCGAGACCGAGGCGAAGATAAAGGAAGAAACGCAGGCCACGATACGCTGTGTGCCGTTTGCCTACGAGCAGACACCGGGCGTTGACATGGTTAGCGGCAAACCGGCGAAGTGCCGGGTCATCATAGCCAGGAGCTATTGACAGGCTGTGACGAAGCCTTGATGGCTTGCTCAAGCATAAAAGGGGGGCGTGGCAAGGGTTGCCGCGCCCTCCTTTTTTATTGCCGCCGTGGCGTTGCGGGAGCGATTCTGTGTTAATCCCAAATCGGTCGTTAGAGTGCAAAACGATTTCATTCTATTGTCGTGCAGATTGGCAGTCGCCTTTGTCGGCGGCGTAGCGGGCTACGTCGAGACAAAGCGGCTGGCAAGATGCCGACAAGAGGATGGAAGCGTTTGGAAAGCCGGCCACATACATGAAAACAAGCGTTAGGCGGTCTAACGACCGATTTGGTTTAATGGTTTACCCCGTAACCAAACAATGCGAAATCTCCTTTTAGTGGGTCGCCGGGGAATATCTCGGCCATGCGGGCCGTCAGCTTCCTTGCCGCTGCCATCGATGCCCCCTTGCCCGCCAGCAGGCCGAGCCTGCCAGCCTCCTGCACCACGTGGGTGTCCATGGGCATTATGAGCGTGCGCTTGTCCAAGAAACCGCTCCACAGGCCGAGGTCAACGGGCGAGCCATCGCGCACCATCCACCTCAGGAACATACAGACGCGCTTGCAGGCCGACTTGGTGTCCTTGGGTATGATGACCTCTATGCCTTTGCTGGCGAAATAGCCGCAGATGGCCGCCACAGCCGAATAGCCGTCGGTGGCGTTTTGCCTTACGTATTCGCCAATTGTTCCGTAGTCGTTGAGCATGGTTTTGAGTGCGTGGAGGAAGCCGTTCATCGTGGCGAACGTATAAAGGCGGTAGTAGCATCGCGAAGCGTCGTTGGGTATGTCGGTTTCAAACTGCGCCGAAGCCACCCAGTCGTACACCTCGCCGTGCGAGTGGTCGAGTATGTACTGGATTTTCGGGAAAAACTGTTTCCTGCTGCCGTAGCTCAGGCTTGAGGCTATGAAGGCAAGCGTTTCTTGGTTGCGTGTGCCGCCCACTTGGTGCATGAACCAGCTCGGGTCGGTGGCGAGGAAGTCGGGCGTTTCATATCGTTCGGCGTATTCAGTGAGTATGTCTTTGATGTTGTCCATGATGGGAGGCAAGAAAAAAGTGGGGCATCGCAGCCTCACGGCCCCAATGCCCCTCGTGTGATTAATGTTTAACTAATTTATGTTTGTAGGTGACTTTAGAGGATTGTCTTCACGGCCTCAAGCATACCCATCTCCTGAATGAGGTCGAGGTACTGCTTTACGAGGGCGTTAAGGCCAGGAATCTCGTTGAGGTCTTCGTTCCAGATGAACGTTGCGCCGAGCACGCCGTCGGCGATAGCCTGCGTGTCACCCGTTGCCCAAAGCTCATTGAGCAGGTCGATGATCTTCTGGTCGTCGTTGGGCACAATCTCAGTTCCGTCCTCGCGCTTGCCGCCCTTGTAGTAGGTGATGATTGCGGCGAGGCCGAACACGAGGCCCTTGGGCAGTTCGCCCTTGCGCTCCAGGTAGGTCTTGACGCCGGGCAGGTCGCGGGCGCAGAACTTGGGGAACGAGTTGAGCATGATGCTCGTAACCTGATGGTCAACATACGGGTTGTCGAAACGCTCCAGCACGTCCCTTGCAAACTTCTCCAGCTCGTCCATCGGCAGGTCGAGCGTTTGCATAAGCTCGTCGAACTGCACCTTGTGGATGTACTTGCCAATCACCTCATGGTTGCAGGCATCGCGCACGATGTTGACCCCGCTGAGGAATGCCACTGGCGAGAGCACGGTGTGCGGGCCGTTGAGCAGCGTAACCTTGCGCTTGTGGTAAGGCTCCTCCGACGGCACGAAGAGCACGTGCAGGCCAGCCTTGTCTGCCGGGAACTCGTTTGCTATTTCCTTCGGTGCCTCGATTACCCACAGGTGGAAGTTCTCAGCCTGCACCACGAGGTTGTCGCGGTAGCTTATCTTCTCCTGTATCTCAGCTATCTCCTTGCGCGGGAATCCCGGCACGATGCGGTCTACGAGCGTAGCGTAAACGCCGCAGCTGTTGTCGAACCACTCCTTGAATTCTTTCGGGAGCTTCCACAGTTCGATGTACTTGTTTATGCAGTCCTTGAGCACGTGGCCGTTGAGGAATATCAGCTCGCAGGGGAAGATGATGAGACCCTTGGTCGGGTCGCCGTTGAAGGTCTGCCAGCGGCGGTAGAGCAGCTGCACGAGCTTGCCGGGATATGATGATGCGGGAGCGTCGTCGAGCTTACAGGAGGGGTCGAAGGCGATGCCGGCCTCGGTGGTGTTGGAGATGACGAAGCGTATCTCGGGCTGGTCGGCCAGTGCCATGAATGCCTGATTCTGCGTGTAGGGGTTGAGCGCGCGGCTCACCACGTCGATGCGCTCAAGCGTGTTTACGGGCTGTCCGTTCTCGCGTCCCTGCAGGTTTACGTGGTAGAGGCAGTCCTGGCCGTTGAGCCAGTCAACCATACCGTGCTCCAGCGGCTGCACGATGACTACCGAACCGTTGAAGTCGGTCTTCTGGTCCATGTTCCAGATAATCCAGTCTACGAAAGCGCGGAGGAAGTTGCCCTCGCCGAATTGGATGACCTTTTCAGGCATGACGCTCTTTGGCGCAAAGTGTTTGTTTAATGGTTTCATAATAATGTTTTATAATTTTGTTGTCAATGTCTATTGCAAAGATAGTGTGTTTTTGGCATTCCCGCAAATAAATGCGCGGATATTTATCACGTAAACCTTTACGTTTGTGAACGGCCGTGGCGCTGCGGCTTCGCGTCGGTCGCTGTTGTCGCCCTTGGGTGAGGCGCGGCGTACTGCGGATAGGTTGCGAATTTTTGTTACATTGGCGGCCTTTGTGTAGGGGGATGGGGCATAGTGCTTTGCGATATGGCCTGTTTGGGGCTGCCAAACGGCCTGTTTGAGGCTGCGGAACGGGCTGTTTTGCAATCCGTTTTGGGCTGTTTTGCAAGTCGCTGGCAATCAGTGGGTTGTGCCGTTGGTTTGCTGCTGTGAAAGATTATTACACTTGTCGTTGCTGCTCCTGCTTGCTCCAAGGTTGGCGGGCTCGCGTTTGTGTTTTGCCTTCGACAAGCCGGCGCGGCCGCCTTCTGTGCCAGGGGCCATGAAAACGCTAACGCCCCCCACTTCACAGTGGGAGGCGTTGCTCAATAGGTATTAGCCGTTTAAGGTAAAAAGATTGTATTCAGGATAACGTCGGCAAAGGTAATCATTTCTTAATATGTGTGCAAATTATTTTATATGTTATATAACATATCACCGTTTTTTCGTTCTTTTTGACACATCGCGCTGCGGCAAGTTGCTGTTGCAGCGGTCGCCAGCCGTGCTGTGGTGGCATGGTTCTTCCGTACATTATTAATATATGCGCGCCCGCGCGTGATGCGTCAGGTAAGTGTCACCACGCTTGGCGCGAGGCCGTTTGCTAATGTGCAAAATGCAAAATAAAAAAGTCGGAAATGTTTTGCCGTTTGTATTAAAAATAGTAACTTTGCACCCGATTTCCATAAAATAGTTGAATGAAGAATGACAATATAAAAAATCAGTATCGCGTAAACGAGCAGATACGTGTGCGCGAAGTCCGTATCGTAAGCGAGGGGGGCTCCACCGTGATGCCCACCCGTCAGGCTATGGATATGGCTCGCGAGCAGGGCGTGGATCTCGTTGAGATTTCTCCCAATGCCAATCCCCCCGTATGCCGTCTCATCGACTATTCCAAGTTCCTCTACCAGCAGAAGCGTCGCGCCAAGGAACTAAAGGCAAAGCAGGCCAAGGTTGAGGTGAAGGAAATCCGTTTCGGTCCCCAGACCGATGAGCACGACTACCAGTTCAAGCTCAAGCACGCCAAGGAGTTCCTTGAGGACGGCAACAAGGTGAGGGCCTACGTGTTCTTCCGCGGCCGTTCCATCCTCTTCAAGGAGCAGGGCGAGGTGCTCTTGCTGCGCTTTGCCAACGACCTTGAGGAGGTGGGCAAGGTGGAGCACATGCCGTCGCTTGAGGGCAAGAAGATGTTCATCTACATCGCCCCCAAGAAGAGCGGCACCGTAAAGAAGAGCCAGCAGGCCATGGACAAGGAGCGCAAGGCCGCTGCCGCCAAGGAAGCTCCTGCTGCCGAGGCTCCCACTGAGGCTGAGGCTCCCGCAGGCGGAGGCTTGTTTGCCAACGCCAAGATAAGCCCCGAGGCCCTGAAGAAGCTTAAGGGCGGCGAGTGAGCAGCATAACAGCGAATGACCAAGAAGTGCGTAACGCCCGGTATATGCGTTGCCACTGTAATAAATAACAACAAATTAAAACATCAAAAAAAATGCCAAAAGTTAAGACAAATTCCGGTGCAAAGAAGAGATTCCGCCTGACCGGATCGGGTAAGATCAAGAGACATCACGCTTACCACAGCCACATCCTGACGAAGAAGACCAAGAAGCAGAAGCGCAACTTGGATCACGTTACGCTTGTTGACCGTGACAACCTGAAGCAGGTTCGTGACTTGCTGTGTCTCCGTTAAAACCTAATTGTCGAACGTTTAAAGTCAGAAAACTATGCCAAGATCAGTAAATCATGTTGCTTCGAGAGCAAGGAGAAAAAGAATTTTGAAACTTACGCGCGGCTATTTCGGAGCACGCAAGAACGTATGGACCGTTGCCAAGAACACCTGGGAGAAGGGTCTTACGTATGCTTACCGCGACCGCCGCACCAAGAAGCGCAACTTCCGTTCGCTGTGGATTCAGCGTATCAACGCCGCTGCTCGCCTTGAGGGCATGAGCTACTCGGTGCTGATGGGTGCGCTTAACAAGGCCGGCATCGAGATTAACCGCAAGGTTCTCGCCGACCTCGCCGTGAACAACCCCGAGGCTTTCAAGGCCATCGTGCAGAAGGTAAAGTGAAAATCGCATTAGATACAAACGGATTTCATAATGTATAAGCAGCCGCAATCTCCAGTCATGGTGGAGGTTGCGGTTTTTAATTGGGCATGACAAACAAAACTCTTTTTAGCTTATGGGAATGGTGATAGGCATAGACGTGGGCATAAGCACCACCAAGATTGTGGGCATTTGCGACGGCACCGTGGTGGCGCCCATGCGCATCAAGGCCACCGACCCCGTGTCGTCGCTCTACGGGGCGTTCGGTAAGTATCTCTATGACAACAAAATCCAGATATCCGGCGTAGAGCACGTGATGCTCACCGGGGTGGGCGCGGCATACATCACCAAGCCGGTGTATGGCGTGCCAACATCGAAGGCTGGCGAGTTCGTGGCCGACGGGCTTGGCGCACGCCACGAGTCGGGCAAGGACACCATCATCGTGGTGAGCATGGGAACGGGAACCTCGCTCATAAGGTGCGAGGGCGACAGGATAGAGCACATAGGCGGCATAGGCATAGGCGGCGGCACCTTGCAGGGGCTTTCGCGCCTGCTGCTGAAGACCGACGACATACGCACCGTGTCGGAGATGGCCATGCGGGGCAACGTGTCGAACATCAACCTGCGCATAGGCGACATAAGCGCCAAGCCGCTGCCCGGCCTGCCCATGTCGGCTGTGGCCTCGCTTTTCGGCAACGCGCGCAGCGATGCCCCGAGGGAAGACGTGGCCATTGGCCTCATCTGGACTGTGCTGCAGTCGGTGGGGCAGTCGGCAGTGCTGGCATCGATAGGCAGCAGCATTCGCGAATACGTGATGATAGGCAACCTTACGCTGCTGCCGCAGTGCCGCATGGTGTTCCCGGCTATTGAGAAACTCTACGGGGTGAAGTTCATCATTCCCGAGTATTCGGAGTACTGCACGGCCATCGGCGCCGCCCTTTGTCACTTCGACGGGCGTTTCCCCGTAGAAGTCCTTTAGGCTTGGCGGCGCCAACGGCGGCTCATTTGCGCATGATGCCTTTCATCGACAGTGATATGCGCCCTCGTTTGCGGTCTACCTCAGTCACTCTTACGCGCACGTGCTCGTGCAACTTGACCACCTCCGTTGGGTCGGCCACGTAGCGGTCGGCCATCTGCGAGATGTGTACCAGACCGTCGTGGTGTACGCCAATGTCGACGAAGGCGCCGAAGTTTGTGATGTTAGTCACTATCCCCGGCAGCTCCATCCCCTCGGCCAGGTTGTCCATAGAGGTTACGTTGGGGTCGAACTCAAATTCTTCGGCCTTTCCGCGCGGGTCGCGGCCGGGCTTGTCGAGTTCATGCATGATGTCGGTTAGCGTGGGCATGCCTACGGTGGGCGTTGTGTAGCGTTTCAGGTCAATGGCCTTGCGCTTCTCAGGCGAGGCTATGAGCTGTGCCACGGAGCAACCGGCGTCGGCTGCCATGCGCTCCACAATCTTGTAGCTTTCGGGGTGAACGGCTGTGTTGTCGAGCGGGTTGCCCGCTCCGGGTATGCGCAGGAAGCCCGCGCACTGCTCATAGGCGGCCGGCCCCAGGCGCGCCACCTTCTTCAGTTCGGTGCGCGAGCGGAACGGCCCGTTGGCTTTCCTGTAGTCTACTATGTTCTGTGCGAGCGTGGGGCCGAGTCCGCTTACGTATGTGAGCAGGTGGCTGCTGGCCGTGTTTAGGTTTACCCCAACGGAGTTTACGCAGCTTTCCACGGTCTGGTCGAGGCTCTTCTTCAGCTTGGTCTGGTCTACGTCGTGTTGGTATTGGCCAACGCCGATGCTCTTGGGGTCTATTTTTACAAGCTCTGCGAGCGGGTCCATGAGGCGGCGGGCTATGGAGACGGCTCCCCGCACGGTGACGTCCTCGGTGGGGAACTCGTCCCTCGCGGCCTTTGATGCCGAGTAGACCGATGCGCCGTCTTCGCTCACGGTGTAGATGCGCACCCCATCGGCGAGGTGGAGCGACCTTACAAAAGCCTCGGTTTCGCGCCCTGCCGTGCCGTTGCCAATGGCTATGGCTTCGGTGCCGTATTGCCGGGCCATGCTTTCGAGCCTAGCCTGGGCCTCCTGGCGGCGGCCCAGGGGCGGGTGGGGGAATATGGCTTCGTGGTGGAGCAGGTTGCCCTGCGCGTCGAGGCACACCACCTTGCACCCCGTGCGGAAGCCGGGGTCGATGCCCATTACGCGCTTTTGGCCGAGCGGTGCGGCCAGGAGCAGCTGCCTCAGGTTAGTGGCAAACACCTTTATGGCCTCTTCGTCGGCGCGCTCCTTGGCTGCGGCGGCGAACTCGGTCTCCATCGAAGGTTCCACGAGGCGTTTGAGGGCATCGCGGGCAGCCTCACCCACGAGGCTTTGGCAGGCTCCACTGCCCTTTACGAACAGCCGCCTTACGCGCCTGCCATACTCTTCGCCATCGGCTGAGATGCTTATGCGCAGCACGCCTTCGGCCTCGCCGCGGCGCATGGCGAGCAGCCTGTGGGGCGCGCAGCGGTGCAGCGGCTCGCTGAAGTCGAAGTAGTCGGAGTATTTGGCGGCCTCGTCGGTGGCGGCCTTTGCCTTTGCCACTTTCGAGGTGATGACGGCGCTGCGGCGGAACTCGCCCCTTACTATGCTGCGTGTGCGCTCGTCCTCGCTGATGCGTTCGGCTATTATGTCCTGCGCCCCCTTTATGGCTTCGGCCCCGCTTGCCACGTCGCCCTTCACGAACCGGCTTGCTGCGGCAGCCACGTTGGTTTCGCGCTGTGCGGCTATGATGTCGGCCAGCGGCTCAAGCCCGCGCTCGCGTGCAGCCTGCGCCCTTGTCCTGCGCTTGGGCTTGAACGGCAGGTAGAGGTCTTCAAGCTCCGTGGCGTTCCAGCACCCGTCTATCCTCCGGCCCAGTTCCTGCGTAAGCTTGCCTTGCTCGGTTATTGTCTTTATTATGGTTTCCTTTCTCTTGGCCGTCTCTGCGAGCTTTTCGCCCATGTCGGCTATGGCGGCCACCTGCACCTCGTCGAGCATTCCGGTGCGTTCTTTGCGGTAGCGGCTGATGAAGGGGATGGTGCATCCCTGGGCGAGCAGCGCGAGTGTGTTTTCCACTCCGCGCTCGGGAAGGTTCAGCTCCTTTGATATTATTTGCGTGAAAGTTTTTGTGTAGTTCTCCATTTCCGGTTGTCGTTATTGGTTCTTTGTGGTGGTTTGCCGTGCGGAAGCCTTCGCCCGCGTCTGGTGTGGGCATTGTTTGCCACTGTGGCAAACGGAAGAAGGCCGGCAAGCTATGCCGGCCTTCCTTGTTTGTTTGTTGGCGTCGCTACTGTCAATAGGCGAAGAGCGGGTAGGCCTTCATCGTCTCGTTGACGCGGGCGCGCACCGATGCGATGACGTTCTCGTCCTCAGGCGAGTTGAGCACCTGCTCTATCAGCTCGGCTATGAGCACCATGAGGTCTTCCTTGGCGCCGCGCGTGGTGATGGCGGGCGTGCCGAGGCGTATGCCGCTGGTCTGGAATGCGCTGCGCGTGTCGAACGGCACCATGTTCTTGTTCACCGTTATGTCGGCCGCAACGAGGGCGTTCTCGGCCACCTTGCCCGTAAGCTCGGGGTACTTGGGCCGCAGGTCAACGAGCATGGAGTGGTTGTCGGTGCCGCCGCTCACGATGGCGAAGCCGCGCTTGGTAAGCTCCTCGGCCAGCACCTTGGCGTTCTTCTGCACCTGCTTGGCCCACTCCTTGAACTCGGGCTGCAGCGCCTCGCCGAAGGCCACGGCCTTGGCGGCGATTACGTGCTCCAGCGGGCCGCCCTGCTGCCCGGGGAACACTGCCGAGTTGAGTATCTGGCTCATCATCTTCACTGCGCCCTTGGGCGTGGTAAGGCCCCACGGGTTCTCGAAGTCCTTGCCCATGAGGATGATGCCGCCGCGCGGGCCGCGCAGCGTCTTGTGCGTGGTGGAGGTAACGATGTGGGCGTACTTCACGGGGTTGTCGAGCAGCCCCGCGGCTATCAGCCCTGCGGGGTGAGCCATGTCAATCATGAGCAGCGCGCCTACCTTGTCGGCTATCTCGCGCATCCGCTTGTAGTCCCACTCGCGGCTGTAGGCCGAGCCGCCGCCTATTATGAGCTTGGGCTTGTGCTCCATGGCCAGGCGCTCCATCTCGTCGTAGTCAACGCGTCCCGTCTCGCGGTTGAGGTTGTAGCCCACGGGGTTGTAGAGTATGCCCGAGGTATTCACGGCCGAGCCGTGCGAGAGGTGGCCGCCCTGGGCCAGGTTCAGACCCATGAACGTGTCGCCGGGCTTGAGCACGGCCAGCAGCACGGCGGCGTTGGCCTGCGCCCCGGAGTGGGGCTGCACGTTGGCGTACTCGGCCCCGAAGAGCTTGCAAACGCGGTCGATGGCCAGCTGCTCCACCTTGTCCACCACGCCGCATCCGCCGTAGTAGCGCTTGCCGGGGTAGCCCTCGGCGTACTTGTTGGTGAGGCACGACCCCATGGCCTGCATCACCTCGTTGCTCACAAAGTTCTCCGACGCTATCAGCTCCATGCCCTTGAGCTGGCGCTGGTGCTCCTGTTCGATGAGGTCGAACACCTCTTGGTCTCTTTTCATTCCGTGTATGTTTTGATGGTTTTACGCTTTATTGCCCGCCGCGCGGCCCCGTCCGCAGGGGTGGCCTTGGCCGGTGGCGGCGTTGCAAAGGTACGCATTATTTTTGGCATTGCGGCAGGCACGGGCTGAAAACTTGCGGTTGGAGGGCGCGGGGCTTTGTCCCAAGGCCGGCCTTTCGGCCCAGGGTGAGCCTCAAGCCTTGCCAAGATAGATACTTCACCTTGGTTGCAATGGCTTCGTGGCCGACTCCCAAGCCGAGGCCAACGTATGCCTCTTCGCCTCCTTTCGCGTATGTCGGTCCATCCGCTAGGCCGTGAGTGGTTGAACATGTCTATGCACATGATGCCGAATCGCCTGGGGATGATGTCGTATTTTGCCCCTGTTTCCATGTGCAGGTTCCATACGTGCCGCTGAAGTGGCTCAACGGCGGTGTGCGCATGGTGGGGAACGGGGCAATGACACACTCATGTGCCATGGGCAAAACAAGGGGCGAGGCAACCATGCCCCGCCCCATTGCTGTTCAAGCAGGCAGTCAAGCCTTTGCTGAACAGAGGCGCTTCCCCGCAAGGAAGCAGTGTGCGGCGTTGGCAGCGTCTCTCCCGCTCGCCATTGCCCTCACAACCAGCGAAGCACCCATGGCGGCATCGCCCGCCACGAAAACGTTCGGGGCGAGCGTCGGCAACGCGGGCTTCAGGAACCCCATGGCCAGCAGCACCATGTCGGCCTTTATCACTTCGGGCTTGCGGGCTGGCTCCATCGTGGGGCGACCTCCTCTGGGAGTTGGCCTCCACGCCACTTCCTGCACCTCGGCACCAGCCACCTTGCCGTCCTTCCCTACAAAGCGCAGCGTATTGAGGTTCCAACGGCGTGTGCAGCCTTCTTCATGGCTGGATGTGGTCTTGAGCGTGCGCGGCCATTCGGGCCAGGGGTGCTGTGGGTCGGCCGGTCCTTCCACGGGCCTGGGCATTATCTCTATCTGCGTCACGCTGCGGCATCCTTGGCGGCGCACCGTGCCGATGCAGTCGCTGCCCGTATCGCCGCCGCCAATGACAAGCACATCCTTGCCTTTTGCGTTCACCAGCTCTCCGTGCGGAATCTCCGCCCCGGCGAGCACCCGGTTCTGCTGCGCCAGCAGGTCGAGGGCAAAGTGGACGCCCATCAGGTCGCGGCCGGGGATGGTGAGGTCGCGCGCTTGCGGCGTACCCGTAGCCACGATGTAGGCGTCAAACCCTGTGGGCAGGCTGGTTAAGTCTATTGGAGTGTTGAACCGGAAGCCGATGCCCTCGGCTTTCAGCACGTCGGTGCGGCGGCCTATGACGGCCTTGTTGAGCTTGAAGTTGGGTATGCCATAGCGCAGCAGCCCGCCCGCGTCCTCGTTCTTGTCGAACACTGTCACTGCATACCCCATCAAGTTCAGCCGGTTGGCGGCAACCAACCCCGCCGGGCCAGAGCCAATCACGGCCACGCGCTTCCCGTTGCGTTCGGGATGGTGGATGCGCACGTAGTTTTCCTCGAAGGCATGCTCAGTGATGGCGGCCTCGTCCTCGCGGTTGGTGACTGGCTCATGCACCGCCAAGTTAAGGACGCAGGCTTTCTCGCACAAGGCGGGGCAGACGCGCCCGGTGAACTCCGGGAAGTCGTTGGTGGAGTTAAGCAGGCGGTAGGCCAGTTCCCAGTCGCCACGGTGCAAGGCTTCGTTCCATTCTGGCGGACGGTTGCCCAGAGGGCACGCCCAATGGCAGAAAGGCACGCCGCAGTCCATGCAGCGCGACGCCTGCTGGCGGCGGTCGCCAGAATTTAGCGTTTGTTCCACTTCGCCGAAATCGTGTATGCGGTCGTGCACGGGGCGGTATCCCGCCTCCTTGCGGTGTATGGTCAGAAAAGCTTTAGGGTCTCCCATTTATAATTAAGTTATGAATTGAGAATTGAGAAAAATCCTTTTGTTGGCCAAGCGGTGAGAATCAAGAGTTTTGGAAACGCCTTGCGGAGATTCGCTGGAGGTATTTTCTTAATTCTTAATTCTTCACCATTGACTGTTCAGTAGTCGCGCTGCATGTCGGCTATCTTCTGTTGCAGTTTCCTTACTTGTTCCTCCTGCAATACGCGCTTATACTCGATAGGGACTATCTGGATGAAGTCCTCCACGTAGCGCTGCCAGTCGTCAAGCATCAGGCGCGCCAGCTTCGATCCTGTGTAAAGGTAATGTTGGCGTATCAGCTCGTGCAGCTCCTTGCGGGCGGAGCTTTCCTCCACGAGGTTGATTTCCACCATGTCCATGTTGCAGAAGTAGTCGAAGTCGTGGCGCTTGTCCCATACGTAAGCCACACCGCCGCTCATGCCAGCTGCAAAGTTCCGTCCGGTTTCTCCCAAGACAACCACTCGGCCCCCGGTCATGTATTCGCAGCAGTGGTCGCCCGCGCCTTCCACCACGGCTATGGCGCCGGAGTTGCGCACTGCGAATCGTTCGCCCACTTTGCCGTTGACGTACAGCTCGCCTGACGTTGCTCCGTACAATCCCGTGTTGCCGGCTATGGTGTTGTCCTCGGCGTTGAAGTTGCTGCGCACCGGCGGCAGGATGGCGATGCGGCCTCCACTCAGTCCCTTGGCAAAATAGTCGTTGGCTTCGCCTTCGAGCTTTAGGTTCACTCCTCTGACGAGGAACGCGCCGAAACTTTGTCCGGCACTTCCCTTGAACTTTACGTTGACGGTGGAGTCCGGCAGCCCCCTTTCTCCGTATCTGGAAGCTATCAGTCCGCTCAGCATCGCACCCACAGCACGGTCGGTATTCTTGATGGCGTAATCGGCGTTAACTTCTTCCTGTTCCTCTATGGCACGCCATGCGGAGTGTATGATCTGATTGTCAAGCACTCCGTCAAGGTGATGCTTCTGTCCTGCCGCATGGCAGAGCGGTCCTTCCTTATCTTCCTTAAAGAGCAAACGGGTAAAGTCGAGCATCGACGGTTTGCTCCCTTTTATGGCAGGCTTGCGCACAATCAGTTCGGTATGGCCTACGATGTCGTCAAGTTTTGTATATCCCATTTCAGCCAAGTACCCACGCACCTCTTCAGCCAAGAAGGTGAAGTAGTTGACCAGATATGAGTGTTTGCCCATGAAGTGCCGGCGGAGTTCCGGGTTTTGGGTGGTCACTCCCAACGGGCAGGTGTTGAGGTTGCACTTGCGCATCATGACGCAGCCAAGCACAATCAACAACAATGTGCCGAAGCCGAACTCCTCCGCTCCCAGCAATGCCATGAGGATGATGTCGCGCCCTGTCTTCAGTTGCCCGTCCACTTGCAGGCGGACGCTGCCACGCAACCCGTTCTTCACCAAAGTCTGCTGTGCCTCGCCAAGCCCAATTTCGGGCGATATGCCTGCAAAGCGCATGCTCGATGCGGGGCTGGCCCCCGTTCCTCCCTCTGCTCCCGAGATGACTATGAGGTCAGCTTTCGCCTTTGCCACTCCTGCGGCAATGGTGCCCACGCCGCTTTCTGCCACCAGCTTTACGCTGATGGCCGCCCGTGGATTGACATTCTTCAAGTCGAAGATAAGCTGCGCCAAGTCCTCAATGGAATAGATGTCGTGGTGGGGCGGCGGCGAGATGAGCGAGATGCCAGGGATGGAGTGGCGCGTCTTGGCTATCACTTCGTCCACCTTGAAGCCTGGCAGTTGCCCGCCTTCTCCGGGTTTCGCGCCTTGCGCCACCTTGATTTGTATTTCCTCGGCATTCACTAAGTATTCGGCCGTTACGCCGAAACGCCCCGATGCCACTTGCTTTGTCTTGCTGCAGAGCGAGATGCCGCCAGTCTCCCCATGGAAGCGTTCGTTGTCTTCTCCCCCTTCGCCCGTATTTGACCGGGTGCCGAGCTGGTTCATTGCCAGGCAGATGGCTTCGTGGGCTTCCTTTGAGAGCGCGCCGAAGCTCATGGCTCCTGCCACGAAGTGCTTCACGATGGCACTTACCGGCTCTACCTTGTCAATGTCTATCGGTGTGGCGGCACGCTTGAAGTCGAGGAAGTCGCGGATGAAGATGGCGTCCGGCTTCTCGTCGACCAGCCGGGTGAACTCCTTGTACTTCCCGTAGTTGCCTGTCCTCGTGGCAAGCTGTAGCGTGGCGATAGTCTCCGGTGTCCAGGCATGGCGGATGCCGTCCTTGCGGTAATGAAACTGGCCGAAGTTGGGCAGGAAGTCAGTCTCCGCATCTTTGGCAAGCCCTGCGTCGTGCATGGCCACGGCATCGCGGGCGATGGTCTCCAGACCTATGCCGCCTATGGTGGATGTATCGGTGCCGAAGTAGGTCTTGAGCAAACTCTCCGACAGGCCCACCGCTTCGAATATCTTTGCTCCGCGGTAGGAACGGATGGTAGAGATGCCCATCTTTGCCATGATTTTCAGCAGGGCCTTCTTCATGGCGCCGATGTAGTTGGCCTCTGCGGTTTCGTAGTTTTCTTGCACCTTCTTGCGCCTTACCAAGTCGTCCAATACGGCAAACACCATGTAGGGGCACAGGGCCGATGCGCCGTAGCCCAGCAGGAGGGCGGCATGCATTGGTTCGCGGATTTCGCCGCTCTCCACTATCAATGCGGTCTGCACACGCTTGCCCACCGAGATGAGGTAGTGGTGCACGGCGCTTACGGCCAGCAGCGAGGGGATGGCGGCGTGCTCCCGGTCGATGTCGCGGTCGGAAAGGATGATGTAGTTGCAGCCTTCGTCCACGCTGCGGGCTGCATCCTTGCAAAGCCGGTCGAGGGCGGAGCGCAATCCGTCCTCCCCCTCGCCACACTCGAAGAGCATGGGCAGCTTCACTGTGTTGAACCCCTTGTAGCGGATGTTGCACAGGATGTCGAGTTGTGTGTTGTTCAAGATGGGGTGGGGCAGGCGCACCATCTTGCAGTTGGAAGCATCGGGGCGCAGTATTCCAGAGCCTACGCGGCCGATGTATTCGGTGAGCGACATTACGAGGCTCTCTCGGATGGAGTCTATGGCGGGATTGGTCACTTGGGCAAACTGCTGCCGGAAATAGTTGAACAACGGTTGCGGCCGGTCATCCAGCACGGCCAGCGGCGTGTCGTTGCCCATGGCCGCAGTAGGCTCCTGGCCGTTCACGCACATAGGCATGATGATGTTGTCCACATCTTCCGCGCCAAAGCCGAACATCAGTTCGCGGCGCACCAATCCATCGACGGCATTGTCCACTTTGCGCCCACTCTTCAGCTTTTCCAGCTGTATGCGGTTGGCCGCCAGCCATTGGCGGTAAGGGTGCTCGGCGGCAAGGCGCTCCTTTATCTCGGCGTCGCGGTAAATCCTTCCCTCCTGCGTGTCAACGAGCAAGATCTTGCCCGGCTGCAGGCGGCCCTTTTCGGCAATCTCGGAAGGGTCGAAGTCCATCACGCCCACCTCAGAGGCCACCACCATCGTGTCGTTCTTGGTGATGGCATAGCGTGCCGGGCGCAGCCCGTTGCGGTCGAGCATGCCCCCGGCATAGCGCCCGTCGCTGAAGAGCAAGGCCGCCGGGCCGTCCCATGGCTCCATCAGTATGGAGTGGTACTCGTAGAAAGCCTTCAGCTCTTCCGATATGGGGTTTTTGTCGTTGAAGCTCTCGGGCACCATCAAGGCCATGGCGTGGGGCAGCGAGAGGCCAGACATTACGAAGAATTCCAGCACGTTGTCGAGGCTTGCCGAGTCGCTCATGCCCGGCTGCACGATGGGCGAAATGTCCTTCACGTCGCCCAGTGCCTCCGAGCCGAGCACGCTCTCCCTGGCCTTCATCCACCCCCGGTTGCCCCGGATGGTGTTTATCTCCCCGTTGTGCGCCAGCAGGCGGAAAGGCTGCGCCAAGCCCCATGTGGGGAATGTGTTGGTGGAGAAGCGTGAGTGCACCAGGGCGATGCCGCTTGTGAAATACCTGTTGGTAAGGTCGGTGAAATACTGGCGCAGCTGCAGGCTCGACAGCATGCCCTTGTATACGATTGTGCGCGAGGAGAGCGAGCATACGTAGAAATCCTTGTGCGTCACCCTCCGCTCTATGCGCTTCCGGATGAGGTACAGCGTACGTTCGAACGTAGGCACGTCTTCGTCGCTGACGCCGGTCACGAACACCTGCTTTATGTCCGGCTCGCTGGCCAGTGCGGTCTCGCCCAGGCAGGCCGGGTTCGCAGGCACGTTGCGCAGGTGCATAAGCGATAGCCCCTCGCGCTCTATCTCCTCTATCATCACGCTCAGGATGTGCTGCTGGCTCTCGGCATCCTTGGGCAGGAACACGATGCCGGTGCCGTACTTCCCCTTCTCGGGGACGGGGATGCCCTGCAGCAATATGAACTCATGGGGTATCTGGAGCAGGATGCCAGCGCCGTCGCCGGTCTTGTTGTCAGCACCCTCGGCTCCGCGGTGGCGCATGTTCTCGAGCACCTTAAGCGCGCTGTCCACCAGTTCGTGGCTCTTGTTGCCGTGTATGTTGACCACCATCCCCACGCCGCAGGCATCGTGCTCGTAGTCACTGTTGTAAAGTCCATTTCTCATGTCTCGGTAATTTAGTTTGCGTGTTTCGATATGCTGCAAAAGGCGCAGTGCGGCTTCACAGCCCTCTACGCCCTGGTTTTGCAGCAAAAGTCTACTGTTATGCCGTCACCTTATGAACAGCAGCTCCCGGTATTTGGGCAGCGTCCAAAGCTCGTCGGCCACAATCAGCTCCAGCTTGTCTATCTGGTAGCGGATTTGCCCCATCTTGGGTTCCACCGTGTCGTGGTAGGCTATGGCCTTTTCGCGCTCGCCGGCTATCTTGTTCGCCACCTTGCGGGCGTTGGTTAGTTCCTCCACGCCGGTTTCTATGGCCTGGGTGCGCTCGGCTATCTCCTTGATTAGCTTCATGTTGCGTTCGCAGAGCTTTCCGGCTTCTTCAGGAGCGAATATCTGGCGCATGTTCTGCACGTTCTTCGCCAGCTGGCTCTGGTAGTGAGTGGCCACGGGCACGATGTGGTTCATGCTGATGTCGCCCATCACGCGGGCCTCTATCTGTATGCGCTTGGTGTAAGTGTCCCATTTCACCTCGTTGCGCGCCTCCAGCTCCTTGCGGCTCATCACGTTCATCGCCTCGAACATCTTGACTGAGTCCTCGGCCATGTAGCTGTCGAAGATGAGCGGGCAGCTCGTCTCGCAGTCAAGCCCGCGGCGCTTGGCCTCCTCCACCCATTCTTCTGAATAGCCGTTGCCGTCGAAGCGTATGGGCTTGCAAGCCTTGATGTCGTCTCGCAACACGCTGATGATGGCGGCTGTCTGGTCTTGCCCCTGGCTCACGAGCGCGTCCACCCGGCGCTTGAAGTCGGTGAGGGCTTCGGCCACGGCCGTGTTGAGCACTATCATGCCAGAGGCGCAGTTGGCTTCGCTGCCTACGGCTCGGAACTCGAAGCGGTTGCCCGTGAAGGCGAAGGGCGAGGTGCGGTTGCGGTCGGTGTTGTCGATGAGCAGTTCGGGTATCTCGGGTATGTCGAGCTTCATGCCCTGCTTGCCGGCCAGCCTGAAGATGTCGTCCTGGTCGCTACGCTCAATGTGGTCCAGCAGCTCGCTCAATTGCTTGCCGAGGAACGACGAGATGATGGCGGGCGGTGCCTCGTTGGCGCCCAGCCGGTGGGCGTTTGTGGCGCTCATTATGCTGGCTTTCAGCAATCCGTTGTGCCTGTATACGCCCATTAGCGTTTCCACCACGAAGGTAACGAAGCGCAGGTTTTCCTCGGGGGTCTTGCCCGGGGCGTGGAGCAGTGCGCCAGTGTCGGTCGAGAGGCTCCAGTTGTTGTGCTTGCCCGAGCCGTTGATGCCTGCGAATGGCTTTTCGTGGAGCAGCACGCGGAATCCGTGCTTGCGCGCCACTTTCTTCATCAATGACATCAGCAGCATGTTGTGGTCGTTTGCGATGTTGGTCTCCTCGAACACCGGGGCTATCTCAAACTGGTTGGGAGCCACCTCGTTGTGGCGCGTCTTGCATGGGATTGCCAGCTCCAGAGCCTGTATCTCCAAGTCTTTCATGAAAGCCTGCACACGGTCGGGGATGGTGCCGAAGTAGTGGTCGTCCATCTGTTGGTTCTTGGCCGAGTCGTGCCCCATTAGGGTGCGGCCTGTCAGCACCAAGTCCGGGCGGGCGTTGTAAAGCCCTTCGTCCACAAGGAAGTACTCCTGCTCCCAGCCGAGGTTGCATATCACTTTCTTCACTGCTGGGTCGAAGTAGTGGCACACTTCCGTTGCGGCTACATTCACCGCATGGAGCGCGCGCAGCAGCGGTGCCTTGTAGTCAAGCGACTCGCCAGTGTAGGATATGAATATGGTTGGTATGCAGAGCGTGTCGTCCATGATGAACACTGGCGAGGTTGGGTCCCATGCAGAGTAGCCGCGGGCCTCGAAGGTGTTGCGTATGCCGCCGTTGGGGAAGCTCGATGCGTCGGGCTCTTGCTGCACGAGCAGCTTGCCGGAGAATTCCTCTATCATGCCTCCCTTGCCGTCGTGCTCGATGAAGGCGTCGTGCTTCTCTGCGGTGCCTTCCGTCAAGGGCTGGAACCAGTGCGTGTAGTGCGTCACGCCGTTCTCTTCAGCCCACTTCTTCATCCCGGCGGCCACGGCGTCGGCCATGGAGCGGTCCAGGCTGGCGCCGTTGTCCATCACGCTGACCATGGCCTCATACACTTCCGTGGGCAGGTATTTGTACATCTTGGCGCGGTTGAACACATTTTTCCCAAAGTACTCCGACGGGCGTTCCGCCGGCGTGTCCACTTTCAACGGTTTCTTGTTGAAAGCGCTTTCCACTACATTAAATCTCAAGTTTGTCATTGCTTATATGTTTCTTTAATCGTTGTCCTATCCAAGGTTGTTGTCCGCAAGCGGCCGGTGCGCCTTGATGCGGCAGCGTGTTGCCGTTAACATTTATATGTTAATTGCAGCGGTATGTACCCCGTTTGTTAACCACTTGGTAGCCAAGGCGTTGCCGTATGTGCCGTTTTGCATTCCGAGACAGGCCGTCTTGGCTCTCCGAACAGGCCATGTTGTGGCCCCAAACAGGCCGTTTTGGGCCACGCCTCGGCACAGGTAGGTATCAAGGATGCTTTTGGGCGTTCTTTAGTTGCATATTTGCAAGTACGGCCAAGGTGCGGCGCCAGGCTCTCAAATCCATTTCCTCAAGCGCTCCATGGCCTTGGCGCAGTCCTCGTGGTTGCCGAAAGCCGTGAAGCGGACATACCCCTCGCCGCTCGGGCCGAAGCCCACGCCCGGTGTGCAGACCACGTGGGCGTTGTAGAGCATCTGCTCGAAGAAGCGCCAGCTGCCTTCGCCTCCTGGTGTCTTCAGCCAGATGTATGGGGCGTTCTCCCCGCCAAACACTTGCAGGCCGAGGCGTGACAGCTCATCGCGCATCATCCGGGCATTGTCCATGTAGTAGGCGATGGTCTGCCTTATCTGCTCCTTGCCTTCTGGTGTGTAAGTGGCCTCGGCTGCTCGCTGGCTGATGTAGCTCGTGCCGTTGAACTTGGTGCACTGGCGGCGGTACCAGAGTTGGTTCAGCGCTATCCGTCCGCCGCTCAGTGTCGAGGCCGTAAGCTCTTTCGGCACAACCGTGTAGCCGCACCTCACGCCGGTGAACCCGGCGGTCTTTGAGAAGCTGTGGAACTCTATGGCCACCTTCCGCGCCCCTTTTATCTCGTAGATGGAGTGCGGTATGTCGGGGTCTTTGATGTATGCCTCGTAGGCCGCGTCGTAGAATATGAGCGTATCGTTCTTGAGCGCATAGTTCACCCACTTGCGCAGTTCATCCTTGGAAATGACGGTCCCCGTGGGGTTGTTGGGGTAGCACAGGTAGATGATGTCCACCCGGCGGTCGGGCAGTTGCGGCACGAAGTTGTTCTCCGCAGTGCAAGGCAGGTAAACTACGTTGCTCCACCTGCCGTCCTTCAATTCCCCGGCGCGGCCTATCATCACGTTGGAGTCGATGTATACGGGGTATATGGGGTCGGTCACCCCTATGCTGTTGTCCCAGCGCACCAGCTCCTGGATGTTGCCCGTGTCGCTTTTCGCCCCGTCGTTGACGAATATCTCCGAAGGGTCCAGGCGGATGCCGCGAGGCAGGAAGTCGTTCTTCACGATGGCCTCACGCAGGAACAAGTAGCCCTGTTCCGGGCCGTAGCCATGGAAGCCTTCCTCGGTGGCCATCTCGTCCACGGCACGGTGCATGGCCTCAGTCACGGCCGGACAGAGCGGCCTGGTCACGTCGCCAATGCCCAGGCTGATTACATCCGCGTTGGGGTGCGATACCTTGAAGGCGTTTATTTTCTTCGCCACATCGGCAAACAGGTAGTTGTTTGGCAATTTAAGAAAGTGTTCGTTCACTAAAGCCATAGTATATTGCTGTTATGTTATTCCACTTCTATTTCTCCTTCATATACGAACTCGGCAGGGCCGGTCATGTAGACGTGGTTGTCTGCCTCGCTCCACTCAACTTCCAGGGACCCACCGTCCATCACGACCGTGCTCTTCCGCCCCGAGCGCCCGGTCAGCGTGGCGGCGACTGCGGTGGCGCAGGCCCCGGTGCCACACGCCATGGTGATGCCGCTCCCGCGTTCCCACACCCTCGTGCGGATATGGTCCTTGCCGAGCAGGCTGGCGAACTCTATGTTGCACCGCTCGGGGAACATGGGGTGCGTTTCCAGCGCGCACCCCATCCTGGCCACGTCCACGGCCTCAGCGTCATCCGTAAAGATGACGAAGTGCGGGTTGCCCATGGAGACGAACGTGCCTCGCAGCTCTTGCCCCCACACGGTGAGGCTGCCCTCCCGCATTGAGCCGTCAGCAGTGGCCAGCTGGTACCGGTCAGCCATGCACGGCTCTTGCATGTCCACGGTGACGCTTTCCACGCTGCCCTTCTTGCCTACATTCAGCTTCAGCACCTTGATGCCTGACTGCGTGAGCAGCCTAACGGAGGCATTGGCGGTCAGACCCTTCTCGTAGACATACTTGCCTATGCAGCGTGATGCGTTGCCGCACATACGGGCCTCCGACCCATCGGCATTGAAGATGCGCATGGAGAAGTCGGCCTCTGGCACGGGCGACTGGCCTATCAGCACCAGGCCATCGCTGCCGATGCCTTTGTGGCGGTCGCTCCACTGGCGTGCCAATTCAGCAGGCTTTAGGATTGCGTAGCGCGACGTGTCTACATAGATGTAGTCATTGCCTGCCCCGTGCATCTTCGTAAACTTGACTATACTTCCCATCGTTACATTAATTTAATGTCTGTCGGCGAGCGCCATCCCATTCCCTTTGAGCAATCAAGGGCGGAGGGTCAGCCCAAATGCAAGGTAAGCCTTCCCAGTGCTTGGATTGGCAGACACTGCGGCGAACAGTGGCAGGGAGAACGACTCTGTGACACGGAGGTCCTTCGTGGCCCTGAGCGATACGTTGGTGACTGCGAACCCGCCTGCCTCGGCATAGAAACTTGTTGCGTAAGGCACAGCGCCCACAGTGCCTGTCCACTGGCATCCGGCAAGGCGGAACGGCGCGCTAAGCTCAAAGTATGACGAATAAGCGCGGTGTCCGTCCTTGTCCAGCCCGTCTTGGCCGGCAAAGTTGGTGTACCATTGAACGGCCACCGGGCCGAAGTCGTAGCCTATGTTTGCTTCGAGCACGTGCGATGTGCTGTGCGCAGCATAGTCGAAATAGCGGTCGTTGGGGGTGTTGAACCAATAATCGGTCACGCCGATGTTCAGTCCACCTATTTTATATGCCAGCGTCAAGTCCAGCTCCTTGGTGTCAGTGGGATCGGAAAGGCCCATGCTGCCCCACGCCGTAAGCGAAACTCCCTTGTACGCCAGGCCGAGGGTGGGCTGCAGGCTGGCGTCGCCCAAGTCCTGCCCACGCCATATGTACTGGCTCACAATGTCTGCCTGTATCGTTCCCTCTACCCTGTCTTGTGCTGACATGGGTACTGCTATGCCAAACAACGCAAATGCAGAAACAAATCCTCTCGCTAAATTTTTCATAACATAAAGTTTTAAATTTGTTGCTATTTATTTGATAGTGTATGTTTGTGTTGAATGCCTAATGGCTTCCAAGTTGATGGCAATTCTTGGTTTGTTGGTTTCATTTTGTTTTTGTTCCGCTGCAAAATTACAATATTTTGAAATGTAAACAAAACATTTTATGTCTTTTTGTCATTGTTTGCATGGGCTTTCTTACGATTGTCAAACAAAATACGTTAACAACGTTTCAAAACGAAACAAAATATTGCAAATAATCGTCTAAGTGAAAGTTCTGGCTTGTTCCAAATAAAATTATGCCACGATTCTTGCTCGCGTTCGTTCGTGATTGCAATATGTCGCATATCTTTGTGTAATTCCGTCAAATTAAAACCAAAACATATTGTTCAGCGATAAAACGAAGCAATTAGATGATTTTTACTTGCATGGTGTTGTACTTCTGTTGCATTTTGCGGCAAAATGACATACCTTTGCAGCAAAACATTGCATTCTGACGCAACAATTGCCATTATATTAACAAAACCAAACGAGAGAAGTGTTATGAAGAAGATTGAAGCAATCATCCGCAAATCCAGATTTGAGGATGTTAAGAAAGCCTTGTTGGAGGCAGGCATCGAATGGTTCTCCTATTATGATGTGCGCGGCAATGGAAAGGCGCGCCAAGGGCGCATCTACCGCGGCATTGTTTATGACACCAGCTCGATAGAGCGTACGCTCGTGTCGCTCGTGGTGCGCGACAAGAATGTGGAAAAGTCAGTCCAGGCCATCCTGAATTCTGCACAGACGGGAGAGATTGGCGATGGGCGCATATTCATAATGCCCGTCGATGACGCCATCCGCATCCGCACCGGCGAACGTGGCGACATCGCATTGTACAATGCCGAGCAGGAGCATTGATTCGGTAGCAAGGTTATCAATGATTTATGTAAAGAACATTTGGAGGATAATGTTATGGGAAAGTATGCACATATATTAATAGGTAAGAGATTGGCCATGGCGGCTGTCATGGCAGGATTGTTTTCTGCAAGGGCTTGGGCCGATGCCACGGCAGTGGTCGCCCAGCCCGTGCTTGACACTGGCAACACGGCATGGATGGTGGTGGCTACGGCGTTGGTGCTGCTCATGTCCATCCCCGGCATCGCGCTGTTTTACGGTGGGCTGGTAAGGCAGAAGAACGTGCTCAGCATCATCATGCAGACCATGCTCATTGTTGGGGTGATAAGCATACTATGGATTGCGGTAGGCTATACGTGGGCTTTCGGCACAGGCTTCAAGGAGTCCGGCAGCCCCCTGTTCGCGGTCATCGGGGGCTTCGACAAGGCGTTCCTCAGCGGCATAACGCCGTCTACGCTCACCCCAACCGGCATACCCGAACTGGTGTTCGTGATGTTCCAGTGCATGTTCGCGCTGATAACGCCTGCGCTGATCCTGGGCGCCTTTGCCGAAAGGATAAAGTTCAAGGGCTACATGGTGTTCATCGTCCTTTGGACGGTGCTGGCCTATTTCCCCATGGCGCATTGGGTATGGGGCGGCGGTTTCCTGCAGGAGATGGGAGCCATAGACTTTGCCGGTGGCACAGTGGTACACATCAACGCGGGAATCTCGGCACTCGTCATGGCCCTGATGATTGGCAAGCGCGACGACTATAAGGCTGGCCACCCCATCACGCCGCACAACATCACCTTTGTGTTTCTCGGCACATCGTTCCTCTGGCTGGGCTGGTTCGGCTTCAATGCGGGCAGCGGGCTGGCTGCCGACGGCATAGCGGCAAACGCCCTGATGGTGACGCACGTGGCCACGGCAACAGCCGCAGTGACGTGGATGACCATCGACTGGATATTCAACAAGAAGCCTACCACGGTCGGCGCATGCACCGGGGCGGTAGCGGGGCTTGTGGCCATAACCCCTGCCGCCGGGTCTACCGGGCTGCTCGGAGCGTTCTGCATCGGATTGGCAACGTCAGTGATATGCTTCTTCATGGTGGCCGTGGTGAAACCACGGTTCAAGTACGACGATGCACTCGACGCATTCGGTGTGCATGGGATAGGCGGTGTCGTAGGGTCTATCCTCACTGGTGTGTTCGCAACCCGCTTCGTGACGGGTGACGGTGGTGTGCAGGGCGCGCTCTACGGTGACTGGCACCAGCTTTGGGTACAGGTTGTGGCCACGCTCATCTCGGTTGCGTTCAGCGCCGTGGTCACGTTCGTGCTGTACAAGGTGGTCGACCGCCTTGTCGGCATAAGGGTCGACAAGCGTGTGGAAGAGGAAGGCCTTGACATCTACGAGCACGGCGAGAGCGCGTACAATTAATGAAGAATTGGGGGTGGAATTAAGAAAGTATGCCTTTGCGGTATTTTTCTTAATTCCAAACTCCTAATTCCAAACTCCTAATTCCTAATTCTAAACTTTCATGTGTGGAATCGTTTCAATTTTCAACATCGGGCGACAAACGCCCGCCTTGCGGCAAAGGGCGCTGCAAATGAGCGGCAAGCTGCGCCATCGCGGCCCCGACTGGAGCGGCATCTACTGCGGCGGCTCGGCCATCCTGGCCCACGAGCGCCTGGCCATTGTCGACCCCGAGTCGGGTCGCCAGCCGCTTTTCAGCCCCGACAAGAAGCTGGTGCTGGCAGTCAATGGCGAGATATACAACCACCAGGACATACGCCGGGAATGTGCCGGCATGTATCAGTTCATGACCGGGAGTGACTGCGAGGTAATCCTTGCGCTCTACAGGGAGAAAGGCGATGGCTTCCTGAACGAATTGGACGGGATTTTCGCCTTTGCGCTTTACGATGCGGAGCGTGACGAGTACCTCATCGCCCGCGACCCCATCGGGGTGATACCCCTTTATTATGGATACGATGACGAGGGGCTATTGTACGTGGCGAGCGAGCTGAAGGCCCTGGAGGGGCAATGTTCCCGCTACGAGCCGTTCCCGCCGGGCCACGTCCTCGCAAGCCATGACAAAATGCCCCGGAGGTACTACCGGCGCGATTGGCTCTCTTACGACAGCGTGAAAGACAACCCAGCCGACCCCGAGGAACTGCGCATGGCGCTGGAAGTGGCCGTGAGGCGCCAGATGATGAGCGACGTGCCTTACGGGGTGCTGCTGAGTGGAGGGCTCGACTCGTCGGTCATCAGCGCCGTCGCCCAAAAGTATGCGCGGAAGCGCATCGAGAGCGGAGGGCGCGAAGCCGCTTGGTGGCCACGGCTCCACTCGTTTGCCGTAGGCCTGCACGGCGCGCCCGACCTGGAGAAAGCCCGCCTTGTGGCCCGCCACATCGGCACCGTGCACCACGAGATAAACTACACGATACAAGAGGGACTCGACGCGCTTAGCGACGTGGTGTACTTCACCGAGACCTACGACGTGACCACCATCCGCGCCTCCACGCCGATGTATCTTCTGGCGCGCGTCATAAAGAGCATGGGCATAAAGATGGTGCTCTCCGGCGAGGGAGCCGACGAGGTGTTCGGCGGCTACCTCTACTTCCACAAGGCCCCCGATGCCCGCGCCTTCCACGAGGAGACCGTGCGCAAGCTCTCACGGCTGCACCTCTACGACTGCCTCCGCGCCAACAAGAGCCTGGCGGCGTGGGGCGTAGAGGGGCGAGTGCCTTTCCTCGACACAGTGTTCCTCGATGTGGCCATGCGCATCAACCCGTCGGCAAAGATGTGCCCTGGCAGCACTATGGAGAAGCGCATCCTCCGCGAGGCATTTGCGCCTTTGCTGCCCGCAGAGGTGGCATGGCGGCAAAAGGAGCAATTCTCCGACGGCGTGGGCTATTCGTGGATCGATACCCTGAAGCGCATTGCGACGGAAAGCGTGAGCGACGATGAGATGGCGCACGCCGCCGGGCGTTTTCCCGTCAACCCGCCGCGCAACAAGGAAGAATATTTCTACCGAACGCTCTTTGCCTCCCACTTCCCCAGTGACAGTGCGGCGGCCACGGTGCCAAGTGTGCCGAGCGTGGCGTGCAGCACTGCCGAGGCATTGGCTTGGGACAAGGCTTTTGCTGGGAAGGATGAACCCAGTGGGCGCGCCGTGGGCGGGGTGCACCGGCAAGCCTACACGTAAGGGAAGAGAAAACCACGTCGGCATCATCTGACGGCCAGCCCCGTTTGCTTCATGGCCATCAACGGGCAGATGAATGCGCTCATCTACCGCACATACTCGCACTTCATGGGCTTGAATGTCAAGGAGCTACAGCAATACATAAATAATTCCTGATTCAATTTGCCAACAAGGTTGATGACGAAAATATGTTGAAGGATGCATTAAAGCGGATGGGAAGCCAAAACCGTCTTTCCCTTTCTGATGACAGCTGTCTATATATATTTTAATGTGCGATGCAATTTTTGCAGTAATTTAGCGGGATTGTATGCAAAAGGATGTTAAATTGCGCGATGTTTTTTGCCTCGTCCTTGCGTGGTTTCGGAAAACTTCATACCTTTGCATCCGCTTTCGGGGAACAACCCCGGGGGCTGCAAAGGGAAGAGTTCTTTGACAGGCTGAGACAGACAGAGGATAGATACAAGCAGCGAGCGGCCATCGAGGCCGGGGGCTGGCA